>NZ_JASHJA010000005.1:0-377284 GCF_030733445.1 Bacillus sp. MMSF_3353
AAATATTTATTGTAAAACAATAAATTTTGTATTAAAATCAATATCATAATAAATCAGTGAGGTGCTTTTTATAGAAAGTTAACAACGCTGTTTTTTATTAGAGGAGGTAAAACTATGAACAATCACAATTTGATTATTAAAAATATGGATAACCCTCATGAGTTGGAGAGAATGTATAGAAAAGACCCGAAAGCTTTTAAAAAGTCATTCTCACAAGCATGGGATGAAAACCCTGATTCTCAGCTTCTAGCTGCTTGGTATGAAAGATTGAATTTCAAGGAGACGGCAAATAAAGAAAAAATATCGCTGTTTCAAAAAGGTTTCTTATTCATGGGCATGTTAGCTATTCTAGCTGGGCTAAGCACTAGAATCATTTTCCACTTTGTCGAGCAGGAAGCAATTGCTCCAATTAACTTGGCTTTTGGTGTAATTCCCTTTATTGCTGCTTATTTTATTTACAATAATACTCCGAAAAAAAGTATTATTTACTTACTTGCAGCGTTGTTCCTAATTGCCGGGTTGTATCTTAATATGTTGCCATTAAATTATAAAGACAGCAGTATCCTTGCGTATTTACATCTTCCTATAATGTTATGGGTCTTATTGGGACTTGCGTTTACGGGAAATGAATATTCAAAAGGTAGTACAAGATTAGCGTATATTAAATTTAATTTAGAATATGGTCTTCTCTACGCGAGTATGGCAGTGAGCGGAATGATACTAGCATTATTCACCATGCGATTATTTAGCTTCGTTGACTTGGATATAGGAGAGTTCTATTTTAGTAATGTTGTTTTATTTGGAGCTGCCGCTCTCGCTGTAGTGGCTGCATACTTAGTATCATTGAATCTTAAACTTGCTAAAAATATTACACCATACATATCTAAAATTTTTAGTCCGCTTGTCTTGATCACATTGTTTATCTATCTAATAACGGTAATTTGGGTCGGGAAAAATCCATTCTTGGACCGCAATTTCCTAATGGCCTTCAACGGAATACTCCTTGGTGTATTGGCTGTTACTATATTTTCTATCGTTGAGAGTGATTCAGACGAGAAAAAGAGCATTTCAGATTATATAAATTTTGCCTTAATTGTTCTGGCGCTTATTATAGACACTGTCGCATTGTCAGCCATTGTATTCAGACTTTCTTCTTACGGGATTACACCTAATAGACTTGCTGTTTTAGGCGTAAACATACTGATTTGGGCAAATCTCATTTGGATTATGTTTTCCTATATGCGTTTTCTACAAAACAAATCAGGACCGACAGCTATCCAAGATGCTGTTACGAAGTATTTGCCAATCTACGGACTTTGGGCAGCTTTCGTTATATTTACTTTTCCTATAATGTTTAATTAGAAAGGTTTTGTTAATGTAACGACAAGCTAATTTTCTATAACGTATAAAATCCTTAGAGCTGATAATTATCGTTACTTCTATAATTTCTCGACAATAAAAAAACGTCCTAAAGTAGGACGTTTTTTTATGTATATTACTGTTTTTTCTTAATAAGTAACAACACTTGTGAAACACAAGCAAGTACTGGCAGTTCAATCAACGGTCCAATAACGAGTGCAAGTGCGATAAGAGGCTCGTCCGGAAAAGCTGTTACAGCGATGGCGAGTGCAACAGGTGAGTTTCTTGCTAATGTTGTTAAGTTTAAACTTACTGTATCTTTATAAGATAAACGCATTATGCGTCCGATAAATTGTCCCAGTACAAAATTAATGATGAAGAACAATAGAACAGGAATGAGTAGTAATAAAACGACATTCATATTTTGTAGTAAATATTTTCCTTGTGATGCAAACATCGCTACGATTGCTAAACTTAAAAATACAATTTGAGCAGAGCTGAAAAACGGAATGAGTTTATTCTCGAGTGTTTCAGCTTTTTTCAGTTTATTCATAATGAATTTTGTAGCGTGTGCAAGTACAAATGGTAAGAAGATTACGATAACAATACTTTCTACTAAAACAGAAACCGCTACAGTCTTCATGACACCAGCAAATAAAAATAAATAAATGGGAAGGAGTAGTACTTGCAAAATTAAATTTACAGGCAAAATTGCAGTAGAAAGTGCTACATTTCCTTTCGCTATTTCAGTAAAGATTAAGTACCAATCTGTACATGGAGTAACCATTAACATAATAAATCCAACCCAAAGTGCTGGGTGATCTGAAAGAAATAGTGCTCCTAATCCCCAAGCGAGTAAAGGTGTCCATACAAAATTAATAGTAAGGCTTGTTCCAGCGAATTTTAAATTGCGGAATCCATTTTTTATTTCTTTCAATGGAATGCTGAGAAATAATCCATACAGCATGAAAAATAAGAAGGGGACAATAAATTGCTCTGCATACATATGTATCAAATTAAATTGTCCGAGTACGATGCCGCATGTAACAGCAAAAAGAATAATAAAAGTTTGAATCTTTTCTATAGTGCTCATGAGTAAATCCTTTCTAAATATGAATTGCCCTCTCAACATCCATTATACAAATAATAAAGTTACAATGGATGTTTTAATTGTATCGAGGTTTTTATTTTTAATTCGAGATATTTTTTTATTTAAAGTTACTTGACTAAAGTAAGTGAAGTGTATTACAATCACTTACATAAGGTAATTAAATAACAAAAAGTATTAATTGTTTTACTTAAGGTATCAATTGGAACTTTTTATCCCGCATTAATGGGCAGTAAGACCCCCACCTCAGAATTCAGCGAAAGCAAAGAAGTTAGGCGGAGATCAACTGCCCATAAAAGCCCGATTGGTTCAACTAATAATCAGTGGGGGATGAAGAACTCCCCCACTGATTAAAGTTTCACTTTATTAGAATAAGAATTTTTATGATGATGAATAATGAATATGATAAGAAAGTTTAGGTGAAGAAAATGGGATTATTTAGCTCTTTATTTGGTAAAAAAGAAGAAAATACAAAAGTAGAGGGGAATAAAACAATGTCAAAAGTATTATTTGTAAAAGCAAACGATCGTCCAGCGGAGCAAGCAGTTAGTTCAAGAATGTATGAAACATTTGTAAGTGCTTATAAAGAAGCCAACCCAAATACAGAAATTACGGAGTTAGATTTATTTGCATTAGATCTTCCGTATTACGGAAATATCGCTATTTCAGGTGGATATAAACGTAGTCAAGGAATGGAGTTAACAGCAGAAGAAGAGAAGGCTGTAGCAACGGTAGATCAATATTTAAATCAGTTTTTAGAAGCTGATAAAGTTGTATTTGCGTTCCCACTATGGAACTTCACAGTACCAGCGCCATTAATCACATATATTTCATACTTATCTCAAGCTGGAAAAACATTTAAATATACAGCAAATGGCCCAGTAGGTTTAGCTGGCGATAAGAAAGTCGTTGTATTAGGTGCGCGTGGTTCAGATTACTCTTCAGAACAAATGGCTCCTATGGAAATGGCAGTTAATTATGTAACGAATGTGCTTGGGTTCTGGGGAATTACAAATCCAGAGACTGTTGTAATTGAAGGGCACAATCAATATCCAGATCGTTCACAACAAATTGTTGAAGAAGGTTTAGAGAACGTTAAAAAAGTAGCGGCGAAATTTTAATTGATAGTAAATGTAAAAAACCAACATGGATGACCATGTTGGTTTTTTAGTCTATTTCTATGTTAAAAAATGTATATTTATAAAATAAAAGAAAAGTTTGAAAATAGTATTGCAAAATATTATATGACAAACTATAATGAGTTCAAGAATAGTTGATAGTCGAATTTAATATTCAGAAAATTCAATTAGTTAAAAATGGAAAATGAGATAAGGAAATTTGAATGGGGGTTATATTATGGCGAATAAAGTACCGTTTTCGTTCATAGTAGTTATTGGATTAATGTTATTTGCACTATTTTTTGGAGCAGGAAATTTAATATTCCCAGCAATGCTCGGTCAATCGGCAGGAGAGAATGTATGGATTGCTAACGCTGGATTTTTAGTAACGGGTGTTGGATTACCATTACTAGGTGTACTGGCATTTGGTTTTTCGGGTAAAGATGATTTACAGTCATTAGCAAGTCGTGCACACCCAGTATTCGGGATTGTGTTTACAACAGTTTTATACTTAGCGATTGGCCCGTTATTTGCAATACCAAGAACAGGAAATGTTTCTTATGAAATTGGTCTTAAACCGTTTATGCCAGAAGGAGTAGGTTCTACACCTTTAATTCTTTTCACAATTGTATTCTTTAGCATCACTTGTTTTTTTTCGCTAAATCCTGCGAAAATTGTCGATATTGTTGGAAAAATCTTAACGCCAATTAAGTTAACTTTCATTGGTATTTTAGTAATCGTTGCTTTTATACATCCGATTGGAGATATGCAAGCACCAGTGGAAGCTTATACATCACATGCATTCTTTAAAGGATTCCAAGAAGGATACTTAACAATGGACACGCTTGCATCATTCGTATTTGGAATCATCATCATTAATGCAATTAAAGAAAAAGGTGCGAAAACGAAAACGCAGATTATGATCGTTTGTGCAAAAGCGACAATCATTGCAGCATCTATTTTAGCAATTATCTATACAGCTCTTTCTTATATGGGTGCTTCAAGTGTTGCAAAGCTTGGACATTTAGAGAATGGTGGAGAAGTATTAGCAAAAGTTTCTAACTACTATTTTGGATCATATGGTGGAGTATTATTAGGATTAATGATTACAGTAGCGTGTTTAACAACTAGTGTGGGACTTGTATCAGCATGTTCTTCATTCTTCCATAAGTTATTCCCAAATGTTCCTTACAAAGCGATTGCAATCACGCTATGTGTATTTAGTGCAATTGTTGCAAACGTAGGATTAACACAATTAATCGCAGTTTCTGTTCCAGTACTAACAGCAATTTATCCACTAGCAATCGTATTGATTTTCTTAACATTCTTCCATTCATTATTCAAAGGAAGAGCTGAAGTTTATCAAGTGAGCTTAATCGTAACATTTATCATCAGCTTATTCGATGGATTAAGTGCAGCTGGAGTTAACATTGAAGTAGTAAGCCGAGTGTTCACTAAATTCCTTCCGATGCAAGAAGTAGGATTAGGATGGATCTTCCCAGCGATTATCGGTGGATTTATCGGATATGGCATTAGCGTGTTAAAAGCAAAAAATCAAGTTCAACCCGCTAGTGCGAATAAGAAAATAGGGTAAATAAAAAAGTTATAGAATTTGATTCTATAACTTTTTTTGTTACTATTAATAATGAAAGAAAATAAAGTAGTAGGGGAAATAAAATGAAAAAAACAATTGATCATATCGGCATCGCAGTTCGAGATATAGATAGTACGATACGTTTTTATGAAAAGGTGTTGTTAGGAACTTTAATAGATCGTTACGTAAGTGAAGCTCCTGGTGTTGAAAGCGAAGTAGCCATTCTTGAAGTGGATGGAGATAGAATTGAATTACTTGCGCCTACGAATAATACGACATCTCCAATAGCACGCTTTATTAAACAAAAAGGTAAAGGTGTTCATCACGTTGCATATCGTGTCGATGATTTAGATGTGGCCCTAGAAGAGCTAAAAGAACAAGGTATTCGAACGTTAGAGCATACACTTCGAATTAATAAGCACGGTAGAAGATTAATATATCTTAACCCAGCTGATACAGAGGGAACAATCATTGAGTATTGTGATTATCCAGAAGAGAAGTAAAGAAATTTTATGATAGAAGAAGGGTATTGCGTAATAACGTAATACCTTTTTTATTTATGTATTTCACACTTTCTTCACAAATGATTCACGATAACTTTTCTTCGTCAGGAACTTACATAAATATATTTTATGATATAATAACAATCGACTTTAAAAATGTAAGTTGTATCACTGAAGGTAGTTACTATTGTATTGGAAGTTTAGGGGTGAGAGAGAAATAAAGAGTTACACTGTGTAGAAACTTATATTTAATCAGGTTAATATTTCGCCGGAAAATTGAACTTGGGAAGTTAAAGGAATGAAAATATAGTGATGTGGAAGAAAGAAGTGAAATGGTTGTGAAAGTAATGAGAAGGTTAGGGGCATGGCTATTAATTGCATGTGTGCTTATTATATTGATACCAAAAAGTGCATCTGCTCATGCGTACATTGTGAAATCAAACCCTGCTGAAAATGAAACGTTGAAGAAAGCACCATCTGTAGTGAAAATTGAATTTGATGAGGATATACAAGTTTCGCATTTTAATACATTGTTTGTAAGAGATACCTCAGGTACAAGAGTAGATTTAAAAGATGCTCATATTGATAAGAAAAACAAAAAGTTATTAGAAGCAGGGTTAAAAGGAAATTTGAAAAACGGTCTCTACTCTATTCAGTGGAAAGTGATTTCTGCTGATGGGCATCCCATTCAAGGAGTTATTCCGTTCCGCATTGGGGCAGCAGAAGCGGGAGCAGACGACGTACAAGTAGAAGAGATGGGATATGTCCCGCAAATAGATATGATTATGGAACGTGGAGTACTATATACAAGTTTCTCACTATTTATAGGAGTGCTATTCTTTAATCTTATTATGTATAAAGGGAATGCAACCTCGGTTCGATCAAGGAGTAAGAACATAATATGGATCTCATTATTGGGTATATTGATTAGCTTATTATTCAATCTGCCATTGCAAGCGAAAATAAATGCTGATGTTTCATGGTTAGAAGCATTCGATCCATTACTATTAAAAGAAACATTACAGCTTTCTGTTTTTGGATATGTATGGATTACTCAAATGGTTCTTATTAGTTCGCTTATAATTGTTACTTATTTTGCGATGAAGCGTGAGAAGCTGTCGTCGTTTAAAGTATGGAGCATTCCGATAGTATTGTTTATTGGGATCCTTGTTATGAAAGCATTTAATAGTCATGCATATGGTTTAAAGTTTAAAGAGATTGCTGTCGTTATGGATTTTCTGCATTTATTTGCAGCATCATTATGGATTGGTGGTCTATCATCCATTATTCTTCTTTTACGTAAAGAGGATGACAAGTGGAGTATGTATTGGGATATGATTAAGCGTTTTTCGCCGTGGGCAACAGGTGCTGTCATCGTGATTTTAATAACAGGTCTTTTTAACAGTACATTCTTTATTCCAACTATCCACTCGTTATTTGATACGAAGTATGGATTAGCTTTATTAGCAAAGATACTTTTATTCATTTTCATGGGGATATTGGGAATTGTTCACTATGTGAAAGGGAAAATGAGAGCGGAGCAAGGATTAGGCGCTACGGTGAAAGTAGAGTTTATCATTGGAATTATCATTTTCGTCATCGTAGCTTTTATGACAAACGTACAAACACCACCGATGCCTCCTACTGGACCTTTTACAGAGAGTAAGCAATTAGATAATGGGTATGAACTTACTTTACATGTAAGTCCTAATAAAGTAGGACAAAATACATTCCATATTACTTTAAAGGATGAAAATGGCCAACCTGTTACTGATATGGAGCAAATTATTTTAACTACGCAATCATTAGATATGAATATGGGAAAAGGTTCATTTAAAGTTTCGGCCGTGTCACCAGGAGAATATGAAGCGGAAGGTATGTATATTAATATGACAGGAAACTGGAATATACAAGTGCACGGATTAACAAAATCTCTTGATAGTTTTGATACGGATTATAAATTTATAGTAGGCGGCAGATAAAGAGAAGGTATAAATAAAAAGGAGTTAATAGAAAATGAAACGTATAAAAAAAATTGGCACAACAATGATCGCAACAATTATTGCAATGGGCATTTTTTCGTTACCAGTTAGTGCGCACGTCGCTGTGAAGCCAGCGACTTCGGACGTTAATTCTTGGGAGACTTACACGATAAAAGTACCGGTTGAAAAGAATGTAGCAACGACAAAAGTTACACTGAAAATACCGTCTGGAGTGGAGTTTCAACAGTATGAACCCGTGCCAGGATGGAAAGTGGAAGAGCAGAAAAATAATGCTGGAAAAGTTAAAACTGTAGTGTGGGAAGCAACGGGAGAAGGGATTTTACCCGGTCAGTTCCAGCGATTTACTTTCGTCGCTAAAAATCCGGATAAAGAACAAAAAATAGTTTGGGATGCATATCAACAATATAAAGACGGAGAAATTGTTGAATGGACAGGCGATGAAAAAGCTGAAAAACCACATTCACTTACTACAATTGCAAAAGGTACGTCATTAACAGGGGAACATGGTGAAGTGTCTAATGTAGAAAAGAATGAAGGTACTAGTAATATGCAATTGATAGCAATTGCCCTATCTATTTTGGCGATTGTATCGTCGGTAGGGGCGTGTGTTTTTGTAGTGCGCCGTAAAAAGTAATATATGAAAAAGAGCCTACAAACAGTAGGCTCTTTCCCATATTTATTTCACTTCAACCTGCTGCCTTACAGCAAGTGTTTTCGGCTTTATATTTACGAAACAAATACTCACAACAATAAATAATAGTCCGATGAATAAGCTAATAGTAATGGCCTCATGTAAGAAAATTGAACTTACAATAATAGCGATTAGTGGAATGAGGAATGTATAAGCCCCAACTTTACTTGCTTCACCGGCTCCAACAAGAGTGAAGTATGCAAGCCATCCCATTGCAATTACAAAGAATGAAATAAAGAGTAGAACACTAACAAACGGTATACTCCAAGCAATACTAGACCAGCTTTCAAACTTTGATCCAAATCCAATTAAGCAAAGCCCGCCAATAATAAGCTGCAGTGTTACCATCCAAATGGAATTAACGCGGTGCCCAGTCTTCTTAATAAATACTGTTCCAAGTGCCCAGCCAATCGCGCATCCTATCGCGAGAAGGATTCCTATAATAGAAATATGTCCAGTTAAACTACTAGAGCTAATGACACCTACGCCAATAAATCCAAGAACAAGCCCGAAAATTTTTAAGCCGTACATAGATTCTTCAAGCCAAATCCATGAGAAAATGCCGAGTAAAACAGGTTGTAGAAATACAATGGCGGAAAATAACCCAGCGGGCATATATTGAAGGCCTACAGTTTGTAATCCGTAAAATATAATGATGTTAAGTAAAGAAGAAATAACGTATAAATGCCAAGTTTCTTTTAAGTGTAACTCTTTGTATTTCGGTAATGCGAAAAGAAGTAAAATGAATCCTCCAATTAAAGTTCGAACGCCTGCAAATAAAACGGGTGGTGTATAATGCAGGGCAAACTTAGATAAAGGCCAATTGATTCCCCACATGAAAACGAGAAAGGTAAGGATTATGGCCGTCTTAGTTCGAGAAAGTTGTGTCACGGTAAGACCTCCTTGTTGTTATTCATTTCACTATGATATGATATCGACTGTAATAAATAAAATGAATCTTTTTTATAAGGAGTATAAGTGATTAGTTATGACCATTACACAACTGCAAGTATTAATAAAAACTGTTGAGTTAGGTAGTTTTACGAAGGCTGCTCGGGTGTTAAATATGACGCAGCCAGCTGTAAGTCATGCGATTTCAAGTATTGAGTCAGAGTTAGGAGTTACGATTCTTATACGTGATAAACGAAAAGGGCTAATCGTTACGGATGTAGGAAACAGAATTCTTGTGCATATTAGAGAGATTTTGAACGGTGTAGAGAAGATTGAACAAGAAGTTGCGATGGAGAAAGGACACGAAGTTGGGACGATTCGAATTGGGAGTTTTCCGAGTGCTTCTGCACATTTCTTACCCAAAATGATAAACCTTTTTAAGGAGAAGTATCCGAACTTAGAAGTCGTTCTTTGTGAAGGAACGATTAAAGAAGTTGAAGATTGGTTAGTATCGAGGGTTGTTGATATAGGAATTGTCATTTTGCCTAATAAAGAGATGGAGATTGTCCCATTAACGAAGGGGAAAATGGTTGCTATCTTAAGAGATGATCATCCTCTTTGTAAGAAGGACTCTATTGCAATTAGTGATTTAGAGAATGAACCGATCATATTATGTAAGGGTGGATACGAACCACCCATTATTGATATGTTTAAACAAGCCAACGTACCACTTCGGGCTGAGTATGTAATATCGACCGTTACTACAGCTTTAAATATGATTCAAGAAGGGTTAGGTATTGCAATATTAGCCGAATTATCTTTAACGAATTTACCACAGAATGTGCAAACGAGAGAATTGGAACCACAAGTATGGAGAGAAATTGCTTTAGCTGTTCCTTCATTAAAGGATTCCTCAATCGCTGTGCAGCTATTTATTGAAGAATTTCAAGCGCTATTTGCAGAATAAAAAGAGGTGTCTCATATATCATAATGGGACACTTTTTAATTTGCTTATAAAAAATCTATGAAAAGGATTGACTTATCTTTTTGTTGTAACTATAATGATTACATCGAGGTGGTGATCACGATGAAAATTAGTAGCCGCTTTTCTATAGCTGTTCATATTTTATCTATTTTGAAAAACAATCCATCTTCACTTTGTACTTCAGACTATATAGCTGAAAGTGTAAACACAAATCCAGTAGTCATTCGTAAAATGATGTCGTACTTGAAACAAGCTGGTTTTGTATATGTAAATCGCGGTCCAGGTGGTGCCGGATTATTAAAGGATTTACACGAAATCACATTGTTAGATGTATACCATGCAGTAAATGTAGTCAAAGAAGACAAACTATTTCATATTCACGAGCAACCAAATCCAGATTGTCCAATTGGAGCAAATATTCAAGCGGTGTTAGAAGTTATATTAATACAAGCGCAATCTGCGATGGAAGAAATTTTGAGAAATATTACGATGGGGCATTTGTTTGAAACTTTGCAAGAAAAAATGAATGCTTAAATCATATTTATATTTTTTTGTTATTAATGTAACTAATTTAATTACAACTATAAAGGTAAGGTGTAAAAGTATGACTATAAAAATGAAAGTATACTCAGATTTTATATGTCCATTTTGTTTTTTAGCAAAAGGTCCATTAGATGAAGTAGCGAAAGAGAAAGATGTAGAAATTGAATGGATGCCATTTGAATTACGTCCAAGTCCATATTCAAAAATAGATCCATGGAATGAGCCAGAAAAATTAGGCTCATGGGATGCTTTTATTCTTCCAACTGCGAAGAAGTTAGGAATCGATATGCGTTTGCCGCGTGTTTCACCGCATCCATATACACATTTAGCTTTCGAAGGATGTCAATTTGCGAAAGAACGTGGACTAGGAAATGAGTATCATCACCGCGTATTCACCGCATTTTTCCAAGAAGAGCAAAACATTGAAGATATTAATGTTTTAACAAAATTAGCGGTAGAAGTAGGTCTTCCTGAAGCTGAATTTAAAGATGCTTTAGTAACTCGTAAATATAAAGAAAAGCATCAAGAAGCAATTCAGCATGCATATGATGAAGCAAATATTATGGCTGTTCCAACTGTCATGATTGGAGATGAAGTCATTCAAGGGCTTGCTAGTAAAGAAACGCTACAAAGAGTCATCGATAAAGAAATTGAAAAGGATAAAACAAATTCATTTGAAGGTATGCAATGTAATACAGATGGATATTGCTAATTCGCTTGTTATGAAATAACAAAATAAATTATAAAACAAATATTTGGAGGAATTAAAATGTCAGCAACTACAACAAATTTAAAAGAAGCAATCGTGAACCGTCGTTCTATTCGTAAAGTAACAAAAAACGATGCAATTACGAAAGAAAGAATTGAAGAAGTTTTACAAACAGCTTTACACGCACCAACATCTTTCAATATGCAAAGTGGTCGTATGGTTGTATTAATGGATGGAGAACATGAAAAGTTTTGGGATATTGTTAAAGAAACACTAAGAGCCCGCGTACCAGCAGAAAACTTTGAAGCGACTGTAGAAAGATTAAAAGGTTTCCATGCAGGTGTTGGGACTGTGTTATTCTTTGAAGATCAAGCAACAGTAGAAAAAATGCAAGAAAATGCACCATTATATAAAGATCAGTTCCCATTCTGGTCTCATCAAGGAAATGCAATGTTACAACATACTGTATGGATGTTATTATCGGCTGAAGGAATTGGTGCATCCCTGCAACACTACAATCCAATCGTAGATGCTGAAGTGAAAGAAACTTGGAACATTCCAGCAGAGTGGAGCTTAGTAGGACAAATGCCATTTGGTGAGCCAAATGAACAACCAGGAGAAAGAACTTTCTTACCTACTGAAGATGTAGTGAAATTTTATTAAGAAATTTAATATATAAAAAGTAAAATAAAAGGAGAGTACGTATTAGTCATATATGTACTCTCCTTTCGTATGCAATGTTAAACTCTTACTGCAAGAACGATTTCCTTCATATGAATCGAAGTTTTTCCTTACAATTAAAAATCTGTTATGTTTATTGTTTTGTAATGACAGTAAACATCCCCGTCATGTTTGGTGAGTAATCCTTAAAATCAAATTTTTCATAGAACGATTCTTTACCTTCTGATGCAAATAAACCGACAAACGCCTTATCAGGGGCATTCTCATGTAAGTATGCAACTAAACGATGCATGATTTCTTTCCCGATACCATGTTTCTGATAATCCGGATGAACTACTATATCTTGAATATAGAAATAGATAGATCCGTCACCAACAATTCGCCCCATGCCAATTATTTGTTCATTATCTTTCACTGTGATGCAGTGAATAGAATTCTTCAGTGAAGTATCTGCTACATCAAAATTCATATAATCAGTCCACCCAACAGAATCACACAAATATTTGTACTCTTCTAATGTTGGAATGTTATGTTCAAACTCATATGTTTTCAAAATGTACCCTCCAAGCCCTTAAATTTAACAAGTATATACATTCGACATTTTTTTATCTTTTCCTCTTATGTAACTGAATTCCCTTTAGCTATTGAATTTCGTCCAGTTTCCGTATTTGTATTTGTGTTAATTAATAAGAGTTTAGGGGAAAAATATAAGAAATAATCGAAAGGGAAGTGGGAAAATGAATGATGAGAAAAAGTATACAGTGGTAGGTACTGATGTTGAAGAAGTAAAACGTTTAAATGAAAATTCGGGATTATCATATAATCAAGTGAAAGAATTATTAGCGAAGCAAATGCAAAAAAAGAAGTAATGAAATTGAAATCCTTTATTTTTTCATTTAGCATTCTAATTAGAGAGAGTTATGAGGATAACTCTCTTTTTCAATACAATGGAGCAACTTTTAGAGCGGAGGAAACAGCATGAAAAAGTGGATAAAGATAACGCTGTCAATTGCTGGGGGTATCGTCCTATTGACATGTGCCGGAGGATATTACGTGTATAAAAATTATTTTCCAAAGGAACCTGAGCGTATCGTATATGATAAAGATAGAGTGTTAAAACCGATACATAATCAGTTGAAAGGGATTAACATAGATAATTTGAAGATAAAAGAAAAAGAGGTTGTAAATGCGACTGTGAACGAGCTTCAAAAAATGATTGATGATGGAAAATTATCATATGAGGAGTTAACGAGTATTTATCTTTTTAGAATACAAGAACATGACCAAAATGGAATATCATTAAATGCTGTTACAGAGATTAATCCAAATGCAATGGAAGAAGCGCGAAAGTTAGATAAAGAAAGGTCTTCAAATAAGAAATCGAACTTATACGGCATGCCGGTTATCGTAAAAGATAATGTACAAACAGAAAAGGTGATGCCGACAAGTGCGGGCACGTATGTGTTAAAAGATTGGATTGCAGATGAAGATGCGACAATCGTGAAGAAGTTGAAAGAAGAAGGTGCTTTTGTTTTAGGAAAAGCGAATATGTCTGAATGGGAAAATTATTTATCCTTTACAATGCCTAGCGGATATAGCGGGAAAAAAGGACAAAATTTGAATCCGTACGGTCCGATTACGTTTGATACATCAGGATCAAGCTCTGGATCTGCTACAGTAGTTGCGGCAGATTTTGCGCCGCTTGCAATCGGGACAGAAACGACTGGATCAATTGTAGCACCAGCGACGCAGCAATCAGTAGTTGGATTACGTCCAACACTAGGTATGGTGAGTAGATCAGGGATTATTCCGTTAGCTGAAACGCTTGATACAGCAGGGCCGATGGCAAGAACGGTAAAGGATGCGGCAACGTTATTTAACATAATGGTAAGTTATGATGAAAAAGATACTATGACAGAAAAAATGAAAGAAAAAGAAAGAATTGATTATACGAAGGATTTATCAATAGATGGATTGAAAGGGAAAAAAATAGGGGTTCTTTTTTCAATAGATCAACAAGATGAGAATAGAAAGAAAGTAGCAGAAAAGATTAGAAAAGACCTTCAAGATGCAGGTGCGATATTGACTGATGATATTCAGTTAAACAGCGAGGGTGTAGATAATCTGCAAACATTAGAATATGAATTCAAACATAATGTTAACGATTATTTTTCACAGCAAAAAAATGTACCGGTAAAATCGTTAGAAGAGATTATAGCGTTTAATAAAAAGGATAGTAATAGACGAATAAAATATGGACAAACATTAATTGAGGCGTCTGAAAAATCTGTTATAACGAAAGATGAGTTTGAAAAAGTAGTGCAAACGAGTCAAGAAAATGCAAGAAAAGAGCTAGATAGATATTTAGTAGAAAAAGGTTTGGATGCTTTAGTTATGATTAACAACGATGAAGTTCTTCTGGCTATCCAGAATTAGCGGTGCCAGCAGGATATGATAACAATGGAGAGCCAGTAGGTGCAGTGTTTGTCGGGAAGCAATTCAGTGAGAAGGAACTATTCAATATTGGTTATGCGTATGAACAGCAGTCTAAAAATAGAAAATCACCTAAATTGTAAAAGGGTAAACGAAAAAAAGAGCTCCATTGAAGTAAGTAGGTGGCTAATGTAAATAGAATCTAACAATATAAAAAGAAAAAAAGGATTCTTTCTAATTAGTAAGAAAGATTGTCTATAGAAGTTCATAAAATGTAATATATTCAATTTCCATCCACTGAAGGGGGAGGTTAAATCTTAATGAATGAAGTGAAAAATTTCTTTCGAAGTAGAGGGTTTCAACGGTTTCTCGTTTTAATAATAGTAGCGTTAGTATTATATGGATTAAAAAGTATGATCAATTTAATATTAATTACGTTTATACTGACATTTTTAATGGATCGTTTTCAACGTTTTATTTCAAAGAAATTGAAAGTGAACCGGAAAATTGTTATCGCCTGTTTGTATATCATATTAGTTTCCTTTATTGGCACGACATTATATAAATATTTACCTGTGTTAACGATACAAATTTCACAATTGATTTATCAATTTAAATTGTTTTTTCAAAACCCACCTGATAATGAAATCATTAAATATGCACTTTCGACAATTAACGGAATGGAAGTATCAAAATATATAGAACAAGGTGTAGATGTCATATATCAATCGATTGCAAATATAGGAAAAGTCAGTTTGCAAATACTCCTTTCTCTTATTTTAAGTTTATTTTTCTTATTAGAAAAAGAACGCATCATATCATTTACTTCGAAATTTAAAGATAGTAGTCTGAAGGTTTTTTATGAGGAGATTGCATATTTTGGTGAAAGGTTTGCAAGATCGTTCGGTAAAGTAATTGAAGCGCAGTTTTTAATTGCAGTTGTAAATTGTATTCTTACTGTCATTGCATTAATTGTTTTAGGATTTCCGCAGCTTCTCGTATTAGCTGTCATGATTTTCTTACTTGGATTAATCCCTGTTGCCGGGGTAATCATTTCCTTGTTTCCACTTTGTATTATTGCATATAACGTAGGCGGAGTTATGTACGTTGTATACATACTTGTGTTCATTACAGTAATCCATGCTCTTGAAAGTTATTTTTTAAACCCGAAGTTTATGTCTGCGAAAACGAATTTGCCAATCTTTTATACATTTATGATTCTCATCTTCTCAGAACATTTCCTTGGAATATGGGGGCTTATTATCGGGATACCAATCTTTATCTTTTTATTAGATGTACTTGATGTAAACAATGAGGAACAGTTTAAAAAATAGGAAATGATAGAAAATAACTGATGTTTTCAAGGAACAATCAAAAAAGCAATCCAAAATAAATTGGATTGCTTTTTTGCATACACAATTAAAGAACTGGAGCCATTGTTTCTTTTAATACTTGAACAGAGTGATCGAATTTTAATTCTTCTTCTTCACTTAATTCCACTTCTAAAATTTCACGAACACCGCCGCGATTTAAAACAGCAGGTACGCCGATATAAACATCTTTTTGACCGTATTGGCCTTCTAAGTAAGCTGATACTGTTAATACGCTATTTTCGTCGTTTAAAATCGCCTTTGTAACACGTAGAAGTGACATACCGATACCATAGTAAGTTGCACCTTTTCGCTCGATAATATGGTAAGCTGCATCACGAACGTTTATGAAGATTTTGTCTAAATCTTCTTGCGTGTATGTGTTGTCTTTATCAAGAAGCGTTTGTAGTTTTTGAATACCGACTGATACGTGACTCCAAACAGGAAGTTCCGTATCACCATGTTCACCGATTATATAAGCATGAATGTTGTGTGGACCAATATCGAAATACTCACCTAACATATAGCGGAAACGAGCAGAATCAAGTGTTGTACCAGAACCGATTACGCGTTCTTTTGGTAAACCAGATTCTTTCCAAGTTACGTAAGTTAAAATATCGACAGGGTTAGTTGCGATTAAGAAAATACCATCAAATCCGCTATCCATAATGCTACGAACGATTTGTTTGAAGATTTTCGCGTTTTTCTCAACTAAATCTAAACGTGTTTCGCCTGGTTTTTGTGGTAATCCAGCCGTAATGACTACAAGATCAGCATCTTTACAATCTTCGTAGCTGCCTTTCCATACTCTAGTTGGAGCTGGAGCAAATGGAACTGCATGACTTAAATCCATGGCTTCTCCTTCAGCTTTTGCCTCGTTTACATCAACTAAAACAAATTCTTCAGCTACAGCTTGGTTAATCATGCAGTAAGCATAACTACATCCAACTGCTCCTGTTCCTACTAATACAACACGGTTAATCCCTTTTTTCATTTCAAAATTCCTCGCAATTTCATTGATTTTATTATGTAAGATAATACGTCTTACTTCTATAGAGTCATATCTAGTTTATTACATTTTATAAAAGATATTCAAGTATTTGAAAATGTATCCTTGCAATTTCTTGCATGAAACATAGGAAGTAAGTTAAAGGAATATAATGCAATAAAATCCTTTATCAAAGGGGAAAAGGGTATGATGCAGCCATTAACGATGGGGAAAATGCTTCATATTATTAATGTGGGGCTCGTTAAAACGAAGAATCCAAAGCAAATTATTATTGCTGGTGCAGGGATTTCAGGATTAGTTGCAGCATCGTTATTGAAAGAAGCAGGGCATAACATAACAATTTTAGAAGCAAATAATCGAATAGGCGGAAGAATATATACGATTCGTGAACCATTTAGCTCTGGTTTATATTTTAATGCAGGGCCGATGCGAATTCCTGGAACACACGAGTTAACTTTAGCTTATATTCATAAATTTAAATTACCGTTAAATCTGTTTATAAATAAAACCGCTTCAGATATTATTTATACGAATAATATTAAAACGAGATTGAGCATATTCGAAAAAAATCCAAGTATACTTGGATATCCTGTTTTAGAGAATGAAAAAGGGAAAACGGCAGAAGAGTTAATGTTAGTAGTATTAGAACCCATACTAAATTTTATAAAAAAAGATCCTAATAAAAACTGGATTATCGTTGAAAAAAAGTATAAAACATATTCGCTCGGCTCATTTTTAACTGAATATTATTCAGACGGTGCAATAGATTTGATTGGGGTACTTCTTGATATGGAAGCTTATATGGGAATGTCTTTAATTGAAGTATTACGGGAAATGATTTTTTTTACTTCAACGACGAAATATTATGAGATAACGGGTGGAATGGATGTATTACCCAATTCATTTTTGCCACAGCTAAAGGATAATATTTTTATGTCATATAAAGTAGAGAAAATTATACAAGAAGATAATAAAGTAATGTTACAAGGAAATCGTGAGCAAACGTTAGAGCGATTTACTATAACAAGTGATATTGCTATTATCACAATTCCATTTTCAGCGTTACGATTTGTAGAAGTTCGGCCGTATCATTTATTCTCTTATTATAAAAGACGAGCAATTCGTGAATTAAATTATATTGCTGCAACTAAAATTGCGATAGAGTTTAAAAGTAGATTTTGGGAAAGAGTGGGGCAATGTGGCGGTAAATCTATTACAGATTTACCTATACGGTTTACATATTATCCGAGTTATGGCATTCATACACCAGGGGCAGCTACCGTTTTAGCGAGTTATACGTGGGCAGATGAGGCGTTAACATGGGATAGTTTACCGAATAGTGAACGCATTCGTTATGCATTAAGAAATTTAGCGGAAATATACGGTGACATCGTTTATAGTGAGTTTGTTACAGGGGCATCTTTTAGCTGGAGTCAAAATCCGTATTCTTGCGGCGCATTTACAGCTTTCGAACCGGGCCAAGAACTCGAGTTATTTCCGTATATTACACCACCATCTGGGAAAGTGCATTTTGCCGGAGAGCATACGACATTAACACATGGGTGGATGCAAGGAGCAATAGAGTCTGGAATTCGAGTTGCTCATGAAGTAAACGAAAAGTGAACATATATTTACAAATCACCACTCTTTTAATAAAATAATAAATATAAATCGTAATTATTACGCTTTGAATACGTTTGAAATAAAGAAATGGATGGTCGATCAAGTGAAAAAAGTAGAAATTCATATATTAGGTGGCTTTTTAGGTAGTGGAAAATCAACATTATTACAAAATTTATTGTTAGCGGAGAAAAAGAAGAATAGAAAAGTTGCAGTATTAATGAATGAAATTGGTGAATACTCGGTAGATACAGATATTATTGGAAAAGAGAATGTTTTAAGAGAGCTTCTGAAAGGATGTATTTGTTGTACGCTAAAAGAAGAGCTTGAAATACAATTACATTCGTTATATCAGCAAGAAAGACCAGATGTCATTTATATAGAAACGACAGGTGTTGCGCATCCAATTGAAGTGTTAGATGCATGTGTATCACCAATTTTAGCGCCTTTCCTGGAAGTGAAATCAATTGTAGTCGTTTTAGATGCAGTAAGGTGGTTAAATCGAAGTGTATTAAGTGCAAACATTCAGCAATTATTACATGAGCAATTGAAGTTTGGTAGCCATATTTTAATTAATAAATCAGATTTACTAACAGATGCGGATAAGAACAAAGTAATTGAAGAAGTGAAAACAATAAATAATCATGCGAAATTGTTTGAAACAAAGTATTGTAATATATCTTTAGAGGATATAGAAGAAGTTGAATTTACGAATGATGGGGAACATGAGACACTACATGTAAAACAGCATTTGCATATACAAACGATGACATATCAATTTACGAAATCAATTGATCAAGATAAATTATACGAATGGCTTTCGAATTTACCAGATAGTATTTATCGTGTAAAAGGTTTTGTGAAATTTCATGGGGACAAATATCCTCACTTATTCCAATACTCGTTCGGGGTACCGACTTTATTGGAACAAGACTTCGGTTTCCCAACGAACTTGGTAGTAATAGGAGAAGGGCTAGATAAGAAACAATTGGCTGAAGGGTTAGAGAAAGTGGAACTTAATTCTAATTAAGATTAAAGGAGCTGCCCCACAAGTCGTTGAAACCGACTTGTGGGGCAGCCTTTTTATTTCTTATGAGTAACCATTTAGCTACTTGTATTCATGTTAAATAGTCACTCTTTTAGTATTTTCGTTTTCCAAGATAAACATTTACTCTAGTACTAGAGTCTCTACTAAATTCAATTTTGCGACCATCTAATTCTATTGTTCGAGAGCTTGCAGTAGGATTTTTAATTAGACTATACAGATAATCTGCTTTAGTTGGTAGTAGTGTATTTAGGATTTTTCTCACCGGCTCGTTTAATACAGGATCATCACTATGAATAGACATTCTATATGCACTGTCATCATAGGGAGAAAAATTAAAATGCATAATGCCATCATATGTTTGACCAGTTTTAGTGAATACATAGTTATAATCGGTTTTTAAAAACCCAGAATCAATCAGTATATTCTCAATTTCTTTATACTTATCCTCATCTTTCGCAGGAATAGAATCAGGAACAAAATAAGGACTTACATTAATTGCGCTATACATAAACCTTGCAAATTGTTCTCTTGTTACATTCAGTTTTCCGCCATATTGATAGTTTCCAATTCCGTTTGTAATACCATTACTATACAATGAACGAACAGAGTTTGTTGCCCAATGATTATTTGGAACATCATAGAAAAGGTCGTTTGTTTTTACAGGTAAATGAAACGCTTTTTGTAAGATAACAGCCATTTCATATCGAGTTAATGTATCATCAGGTCTAAACTTGTCAGTGCTATTGTCCCCTGTCATGATTCCTTTTTGAGCAGCTGCTTTAATATTGTTTTCAAACATATGCCCATGAATATCAGAGAAATGTTTACTTGTAGATCCGGTATTTTCTAGTTTTAAGTATCTTGAAATAATCGCAGCTACTTGCCCACGAGTTACATTGTCCCCAAATCCAAATTTTCCGTTACCATAACCATTCATGACATTTTGTTCAGTTAAATGGTCAATCGAATCTTCAGACCAATGCCCTTTTGGTACATCGATGAAACGTTCAGTTTGTGCATGAGCATTCGTTGCACCGAATAATGTGGCGGTAATTAAGCCTGTTGCAAGTACATGTTTAAAATTCATTATGATTCCTCCTAAGTATATAAAACAATATTTTCTCACTCATATCCGTTACTTTTAAGTGATAATCACTTATTTATTATATTAGTATATTTAGTTTTTGTAAAATATGGATTTACTTTCGGAATATTGCTTAAATATATTTGGTGTTATAAGAGGGAGGGAAGTATAAAAAGTTAACTGACGGGGCGTTGACTCATTTTGATCATGAAGATGTTCGTATCCCAGCTGGTGGATCGAAGCAGGTTGCGAGCTATGATACTGTTGAGAATCGACAACATTATTATTGATGTAATAGATCCTATTAGTATGAAAGAACGTCTAGACCGGGTTTCAACTCCTAATTTTGACAAGGTGATTCGGGAGGCGTTAAGAAAAAGTGGATTTACTCCTAAAGATATTAAAGTATTGTTACCACTGCATACAAAACGTTCTATGTTAATAGAATTGATACAGGGGCTAGGGCTAGCAGAAGAACAAGTTGTATATTTAGATCATTATGGACATATGTCAGCGCTGGATCCTTGCATTGGTCTTCACTTTGCAAATGAACAGGGAAAATTACAGGCCGGAGATATTGCAGTAGTAGTTAGTGCAGGGACTGGATATACGTGGGCAGCGACTGTAATTAGGTGGTGAAAAATGCTAGATGAATATATGGTAAATGGAGGTATTTGGAAAGAGGCGGCGAATGTAAAGGTACTTCATTAAATTTTTTTAACAGATTTGTTTGTATGATCAAAGAAAAGTCATAATTACGGATGGGCAACTTTGGCGTGTTTGACTCTATCAGAAAGTAAAGTATGGGGAGGATCACAATGTCGATGAAAAAACGTAAATGGCTAAGAACGGTGGCTACTGGTTGTATTTTAAGTTCGTTATTAATAACGGCAGCTTGTTCAGGAAAGAAAACAAGTACAGAGGATGAAAAGACGATTAAGGTAGGGGTTCTTGCTTCATTAACAGGTCCATTAGAATCATATGGAAAACAAACAGTGAACGGATTTGAATTAGGGTTAGACTATGCAACGGGTGGAACTGGGAAAGTGGAAGGGAAGAAGATTAAGTTTGTTGTAGAAGATACGGAAACAAAAGCAGAGGTGGCGGTTAAAAAAGCTACGAAGTTATTAGAAGAAGAGAAAGTCGATTTTTTAATCGGATCATCTAGTTCAAGTGATACATTAGCGGTATTACCACTAGCTGAAGAATATGAAAAAATAATGGTTGTTGAACCGGCAGTTGCTGATAGTATTACCGGAAAGAACTGGAATAAATATATTTTTAGAACAGGAAGAAGTTCTTCGCAAGATGCGATTGCAGGAGCAGCGGTAATTGCAAAAAAAGATGTAAAGATTGCGACGTTTGCTCCGGATAATGCATTTGGCCGTGAAGGGATTGCAGCTTTTAAAGCTGGAGCGAAGAAATTAGGTGCGAATATTGTAAACGAGCAATATGCTGATACGAATTCGACTGACTTCACTGCAAATATTCAAAATATCATTAGCTCAAAACCAGATTATTTATTTATCGTTTGGGCAGGGGCAAACTCACCTTGGAAACAGTTAAAAGATATGAATGTGGAAGCACAAGGTATTAAAATTTCTACCGGTGCACCAGATATACCGGCATTAAAAACGATGGATGCGTTAGTAGGAATGCAAGGTTTTTCTGTTTATTATCATACACTCCCGAAAAATAAGGTGAATGATTGGTTAGTGGAAGAACATAAAAAACGATTTAATGGTGCGGTGCCAGATTTATTTACAGCAGGTGGAATGTCAGCGGCAATTTCTATTGTAGAAGCTTTAAAGAAAACAAAAGGTGATACAGATGTTGATACGTTGATTAAGAAAATGGAAGGAATGGAATTTGATACACCGAAAGGAAAGATGAAGTTTAGAGAAAAGGATCACCAAGCGATGCAAACACTTTATTCTATCACATTGAAAAAGCAAGATGGTGTTGATTATCCGGTGCCAGTATTAGAGCGAGAATTAACGATGAAAGAGACAGAACCACCAGTTCAAAACAAATAAACTGAATTTTCTGTTGTTTTTGTATAAAGAGGGGGATGCCCTCTTTATACGTATTTCTTTCATACTTAAAGCTTTAAAGGGAGGGATTTCGTGACACATTTGCTAGAAACGAAAAATCTTAGCGTATCTTTTGGCGAGCATCATGTTATTAAGGATGTGAATTTAACGGTACAAAAAGGAAAACTTATTTCCATTATTGGACCAAATGGTGCAGGAAAGACAACGTTATTTAATTTACTAAGTGGACAAATTTCTCCAACAAAGGGTGAAGTATATTTTAAAGGACGAGAGATTACAAAATTATCAATTTCGGATCGAACTCGATTAGGAATCGGCCGTTCTTTTCAGCTTACAAATATATTCCCAGAGTTAACGGTACTTGAAAATGTTCGTTTAAGTGTTCAATCATTTGTTCAAGATTACTATAGTTTTTTTCCGAGTTCGGCAAAATTTAAGCAACAAGTGGGAGAGGCGAGACGTTTCTTAAAAACAGTCTTACTTCACGAGAAAGAACATGTATTAGCGAAAGATTTAGCACATGGGGAAAAACGAAAGTTAGAGCTTGCGATGTTACTAGCTTTAAAAACGGATGTATTACTACTTGATGAGCCGACGGCAGGTATATCAGTTGAGGAAGTACCGGCTATTTTACAAGTGATTGAAAATATTAAGAAACATCCAGAGAGTACAATTGTACTAATTGAGCACAAGATGGATATGGTACTAGGTTTATCAGACCATCTTATCGTTTTGTTCCATGGAGAGTTATTGGCTGAAGGTTTGCCTGAAGAAATGATGAAAGATGAGCGTGTACAAAGTGCTTATTTAGGGGGATTATATAGTGGCACTATTACAAGTGAATAATATAGAGACGTATTTAGATCAGTTTCATATTTTACAAGGGGTATCTCTTGCTGTTGAGAAAGGAACGATTACTGTACTGTTTGGAAGAAATGGGGCAGGGAAGACGACGACATTACGTTCGGTTATGGGATTTCACCATATCGCACATGGTGAAATTTATTATGATCGTACACAAGTAAATGGATTATCTACACATTTAATTTCAAGGAAAGGAATAGGTTATGTACCAGAAAATCAAGGTATTTTTCACGATCTGACAGTAGAAGAAACATTCGCTCTTGCTAGGGGTAAGGGAGAAGAAGCAGAAGAGAAAATTGAGTGGATGCTTGAACTATTTCCAGATTTAAAGCAGTTTTGGCACAAAAAAAGTGGACTCTTAAGCGGAGGACAAAAACAAATGCTAGCAATTTCAAGAGCATTTATTAATAGTGATGGTTTATTACTTATTGATGAGCCGAGTAAAGGCTTGTCCCCTATTATGATAGAAAAATTAATGATAGCCATTTTGAAAATGAAGGAGAAAACAACAGTTTTACTCGTTGAACAAAACTTTATGATGGCTAGTCAAATTGGTGATTACTTTTATATTATGGATAACGGAAGAATTGTTCATAAAGGTTTTATGCATGAATTAAAAGAGGATAAGGAAATGTGTCACAAATATTTAGGAATCTCTTAACATGAATCCGAGGTGAGAAGGATGGATGTGTTAATCAATTTATTTGTAAATGGGATTTCAACAGGGATGCTCATTTTTTTATTAGCATCAGGACTTTCACTTATTTTCGGTTTAATGAGCGTTCTAAACTTCGCACATGGTGGTTTATTTGCCTGGGGAGCGTTTACAGGTGTTTGGATATTTAATATGACAGGTAGTTATGTATTAGCGTTAATTGGAGCAATTGCTATGGGGATGTTTCTTGGATTCATTTTAGAAAGATTCCTTATTAGACCGGTATATGGAAATCATGTTCGCCAGCTTCTTGTGACGCTTGGAGGAATGCTTGTACTTAGTGAATGTATTAAAGTATTTTGGGGGCCAAATCCAATTGGTGCTAAATTACCGTTATGGTTACAAGGTAGTTATACATTTGAAGGTATTATATTAATTAAATATCGTCTATTCGTAATTTTAATTGGGATCATCATTTATATTTCCTTACTATTATTGCTTAAAAAAACAAAGATAGGTCTAATGATCCGTGCAGGTGTAATGGATAAAGAAATGGTTCAAGCGCTCGGTATTAACGTAAAAGCGATATTTTCTTTCGTCTTTTTATTAGGAGCAGGGATGGCAGCGTTGGGAGGCTTCTTATTAGCACCGTATTCAGGAGTTATTTTCGCCGAGATGGGTATGCAGTATGCGATTTTAGCTTTCATAGTAGTAATCATTGGAGGATTAGGAAGCGTACAAGGTTCAGCAATCGCATCTTTAATTGTCGGATTAGCGGGTGCTTTTACAGCGTATTTTATACCGGATTTATCACTTGCAATCAATATGTTAATGTTACTATTTTTCTTAATAGTGAAGCCAAATGGACTTGTTAGTGAAAAGGGGTGAAATGGTGAACAGCACATCAAATCGAATTAAAGTATACTTCGGAGTATTTATGTTCATTTGTTTAAGTGTATTTCCATTCGTAAATGATTCACGGAGCTTGTTAATTTTGTTCACTCAAATCTTCATCTTTGCTATTTTTGCAATGAGTTTTGATGTATTGCTTGGGTATACAGGAATTGTATCGTTCGGCCATTGTATGTTCTTTGGAATAGGAGCGTATGGGGTAGCACTTTTATTTGATCGGCAAGGAGTATCCATAACGAACTTTTTAATAGGGATAGTAGCTGCAATTATCATTTCAGCAATTGTTAGTTATATAATCGGTTTGCTTTCGTTACGGCTGAAAAGTCATTTTTATGCAATGTTAACACTTGCTATTTCACAGTTATTTTTCGTACTTGCTGAAAAATGGCGTGGACTCACTCACGGAGGGGACGGTTTTACATTTGGTGTACCAGACTTATTCCGTGATCGTTTTACGTTTTATTATGTAACACTTATATGTTTAATTGTCATTTTTATTCTGTTACGTCTTTTCACAAAATCTTCTATTGGAAAAGTATTAAAGGCAATTTCACAAAATGAGCAACGTGTTGAAGCATTAGGATATAAAGTTCTTCATTATAAAATTATTGCTAGTATTGTTGCAGGAGTAGTTGCTACGATTAGCGGTGGTTTATTTGTTATCACACTACGCTTTGTTAATACGACTGTATTTTCAATTGAAATGACATTAAATGCATTATTGATGACAATGATTGGAGGCGTTGGAACGTTAATTGGAGCAATTGCTGGAGCTGGAATTATTGAATCACTGAAATATTATTTATCAGAACTAGCCACAGCGTATCCGATTTTTGAAAGATGGACAATTATTCTTGGTTTATTGTACATTATCGTCTTGCTAGTTTTTCCGAAAGGATTAGTTGGCACGATTAAGAGACTGAAGAATGTGAAACAGAGTAAGAAGGAGAAAAGTGCAGAAGTGGAGCAAAATGTGTGAAAAATCAATTGTATAGAATATGAAAATCCCTCTTTTAAATTCGTAAAGGAGGGATTTTTATTGGTGTATGTAATTAGTTTATAGCTATTCTATTAATCAAATAGTTCATCAGGGATTTGTTTTAAAGAGTTTTCATTTGTAAAAAAATGAACAGCTAATTTCTCGATTGGAACATTTTCAATTGGTACCAATGTATCATTTCTAATCGGCAAAAAGGCTATTCCTTTTCCGTCCTGAATAAACTCTTCCATAAGCGAATAAGAATCTAATTGTTGAAGTTGACGCTGAGATAAATGATTTTCTTTTAGAAATTGTATCGTCTTATTTCTAAAAGGGCACTTTTTGTCATTACTAACGAAGAAGAGTTCCTGCGAATAGTCAATGGTACGTGTTTCTTTCGTTTTTAATAAGCCTATAGAAATTGAAGTAGTAAATACTTTTTTAAAAGCTGCGTCGGGATCATCCTCATAAGTGATGACCATATCAACTTTTTGTTGTTGCAGTAATTTTTGTAAATGACTACTATTTTCTACATATATTTGATAATTCCTGAAATTTTCTTTAATACGCTTACTTACATAATTAGTCAAAATAGATTGTGACGTCGCGATTATATAAGAAGAACCACTCGTTTTAATTTTATCTTTCGCTTCTTCTACTAAAGTTAATATTTGATTCGTGTAGTCTAATAAAATGTCACCAGAAGGTAACAAGGAAACGCCTTTGTTATCTCTATGTAGTAAAGGAGTTTCTAATTCTTGTTCTAATTTTTTGATTCGCTCAGTTACGTTCGGTTGAACATATCCTAACTCTTTAGCAGCTTTACTAATAGAGCCTTCGCTAGCTACAGTTTTGAATATAATAAGATCATTTATTTCCATGTATCACAGCTCCTTATACGGTATCATTATAAATGATATCAAACATAATTTATACCTATTTTACGTTAGTCAATCATCGGTTTATCATTGTGTATATAAGATAGAAAGTGAGTGATAAACATGATTGGAATGCAATATAAGGTTATTTTGCCAAAGGATTATGACATGGAGATTATTAAAAAAAGGGTAAAGGATAATGGATATAAAACTGATGGTTTTCAAGAATTGAATTTCAAAGCATATTTAATTACTGAGGCAGGTAAGGATGGGAATTTCTATAACTGTTATGCACCGTTATATATTTGGAATGGTCATGAAGGAATGAATACATTTATATTTGAAGGGTATTACGATAATATTTTACAATCGTTTGGGTGGCAACAAATAAATATAGGTGTTCCATTAGTTGTTAATCTAAGTGATGACTTTAAGAAAAGTAAATATGTTGTTGAACATGTAGGGAGTATTTCTCAAAGTAATTCACTGAGGGAGACTCAATTAAAAACTATAAATGAAAATATACAAAATATAGAAAAGTGTTTAGGAAATGTAATAGTTTATAATCCAGATAAATGGGGATATAGTCAATTCAGATTTTACAATGAAAAGCCTGATATGGTAACGAATAAAGATGTTACAGTATATGAGATTTTACACATTTCACGATGAAAATTTGTTGAATGTTAAATTAAGGAAAAGGAATGAAAATGTATGCCTTTTGTGAACGTTTATTATCATGAAAATAAATTAAATAAAGAAGAGTTGAAAAAGATAGGTGAATGTATTCATCTTTCATTAATTGAACATTTTAACATCCCTAAAAATGATTATTTTCAACTGTTTTTATCTTACTCGCAAAATCACTTTTTATATAATCCATATTATTTGTTGGAAGGAGGAGAAAAGAGAACAGAGAATATGATTTATGTTTCTATTACATGCGGACCGGAAAGAACGATAAAACAGAAAAGTGATCTGTATCAGTCGATATCCTCGAAGATTTCTGAATGTTCTAGTATAAAAAGTGCAGATATTTTTATTACGCTAAATGAGACATCTGCTGAAAATTGGTCATTTGGTCAAGGATTGGCACAATTGGTAAAAGTGAAGGGAGAGTGAAATGATGAATGAATCAATTAAATATTGTATTCAAGAGAGAATGAAAGAAATGGCACCTGCATTTGCTCATTATAGTGAAGAGATATTGTTTGAGGAAGTGTGGCGGGATGACACTTTAACATTAAGAGAAAGAAGTTTATGTACAGTGTCGGTATTAATCAGTCTTGGTCATACAGAACAATTACCATTTCATTTGCGACTGGCCAAACAAAATGGAATTGGAGAAAATGAAATGATCGCATTAATAACACATATGGCTTTTTATGTTGGTTGGCCCAAAGCTGTAGCAGCTTTAAATATAGCAATGAATGAAATGGAAGATTAAGAATAACGATAAGAAAGAATTCATTTAAATATGAATTCTTTCTTATCGTTATTTATGCAATACTCTAATGAGATATTTTTCACTTTTTCTCTTGCTTTTTTATCACTTGCGTAGTAAAGTGATAGTAAGATTCACGATAGGAAGTGATCAAACATGCGTGATAATACGATAGGGTCATTAATATGGTTACGTTTAATACGATTTACGAACCAAAGTAATCAGATGTCAAATGAGTTTTTAAAACGGTTTGATTTAACGACAGCTCAATTTGATGTGCTTTTGCAAATACGTACGTATCAGCCACTCACACAAATGGAGTTAGCTGAAAAGGTAACTGTTACACAAGGCGGTATTTCTCGAATGTTAACTCGTCTTGAAAAAGAAGGATATATTGTACGAAAACAAGATTGGAAAACGAAAACAATTAGTCTTACAGAGCAAGGGGAAGCAGCTTTAGAGAGAGCGTTGCCAGAGCAACTTGCATTTCAATCATCGTTTTTTGATGATGTATTAAATGAAGAAGAGCAGAAAATATTATACGAGCTGATGACGAAAGTTCATAAGCATAGTGAAAAAAAAGAATTGCCGCAAGAGTAATTTTTTTTCACTATCAATTGACTAATCAAGTGATGGGTGATTGAAGAAAATGAATACGACTGAATTAAAGGAGAGAGCAACTATGGAAAAATACCGTATGGATACAAGTAAAGGAATAGAGTTTGGATTATATTCAATTGGGGATCATGTTTTAAATCCACATAACGGAGAGAAAATTAGTGCAGAACAAAGAATTCATGAATTAATTGAAACAGCAAAGTTAGCGGATGAATCTGGACTTGATGTATTTGCTGTCGGTGAAAGTCATCAAACGCATTTTACAACGCAAGCTCATACAGTTATTTTAGGAGCTATTGCACAAGCTACGAAAAATATAAAAATTGCAAGTTCAGCAACGATAGTAAGTACATCTGATCCGGTACGAGTGTATGAGGATTTTGCTACAATTGACTTAATTTCTAATGGACGTGCAGAAATCGTGGCTGGTCGTGGATCTCGTATTGGGGGATATAGTTTACTTGGTTATGACGTGAATGATTATGAAGAGCTATTTGAAGAGAAGATGGAACTTTTATTAAAAATTAATAAAGAGGAACATGTAACATGGAACGGACAGTTCAGAGCGCCGCTTGCACATGCATCGGTTATTCCGAGAGCTAAAAATAATAACTTACCAATTTGGCGTGCAGTTGGTGGCCCACCAGCTAGTGCGATTAAAGCAGGACGTGCGGGTGTACCAATGATGATAACAACACTAGGTGGTCCAGCTATTAACTTTAAAGGATCAGTAGATGCTTATCGTGAGGCTGCGGCGCAAAGTGGATTTAATCCAGCAAGTTTGCCAGTTGCAACAACGAGTTTATTTTATACAGCAAAAAATTCACAAGATGCGTTTAGTGAATACTATCCTCATATTAATGCTGGCATGCTTACACTGCGTGGTGGTGGGTATCCGAAGCAACAATTTACAAATGCAGTAGATTATCGTGACGCATTAATGGTTGGTAGCCCGCAACAAATTATTGAAAAAATGCTTTACCAATATGAATTGTTTGGACAACAACGTTTTATGGCACAAATTGATTTTGGTGGTGTGCCACTTAATAAAATTGAGAAAAATATCGAATTAATTGCTACTGAAATTTTACCGGCTGTTAGAAAACATACAGCGAAATAATTTAAAAAATACCGAGAGTCTAATCGATTCTCGGTATTTTTTTATGTATTAATTTAGTTTGAAAAAATGGCAAAAAAATAAATTTTTAGTCTAGAAAGAGGGAAGGGATTTTCTATTTTTGAATAACATTATTTCGTGTTTGAATTTTAGGAATGTATTTTTCTCTTGACAAAAAAGCAACTGATTTCTTCATTGGTAAAGAGGACATTTTTTCGTGAATAAGTCAAGCGTATGTAGAGAAAAATGATTTATTTATTGATATGAGAGTAAGTCTTATATTAAAAAAATACATTTTAGTAATGAGAAAAATCTAATTCAAAAAAATGACAAAAGACATATTTCAGACAAAATGATGTCAATAATACGTCAAAAATCAGCTGAATTTACTATGCAGGTATATTATACAATTCGATTAACGGATAAAACACTACTGAAATAGTGAAAAGGTAAATTTTATGAGAAAGTTCTTTTGTAATTATCTTGAAAACTGAAAAATTATATTTTCTAAAAGTACATAAACAAATTTATCTTTCTATATTTCTAAGATTTGAGTTGTTTTATTCATACAACTCAATTGAAATTACGATATAAAAAATTATGAAGGAAGTGATTGTAGTATGGAAACGCTCGAATTGGCACGAATACAATTCGCATCAACAACGATTTTCCATTACTTTTTTGTTCCGCTGTCTATTGGTTTAGCTTTTATCATTGCGTTAATGCAAACGTTATACGTGGTAAAGGGACAAGAAATTTATAAGAAGATGACTAAGTTTTGGACACAAATATTCCTAGTTAACTTTGCGGTAGGTGTAGTAACTGGTATTTTACAAGAATTCCAGTTTGGCATGAACTGGTCAACATATTCACGTTTCGTAGGTGATGTGTTTGGTCCATCACTTGCAATTGAAGGCTTATTAGCATTTTTCATAGAGTCTACATTCCTAGGTTTATGGGTATTCGGTGAGGACAAATTACCGAAGCGAATTCACTTGTTATGTATTTGGCTCCTTTCAATTGGAACAATGTTATCAGCATTTTGGATTTTAACTGCAAGTGCATTTATGCAATCGCCAGTAGGATATGAAATGGCAGCAGATGGACGTGCACAGATGAATGATTTCTTAGCGATTATTCAAAACCCACAATTATGGGTACAATTCCCGCATACAATTACAGCTGCGATTGCAACTGGTGCATTCTTTATTGCAGGTGTGAGTGCATGGAAAATAACGAAAGCTCAAGAAACTGAAGTGTTTAAAAAGTCGTTCCGCATTTCTATCATTGTTGGAACACTTACAACGGCGTTAGTATTATTCTTTGGTCATGCGCAAGCACAACAATTAATTAAGACGCATCCAATGAAAATGGCAGCAGCTGAAGCGTTATGGAATACGAGTGAGGATCCAGCGCCATTTACAGTATTTGCGAAAATTGATGCAGAGAAGCAAGAAAATTCGTTTGAAATTCAAATCCCTTATATGCTAAGTCTATTATCATTTGATAAATTTAGTGGTCAAGTAGAAGGGATGAATCAAATTCAAAAACAATATGAAGAAAAATATGGGCCTGGAGATTATATACCGCCAGTACACACTATGTTCTGGAGTTTTAGAGCGATGGTAATGAGTGGAACATTTATGCTTCTTCTAGGAGCATACGGATGGTTCTTATCAAGAAAAGATCGTTTAGCTGAAAAAACTTGGTATTTAAAATTAATGGTGTATGCAATTGCACTACCGTTTATCGGTAATACAGTAGGATGGATTATGACTGAAATGGGACGTCAGCCTTGGGTAGTTTTCGGTGTTATGAAAACGGAAGATGCTGTATCTCCAAATGTTACGTTCGGAGAAGTATTATTCTCTTTAGTTTCATTCACATCACTATATTTAATTATAGGTGGAATCACTATTTACTTATTCGTTCGTATTATTAAAGGACATGAGAATAAGAAAGCGAAACAGAATTCTCAAAGCCATGATCCATTTGATAAGGAGGAAGAGTATGTTATCTCTTAATGAGTTGTGGTTTATCATTATTGCAGTTTTATTCGTAGGCTTCTTTGTACTTGAAGGTTTCGATTTCGGTGTAGGTATAGTTTCAAGGTTTTTAGGGGAAAACGATTTAGAGAAAAGAATTTACTTAAATACAATTGGCCCATTTTGGCACGCGAATGAAGTATGGCTTGTTTGTGCAGGTGGGGCTATGTTCGCAGCATTCCCGCACTGGTATGCAACTTTATTTAGCGGGTTTTACATTCCGTTTGTATTTATGCTTCTTGCTTTAATTATAAGAGGGGTTTCCTTTAAATTCCGTGCGAAAATAGACAATCATAAATGGAAAGGTTTTTGGGATTGGGGTATGTTTTTAGGAAGTTTACTACCGCCTGTTCTTTGGGGAGTTGCAATTGCTAACTTTATGGTAGGTATTCCAATTGATGAAACGAAAAATGCTGTAGGTGGATTCTTACCATTACTTCATCCATTTGCATTACTTGGAGGAGTTATGTTCCTTCTGCTATGTATTGTTCACGGATTGCAATTCCTTACTATACGTACAACTGGTAAGTTAAGAGAACGTGCACGTATTGCTGCGTTGAAAATTGCACCGCTTGCAATTATAGCACTTCTTATTTTTGCCGGTGTAGGGTTATGGAAAACAGATATTTTCACTGGTCATGGTACAGAGTGGATTATGGTTCCGATTGGAGCTTTTGTAGCATTATGTGCGTCAACATTATTAAATAAAAGAAGAAGAGATGGTTGGGCTTTCGTTATGACGAGTTTAACAATCATTTTACTAAGTGCGAGTGTGTTTGCCGGCATGTTCCCACGTGTCTTAATTAGCTCGTTAGGGTCAATATACGATTTAACGATTTATAATGCAGCATCGGGAGATTATGCACTAAAACTGATGACGTATTTTTCAATTGCTATATTGCCATTTGTTTTGGGAAGTCAAATATGGAGTTTCTATGTGTTTAGACAACCTGTTAAGTCAGATAAAGATTTGGAGTACTAATGAAAAGAAAAAGAGGACTTCCGTCGTATCCTGGTAGCCGAGTTTTATATGTAGTGTTAACAATCATTAGCATTTTAGAAGCTATAAGTATTATTGGGCAAACAGTGTTTTTAGCACGGGCTATTACGTTTTTATTTCAAGGAGAAACAGTGCAATCTGTGTTAAATGAAACGGTTTATTTTGGAATCACGTTTGCAGTACGTCATATGCTAGTTCGAATTTCGCAAATATTAGTGGAACGTTTCGCTGAAAAAACAGGATCGCTACTGCGAAAACAATTAATAGAGGCGTATTTCACATTAGGTCCACGGTATGTTCAAACTGCTGGAACAGGTCATCTGGTTACCTTATCGATTGAAGGTATTGAGAAATTTAAAACATATATTGAATTAACAATTCCTAAAATGATTAGAAGTAGTATCGTACCGGGACTAATTGTACTATATGTTTTTACGTTAGATATTGAGTCTGGAATCATTTTAGTTGTAACGATTCCTATCGTAATTACATTTATGATCCTACTAGGATTAGCAGCGCAGAAAATGGCAGATAGTCAATATGAAACATATCGAGTACTTTCTAATCATTTTGTAGATACGTTAAAAGGATTAGAAACATTAAAGTATTTAGGGAAAAGTAAACAACACGAAGGAAAGATTGAAAAAGTAAGTAAAAGGTATAGAAAAGCAACGATGCGTACTTTGCGAGTTGCTTTTCTTTCTTCTTTTGCATTAGATTTCTTTACGAGCTTATCCATTGCATTTGTGGCGGTCGGATTAGGGATACGTTTAATAGATGGGACAATTGTACTATTGCCAGCCCTTACGATTTTAATTTTAGCTCCGGAATATTTTCTGCCAATTAAACAAGTTGGAGCGAATTATCATGCTACGTTAGATGGACAACTTGCAATGGAGCAAATAGAAGAGATTTTACAGCAACAAAAAGAAATAGGAACGAAAGAATCTAATGTAGGTTTAATATGGAATGCCTCTAGTAACTTGAAATTACAAGATGTAAAAGTAAAGAATAATGAATCTGAAAAAGCTATATTAGAAGGAATTGATTTTACTTGGAAAGGCACCGGCGCTATAGGTGTAATTGGTGAAAGTGGGGCAGGGAAATCGACGTTAATTGACGTATTAGCAGGATTTTTAACTTCTTCGGGTGGAAAGCTGATAATAAATGGTGTGAAAATTGACGGGTCTACTCGAGAAGATTGGCAAAAGAATATTGCTTATATTCCGCAGCAACCTTATATTTTCCCGCTTTCATTAAAAGATAACATTTGTTTCTATGAAACAAATACAACTGATGCAGAAGTGGAAAGAGTTATTAATGAAGTTGGTCTTCGTTCACTCGTTACATCGCTTCCGAACGGGATGTATGAAAGAATTGGAGAAGGTGGACGTATGCTTAGTGGCGGGCAAGAACAACGTGTCGCTATGGCGCGTGCACTTTTAAGCAAAAAGCCAATTATTTTATTAGACGAGCCTACAGCACATCTTGATATTGAAACTGAATTTGAAATAAAGCAAGCGATGTTACGTCTGTTTGAAGGTAAGCTAGTATTTCTTGCAACACATCGTCTTCACTGGATGAAACAGATGGATCATATTCTTATTTTAAATAAAGGGGAAATGATAAAAAGCGGCACGTATGAAGAACTTTTAAAGAATGAGGCATTACATTTTCAAAGGAAAGAGAGGGGATAGAGATGAGTAACTGGATTAAACCTTATATACAGCAAAATAAAGGTAGAATGACTGTAACTATTTTCCTTGGTCTTCTTGGAGTTAGTTCAGGTGCGATGTTACTTTTCATTTCAGGTTATTTAATCTCTAAATCTGCTCTTAGACCAGAAAATGTAATGGCTGTATATGTTCCTATTGTTGCAACACGTGCGTTTAGTATAGGACAAGCGGTATTTCATTATTTAGAGCGTTTAGTTGGACACGATGTCGTACTACGCATATTAGAAAAGATGAGAACGAAACTATACAGAATAGTAGAACCGCAGGCGTTATTTTTCCGCTCACGATTTCAAACGGGCGATATGTTAGGTATATTATCCGAAGATATAGAGCATTTGCAAAACCTATATTTACGTACAATATTTCCTAGTCTATTAGCGTTAGTTGTATATAGCATATTCGTACTTGTTATCGGAGCATTTGACGTAGTATTTGCACTTATTGCAGCATGTATGTTGGCTATTATCGTTTTTCTTCTTCCGTTTGTATCATTACTTTTAATGAAGCAACATCATGTTACTTTAAAGCAAGGAAGAAGCCGTTTGTATCAACAACTAACAGACGCTGTTTTTGGGTTATCTGATTGGCAAGCAAGTGGTAGAAAAGATGAATTCATTGATAAGTATGTAGAGCAAAATGCTCAGTTGTTAAAAACGGAAAAAAGAATGAAGCGCTGGAATCATATTCGGGACAGTATCATTCAATTAGTAGTGGGAATCGTAGTTATTTCAATGATCATATGGACTGGAAATGAGGCAGCAAGTGAACAGATTGCATCTACCGTTATTGCGGCTTTCGTCTTAATGACGTTATCTGTGACAAATGCGTTAATTCCACTTTCAGATGCTATCGATCGAATTCCATCATATGTAGAATCTGCTCATCGTCTAAATAAAGTAGAAGCTAATGATGTTTTACAGGATGAAAAGGAATTACATGAGGATAAAGATTATGTTGCATCAAAATATATAGACATTGAATTAAATAATGTATCGTATAGTTACCCAGATAGTAATGAATTTGTATTGAAAGAAGTATCACTGCAAATAAAGGCAGGAAAGAAAATCGCCATTTTAGGAAGAAGTGGAACAGGAAAATCTACTTTGTTAAAATTGTTAGCAGGTGCGCTAAGCCCGTTACATGGTGAAGTTTTATTGAATAGTGAACATGCTCATACGAATCTTTTATCAAAATATATTTCTGTATTGAATCAAAAGCCGCATTTATTCGATACGACAATTGGAAATAATGTGCGAATCGGTAAACCAGAGGCTACGGATGAAGAGATATGGACAGCTTTAGAGAAAGCACAATTAGCTTCGCATATAGCTTCTCTTCCAGATGGATTGCAAACAAAAATGCATGAAATGGGAAAAAGGTTTTCTGGTGGAGAAAGACAACGGGTTGCTTTTGCTAGAACGCTAATGCAAGAGGCTCCAATTATTGTACTTGATGAACCTACGATCGGCTTAGATCCAAAGACAGAACTATCTTTAATAGAAACAATGTTTTCTGCAACAGAAGAAAAGACTGTTATTTGGATTACACACCACCTTGTAGGAATTGAACATGTAGATGAAGTTATATTCCTTGATCGTGGTCAAATTGTGATGCAAGGCAGTCATGAACAACTTCTGAAAGAAAACGAGAAGTATCGAAAGCTGTATGAGTTAGATAAAGGAATATAGTTTGAATAAGTAATAATTGTAAAATAGCTACGCCAAATGGTGGAGCTATTTTTGTTTTGAAATGAATATTCTATTCTTTTTTAATGTTGGATTGCAGATGTATATGATCATTATGAATGAAAAATGAATTTCATATTATACATATAATGGAGGGGGATATACATGAAGGAGCAGTATAAAATTATTGTTTTAAGTGATGAAGTATCAGGGGGAAGGATTCAAAATGCATTAGACAAAAATAAATGTAAAACAATAGTTCATGTTGTAGACGTTTCAACTATTGTTCGTATAGAAAATTCTTTTCAATATATAGTCATTTGGAGAGTGGACGCAGAAAAACTTACAAATGAATTGATAAACAAGGGCGTGCAAAGTAAAAAAATTATTAATTTAACAAAATACATGTATGAATGGAGGAATAAATTAATTTCTATATATCAAATAAATCCGGATCTTATGTTTTTATACATGTCTATGAAAAAAGTAAAGAGTGATCCCACATATGAATTGTTTGCTACCGGTTTGTCTTATCCGCATTGTGGCATAAGTACGGAGCTCCTCTCAAAAAAGTCAATAAAATTAACACTTCCATCGCAAGATCTATACTATGATTATTTAATAGCGTCACAACTTCTATCAAACGATCATTCATTTCAATATTGTTTGATAGGAATAGCCTATTTCTCTTTTTACTTTGACATGTCGTTATCATCTGAAGCATATAGAATTCACAAAGTATATTATCCATTGTTTCAAGATGGTCATCATACTGTAGTTCATTCTCCTTTACCCACTGATGGATTCTCACATCTAGATAGTCCGAAACCACTTTTTTCTATTTTTACTTTGCATTTTGAATATATTTTATTAGACGAACTAAAAGATGAATCATTGATACTACCTTGGATAAATGCTGAATGGAATACCACTCCCCTTCATATTCCTTTTGAAGAACATGGGAAAATGAGAGCAGCTTCACATGCTAAATTGTCGTATCCTCATACTTTAGTTGAAAATAAAACGATTTTTAAAACATATTTAGAATTACTGTTAAAAAATGATATAAAGCCACTAATTGTTGTCTTCCCTGTTACTTCACATTATTTCAATTGTAGTAGTAAGAAATTAAAAGAAGATTTTTATAAAGTTATAAATGATTTTCAAGCACAATATTCTTTTCAAATCATAGATCTATTTGATTCACCATTATTTTGTGATGAAGATTTTTATGATAGTGATCATATGAATAAAAAAGGTGCAAATAAAATGTCCGCGTTATTAAATATGTTTATTCAGGAACGAAAAGTATGATATTTCGATTCATATTTGCATAAAAGTATATAGGCTCCATACAGTTAAAGTAATGTGATTTTTGCATCGCGTATACAAATAATATGCGAAGAGGTGAGAGAGTAAAATGAGAACACATATTGAAAGAACTGTAGAGGTGGTAGATCAACTTCCGTTGGTAAGTGTGTTAATTCCTACGTATAATCGACCTCGCTACTTTGAAAAGGCATTATGTAGTGTGTTAGAACAAACGTATCCTAATATAGAAATTATAGTTGGAGATGATAGTACGAATGACGAAACAGAAAAGGTGTTACAAAAATACTTATGTAATCATTCAAATATTATTTATATAAAAAACAGGTCAACTCTCGGACAATTTGAAAATGCGCTAATGTTATTTAATGAAACGAACGGTGAGTATGTAAACTTTTTAATGGATGATGATATATTTCACGTGAATAAAATTGAAAAAATGATGAAGTATTTTTTGAATGATCTAGATAATGAAATTAAGCTTGTAACATCTCATCGCCAAGTAATTGATGATAAAGGGCAAGAACTACGACATATTTATTCAACTGTCCGTTTATTTGAAAAGGATACGATTATAGAGGGAACAGAATTAGCAAATAGGGTAATTGTGGATCAAAAAAATTATATCGGAGAACCGACAACAGTTTTATTTCGTAAAAATGATTTACAAGAACCGTATGGGATTTTTGATAAGAGGCGGTATCTATGTAACGTAGATATAGCTTCATGGTTATCTTTATTAAGTAAAGGAAAAGCAGTATATATAGCAGAGACACTTAGTTACTTTCGATTACATCCAGATCAACAGTTAAATGAATCTAATAAAATGATGGATGGGTTAGAAGATTTTTCACATAGTATTATAGCAGGAAAAAAATATGGTTTCTTATCCGACGAAAAAGAATTAGACAAAGCGATAACTAATTTTCTAGATTATGCAAGAAGGATAGTTCCATCATCGATATTGTATACATTAGACTATTATCAAAAAATTAGGAGAAAGAAAATAAACATAGAAAAGAAAAAACAACATATAAATAATAATTCTCCTTTACCAAAAGTAAGTATACTTATTCCCGCCTACAATAGACCTTATTACTTGGAATTAGCGCTCAATAGCGCACTGAATCAAACATATGAAAATATTGAAATTATTATTTCTGACGACAGTACAAATAATGAAGTTAATGCTATGATTCAACCGTATTTACGTGAATATGAGTGTATTACATATGCCAAAAATGAAACTCCGTTAGTTGCTGAAAACTTTAATAAGTGTATAGAACTTGCGAACGGGGATTATATAAACTTTTTATTAGATGATGACTTATTTCATCATGAAAAGATCGAGAGAATGATGAAATACTTTTTGACGTTAGAAAATATTTCATTTGTGACGTCATATCGTGAACTGATTGATGAGAATGGAGAGATATTACCACCCTCAACATTGAATATGAAAATTGCGAAAGAAACTACACTTTTTGAAGGAAAAGAATTAGGAAATTACATATTAAAAAATTTAAAAAATATAGTTGGTGAGCCGACAACTGTTCTGTTTAATCGAGATTTGTTTGAAGGGAAGTTTGGGTATTTTAGAGGAAAGGCTTATTCTTCTATTAATGACATTGCAACTTGGCTAGATATGATGAGGAAAGGAAAAGTAGTTTATATACAAGAACCTCTTAGTTATTTTAGACAACATAGTGGACAAAATCAAAAACAAATACATTTTATTTTAATGACAATTGAAGAGTGGATTGAATTAATTATAGATGCATATAATAGTGGATTTTTAAGTTCTGAGAGAGATTATAAAGAGAGTTTATCTTATTGTTTAGAAAATGCGGGATTTATAGTTAAGGATGCGGTAAGAAATGGGGAACTAGATCAAATTTATAATGAAAAGATAAAAAAAGGGTTAAACAAGCTAGTCGCTCATATGTTTGAGAAAGAATCTTGTTATTGTCAATATTGCAATCAGCAATTTGAAAAATTTTCACCTTGGCCAGCACATTATGATTTTCCGAAATATAAATTTGAGATGTGGAATAAAGATACAGGGATATGCCCAGTTTGTAGTTCAATGGATCGTGAAAGGTTGTATCGTGCGTACATTGAAATGGAAACGGACTTGTTAAGTAGAGAATACACTATGCTTCATATTGCACCTGAAGAGAAGTTAAGAGATTGGTTTAACGAGTATAAAAATATTACGTATGTATGTGGGGATATAGAACCAAAGGATCCATTAATGAAGGAAATTGACGTTACAAGCATTACATATGATAGTAATACTTTTGATGTAATTTTATGTAGCCATGTATTAGAACACGTTCTTGACGATGACAAAGCAATGCGAGAGTTATATAGAGTATTAAAGCCAAATGGATGGGGAATTATTCAAGTACCAATCGTAATGAATGTAGATTCTATTATAGAAAATAAATTAATTGTAACACCACAATTGAGAAAATTAGCTTTTGGTCAAGAAGATCATGTGAGAATTTATAATCAATCGGGATTCATTCAACGATTAATGAATGCAGGGTTTAAGGTGGAATTATATAACGTAGCTGAAAGAAAAGGAATGAAAAGTGCTAGGAAATTTGGATTATCTGAAACAGATACGCTCTATATTGTCCGAAAATGATAGGAAGGAATAGATAGATATGGAGAATATTCCTTTTTTGCGTGCTTCAACTGTACCTGTAATTGAGTATTTGGACGAATTGAAGGAAATAGATACATCTCACATATATACGAATTATGGACCTATAAATCAACGTTTTGAAGAAACAATTATGTCGGAATTTTTTCAGAACAGGGGCGCTGTTACAACGGTGGCAAACGCAACATTAGGGTTAATGGCCGCTATTCAACTTAAGAAAAGAAGAAAAGGAAAATATGCCCTCATGCCTAGTTTTACATTCCCTGCGACTCCATTAGCGGCTATTTGGTGTGGATTGGAACCTTATTTTATTGATATTTCAATAGATGATTGGTATATGGATAAAACAGTACTTTGGGATAAGATTGAAGAATTAAAAGAAGAGGTTGCGATTGTTGTCCCGTACGCAACTTTTGGATCATGGATGGACTTAGAAAAATATGAAGAATTAGAGAAAAAGGGTATTCCGGTTGTCGTAGATGCGGCACCGGGATTTGGGTTAATGAATGGAAGTATGCATTACGGTCAGGATTTTAGTGGTATGATCGTATATAGCTTTCATGCAACAAAGCCGTTCGGAATTGGTGAAGGAGGGCTCATATATAGTAAAAAGGAAGAAAATATACAACGTATTAAAAGAATGGGTAATTTCGGATTTGATAAAAATCGTGAATGTACGATGATGGGGTTTAATTGTAAAATGTCTGAATATGCGGCAGCTGTTGGGATTGCGACTATGAAAAAATGGAATCAAAAATTAAAAGAACGCACCCGTATTTCTGAATGGTATAAACAATTGTTACAAAGTAATGGATTAATGAAAAAAGGATGGAAACTCCAAAAGACAGAAGCAGTTATTCAACAATTTATGCCTATTCTTTGTCCGGAAGAAGTTCACAACATACAAGTAATAGAAGAACTGAAAAAACAGAAAATAGAAGCTAGATTATACTTTTCACCATCATGCCACCAACAAGTTCTTTTTAGAACTTATAAGTCTACAGATTTAATAGAAACGAATAAAATAGCCAAACGAATAGTAAGTTTACCTTTATGGGAAGGAATGACGAAAGAAATAGTAGAACAAATTGTAATCTGTTTAGGGCAGAAGGTGGTGTCGGCAGATGAATAGTTTTTATAGTCAAGAAGAGCTAAAGAAAATTGGATTTTTATCTGTTGGGGAAAATGTATTGATTAGTAAAAAAGCAAGTATATATAATCCAGGTGTTATATCAGTTGGTAATAATGTAAGAATTGATGATTTTTGTATTTTAAGTGGTAAAATCACAATTGGAAGTTATTCGCATATATCAGCGTATACAGCGTTATATGGAGGGGAAGTTGGGATTGAAATGTATGACTTTGCAAATATCTCAGCTAAAACAATCGTATATGCAGTACTAGATGATTTCAGTGGAAATACATTAATGGGGCCAACTGTCCCGAATCAATATAGGAATGTGAAAACAGGAAAAGTTATTTTAAAAAAGCATACGATTATTGGTGCTGATTCTATTATTTTTCCAAATGTAACTGTAGGAGAAGGCACAGCAGTTGGTGCGATGAGTATGGTAAAAGAGAGTTTAGATGATTGGTATATTTATGCTGGAGTTCCCGTAAGAAAAATAAAACCTCGTCAAAAAAAGATGCTAGAGTCAGAAAATGATTTTTTAAAAAGCATTAATTCTTAACAAAAAAGAATTAATGTTTTTTATTTTTAAGATACAGCAAAGTTGTATCTTAACTTATTATGTTTTAAATTTAGCTGACAAAGGCAATACTGAGCCATAGTGAATGTAAAGTTGGAGGGCGAGCATATATGTTTGATGAGGATGGGATTGTTTTAATTATGGAACCAGCTGATGAAAGTAACTTGAGGAGGTTTATTTTTTCGGTGCCAAAGTCAGTGTATGAAAAGAAGGGGCTTACATTACACTATGGAACAGCTATAGGACAAGGATATATGGATATAATTGAAGATATTATTAGCGTAAATATAGAAATAGATGCTGTAACGATAATAGGGCATGTAAGAGGGTAAATAGCTATTTGAAAAAGGTTATAAGTAATTTAGCTAGAAGTTATGCATAGAGAAAATTGCAGACAATTATAAAGGCGAAGGGAGTCTAAAATGAAAATCAAATCAATTTTATTAGTATGTATAGTTTCAATTGGTTTAATGGGATGTTCACTAGTAGAGCAAGGAAAGAACTCCATAGATTATGCTCAAAAAGCGACAGACTATGTAAATGAAATAAGTGCATTTGCAAATGATGCACCAGCATTAGCTGAAAAGGCTGTTAATGATAGCGAAGCTCGAAAAGAGTTAGAAACGAAGCTTAGTGAAATTAAACAAGATATACCCGCTTTCAATGAATTAACACCACCTGATGTAGCAAAGGATCTTCATCAGCAAATCGTCGGATATAACGAAAAGTTAAATACATTAATTGATACGGCAATGACGAAGATAGAAGAAGGAAAAGTGGATGTAGAGCAATTTAAAAACTCTGAGCTTATGCAGACGATTGATCAAGTTCGTGATTTGAAAGAGAAGGTTCAAAATTTAGGACAATAATAAAAAAGCTCCGTTTGTGATGAACGGAGCTTTTTTATGTTTTCTAATGGAAAAGTTTATAATATTTTCTTCCTATAATATAAGTGTTTTTTTATATCTTCCATTGTTCTAAAATATGTATTGTTTTATTAGTTGCATCCATGTTCACTTGAGCACCTATCGGCATAGTGATCATCGGATGGGTATGACAACAATCAAAGTCAGCTAATAAAGGAATTCTTTGATTTTGCAGTACTTCTAATAATATTTCATAAGGTTTGCGATTTGTACCACAATCATCAAACTGCTCATGTTTTCCAAGAATAATACCTGAAACTTTATCAAATACGCCGTTAACTTTAAGTAATGAAAAGCTTCTTTCAATAGTAGCTGCATCTTTTGAACTATCCTCAATAAATAAAATATCCCCATTTTGAATACATGGCATATAAGGACTACCCCAAATTCCTTCTATTGTATTTAAGTTCCCTCCAATAATACGTCCAGTAGCTTGTCCATTTGTTACGGAAATCCAATTATTTGGTTTAAGTTCTTTTTCTTTCGTTTTCACTTCCCAATTAATAAATTCATCTGACCAAAATAAAGGCTGTTTTATGTTGTAAGGAAGCGATTGATCATGTAGTAATGTTTCTACAAAATAATTGTATGTATAATCTACAAAAGGCTCAAATTCTCCAAAGGAGGGGACGAGTGCCGGACCGTAAAATGTAGGGATTCCTGTTTTGGCATAAATCTCTAGCAATAAAGCTGTTGCATCTGAATAGCCAATCATTATTTTAGGGTTATTTTGAAAAGCATCATAATCAATATAAGGTAATAAGGAATTGGAATTCATACCGCCAATTGTTGACATAATACAAGATACATTAGGATTCCTTATTAAAGCATTCAGTTCCTCGGCACGCTCTTGTATACTGCCGGAGCGATAATAATCATATCGACCTGTTAGTGAACCTTCTAATATGTGAAATCCTTTCTGTTGTAAATAAGATTTCGCTCGTTCAAATCTTTTAGGAGAAGTGTAGGTTGCTGGTGAAGAGGGCGAATAAATGCCGATTGTGTCTCCGTATTTTAATGGTTTTGGAAGTAGCATCGTAAGAATCCTTTCTATTGAATTATGAGTTTCTAATATTACCATTGAATATTCTTATATTTCGGTATTATTAGTGTAACATAAATGTATTAGATGAATAAATATGCTTTTTACCTTGACGATATAAAGTAATTATTGTTATGGTTAAACGTGAGTGTATAAAAGGTTTGCTAAAGGAGTTTTGAAATGAAGCGGTTAAAATGGGGAAGGCTGACGATCCTAGTAGTCATTATTTTAGGGATATGTTGGTTCTTATTCCAAGGAACTCAAAAGAGTGCAACAAATATAGAGGGACAACCTTTACAGGTGGCAGAACTACCTAAAACAGGATTAGCTGAAAAAGTAGTGCCACCAAAGTACATACCACCGAAAATTGATGCAAAAGCAGCTATGATTATTGATGCGAATAATGGAGAAGTTATTTATCAACATAATGAAAAAGAAGCTTTTGCGCCAGCAAGCATGTCTAAGATGATGACAGCGTATCTTCTATTAGAAAATGTACATAATGGGAAAGTTCGCTGGGAAGATCCGGTGAAAATGAGTATGAAAGCGGCACAAACAGAGGGTGCGAGAATCCCAGTCCAAGTGAATGACACATTGACTGTTAAAGATTTGTACCATGCATTAATGATTGAATCGGCAAATAATTCGGCTGTAGCTTTAGCAGAACATATGGCTAAGACGGAGAAAGATTTCGTTCAGCTTATGAATGCAAAAGCGAAGGAGTTAAAAATGTCGGATTATGCTAAATTCGCAAATGCATCAGGACTACAAGAACCTGATGGAAGTGAGACGAAGATGACGGCTGCTGATGTAGCAAACTTGGCGTATCATCTAATAAAAGACTATCCAGAAATATTAGAAGTGACTCACTTACGTCAAAGTCAGTTAGCATTTAATAATATTAATGTTATAAGTACAAATGATATGTTAAACAAAAATAATAAAGCTTTATATATAGAAGGAATAGACGGATTAAAAACAGGATTTACAGATAGCGCGGGGTATTGTTTTACGGGTACAGCAAAACAAGGTGATACTCGTATTATTACTGTTGTAATGGGAACGAAAGGTAAAACGCAGCGTTTTACAGAGACGAACAAGCTAATGTCTTATGCTTTTGGCTTAGTTAATTAAGTGAAATACTGAGTTGGATCATCATATAAGCAAGGCAATTTGTTGTTACTTATTATCGGTAACAATAAATTGCCTTTTTATTGTTAGTATTAGGAAGTAAAAAGGTAAAAAATGTGAGTGTTATTATTTGAGTTTATTATTGTTTGTTGATAGTATAAAGTTAGAAGCTTATTAATGATAAGTTTTAAGAGGCGGAACATGATGTATACATATGAAAAAGCCTCAAATGAAAATTGGAGGGAATTATGATGGCAAAAGATTTTTACACAGCAATTGAAGACAGAAGATCTATTTACGCGATTAGTAAAGAGCAAGTAGTTTCTGATGAAAAAATTCAAGAAGTGATTTATCATGCTGTAAAACATACACCTTCAGCTTTTAACTCTCAGAGCGCCCGCGTTGTCGTCTTGCTAGGAGAACAACATGATAAGTTATGGGATATTACGAAAGAAACGTTACGAAAAATTGTACCTGAAAATAACTTTGCATCTACTGAAGAAAAAATGAATGCATTTAAAAGTGGTTATGGAACGGTTTTATACTTTGAAGACAGTCAAGTAGTGGAAGAACTGCAAGAAAACTTTGCATTATACAAAGAGAATTTCCCAACGTGGTCACAGCAATCCTCAGGAATGTTACAATTTGCAATTTGGACAGCTTTAGAAATTGAAGGATTTGGTGCTACATTGCAGCATTACAATCCATTAATTGATGAAGAAGTGAGAAAAGAATGGGAAGTTCCAGAAAGCTGGAAACTTACTGCGCAAATGCCGTTTGGTAAACCGGTGGTACCTGCAGGTGAAAAAGAATACCAACCTTTAGAAAATCGTGTGAAAATTTATAAATAATGCGAGATAAAAGGTGAACAGGGATACAACCTGTTCACCTTTTATAAGTAATAAGGATTTTTTTGATAGGAATTTTTCATCTGATCTTTTAATTCGTTTTTACGTGTTTCAATAGTTGATATTTTTTGTAAGGTAATAATTGAAACGAATTGAAAAAAAGCAGAGTACAATTCTATATTTTTATTTATAGGATCATCTATTATGTTTTTCATAAATATACCTCCTTTTTTAATCCCATTATTTGCGGGCAATAAGACTTCCATCTCAAAATTCAATGTACCGCCCTGTAAAAGTTCCATAGGTTTCAGTGTAGGGTAAATAAAATTTGTATTGGTTAAAATACCACTATATATATGATAATATAAATATCCTATAAATTCCATAGTTAGTGAAAAATAGGAAGTGGTGTGTGTGTTTTCGCCAAATTAGAACAGAATTTTTGAAGTTAAATCTTACAAATCGTCAAATCTTTTATAAGTGATAGATAGTATCAAAAAAAGTTTTCTGAAAATATTATACTATTGATTAAAAAAGCATTTTTTGTCATGATAAGAGTATGCTTTATGTAAGGGACTTTACTAGAAAATACATTCTTTGCATTGGATTCGATGAATAGAGTTTTTCAAAGTGGATAGAAAATGTATATTAAGATAATGAATGAAATGTCGAATTTTCAATGAAATACATAAGAGAATTGAAAAAAGCATTGCAAAAACAATAAGTTTAATGGTAAAGTTCACATGAAGTTCACACGGAATTCACTTCATTCATTTAAAATGAACTCTGTGTGAAAAATAAAACTCTTGTTAAAAAATGGAACTTAATGAATATTTTACTTTGATAATATTGTAATGTATTAAGTTTATAAGTTTTTTTAAGAGGATAGTAGGGAAAGGAAGTAAAGACAACTTATGAAAAAAGTAATTGCAGGTTTAGCAGCAGCTTCTGTAGTGGGTGTTGCAGTTCCAGGTATGGATTCTGCTCAGGCACAAGTTTCAAATGAGGCGCTAAAAGAAATTAATGGACAAACTCAAACTCAAACGACTGTAACTGAAACAAAAAAGGTAGAAACAACTTCTGAATTAAAATACACGGTAACAGCTGATGTATTAAATGTACGTTCAGGTGCTGGTACAGGACATAACGTTATTTCTAAAGTGAAATCAGGTCAAGTACTACAAGTAATTGGACAAGAAAACGGTTGGTTCAAAGTAACTGTAAACGGTCAAACTGGTTATGTAAGTGGTGACTTCGTAACGACTGGTGGTAAAACAGGAACTACTGTTCAACAAGGAACTGGTACTTACACAGTAAACGTTTCTTCACTAAACGTACGTACAGGCCCAAGTACATCTCATACAGTATTAGGCTCTGTAAATAAAGGTAAAACAGTACAAGTTGTTGGAGAAGTACAAGATTGGTTTAAAATCAACTTCAATGGTGGAACTGGATACGTAAGCAAAGACTTCGTAACAAAAGGTGGTTCTGCTGTATCTAACGAAACAAAACAACCAACTACAAACAACAATACTACTACAGTTCAAACTGGTGGTTCTTATGTTGTTAACACTGGTGCTTTAAAAGTACGTACAGGCCCAGCTACATACAACGCTGTAATCGGTGGCGTAACACAAGGTAAAGTATTAAACGTTACTGGCGCTGAAAATGGTTGGTACAAAATTAACCATAACGGCCGTACAGGTTACGTAAGTGCAGACTTCGTTAAGTTTGTAAAAGGCGGAGTAAACAACGTTACAAATAACAATAACGTTACAAATAACGTTCAACAACCAGGTAAAGACGTACAAAAACCAACAACAGGTGGAGATACATCTTCAATCGCTGGATTCGCTAGATCATTAAATGGTTCACCATACAGAACTGCTGGTACAACACCTGCTGGTTTTGACTGCAGTGGATTCATTCACTACGTATTAAATCAAACTGGTCATAAAGGCGCTCGTCAAACAGTTGCTGGATACTGGAGCTCTAAAACAAAAACTAGCAATCCACAACCAGGTGATTTAGTATACTTCCAAAATACTTATAAATCAGGTCCTTCTCACATGGGTGTTTACTTAGGAAACGGTCAGTTCATTAGTGCAGAAACTGATGCAACTGGTGTACGTATTAGTTCTGTAAGTAACTCTTACTGGAGCAAGCACATGTTAGGTTACACAAAAGCATACTAAGAAAAAGTAGTTTATATACTTTTCGTATAGAGAAAAGGCTTTCCAGGGAAACTTGGGAAGCCTTTTTATAGTTGAGTAAATTGGGAATGTAGTAGTTTTTACTGTAACTTCCCATTTAAAAATCGAGCGTATAGGTCATGAAAGTAGTTGGGACGAAATAAGTTTGCTGCATGTCCTGCTAACGGTATTTCTTTATATAAAACGTTAGGAAGAACGGACTTTAAATCAAAAAGACAAGATTTATAGAGATGATCATGTTCACCCATTACCCATAATATAGGGTGGGGAAGTGATTTTAATTTAGATTTTAAATCGAATTCTAAACGATGCCGTAATGATTGGGAAATAATTGATGAATGTAATTGCAATCCGAAACGGTAATAAATATTTCTTGAAATGACTGCGAACGGATTTGCCTTTAGTATGCCACTTGGAAAAATGGTATTTGCATATTGAGAGAGCCATTTAGAGTATTCGTCTCCGCGCTTCTCCCAAAATTTTTGAAATACGTTATATAAAAGGGATGGATTATTATAATGTCCACCAATATGACAAATGCTTAATACTTTTTCTGGGTGCATTTGTGCAAAAATTGTAGAGATATAACAGCCATAACTTAGAGCGCAAATATGAGCTTTTGTAATACCTTCTTTTTCATATAATTTCAATAGTTGATCTACGAGGCGCTGTAATGAAAATTCGATAGCTTCTCCTTTATCGTCGCCGTGACCTAATAAGTCATAAGTAATAATGTTGTAAGAGGCGGAAAATCGCTTATGCTCTTTTTTGAAGGCACGACGATTGCCGACTAATCCATGAATAAAAATGATTGTTTCCTTTTCGGAATGTATATTTGTTTGCAAAAAGGATACTCCTTTCAATAACGGGAGATTTATACAGTATTGTAAATTAGTTATCTATAATTCACATAGAATAATATTAAGTACCAGGTAATAATATCAGATGTTTATATCTGTTGTAAAGATGCATTTGTATGTATATTTTGTAAAAACAGAAAAAGTGTGTTTACATTCAGTTTACATTTGTATTGTATTCTACTTTTAGAAAGAACAGTTTGGTTGAACACGAGGAGATGAACAAAAATGGAAGTTAGAAATGAGATGGAGAAAAAAGGGAGATGGAGGCAGTTTTTACGCCTTATTCAAGATACAAATCCTCCAAAGGGGATTCTTGCTTTTGCGTTATTAATGAGTTTACTTTCTACTGGAGCAAGTTTATTTATACCGATGTTAACGAAGGGCTTAGTAGATAATTTTTCACTTTCGTCAATTAGTACAGGACAAATTGTTGGGCTAATTGCATTCTTTATTATGCAAACTATAGCCGCGGGATTGTCTATATATTTACTAAATTATATAGGACAGAAGATTGTAGCTGGACTGAGAGAACGTTTGTGGAAAAAGGTGCTTATTTTACCGGTAACTTATTATGATCAAAATAGAACAGGCGATACAATTAGCCGTATGACAAATGATACAGGAGTTGTGAAAACGTTAATTTCTGAGCATTTGTCAAATTTATTAACAGGCGGTATTTCAATTGTTGGATCATTAATTGTACTATTTGTTTTAGATTGGAAAATGACACTTTTACTTTTAACGGTTATTCCGTTATCAGTACTCATCTTAGTTCCACTTGGACGAAAAATGTATAAGATTTCAAAAGCACTTCAAGATGAAACGGCTTCTTTTACTAGTGTATTAACACAAGTATTATCAGAAATTCGTTTAGTGAAATCTTCGAACACAGAAAAAAAGGAATATGAAACTGGAAATAAAGGTATTGAAAAGCTATTACAATTTGGCTTGAAAGAGGGAAAAGTGCAAGCGTTAATTTCACCAGTTATGTCGTTTGTTTTAATGGCATTACTTGTTATTATCGTAGGGTATGGTGGAATGCGAGTTTCTAGCGGTGCATTAACAACAGGAGAACTAGTAGCATTTATTTTATATTTAGTTCAAATTATAATGCCGATGAGTCAATTATCTATGTTCTTTACACAATTCCAAAAGGCAATTGGTGCAACGGAAAGAATTAATACAATTTTAGAATATGAAGTAGAAGATCATGAAACTGGTGTGAAAGTCACAAATGCTAAGCAGCCAATCGTTCTTGAAAATGTATATTTTGAGTATAACGAAGAAGAGAAAGTTTTAAAGAATATTGATTTCACAATTGAATCAGGAAAAGTAACAGCGATTGTAGGACCAAGTGGTAGCGGGAAAACGACGTTATTCTCACTATTAGAACGTTTTTACGAGCCAACTAGCGGTGCCGTTAAATTAGGAAAAGACTCAATTACGAGTTATTCATTGCAATCATGGCGACGTCAAATTGGTTACGTTTCACAAGATAGTCCGTTAATTGATGGGACAATTCGTGATAATATTTGCTACGGTGTTGAGGGTGAAGTAACAGATGAAGAAATTGAAAAAGTAGCAGCGATGGCATATGTTGATGCATTTATTCATGATTTGCCAAACGGATATGCAACAGAAGTTGGAGAGCGTGGTGTGAAGCTTTCTGGAGGGCAAAGACAGCGAATTGCAATTGCTCGAGCGTTACTTCGAAATCCACAAATTCTTATGTTAGATGAAGCAACTTCCAGTCTAGATAGTAAATCAGAGTCTGTCGTTCAGAAAGCGTTAAATAACTTAATGAAAGGCAGAACAACATTAGTTATTGCACATAGACTTTCTACTGTTGTGGATGCAGATAAAATTATCTTTATAGAAAAAGGGAATCTTACAGGAAGCGGTACACATGATGAATTATTACAGACACATGATATGTATCGTGAATTTGCAACGCAACAATTGAAAATTAAAGAGGGCGTATTATAAAATGAATCATCAGTGGGGTTTTTATTCCACTAATGATTCATTTTTAAAAGTTTTATAAAGGATGCGAATTAGAAAGGAAATGGTTTCTTTGATACCTAACATTTTAATAGTGGACGATGATCCGCACATTAGGGAACTTGTTTCTGTATTTTTAGAACGAGAAGGTTTTCAAACATATGAGGCAATTGATGGACTAGATGCACTTCAGAAAATAGACGAAGTAAAAGTTGATATGGTTGTTCTTGATATCATGATGCCAAATATGGATGGATTTGATGTATGTTTTGAATTAAGGAAGTACTATGATATTCCGATTTTGATGCTAACTGCTAAAGGGGAAACGTCTCAAAAAGTAAAAGGATTTCACCTTGGCACGGATGATTATCTTGTAAAACCATTTGATCCTATAGAACTAGTAGTGAGAGTTAAGGCGTTATTGAAACGTTACCAAATTACAGTGTCGCAATCGATTCAAATTGGGAATGTACTGTTAAATCGTAAAACATTTGAAGTTACAGCCGGAGAACAAACAGTCACATTACCGCTAAAAGAATTCGAATTGCTCTTTACTTTAGGTTCTAAAGCAGGAAGAACTTGTGCGAGAGAGCAGTTAATTGAAGATGTATGGGGATATGATTTTGAAGGGAATGAACGTACACTAGACGTTCATATTAATCGACTACGTGAGAAGTTTCAAGAAGAGAAGTCGAAGTTTAGTATTAAAACGATAAGAGGATTAGGGTATCGCTTAGAGGTAAGTAAATGAGGAAAAGAAAACGAATGAGTAAGTTGAAGATGTTGAAAGTAACGGGAGCGGTATTAGCGCTTTTTTCTTTTCTCACTATAATTTGGTCTATCGCATTTTATGTAGCAACTAGTATATTGAATGCTTTTGAAGTAAACGTATCGTCGTTTGTGGCCTTTCTAATTAGTGATATGGTCGGTTTTGTATTTATTGTTCTTATCTGGACATTGATTGGGATATTAATGAGACCAAAACGAGAGGCAATGATTTGGACTATTATTGAACCGATACAAAAAATTGCAAAAGGAGACTTCTCCGTAAAAATACGAAATGAAGAAAAGTATGATGGAGAAATTGGTGTACTCGTAAAAAGTATAAATGATATGACAGATGAACTGAATGCGATGGAGAAAATGCGCCAGGAATTTGTATCGAATGTTTCTCATGAAATACAGTCACCATTAACATCTATAAAAGGATTTGCTAGAGCGCTACAAGATAACAATCTTTCCGAGGAAAAACGAAAGCATTATCTTACCATTATTGAAACGGAAACGACGAGATTATCTAAACTAAGCCAAAATTTACTGAAACTAACTCTTTTAGAGTCGGAAGAGTATACACCAGAAAGAGTGACTTATCGATTAGATCAACAGTTAAAGCAAACTGTGTTAAATAGTGAACCGCTCTGGGCTGAAAAAGAAATTGAATTAGATCTTGATTTAGAAAAAGTGTATATAATTGCGGATCAAGAAAGTATGAGTCAAGTGTGGATTAATTTAATTCATAATAGTATTAAATTTACGCCAAGTCGTGGCACAATTACAATTCAGTTAAAAGAATATGAGAAATTCGTAGAAATACGTATCCATGATTCGGGAATTGGTATATCTGAAAAACAAAAACAACATATTTTTGAACGGTTTTATAAAGCGGATTCTTCACGAAATCGTGCTTATGGAGGAAGTGGCTTAGGCTTGGCCATTGTAAAAAAGGTACTTGACCTTCATCAAGGAGAAATAAAAGTCGAGAGTGAGGAAGGGAATGGAACAGAATTTATTGTGTGTATTCCGAATTATGAAGAGAAATAGTGTTAGGAGGATATCTTCTAACACTATTTTTCTTTAAAAATACATTCCCCGTTACTGCAACTATATTGATAAGCTGTTCCTTGGCCATTCATACGGTATGAATAATCTGATTCTTTATCTTTCTTAAAGTCAACATATGCTTCTGCACCGTTTGTATCATCATCGATATCAATGAATTGAACATAGCGTATAGAATAATCTTTCTTTTCGCTTAAACCTCTTTCTTGCAAGTTAGTATGGATACCGTCTACTAACTCGTCAAACAATGACCAGTTTAAATTAAGATTTTTAAATGACTCAGTATGTCTTCCTAAAATGCCGTTGTCTTGTATTATTTTCTTATTATTATCGTATGTATAAGAGTATGTAAAATAAGGTTCGTCTTTATATACTACCTCTGCATAATAGCCGATATTATAAATGGGAGTATATTTTCCGGTTATGCTTTGTATTTCTTTTTGCTTATAGCCTTGTATAGTATAGAGATAGTCGCTAGTATCTTTTTCTATTACTTTATAATGTAGTGGATTACCAAATATAAAGTACATAGCCAAAAATATGATACATAGTCCGACTGCAGTTAGTGACAAGAACCATTTTTTTCTTTTCATACACATACACTCTCCTATGCTGGATTTATTTTTATTTTACATGAATTATGGCAAAAACATGAGACTTATCAATAAAAACTTTCCATAGTTACCTATAAGTAACCTACGCACATGAAAGTGCATCATTGCCTTTTTACATAAACACAGATACAATTTTAATATAATACATAACTGAGATGATTAAGGAGTGTTATACTTGGCAGAATTATTACAAGGTAAAAATGCTTTAATTACAGGAGCAGGTAGAGGAATTGGTCGCGCTGTAGCAATCGCATTAGCGAAAGAGGGCGTAAATGTAGGTCTTTTAGCTCGTTCAGAAGAAAACTTGAAAGCTGTAGCGAAAGAAGTAGAAGCAGAAGGCGTAAAAGCTGTTATTGCGACTGCTGATGTATCTTCATATGAAGAGGTAACGACTGCAATTGAAACGTTAAAAAATGGTTTAGGGTCTATCGATATTTTAATTAATAACGCTGGTATTTCTAAGTTTGGTAAGTTTTTAGAATTAGACGTTGCTGATTGGGAAAAAATCATTCAAGTAAACTTAATGGGTGTATACTATGCAACTCGTGCAGCTTTACCAAGTATGATTGAACAACAATCTGGTGATATTATTAACATTTCATCTACAGCAGGACAAAAAGGTGCACCTGTAACAAGTGCATACAGTGCTTCTAAATTTGGTGTTCTTGGCTTAACAGAATCGTTAGCGATGGAAGTTCGCAAACATAATATTCGTGTAACAGCTTTAACTCCAAGTACAGTAGCAACTGATATGGCTGTAGATTTAGGGTTAACTGATGGAAACCCAGATAAAGTAATGCAAGCAGAAGATATTGCAGAGTTTATCGTAGCGCAGCTGAAATTAAATAAACGTACATTTATTAAATCAGCAGGACTTTGGTCTACTAATCCGTAAGGGATAATTTCATAAACAAAAGAAGGGATATTTATTCTGTAATGGAGGAGATGTCCCTTCTTTATTTTTGTTTACGAGACAGAATTTTCTGTATAATATGTGAATAGTAGAAAAATATTGAAAGGGATGGTATTTACATGAGTACGATTGAGAAATGGACGGCTGTTGATCAATATGTGAGTGATGTATTAATACCGAAAGATTCTACATTAGAAGAAGTACTTCAAGCAAACGCTGCAGCTAATTTACCAGCACATGATGTATCGCCAACGCAAGGGAAGTTTTTGCAACTATTAGTACAAATTCAAGGAGCTCGAAACATTTTGGAAATTGGTACTCTAGGCGGATATAGCACGATATGGCTTGCAAGGGGATTGCCATCTGGAGGCAGAGTTGTTACATTGGAGGCAAGTGAAAAGCATGCTGAAATTGCACGTAGCAATATTGAGCGTGCCAATTTGAATGATAGAATTGAAGTGCGAACAGGATTAGCTTTAGATTCTTTACAGCAAATCGAAAATGAGAAGTATGAACCATTTGATTTTATTTTTATAGACGCTGATAAACAAAATAACCCTACTTATTTTGAATGGGCACTGAAACTATCACGCCCTGGTACTATAATTATTGGTGATAACGTAGTACGTGAAGGAGAAGTTATTGACAATACGAGTAACGATCCTCGCGTACAAGGGATACGTCGCTTCTATGAATTAATAGCTGCAGAGCCACGTGTAAGTGCTACTGCGCTTCAAACTGTCGGAAGTAAAGGATACGATGGGTTTGTAATGGTAGTCGTAAAAGAATGACGGAAGGTGGTAAAAAGATGAAAAAGATGTTTCAAAAATTATAACATGTATCGTGTACAACACAGCTAGCTCGTGGACCTCCAACATACTTGGAAATATAAGTTTATATAAAAATTGGAGGTTAGGAATAGATGAGAACTGAAAAAGAAATGTTAGACTTAATTATTAGTACAGCAAAAGAGGATGGAAGAATTCGAGCTGTCATCATGAATGGGTCACGTGTAAATCAACATGTGAAAAAAGATTGTTTTCAAGACTATGATATTATGTATGTTGTAAATGATATACAATCTTTTACGTCTAATCATAATTGGATTCATAGATTTGGCGAAATAATGATTGTACAAATGCCGGAAGAAATGTCATTAGTTCCACCAGATGAAGACGGGAAATTTCCGTATTTAATGCAGTTTATGGATGGAAACCGAATTGATTTAACGCTCGTTCCCTTTGATTTGATAAATAAGTTCATTGGACAAGATAGTTTAAGTGAACTGCTTCTGGATAAAGATAATTGTATTGACGAATTTCCACCAGCAAGCGATAGGGATTACTTAATAAAAAAGCCTACAGAAAAAGAGTTTTTAGATTGCTGTAATGAATTTTGGTGGTGTAGTACGAATGTGGCAAAAGGACTATGGAGAGAAGAACTTTCTTATGCGAAAGGAATACTTGATGGCCCGGTGCGGGATATGTTCATCGTAATGTTAGAATGGCATATTGGTATGAAAACAGACTTTACAGTTAATGCAGGAAAGTTTGGAAAGCTTTTCGAGCAATACATTGAAAAAGATATGTGGGAGCAATTTAAAAGGACCTATTCGAATGCTGAATATGAAGACATTTGGGAGTCGTTTTTTGTAATGGGCGATTTATTTAGAAAAGTTGCGAACGAAATTGGTAACACATATGGGTATCAATACCCGCAAGGTGATGATGACAGAGTGACAAGCTATTTAAAACATGTAAAAGCTTTGCCGAAAGATAGTGCATCGATTTATTAATTGTATATAGCAGTAAGACTGTCCTAATTATGGACAGTCTTATTTTTGTTCATGAATAATAATTTCTCTAACAAAGTGCAGATGAATCACATATGAAATTTTAGGGAGGTTTTTATTATGTATTATTTTTATTCGTCAGAAATGTTTGCCCCATATGAATGGGGACTAGAACGAGATGTTTCGTACGCCTATATGCCATATCACTCATTTTATTATGGAGACTATATGAGTTCATTGCCATACACATATATCCCTCAAAAATATACAGTACAAATGAAAGCATATGAGCGTGGATCGTGGACGCCATTTTCGTGGGTCGAAAAATATGCGTACGCATTTTCAGGGCCGTACAATAAAGCGGAAGTCGCTCTTACATTTGATGATGGACCAGATTTAGAATTTACGCCGAAAATTTTAGATAAGTTAAAACAACATAATGTGAAGGCGACTTTCTTCTTGCTTGGTGAAAATGCAGAAAAGTTTCCGAATGTAGTAAAACGTATTGCGAATGAAGGGCATGTAATTGGCAATCATACGTATAGCCATCCAAATTTAGCGAAAGTAAATGATGCTGAGTACCGTAATCAAATTATGAAAACCGAAGAAATATTAAATCGTTTAGCTGGTTATGCACCGAAATTTATTCGTCCGCCATACGGTGAAATACTTGAAAATCAATTGAAGTGGGCAACAGAGCAAAATTTTATGATTGTACAATGGAGTGTTGATACGGTTGATTGGAAAGGAGTAAGCGCTGATACGATTACAAATAATGTGTTAGGGAATTCATTTCCTGGCAGTGTTATACTTCAGCATTCAACACCAGGTGGGCATTTGCAAGGATCTGTAGAGGCACTAGACAAAATTATTCCGCAGTTAAAAACGAAAGGGGCACGCTTTGTAACGCTGCCAAGTATGTTCCAAACATCGAAAGAGAGAAAATAAACTGGAATTTAAATCAGTCGGGTATTGTCAATCATCCACTATAAAGAATAGGACTCCCAAGTACTTTAAAATGGGAGTCCTATTTTATTTATAAACTATTATTTTCTAGTAAGTTTTTTCCTTTTTCTATAACAAATTCATAGTATGCAAGATCATATGGATAAATATCTTCAAATGTTATTGTTATCGGTGTATTGCTTAAAACAGAAATAGCCGTAAAAGATGAAATCTCTCTTTTTAATAGTTGTAGAAAAGAAGTTGCATGTATTTTCATCACATCGTCTACTTCTTCACCTGGTGCAAATGAAAGTGTATTGATGACATTGTGAAAATACATATGACAAAATTCACGATCAGTAAGATTTGAAATTTCATAATCTATTTTAAAGATACCTTTGTATGCTAAATCAGTAGTTTGAAAGGAAAGTCCTAATTCTTCTTCAATTTCACGAAGACCGCCAATTTGTACTTCTTCATCATGCATAATATGTCCAGCTGAAGTAATATCCCATATACTCGGTGCTTCTTTTTTATTTTTAGAGCGTAATTGAAAATATAAAAACATATCTTCAGCATCTTTTTCTACAAACCAACAATGAAATGTTTCATGCCAATCACCGTCACGATGCACTTCATCACGTAATTTCTTCCCAAGTATATTTCTTTCAATATCAAATATTGTTAACCACTCTGTCATTTAAATTCCCCTTTCTGCAAATTTTATTATACAATATCTGTATTGAATTTTGGGAGAATAAAGAAAAAGGGGTAGGTATAAGTGGGGATAGAGAATAAGGAAATAAAATCGATTATTTCAACAGAGGAAGAGTTACGAAAAATATTGGGGCGACCAAGTGAGCGAGCTTTGAAAAAAGTTATTTCATCATTAGACCATCATTGCATAGATTTTCTGTCTAAATCTCCTTTTCTAGTATTATCTACTGCAAATAAATTAGGAGAGTGTGATGCTTCGCCGAGAGGAGACGCACCTGGATTTGTATACGTATTAAATAATAATAAAATTATTATTCCAGAAAGACCAGGCAACCGTCGTATAGACTCCATTTTGAATATTATTTCAAATCCGCACGTAGGGTTACTCTTTTTGATCCCTGGTCTTGGGGAGACACTCCGAATAAACGGCCGAGCATTCATTACAAACGATGAAGAAATTTTGCAAGAAATGCAGGCAAATGGACGCAATCCGTTACTTGGAATTGTTGTTGAAATAGAGGAATGCTATATTCATTGCGCAAAAGCTTTTATTCGTTCTAAGATGTGGGATTCAGAATTTTGGTTAAATAAAAAAGAATTACCTTCAGCAGCAAAAATGTTGCTGGAGCATGCGAAAGTGAATGCTTCAGAAGAAGATGTTGCACGTTCTTTAGAAGAAAATTATACGAAAAGATTGTATTAAAAAACTTTATTAATATATCTTTGTAAGGTGAATATGTACACATTTTAGAATGGGATATTTATATATGAACTGTTGATTTACAAAATGGAGAAATAGCAAAATAGGTAAATCGAGCGGCAATTGTAAAATGTTATTGTGAAATATAATAAAAAAAGATTTTGAAAATAGTTAGTAAAAATAGGCTTGCTTTTTAAAAAGTTGATAACTATAATGAGTTAACAAATAAACATGAACGAAAAGTAACGATAAGGACACGGAATCATTTTTACGGTTTACAGAGAGGGAAGCCAAGGGTGTGAGCTTCCTAACACGAGAAATGATTTTACCACCTTTGAACTTCAATAGTGAACGAGTAATCTAGTAATTATTGACGGAATCAGCCGTTATCTGAACTTGAGCAATCTAGAAGGAGTTAAGTCTGGATTGGAACAAGGGTGGAACCACGAAAACACATTCGTCCCTTTCCTAGGGATGAGTGTGTTTTTTTACTTTGAAAGGAGGTGCAGTAAAATGAAACGATTTGTACGTACGGAAATAACCACCACCTGCATGATTAAAAAGCAGAGCAAGGTGATTGATAGAGATAAAAAATAAAATTGTAGGAGGAGATTAGAAAATGAATAACGTTATTAATGTTGGGGTGTTAGGCTTAGGTACGGTCGGAAGTGGTGTTGTCCATATTTTGAAAGAACATTATAAAAAAATTACACTTGATACAGGGTATGAAGTGAAGGTAAAGACAGTCGTTGTACGTGACTTAGAAAAAGAACGTGATGTTTGCATTGATGGAATCGTAGTAACAAGTCATGTCGATGAAGTTCTAAATGATCCAAATATTGATATTGTAGTAGAGGTAATGGGCGGAATTGAAGAAGCAAAGCAACATATTGTTAAGGCTTTACGAAATAAAAAACATGTCGTAACAGCAAATAAAGATTTAATGGCTGTATACGGTGCAGAGCTTCTCCAAGTGGCGAACGATAATGATTGTGATTTATGTTATGAAGCAAGTGTAGCGGGCGGTATTCCGGTGTTAAGAGGATTAACAGACGGATTAGCTTCAGATCAAATTGAAAAAATAATGGGAATTGTAAATGGAACAACAAATTACATGTTAACAAAGATGAGTCAAAATGGATGGTCGTATGAAGAGGCTTTACAGGAAGCACAAAAATTAGGTTTCGCAGAATCGGATCCAACAGCGGATGTAGATGGGTTAGATGCGGCGAGAAAGGTAGCCATTCTTGCAAACTTAGGTTTTTCGATGAATGTTTCTTTAGATGATGTGCAAGTAAGAGGGATTCGAAAGGTCGAAAAAGAAGATTTACAAATGGCTGAAAAGTTAGGATTTACTATGAAATTAATTGGTAAAGCAGAGAAACAAGGGTCAGCCATTCATTTAAGTGTAGAACCGACTCTTTTACCAAGTCATCATCCATTATCGAATGTAAATAATGAATTTAATGCAGTATATGTTCATGGTCAAGCAGTAGGAGAAGTAATGTTTTACGGACCTGGAGCTGGGAAGTTACCAACTGGTTCTGCTGTAGTAAGTGATATTATTTCAATCGTTAAAAATATGAATCAAGTTCAGAAAAATAAAAGCGCATTAAAAGAACCAGAACCGTATGAATTACAGGGGGATGAAGAAGTCGTTTCGAAATATTTCTTACGTATTTCATTACGAGATGAACCTGGGATGTTGCAAAAAATAACAGAATGTTTCGTTAATTATTCTGTAAGTTTAAAAGAAGTTATTCAATTACCCTTAAATCGTGAACTTGCAGAAGTCGTTGTTGTGACACATCAAACTTCAAAGTATCAATTTGAACGAGTTCTAGGAGCGATAGAAAGTGTCGCAAGTGAAATAAACAGTTATTACATTATTGAGGAGGAAAAACAATATGTATAAAGGATTATTAAAACAGTATGCTTCTTATTTACCGGTGAATGAAAATACACCTGATGTTAGCTTAATGGAAGGAAATACACCTCTTATTCCGCTATTAAATATATCAAAACAATTAGGGATTCAGTTATACGGTAAGTACGAAGGTGCGAATCCGACAGGTTCTTTTAAAGATCGTGGTATGGTAATGGCTGTTGCGAAGGCGAAAGAAGAAGGTTCGGAGGCAATTATTTGTGCATCAACAGGTAATACTTCGGCATCGGCCGCAGCATACGCGGCACGCCTTGGAATGAAATGTATAATCGTAATCCCGGAAGGAAAGATTGCACATGGAAAATTAGCGCAAGCAGTCGCTTACGGAGCTGAAATCATTTCAATAGAAGGAAATTTTGATGATGCACTTAAGGCTGTAAGAAATATTGCTGCGGAAGAGCCGATTACATTAGTAAACTCAGTGAATCCTTATCGAATTGAAGGGCAAAAGACAGCAGCATTTGAAATTTGTGACCAGTTGCAAAGTGCACCAGATGTTTTAGCGATTCCTGTTGGGAATGCCGGAAATATTACAGCATACTGGAAAGGTTTCTGTGAATATGAGAAAGAAAAAGGCTATAAGAAGCCAAGAATTCACGGATTTGAAGCGGAAGGAGCAGCTGCTATTGTAAAAGGACATGTCATTGAAGAACCTGAAACAATTGCAACAGCGATTCGTATCGGTAACCCCGCAAGTTGGTCATATGCAGTAGAGGCTGCTGAACAGTCTCACGGTGAAATAGATATGGTATCAGATGAAGAAATTTTACATGCGTATAGATTATTAGCAAAAACGGAAGGGGTTTTCGCTGAGCCAGGATCAAATGCTTCATTAGCAGGTGTAATTAAACATGTTCAATCTGGAAAAATCAAAAAAGGAGAGACAGTTGTTGCAGTTTTAACTGGAAACGGTTTGAAAGATCCTGATATCGCAATTTCTTCTAATACATTAGATATTGCAAGTGTTTCAAATAATATAGAACAAATTAAAGAACATATTAAAGGGGTGATTATGTCGTGATACCATTAAGTATTCGTGTTCCTGCTAGTACAGCGAATGTTGGACCTGGATTTGATTCAGTAGGAATAGCTTTGTCATTATATTTAGATGTGGTGGTAAAAGAAAAAGCTGATAGATGGCAAGTAATCCATTCCTTTGAAGAATTAATTCCGACAGATGATAAAAATTTAATCGTTAGCACGGCATGTAAAGTATGTCCTTCTTTATCACCTCATATAATAGAAGTTACTAGTAATATCCCGCTTACAAGAGGACTAGGAAGTAGTGCATCAGCAATTGTAGCAGGGATAGAGCTTGCGAATCAACTTGGCAATTTAAACTTAACGACTGATCAAAAAGTTCAAATTGCAACAAATTTTGAAGGGCATCCAGATAATGTTGCGGCTTCTATATTAGGAGGAACTGTAATCGGAGCACTTGATGGAAAGAATGTTTCGGTTGTAAGAATTGAAAGTAAGGAATTAGGTGTAATTTCTCTTATTCCAAATGAAGAGTTAAATACAGAGGAAAGCCGATCTGTATTACCAGATGTGTTTCCGTTTCATGAAGCAGTTAAGGCTAGTGCAATCAGCAACGTATTAGTAGCTGCGTTTTGTCAAAAGAAGTGGGAAGTTGTAGGTGAAATGATGGAAAGAGATCATTTTCACGAGCCGTATCGTTTAGAACTCGTACCGCTATTACCCTCAATTCGTAAATGTGCAAAAGAGTTTGGAGCATACGGCACAGCGCTTAGTGGTGCAGGTCCATCCATTTTTATATTAACGCCATATGATAAGCGTCAAGAAATTGCTGAGCAATTAGCGAGAGTATTTACGTCTATGAAAGTGTGTGTGCTAGAAATCGATCATAGAGGAATTACTGTAAATAAAGAAGAACATATAGAACTATAAAAAAGCTAGCATTGCTAGCTTTTTTTGTTGTAAATATCTTTTCAGTTGGCATATAAAAGAAAAGTAATAATGTATAATTTAGTAAAGCGTGTATTAATTTGGAGGTGATCGTATGAAAAAAGAGTCACCAGAAGAAAACAGAGAACGTATAAGGCAAAGTGAATTGAAAAATAATCCTACCGGTTCTTTAAATGATGGATTCAACAGAGCTGAATCAGGTAGTCCAGTTGATATGACGGGTGGTATGAATTGGAAAGGTACAGCGCTAGTAATTTTAGTGCTAGTTTTAGGGTATATTATATACACTTATTTTTTTAGTTGAAAAATAAGTGTTAAGGCTTCGAATTATTTGCTTTTATATTTAGTGGGGATGAAAAAACACGGTTATTGTACTACATATACTTTAAGCAGATTATAGTTGTTCATACACACTTATTTATAATACTCAAAATAGAGCTAGCGTTATGCTAGTTCTATTTTTTTGCCACATTCCTGTAACAAAGCCCCTGTATATTCAGTGGTGGAGGTGCAGAAGATGAAAAAAATGATAGCAATATGTCTTCTTACAACGATGTCATTTTCGACTTTAGTCGGGTGTGATGTAAAAGGTAACAAGGCTGTACAAGATTCTAAAGTAAAGAAAGCGACGTATAAAGAGTTTACTTACGATGTAAATCCAGAGACTTTCATGTTAACTGTAGAACATGATGGTGTAAAGGAACAGGCGTCACAGCCGTTACCGAAAATGAAGGTGTCGAATGTAAAAAAAGACAAGGATCGAACATCTTGGGAATATCCAGATCAAAAAGTAAAAGTGAATCTAGAAAAGAAAAAAGATCACTTAAATATTGAAGTGGAATCGACTGGTGCAGAAAGCTTTACGTGGCCGAAAGTACAAGCTGAAAATTATACACTTCCGTTATGGGAAGGTAAGCAAATTCCGAGTAATGATGAAAATTGGAAGAAGTTTTTAAAGGATGATGCATATTCATTTGCTGAATCATTTTCTATGAAGTTTTTTGCGTTAAATGGTTCGAAATATTCAATTGTATTTATTGCGAACAATATGTTTAATAATGAATTGAAATTTCATTCGGATCCGAAAATAGGATTTGATTTTATACATGAATTCCCGAGTATAAATAAAAATAAAGCATATGGATTTCAATTATATGTGACAAATAATGATGCAGTCAGTATTGCTAAACTGTATAAGGATAATATTGCTCAAAAAGGTGAATTTAAAACATTACAAGAAAAGGCTAGAAAAAATAAAGAGATTGAAAAACTTTATGGTGCTGCTCATTTTTATTTTTGGAATCAAAATGGTTTGTCTGACAGTAACGTAAATTGGCCTAAAATAAGAGAGCAAATAAATAGTCCTGTATTTAGCCATATAAAAGGGCTTATTCAAAAGAATAGTTCGGAGCCTGGAGAACTGAGTGTGTTTGAGCAAGTAAGTAAACAAGATTTCATTGATAAGTACCAAAAAAATGTTATTTTGCGTTATGTAAATGAAGTATTATCAATGAAGGAATTGTATAAAGATGATATTTTTCAAAAGGTTGATCAGAACGCTAGTGAGTTATTAAACAAAGGGATAGACCATTTATCGAAGATGGAGTTATATAACTTAAATAAGCATGTATTAAAGTCAGCGCTCGGTGATGCGGTTGAAGAAGTAAGTAAATGGGGTAAGGCAGATGGAACGGATATTATAAAGGAAATGAAAGAATCAGGAATAGACAATGCATGGATTGGGCTACCGAACTGGGAACAAGGGTATATGCAGCCTGATTTCGTGACAGAAGCTAAGAAAATGGGATATTTAGTTGGTCCGTATGATTCTTATCATTCTATTCACGAAAAAGCTGATAAAAATTGGAATACAGCTTCTTTTCAGGATCCATCGTTATATGAAGAGGGAACTGTGACGAAGAAAAATGGAGAAAAAGTGCAAGGATTTTTAGGTAGAGGGCGAAAGTTAAATCCAACTTTATCTCTTCCTAGTGTAAAAGAGCGAATGAACGATATTTTACAAAATGGACCTAAATATAATTCATGGTTTATTGATTGTGATGCAACAGGTGAAATTTATGATGACTATTCAGCCAAACATATAACGACACAAGAACAAGATTTAAAAGCAAGATTGCAACGAATGGATTATATTGCGCAAGAAAAAGGTATGGTAGTTGGCTCAGAAGGCGGAAATGACTTTGCAAGTAGCACGATTGCATTTGCTCACGGTATTGAAACACCGGTTATTAAATGGGACGATGAAGATATGAGGAAAAATAAAACAAGTCCGTATTATGTGGGCGGATATTGGTCACCGAATCAAAATGTTCCAGAAAAATATGCAAAACAAGTACCGTTAAAAGAAGAATATAAACAAGTGTATTTAAACCCTGTATATTCAGTACCATTATATAAATTAGTATACAATGATTCTGTAATTACAACGCACCACTGGGAATGGGGAAGTTTGAAAGTAAAAGATGAGGTAGGGAACCGTATGCTATACGAATTATTGTATAATGTTCCTCCGTTGTACCATTTAGATGAAGTAGAGTGGAATAAGCATAAACAAGAAATTACGCAGCACCTGAAAGTTTGGAATGACGTTCATGAAAAGGCAGTAAAAGAAGAAATGACGAACTTTGTATATTTGTCAGAAGATAAATTAGTTCAATCTGCTTCTTATGGAAAAGATATTAAAATTATTGTGAATTTCTCGAATGAAGATATAGAAATAGAAAAGACGAAACTAAAAGCAAAATCCGCTTTCATTAATAATCATGGGAAAAAAACAATGTATACACCGCTTGAGAGATAATATGAAATGTATTGTTGCATTACTAATTTTTTAGGTGAAAATTGAAGGATTCGAAACGAATAAATTTATAAATCTATAATTTCGAATGTTGCGAAGTGCTAAATATTTGAAGTTGGAAAATAGTGACTTGCCAAAAATAAGCACGAGAGTATAATGTGAAATGGAATACATATTGGATTCATCATGTAACCTTACAAAAATGTAAGGTGTTTGAAAGGAAATTCAATATGAAGAATACTAGACATACATTATACTAGGGAAAGAGAAAGAGAGGCGAATGAAGATGAGCTCTGAATTAGAACAAAATACGAGAAGCAATAAAAAACGTTCTAAAAGAAGGTCAATAAAATGGTTCATTTTAATTCCATTTTTCCTACTTATTTTTGGAGGAGTAGGATATGGATCATTAATATATAATAAAGCAAAAGCTGTTGTAAGTGATGCGTATGCACAAATTGATAAATCATCAAAACGTGATAAAGAAGTTGAGCCTTTAAAGGATAACATCTCTATTTTAATTATGGGTGTAGATGGTAGTGAAATGCGAAAAAGTCAATATGGTGAAGCTGTTCGCACAGATGCACTTTTATTAGCAACAATTAATAAAGATGATAAATCAGTTAAATTAGTAAGTATTCCGCGTGATTCACGTGTATATATTCCATCTAGAAAGAAATTAGATAAAATTACACACGCACACGTATTTGGTGGTGTTGAAAGTACACGAGATACGGTGGAAAGATTTTTAAATGTTCCTGTTGATTATTATGTGAAGTTTAACTTTGAATCATTCGTACAAATTGTCGATTCACTTGGTGGTATTGATATTGATGTACCTGTTACTTTCACAGAGCAAGATAGTAAAGACCAAGCGGGTATGATTCATTTAGAAAAAGGCTTCCAACATTTAAATGGAGAACAAGCACTTGCACTTGCAAGAACGCGTAAAATTGATAGTGACGCAATGCGTGGACAAAGACAACAACTTGTAATAGAAGCAATTGCAAAAAAAGCGATGTCTGTGCAATCAATTAGCAAAATGGGCTCTTTACTTGATGCGGTTGATAAAAATATGAAAACGAACTTAACTTTCGATGATATGCTTGCGATTACAAAAAATATGGCAGGATCTAATTTAGAAATGGAAAAAATGCAAATAGAAGGTACGGATAAACGTATCGGAGGTATTTATTATTACATTCCAAACGAAAAAAATGTAAAAGATATTTCGAAAAAATTAAATGAGCATTTAGGTGTAACACCAAAACCAGTTCGAAATGAATAATAAAAAAAGATTGGCCTTTGCCAATCTTTTTTATTGAGATGGATTTGTAACTTTTCTGTAACGATTTTTTATTTTAGAAAACTTATACTTAAATCATTTCAATTTATATAAACAAAAGGTGCAATTATACGATATACTAGAGGAGACGATTTGGCAATTAACTCCTAATGCTGAAGAGAAGCAAATGCAATTCATCAAAACTATAGAACGAATTGAATTGATAGGAGATCGAAATAGGCTAAAGCAAGTTTTCTTGAATATTGTTCAAAATGCCATTAAATATTCACATAAAAATGGTAAAGTATATATTGAAGCGACTAAAAAAGAAGGACAAGCAGTGATAAAGGTGAAAGACGAAGGGATTGGAATTGCTACAGAGCATTTACCATATATAGAACAGTCATTTTACTAGATTAATAACCGTGCTACAGGTGTTTTAGCTATCGTTAAAAAATGGTGGAGCTTCATGGAGGTACACTTAGTTATTATAAGTAAAGAAGGAAAAGGAACAACCATTTTGATAAAACTCCCATTATAATACATATAAAGTCTGTTTATATAGTGTAATAAAATAAATAGATGTATAATTATATTGGGTGATTTATATATAAGATTAATAGGGAGAGGAATTCGATAGAATGGAAAAAGCTTTTAAAGTTAAACGAGTAGTAGTCGGCTTAATAGCGATTGCAGCAGTAGCTATTGGGTATTTCATGTTTCAATCCATTACTTCACCAGCAAAGGCTGTTGCAAAACAAGAAAACGTAGTACAGCTTGCAAGTGAACAACCGAAAGTAGAAATGAATAAAACGGCACCAAGTCGTTTTAATGGAAAAGAAAGAAAAGTTGCTTACCTTACATTTGATGATGGCCCAGGGAAATATACGGCTGAATTGTTAAATACGTTAAAACAGCATGATGCGAAGGCGACGTTCTTTTTAATTGGAGCGAATGTAAAAGGATTTCCGGATTTAGTGAAACGTGAAAATGCAGAGGGTCATTATGTAGGTATGCATAGTATGACACATAATTTTGCAAAGTTATATAAAAATGGCGAGTATGTAAATGAAATGAAAGAAGATCAAAGCTTAATCGCAAATATTATTGGAAAATCACCTAAATTAACACGTCCACCATACGGTTCGATGCCTGGATTAAATGAAGGTCTTCGAAATAAAGTAGTAGAGGGCGGTTTTAAAGTATGGGATTGGACAATTGATTCATTAGATTGGAGATATAACAAAATGCAAGTTGATGCAGCGGCAGCACAAATTGCTCAAAATGTAATAACAAATGCAACAAAACCACAGGAAGTTATTTTAATGCATGACATTCACCCACAATCAGTTGCTGCTGTGCCAGCAATTTTAAAAGGGTTAAAAGAAAAGGGTTATGAGTTTGAAGCTTATCATGAAGAGAGTCACTTCCCAGTGAATTTCTGGCATGATAACCGTATGTAATGGAGGAATGAACGTTGAAGTATGGAAAAGTAGCAGTAGTTGGAGCACTATCAGTAGGACTATTAACAGGTTGTTTCGGTGAAAAACCAGAAGAAAATCTATATACAGCTTTTGAAACAGCAGCGACACAAGAAAAATTATTAGTTGATGAAGCGAAGAAGTTAGAGAAATTAGAGAATGAAGGTCAAGAACTATATTCTCAAATTTTACAAGAAGGTAAAGATCATAATGACGCTGTTATGAAGAAGATAGAGCAAGCTACTGCAAATGTAGATGACCGTGAAAAAGTATTAAAAACTGAGAAAGAAATGCTAGAAAAAGCTCAGAAAGAAACAAAATCTGTTCAAGGAAATATAGAGAAGCTTGAAGATAAGAAGTTACAAAAACAAGCGAAAGCAGTAGAAGAGTCGTATAAAAACCGTTATGATGCATTCCAAAAGATGAATGAAAATTATACGAAGGCGTTAGCGACTGAAAAAGAACTGTATGAAAAATTAAAAGTAAAAGAAACGAAATTAAAGGAGATTGGTGAAAAAGTTAAGGCTGTTAATGAATTAACTGTGGAAGCACAAAAATCAAAAGAGCAATTTAACAATTTTACAAAAGAGTATAATGACAGTAAATTAGCATTCTACAAAGATGCAGAGATTAAGATTAAAGATCAGAAATAAAGAAGAATCTTAAGCATAATAAAAAGCCGGAGAAACATCGTTACAAATGTTTTTTCGGCTTTTTATGTTAAATGAATAGAAAAGACTGGAATTGATATCATAAAAGAGTTATAGTGAATTATTCCAAGGGAAACATTGTAAAGTAAGGAGAATGGAAATATGTCATATGAATTTTTACTCAAATTAGGTTTAGCACTCTTTTTAGGATTATTCATCGGGATAGATAGGCAGCTAAAGAATAAGCCGCTTGGTGTGAAAACAAGTATGGTTATTTCTGTAGCAAGTTGTTTAATTACGATGGTTTCAATTGAAGCCGTACATGTATATTCTGTTCCAGGGCATACAAATATGGATCCAATGCGTCTAGCTGCTCAAATTGTGAGTGGGATTGGTTTTCTTGGGGCAGGTGTTATTTTACGAAGAAGTAATGATGTTATTTCTGGATTAACGACAGCTTCTATGGTGTGGGCTGCTTCAGCTTTAGGTATAGCAATTGGGGCGGGCTTTTATTTACAAGCGACGGTTGCTATGATTTTAATTATTTTAGCAATTAACGTACTTCCACAACTTGTGAAAATTGCAGGTCCGTATTCATTAAGACAAAAGGATTTATCTATAAAAATTACTGTAAAAGAGCATCATGAGTTAGATGGTATATTTAAGCAAATTAAAAATTTAGGTATGCATGTGAAACGAGTGAAAATTAAAGATATAGATAATGGAGCATTTCAGCAACTGGAAATGGTTATTTTAGCTCCAGAAGATTTATATACAACAGAGTTATATAGTTCCCTGAAAGAGATTGATCGTGTTGTTTCAGTTGAAGTGGAAAGTAGATAATTGTGATAAAAAAGAGTGAAGTGCATTCGCTCTTTTTTTATTTGGATTTTTAAGGAAATAAATTGATATAATGATGAATAACAAGGGGGAGAAATGATGGAAATACATATTAGAAGAGCGATAAAAGATGATATACGAGGTATAGCAAAGGTGCATGTTGATAGCTGGAAAACAACGTATAAAGGGATATTTGCTGACGAATTTTTAGAAAATATAACATATGAGCAACGAGAAAAACAATGGGAAAACATTTTTCAACAAGAAGATAAATACCAATATAGATTTGTAGCAGAGACGTCAGATGAAACAATAATCGGATTCATTGACGGGGGAGTGGAAAGAAGTGGTACATATAATTGTGATGGGGAATTATATGCAATCTACCTTTTACAAGAGTATCAAGGAATGAAAATAGGACAAAAGTTATTTCAAGCTTTATTATCGGAATGTATAAACAATGATATGCAATCACTTTTAGTATGGGTTGTTACGAATAACCCTTCTAAAAATTTTTATGAAAAATTTAATCCAGAAAAAATTGATACGAAATTTTTAGAGAGAGTACAGGTAGAAGAGACAGCCTATTGTTGGAGGGATATAAATAATATTATTATGTAAACTTTATGTTTGAAAGAGGTATACGAATTAATGTATACCTCTTTTGTTTAACTATTTTGAAGGGGATTACTAATGAAATAAATAAGTATGTAGTTTGAAAGTGAGAATTTTTCTTGTGTATTTTTAATTAGATTAAAGAAAGGCTGAAAAAAAGAAATATTTATTCGGATTTAAAAATTCTGAAATAAACTATTGAATTGATAATGATAATCAATTAAAATTTTAATTGATAACGATATTCAATTATCGATTGTAATATGAAATTACGATAGCGTTCATATAAAGAGGAGGACAAGTATGCAGCGTGCGAAACAAATCGCGGAACATGCAACAATACAAAGTTTTTTAAATTGTTATTTAAGAGAAACAGGAAGTGGAGAATGGATTACAGCGGATAAAAGGATAGAGGATATTTTCTACAATTCATTTCAAAGAGATACTGGCTCTACTTATTTATGTTGTCGGTTATCGGCACAAAACATTACTTTGTATGGAGAAGTTATATATAAATCAGCAACAGATCGCCATTTGTTTGGAGAACAATTTTATTATCAAATGGGAGAAAATAAGAATGTTATAAAAGCAGATTACGTTACTGTTATTACATTCTTAATAAAAGAGATGTCTATCAACTACGGAGAAGGGACGAATCCTGCTGAACTTATGCTTCGAGTTATTTGTAGTTGTCAAAATATTGAAGAATTTACAAAGGAGAGAATAGAAGATACATCTGCATTATACGGTTTCCATACATCCTTTATAGAAGCGGAGCAATCTTTATTATTTGGACATTTAACGCATCCAACCCCAAAGAGTAGACAAGGTATTTTGGAATGGAAAAGCGCAATGTATTCTCCAGAATTAAAAGGAGAATGTCAGCTTCATTATTTTAGGGCACATAAAAATATAGTAAATGAAAAATCATTATTGTTAGATTCTACAACAGTAATTCTAAAAGAAGAGTTACGTAATGATGAGATGGTTTGTAAAGAATTTATATCGAAGTATTGTAATGAAGATGAATATTCATTACTTCCAATTCATCCGCTTCAGGCAGAATGGCTATTACACCAATCATACGTACAGGAGTGGATAGATCAAGGAGTACTTGAATATATCGGTCCTGTCGGTAAGTATTATATGGCAACATCATCACTTAGGACGTTATATCATCCCCAATCAAAATATATGCTTAAGTTTTCATTCCCAGTAAAAGTAACAAATTCAATGCGTATTAATAAATTGAAGGAACTAGAGAGTGGTCTTGAAGGAAAGGAAATGCTAAATACAGCAATTGGTGAAGTGTTAGATAAGTTTCCAGGTTTTGATTTTATTTGTGATCCAGCATTTATTACATTAAATTACGGGGCAAAAGAATCTGGATTTGAAGTAATTATACGAGAGAACCCTTTTTATGGTGAACATGCAAATGACGCTACTTTAATTGCTGGACTAGTTCAAGATGCAATACCTGGAGAACGTACTCGTTTATCGAATATTATTCATCGACTAGCAGATGTAGAAAGTAGAAGCTGTGAAGAAGTAAGTTTAGATTGGTTTAGACGATATATGAATATTTCTTTAAAGCCGATGGTATGGATGTACTTACGTTATGGTGTTGCAGTAGAAGCGCATCAGCAAAATAGTGTTGTTCAGCTAAAGGATGGTTATCCGGTCAAATATTATTTCCGTGATAATCAAGGGTTTTATTTCTGTAATTCAATGAAAGAGACGCTTAATAATGAGTTGGCTGGCATTGGAGAACGTACTGGAAATCTATATGACGATTATATTGTAGATGAGAGATTTCGTTACTACTTAATTTTCAATCATATGTTTGGTCTCATTAACGGTTTTGGCACAGCAGGATTAATTAAGGAGGAAATTCTTCTCTCTGAATTAAGATCTGTACTTGAAGCGTTCCTTTCGTATAACCGTGAACCTTCTACCTTTTTAAGAGAATTGTTAGAAGAGGATAAGTTGGCATGTAAAGCAAATTTATTAACGAGATTTTTCGATGTCGATGAGTTAAGTAATCCTTTAGAACAAGCAATTTACGTACAGGTACAGAATCCGCTCGTTAGAGAAGTGGCTGTCCGTTCATAAATAACGTTAAAATTTCACGTAATACAAATAATGGTATTTTTCATAAGGTGGAGGAGTTATGAGAGTGGACATGTATCATAAGAGAATATTGAAAGCGCTTGAATCAAAAGATTACATTTCAGTACGAAGAAGAGTGTTACGTCAATTAGTAGAGTCGTTAATTTATGAGGGGATTATTACGCCAATTCGCATAGAAAACGAAGAACAAATTCTTTTTCTTATTCAAGGACTTGATGAGGACAACAAAAGTGTCACGTATGAATGTTACGGAAGAGAACGAATGACATTTGGACGTATCTCTATAGATTCATTAGTAATAAGAGTTCAAGAGGAAAAACAAGAAATACAATCAGTTTCGCAATTTTTGGAAGAAGTTTTTCGAATTGTTAACGTAGAACAAATGAAATTAGATTCTTTTATTCATGAATTAGAACAAACGATATTTAAAGACACGATTGTACAATATGAAAGACATAATAAGGTGAAATATACCCAAAAATCGTACGATGAATTTGAAAGCCATTTAATAGATGGTCATCCATATCATCCTAGCTATAAAGCACGCATTGGGTTTCAATATCGTGACAATTTTCAATATGGATATGAATTTATGAGACCAATAAAAATTATATGGATTGCAGCTCATAAGAAGTATGCGACTGTAGGTTATGAAAATGAAATGATCTATGACAATATTTTAAAAGGTGAGATAGGCGAGCATATATTAGAAACGTATATGGAACGAATTCACAGTGCGGGATGTAATCCAAAACAGTACGTGTTTATACCTGTTCATCCTTGGCAGTGGGAGAATTTCATCATTCCAAATTACGCTGACCATATACAGGATAAAAATATAATTTATTTAGGACAATCGGCGGATGATTATTGCGCGCAACAATCGATGAGGACGTTAAGAAATGCTACGAATCCAAAGAGACCATATGTAAAGTTATCGCTGAACATACTTAACACTTCAACACTCCGTACGCTGAAACCATATTCAGTTGTGAGTGCACCAGCTATATCGAATTGGTTAAGTGATGTCGTAAGTCAGGATTCTTATTTAAGGGATGAATCGCGCATTATTTTGTTAAAGGAATTTTCGAGTGTAACGTATGATACGAATAAGAAAGCCACATATGGTTCATTAGGGTGCATTTGGCGTGAAAGCGTTCATAAATATTTAGATGAGCAAGAGGATGCGGTTCCCTTTAACGGCTTATATGCAAAGGAGAAAGACGGGACACCAGTTATTGATGCATGGTTAAACAAATACGGGATAGAAAATTGGCTGCGATTACTGATTCAAAAAGCGATCATACCAGTTATACATCTTGTTGTAGAGTATGGAATCGCATTAGAATCACACGGACAAAATATGATTTTAGTTCATAAAGAAGGGCTACCTGTCCGTATTGCATTAAAGGATTTCCATGAAGGACTTGAGTTTTATCGTCCATTCTTAAAAGGAATGAATAAATGTCCAGACTTTACTAAAATGCATAAAACGTATGCGAATGGGAAAATGAATGATTTCTTTGAAATGGATCGTATTGAATGTTTACAAGAGATGGTATTAGATGCACTGTTCTTATTTAATGTAGGAGAATTAGCTTTCGTACTTGCAGACGAATATGATTGGAAAGAAGAAATTTTTTGGATGATAGTTGTCGAAGAAATTGAAAATCATTTTAGAAAATATCCACACTTGAAAGATAGATTTGAAAGTATTCAGCTATACACTCCTACATTCTATGCTGAGCAATTAACGAAGCGACGATTATATATGGATGTGGACTCGCTTGTTCATGAAGTTCCAAATCCATTGTATAGAGCAAGACAACTTATCAAACAAAAATCAGTTGTTACAGGGGGAAATTATGCTAATCGTTAATAAACAAGAGTATAGCAAAAGTGATTTTGATTTGAGATTACAAGTTTATGAGGAAATGGAACAATTTCAAAAAGCAGCAGGAAATAGATTCGCGCTTTGTCTGAAAGATCCATTCGATATTATTACGCTTGTGTTTTTCTTAAAAGAAAAGAAATCATCAGTATTGCTTATACATGAAGATACGCCAAAAGAAACGGCTATTGAAATGGCAAAGCGTGCAAATTGTATCGGGATATTATATGGAGAATATCCCGATTTTACGAAATTAGAAGTAGTGAACGCTTTACTAGAAGAGCCTTCTTTATTGCAATATAGTTCTGGAACAACAGGAGAACCAAAACTGATTCGTAGAGCATGGGCGGAAGTGGATACAGAAATTACTGCTTATAATGAAGCTTTAAACTGTGAAGTAGATGAAGTGCCGATCGTTATGGCTCCTGTTTCACATTCATACGGACTAATATGTGGTACGTTATCTGCAATTACGCGAGGAAGCAAACCTATCATCATTACGAATAAAAACCCTAAATTCGCATTAAATATAGTTCGCAATACAGAAAAACATATCATTTATGCAGTACCGCTTATGTTACATATTATGGGGAGTTTCCCGCAAGGAACGTTTCAGTTTCATAAAATTATGACATCCGGAGCACCTTTACCAGAAGCATTATTTTATAAACTAAAAGAAATGACAACATATATGATGCAGCAATACGGTTGTTCTGAAGCAGGTTGTATTAGTATATGTCATGATATGAAAAGCCATTTAGATTTAGGTAATCCACTACCTCATGCGAGTATAAGTATAGGTTCAGATGAAAATATGCCCGAAGAAATCGTAGTGAAAATGAAAGATAAGGAAATTTTCACGAAAGATTTGGGGTATAAATCTGAGCATGGTCTTCATTTTATGGGGCGCATGGATGATGTGATTAACGTTTCAGGATTAAAAGTCTTTCCGATAGAGGTAGAAGAAACAATGCTTCGACTAGAAGGCGTTCAAGAGGCAATTGTATATCGGGGAAAACATCCTGTGATGGGCGAAGTTGTTAAAGCGAAAGTAATCTCTCATGTTGATCCAGTGCGAATAAGAGAATGGTGTATGCAGCATTTACCACCTTATAAAGTTCCGCATGAGATTGAAAGTGTAACTGAAATTCCGAAAAATAAAACTGGAAAAGTAAGTAGAAAATTACTAGAGATGGGAGAGGTTACAACATGAGACGTGAAACATTAAAAAATGAAGTGTTGAAAATTATGACAGAAAAAATGGAGCTAAAAAATGTAACGCATTTAGAAGAAACGATGCGTTTAAACCAAGATTTATATATAGATTCGGTAATGATGTTACAACTCATAGTCTACATAGAAATGGATGTAAAGCTATGCGTTCCAGAGGATGAGGTAGACCCAAAAGCATTTCTTACTGTAGGATCTTTGCTTGATTTTATGGAGGAGTTACAGCCGGTATAAGTAGTAAATGTGAATAATTAACCTTTAGGAAAGTGGATGAGAATATGACTTCAATTAAAGTTCACTGTTTAGTGAGTTGTTTTTGTGAAATTATAAAAAGGCGTAGCGAAATAGATTTCCGTCCATTTTATTTTGGATTATGGGACGGAGATTTTGATATAACAGAAGGCGGCATTATCTCGTATCACTCCGAAAATATTAACCATGATAATTATTTATTATGGTATGAAAAATTGTACGGTATGAAAGTGAACGAATGGTATGATCATGCAAAAGGTAAAGATAGCAATGTAGAAACGTTTTTACAATTAGTAGAAAACAAGCCAGAAAATCGCTATGTCATTGTAATGGTTGATATGTCTCTATTGCCAGAGAGGGAAAATAAATTTCATCAAAAACCGTTTCCGCATTATTTAATGATATCGAAGACAGAGAAAGATGAAGAATGGTTCATGCTAGATCCTGATTTTCGCTGGGAAGGGAATATGGAAAGAGAAAAAGTGCTTCACTCTGTTCAAGATAACCCATTTGGTGGAGGGTATTTCATTGATGTAGAAGAAATTCAGGAGCCAACAGAAGAAATGGTAGCGAGTTATTTCATAGAAACTTTCAAAAGAAATGACAATGAACTGACTATGGAATTGAAAAATTTAATTATAAAAATGGCAAATGAAGAAGAAGGTTATTCGCTTTCTGGTCTTGTAGCGGCAGTGAAGCAAATACCAGTACTTGCAATTCGTAAATATAGTTATGAACATGCCTTTGCATACTTCCGTGAAACGTTGCAATATTCGGAGCAAGAGTTTGATTATTGGTGTGATCGGGTAGAGGATATTGTACAAGGATTTACAAATGTACAGTATCGAGCAATTAAAATGGCGATGACGAATAATAAAGGCATGTTATTATCAATTGTTGAAAAGTTGGATGAAATGAATGCAATTGAACTGCAAATTAAGGCTGAATTAGAGAGACAGTTTTTATCATGGAAAGAAATGAAAACAAACGAGTCTGTCTTAGCATTTTAAAAACCTAACTGAATTTAAGATAAGGGAGTTCAAACCTATGAAATATTCATTATGTACTATTTCCTTTCGTCATCAATTAATTTCATTTACTGATATTGTTCAATTTGCATATGAAAACGGTTTTAAAGGAATTGAATTGTGGGGGACTCATGCACGAAATTTGTATATGCAAGAGTATGAAACGACAGAACGAGAATTGAATTGTTTAAAGGATAAAAACTTGGAAATTACGATGATAAGTGATTACTTAGACATATCATTATCGGCAGATTTTGAAAAAACGATAGAGAAATGTGAACAACTTGCAATATTAGCTAATTGGTTTAAAACAAACAAAATTCGTACGTTTGCTGGACAAAAAGGTAGCGAAGGTTTCTCGGAACAGGAGAGAAAAGAGTATGTGAATCGTATTCGCATGATTTGTGAAGTATTTGCTCAGCATAATATGTATGTACTTTTAGAAACACATCCAAATACGTTAACGGATACGCTGCCTTCTACTTTGGAATTATTAGGAGAAGTAGACCATCCGAATTTGAAAATAAACCTTGATTTTCTTCATATATGGGAGTCTGGTGCAGATCCAATAGACAGCTTCCATCGACTAAAGCCGTGGATACAACATTACCATTTTAAGAATATATCGTCAGCAGATTATTTGCATGTGTTTGAACCAAATAATGTATATGCAGCAGCGGGAAGTCGAATTGGTATGGTTCCATTATTTGAAGGTGTGGTAAATTATGATGAGATTATTCAGGAAGTGAGAGATACTGACCATTTTGCTTCACTCGAATGGTTTGGACATAATGCGAAAGATATATTAAAAGAAGAAATGAAAGTATTAACAAATAGAAATTTAGAAGTAGTAACTTCTTAATATAAAATGATGTAAGAGTCTCTCATTGTAGAGACTCTTTTTTAAAAAATATAAATAACCAAAAATTACCATGTATTTAAATTGAAATTTAACACAATTTATATATAAATAAGGAGGTGATTGGTAATGGCTAGAAATCGTAACTCTAATCAATTAGCATCACATGGAGCACAAGCAGCTTTAGATCAAATGAAATATGAAATTGCACAAGAATTTGGTGTACAACTTGGCGCTGATACTTCTTCACGTGCAAACGGTTCTGTAGGCGGTGAAATTACAAAACGTCTAGTAGCGATGGCAGAACAACAACTTGGTGGCGGATATACTCGCTAATTGTAGAAGGTTATAGGAGAAAGGAAGGATTCTTCCTTTCTTTTTTTTCAATTAATTGGTATGAATATATTGCGAACTGGATTCAAAGAATAGGAATAATACTATATTTTCCCCAATTTCTTTTGTTGTAAATGGGAAGTAGTAAAGATGTAATAGCCCTGGTGGAATGAAAAATTACGTTCCAGCAGGGCTATTATATGGTCAGAAATATACGATGAAAGGGTTCCGAAGCCAACATGTTAAAAAAAGAAAACTGTTGTTTAATTGCGCTTGCATCAGTTCCACTTGTTATGACATTAGGGAATTCAATGCTCATTCCAATTCTACCGACAATCGAAAAGAAATTACATATTTCATCGTTTCAAGTATCCATGATTATTACAATTTACTCTATCGTAGCCATTCTTCTTATACCGATTGCTGGTTATTTATCAGATAGATGGGGACGAAAGATGATAATGGTTCCGAGTTTGCTGATTGCGGCTATAGGAGGAGCGATAACTGGTTGGGTATCATGGAAAGTTGATAATCCCTACACTTGGATATTGGTCGGTAGAGCGATTCAAGGTATTGGTGCTGCTGGTGCAATGCCAGTTGTTATACCATGTGTTGGTGATTTATACAAGGATGAAAAACAAGTTAGTACAGGTTTAGGAATCATTGAAACATCCAATACATTTGGAAAAGTGCTGAGCCCTATTTTAGGATCTGCTCTTGCTGCCATTGTATGGTTCTTACCATTTTGGGCAATTCCAGTTTTATGCATAGTATCAATTGTTTTATTACTTATTCTAGTAAAGGCAAAGAAACAAGAAGGAGAAGTGCCACCACTTAAAGAGTTTATAAAATCGATTATCTCTACATTTCGAGAAAAGGGAAGATGGTTAATTGCCATTTTTGTATTAGGTGCAATTATTATGCTTATTTTATTCGGAATTCTCTTTTATTTGTCGACGATACTGGAATCAAAGTATGACATACATGGTATATGGAAAGGTTGTGTACTTGCTATCCCGTTACTTGTACTGTCACTTAGTTCATATATGGCGGGTAAAAAAATTGGAGATAATCAAAATGTAATGAAGAAGTGTATTTATATTGGTTTTTTAATGGCAGCTGCATCAGTCATCATTCCTTTATTTATAAAAGGGATTTATTTACTACTTCTTTGTCTCGTTATCATGGGGATAGGAATTGGTATGGCACTCCCATGTTTAGACTCCCTAATTACACAAGGAATTGAAAAGGAGCAAAGGGGAACGGTTACATCTTTTTATAGTTCCATGCGATTTATCGGTGTAGCAGCCGGCCCACCTCTATACTCTTTTTTCATGAAAGGTGCTGACCATGAAGTGTTTTATGTAACAAGTATTTTCGCTGGTATCGGTGCTGTTATAGCAATGATTTGGATTAAACCAGCAAAAGATGCAAAGAACGTAAAACAGAAACCGGAACCTACTTCATAATTTGAAAGAGAATTGCATGATGTTTTCAGTAACATGCAATTCTCTTTCATTCATTAAGAATACATAACTTGTTTTAACATATAAAGCGCGACGCCCCATATGATGAGGCCAGAAAATTTATTTAATAATACGATTGTCTTTCCGGTTGAGTCTATTCTTTTTAGAAATTTCCCCGCTAAAGCTAAGCTTATAAACCAAATCCACGAAACGATAATAGTTGCAAGTGTGAAAGCCCATTTTTCACTTCCTATGTATTGAATAGAATTTGTTCCGATTACACCGATTGTATCTAAAATTGCATGTGGATTTAATAACGAAACCGATGCAGCGAAAAGGATTTGCTTTTTTAATGGCATACTGTTTTCTTTTTTTATATCGTTGGAAGGGTTACTTCTCCAAATAACAAAGCCCATATATAGGAGAAAGAAAAATCCAATTATATATAACGTGTTAGTTAGCCAAGAAAAAGTAAGGAGTACAAGGGAGACACCCTGCACTGCAATCAATATGAGTAACGTATCACATATAGAGGCAGTTAATACTACAGGGGCTGCCCTCCAAATGTTTGGTTGGCTCGCACCTTGGTTAAAGACGAAAACATTTTGGACACCTAATGGAATGATAAGACCAAATGCAAGAATGATACCATGAATAATTGCTTCACTCATCATATTACCTCCTATTTTAATTCAGTATGATAGTGTATATTGTATAGAAGAAATGAAAATTTGTATCCATCCATATGGTTGGAGAGGTTACCAACCAAAAAGAATATAAGGTGATATGATGGAAAGATTTGTTTGGAAACCGAATATGTCTCTAGCGACTCCTCTGTATAAACAAATAGAAACGTATATAAAAGAAAGAATCGTTAATGGAGAATGGACTGTTGGAACGAAATTACCTTCACAAAGAGATTTGGCACATACATTCGGTGTGAACCGGAGTACAATTGTAATGGCTTTCGATGAACTAGTGGCAAAGGGATACATTGAAGGGAATGGCAGGAAAGGAACAATTGTTGTAAATAATAATGAGAATGCTTCAACGTACGCGCCCCCGCCTAACTGGCAGTCTTATGTAGAAACAGGACTTCATTATCCGAATCTGCCTGCTATTCAAGAGATTAATCAAGCTGAATTTTATCCGCATGTAATTCGTTTAGGAACAGGTGAGCTCGCGCCGAGTCTTTTACCTGAAAAAAAGATGAAAGATATTATGAATAAGCTTTTAAAGTCGAGCATGATACTTGGGTATGAAGAACCAAAAGGGAATTTCTATTTAAGGAAGAAAATTGCGGACTATTTAAAAGGACATGGTATAGATGTAACTCCTGATTCTATATTAATTGTTTCAGGAGCAATTCAAGCGTTGCAACTTATTTCTATGGGACTTCTTCCAAAAGGGGCATCCATCTTATTAGAAAAACCATCTTATTTATATTCTCTTAATGTTTTTCAATCAGCAGGAATGCGTTTAATTGGTATACCAATGGATGAGAACGGTTTACATGCATCATATATTACGAAATATAAGAAGCAATTTAATGCATCTATTTTATATACAATTCCGTCTTTTCATAATCCGACGAACTTTAGTATGAATGCGAAGAAACGAATAGAAGTGATGGAAATATGTAACGAAATTGGTTTGCCTATTATAGAAGACGCGGTGTACCAAGACTTATGGTTTGATGAGCCTGTTTCAAAGCCTTTAAAAGCATATGATAAAAACGGAATTGTACTACATATTGGGAGTATGTCTAAAGTCATTAGTCCAGGATTAAGAATTGGATGGATTGTTGGATCTGAGCCAGTCATTCAAAGATTGGCAGACATAAAAATGCAAACAGATTATGGTTCAAGTTCTATATCCCAGCAAATTGCAGCGGAATGGTTTGCAGATGGATTGTATGATGAACATTTACAGTTTGTAAGAACTAAGTTGAAAAAACGTAGAGATTTTATGTTGCAAATGTTAGAGAAATATTGTCGTGATATAGCAACATGGTATGAACCGACAGGTGGTTTTTATATTTGGTTACATATGAATGTACCCGTTTCGAACCGTAGCTTATTTGACAAAGCTTTGAAAGAAAAGATTTTATTAAATCCAGGTACTTTGTATGATAGAAGTGCAAACCAATTTTTGCGTCTATCCTATTCATACGCAACGTTAGAAGAAATTGAAATAGGTATAAAAAAGCTTGCACAACTAATGAAAAAGTAAGAGGAGAAAGTAATGAAACAATACGTAATTTGCCAAATTATTAATGGAGAAAAATATTTAGCTGCTTATGCGGAGACGAAGCAGGATGCAATTGAAAAAGCAGAATTGTTAGGGTTACGAACGGGAAATCGATATACCGTTATTACTGCGGAAGAAGCTAAAGGGTTAACGTATCCTTAAGAGACGTATAATAATTTATGCAGGAAGTAAATAAGCCTCGTAATCTATGATATTACTAGGCTTATTTTTTTTGAAAGCGTTACGTGTTCTCGTATGAAAAATAATAGTATTATGAGTCAAGTTGACGGAAATACCGATTTGTTTTTCGGTCCTGATTTCCGTTTCTATAGTCATCAATATATTGTCTGAAGTTCCAAGATTGTAAAAACTTATTTGCGGCGTTATAACCAGAATTGTAAAGCCACTCTTTTTCTTCCTTTGTTAACTCAAAGTTGGTACTTGTAATGGATCCTGTTGGAATTGTAATCGTTCTTGCTTTTGATTCCTTATCTAAATGACGTAAATCATGGGCTTGCATCATTGTTTTAAAAAGTCCTTTGAACATGGAGATAGGCTCGTTATAATGGGCAGGATCAGCTTGAATCTCATCTTTTACGAAATGAAATCCAAATGTTGGCCAGCGAGGAGAGGAAGGTGAGTCGAAAATCCAAATTGGGTAATTGCTTAAAATCCCTCCATCAACCATATAACAAGGTTGCTTCCATTTAGGGGTTCTCCATTTTACCGGTTCAAAGAAGAAGGGGATTGTACTACTCATTCTTACAGCTTTAGCAATAGAGAAGCGATAATTTAAAAATCCGTAATTTGGTAAGTCATCAGGAAAGATAACCATTTTACCATTACTTATATCAGAAGCAATAATTTTAAGCTTATTTAAATCAGGTAAATCTGTGAATAAGTGAACTCCTTTTTTGCGAAGTAATTCTTCAATCCATTCTTCTATAAATATATTAGAGTAAATACCAAGAGTAGTCCATGCGCTTAATCCTTTTCCGATAAAGGGGATTCTGTCAATAAAGGTTCTCTTCGTAAATTTATTATAATCGATATCAGTTATAATCGTTTTTAACTCTGAACAAGAATATCCTGCTGCTAGGAGCGCAGCGATAATGGAACCAGCTGATGTTCCAGCTACACGTTCCCATTCATAGCCTTTTTCAGCTAACGCGCAAATTGCCCCTACATGCGCAATTCCGCGTACACCGCCCCCCTCAAAAACACCATCAATCTTCATTAATCATACTTCCTTTCGAATAAAAGATTTGAAAATGGCAAAAAAGCACGTATTGTACGTGCTTTTTTACAATAGTTTTTAAATTTACTAGCAGCCTACAAAGCCGCCCCAACAGCTAGCTCCGATGATGATTAGAAGGATAAATAAAACGATTAATAAAGCGAAACCTCCATAACCACATCCACCACCGTAACCGCCGTAACCGCCGCAACTACCACCGTAACCACCGTAACCGCCGCAACTATATCCGTAACCCATGTGGAATTCCTCCTTAAATTAAAAATAAAAATGAACGAGGGGAAAATGTACTGGAAGAAATAATGAACTATCGTGTTTGTAGGAACAATGTATACTATGCTTTTTTAAACTTGTTCGCGTATGGAGGAAGAGCCCGTTTTTTTGGAGGCTTGTTGTTTTTACAAAGAATGGAGTATAATTTTTGTGCGATGATACAAATAAGTATGTAAATATAAGGAGAATTTATGAATAAACAAATTGAAGTATTAATTGATAAATATGGGCTGACACATTTAAAAGAGGAACTTATTCACACTGTATTTCCTTGTGTAAAAGTTGTGCCAAAGCAGGAGGAAACAGTTGCGGTAGGTAGTTCGAAAATGGGAGGAGTTCCTGACTTGCCAGCTACATTGGAATACCCAATGCACAAAGGAAATCCATTACAATTTATCGCTCAATTTAATTTAAATGATTTACAAAATGTTGGTATGGGTCACAATCTTCCTAAGACAGGGATGTTATATTTCTTTAGCATTGAAAATTACTTTGAAGAAGATGTGAATCCAACTGAAGCGGGGCGTGTACTTTATTATGATGTTCCTGTAGAGCAATTACGAAGAGCAGATGAATTGCAAACAAATTATAACCAGTGTGCAACTACTTTTGAACTGACATATAAATTGCCAGAGCTTTTCATTGAAGATGAGGCTGATTCAGATCGTTTCTTACAATTGCTTGAAGAACTAATCCCAGACAACTATGATAACCATCAAATGTTTGGTGAACCATTCTCTGTACAAGAGGAAGTATTATATGAGACAGGAGAATATATGGGGATAGACCCGCAGCAAATGACGCTTTTATTCCAAATCGATTCAGATACTAAAAATTGTAATATGATGTGGGGAGATTTAGGAATGCTTTATTTCTGTATTGGAAATGAAGACTTAAAAAATCGACGTTTTGAAAATGCGTGTTGTGTATTACAAACTTGTTAATGAAAAAGGTTGTTCTTGTAAAAAGAACAACCTTTTTACAATGTTAAATATGCATAATCTCATATGACCTATACGGAAAAGTATTGTATACTCTGAAACTATACGATACTTTTTCGTATAGTTATAGAATGTAAGGAGTGACGAGATGAGAAAGACAAGTAAGTATGTGACAGCTACCCTGCTTTGTTCAACTATAGTAATGGGAGGCTTACACGCGTCAACGGTATCTTATGCAGCTACGAATCCGTCTGTAGCGACAACACAATCAGATGCAAAGCTATTAGATGATTTCCGAAAAGAATTAAAAAAACAGGTTGATAATCGAGAAGAAAATATTACAATCACATATAAAAAGAAAGATAGAAATGCTAGAAATGTTATGGACCAATTGTATGGCGAGTTTAATAAAATTGTAGATGCAGATGAGTATGTAAAATATAATGTAGCGTCTACTAAATATTCTATTAAAGGGTTACCAGGAAACTATACGTTTACATTGCAAGTGAAATACCGTGAATCAAAAGAGCAAACACAATATGTAAAATCTCAGGCAAAAGCAATTATCGGTTCAATTGTAAAAACAGGGATGGATGAGCATGAGAAAGTAAAAGTTATTCACGATTATGTTGTAAAACATGTATCTTATGATACGTCTTATAAAGCGTATACAGCATATGAAGCATTAGCGAATCGTTCTGCCGTTTGTCAAGGCTATACGTTATTAACGTATGAGTTGTTAAAAGAAGCAGGTATTCAAAATCATATTGTAACAGGCACAGGGAATGGACAAGCTCATGCATGGAATTTAGTAAACATTGAAAACAAATGGTACCACATTGATACGACATTCGATGATCCAGTACCAGATAAAGCTGGGCGTGTAACATATTCATATTTTAATATGTCTGATGAGCAATTAAGTAAAGATCATGAATGGGATCGTAGTAAATATCCGGCGGCAACTGCAAGTTACTTTAATGAATTAACAAACAAAATAAAAACGGGTAGTTCAAAGACTGCTGCGTATGAACAAATGTTAAAAGAAACAAATTTAAAATATTTGTCTGCACAATACGGGGCAGATAATTATAGTGAATTTAAGAAAAAATTACAGCAACAATTCGCTTCTAAGCCAGAAAAGGTAGAAGTACGATATAAGCAATCGATGGATGGAACAATGCAAGATATAAAGAAAGTGTTAAATGAAATAAATTGGCCAAAAGGTGCAAAACGTGTATCTTATGAAGTAGCACCATATAGTGCGATGGCAGATTATTCATTAGCGACAATTACATTTACTTATTAATTAAAAAGAGCATCTGTAAAAGGTGCTCTTTTTATTATGTATCACTTCAAAAAACAGAATTGTGTGATAAAATATAAAAAGGAAGGATGTGGGATTTGAATGAATTTGTTCGAAAGTAATATTTTTACATTGATATATACTTGTTTAGTAATCGGACTTATCGTTTTGTTTTTCCTATCATTTACTTTGTTCCTTAGAAAATTATTGCAAAAACAGCGCTGCAAAAAAACAACATGTAATTAATATGAATAATAAGCTAGATCGAATGATTGAATTGCTTGAAAAAGATAAGAAATAATGATAGAAGATGTATGAAAAGGGGAAGAGGATGGCTAATTATATAAAAGAATTACGTGAAAAAGTAGGTCACGACTGTGTTCTCATAAACTTTGCGGGTGGTTGTGTGTTGAATGAACATGGAGAAGTATTACTGCAAAAAAGAGGTGATTTTAACGCTTGGGGATTTCCTGGCGGTGCAATGGAAATTGGAGAATCTGCCGCAGAAACCGCGATTCGAGAAATAAAAGAAGAAACAGGTTATGACGTGGAAATAAATGAGCTTATCGGGGTGTATACAAAATATTTTCAAGCATATCCAAATGGAGATAATGCCCAGTCAATTTTAATATTCTTTTCATGCTCAATTGCCGGTGGAGAGCAAAAAGTAGACGGTGATGAAACGTTGGAATTGAAGTTTTTCCCGCTAAACAAAATGCCACCATTGTTTAATCAACAACATGAGGATTGTTTACAGGACTTACTAGAGAAAAGAGTAGGGGTGTATCGTTAACATAAAAAAGAAGCTAATGAGATTAGCTTCTTTTTTATGTTTTATTTATTTCCACCAATCATCAAACATTGATGCTGGAACTTGTCTTTTATGTTCGCTCACTGTGTAACGTTTTTCAATTTTTTCTGCAACGTCAGTTGGAACTGCTTTACCTTCTAAATAATCATCTAGTTGATCATACGAAATACCTAACTCCGTTTCATCAGCTTGACCTGGTTTTTCATCCAATAAATCAGCAGTTGGCATTTTTAAGTAAAGTCGCTCATCCGCACCTAATTCTTGTAAAAGAGCACGTCCTTGACGTTTCGTTAAACCCGTTAATGGTAATAGGTCTGCACCACCATCTCCGAATTTTGTAAAGAATCCTGTAACAGCTTCTGCCGCGTGATCAGTTCCGATAACAAGTAGACCTTTTTGTCCTCCAATTGCATATTGTGTAACCATACGGATACGTGCTTTCACGTTACCTTTATTGAAATCTGTTAATGATTCACCTAATAAGTTTTCGTATTGGTTTGAGAAAGAGTCAACTGTTGAAGCGATATCAAATGCAACAGATTGATCAGCTTGAATAAATTGTAATGCTAATTGTGCATCATCTTCGTCTTTTTGCACTTTATAAGGAAGACGCACGGCGATAAACGTTGCGTTACCACCTTCATTACGAATTTCCTCCACTGCAAGCTGAGCTAAACGTCCAGCTAATGTAGAGTCTTGTCCGCCACTAATGCCAAGTACAAATCCTTTTGCACCTGTTTTTTTCACATAATCTTTTAAGAAATCAACACGTTTACGGATTTCTGCTTTCGGATCAATTACAGGCTGAACATGTAATGCTTTCATAATCTGTTCTTGTAATGTCATTATGTTTCCTCCTATTCATATTAAAGCGGTAAATAAGTTTATATGTATATTGGTACATACTTCTATCCTTTATTATTTCGCAAAACTAACGAATATACAATAGGATGCGTGTATGAATATGAATGTAGTCATTATAATGAAACTCTTTCGTTTAAGCAATTTTTTTTAAACCTTTCAATAATGTAAGGTTTTTGTCATTTGAATCGATGGAAGGTATTTCCGGACTTTACTAATATAAGAACATAGTTAGTAGAAGGGTGGAGAAGGAATATGAACATTAGAGAACTCGCATATCGAAATGTAACACGAAATAGACGAACATACTCAGCATATTTTTTAAGTAGTGCATTTGCCATTATGGCCTTTTTTGTTTATTCATTTTTTGCGTTTCATCCCGCATTAAGTGCTGGAGAATTGGGACGATACGTATTCGTAAGTATGTCTTTTGCACAGTCCATTATTTACTTATTTACGTTTTTCTTTATTTTATATTCGATGGGAATGTTTTTAAAAACGAGAAAGCGTGAATTAGGAATTTTAATGATGTTAGGTATGACGAAATATCAATTAAAGCGTCTTATCTTCTTTGAAAATATTATGATTGGGATAGGGGCTATTATTTTTGGAATACTTGCAGGAATGCTATTTTCCGGAATGTTAATATTTGTAGCTCCGATGATATTAAAATTAGATATTTCCTTAGCTTATTACATACCAATGAAAGCCATTGTTGTAACGAGCATTATGTTTTTCGTATTATTTATGATCATTTCATTGTTTAGTGCAGGAATGATTCGGAAAAATAAAATTATGAAATTGTTTAGAGGATCAGCAGAAGCGAAGCCGGAACCGAAAGCTTCCATTATTTCTTCTATATTAGCGGTCATATTGCTTAGTGCGGGATATGCGGGAGCGCTTATGTCACACGGTGCAATGGTATTTGTCATGATGATTCCTGTTACAACGGTAGTCATTATTGGTACATATTTGCTGTACAAGCAGTTGAGTGTCTTTATTATTAGACTATGTAAAAAAAGTAAACGTTTCTATTGGACACAGACAAATATTGTTACGTTATCAGATTTAGCTTACCGTATGAGAGACAACGCCAGAATGTTCTTTATTGTAACTATTATTTCAACTGTAGCATTTTCAGCAATAGGTACATTAGTAGGTTTCACGTCCATGACGAAAGGGATTATGGAGAGACCAATTGCGTTTCAGTATCATTCTAAGCAAGGAAATAGTAATGAATCACAGCATTTGAAGATGATTGATGAAGGATTAAAGAAACATAGTATAACAGCTTCTAAAGCTACTATTTCAACGAAAAGGGCGGAGGAGCAGTCGTTAAGAAGTGCTATTTTCATAAAAGAATCAGATTATAAGGAATATGCGAAGTTAACAGGAGAACCATTTCAAACTGTAGCAAATAAAGAAGCTTTATTTTTATCAGTCGATATACCAGGCCCACCGATGAAAGAAAGAAAAGAAATTACTTTACCACATTTGAATGAATCTTTAAAAGTGAAAAAAGTTAATACTTCTTCATTAAGTAAAATACTAAGAGGTAACGTTTATGTAATCTCTAAAAATCAATATGATGCATTACAAGATGGATTTAAAGAGGAAAAAGATTATGTGTACAAAACAGAAGGAACGAAAGATGAAATAGAGGTTGGTAAAGAGCTTACTCATCAAATGAAGACTTATGAAGAACATGCAACGTTTAGTGCAGAAGAGTACGAACAAAACCAAAGTTTACAAATAGCAGGACCAATTTTATTTGTAGGTTTCTTTATTGGTATAGTATTTTTCGTATGTGCAGGAAGCTTCCTTTACTTCCGTTTGTTTTCTGATTTAGAGGATGATACTCGTTTGTTTGAAATGATTAGAAAAGTAGGTTTAACGAGCGGAGAATTATCGAAAGTAGTTACAATTCGATTAGCACTATTATTCTTCGTTCCAATAGGTGTTGCAACATTACACGGGGCAGTAGCGTTAACTGCACTGGGACAGATGTTTGAGTACTCATTATTTAAAGAAAATGCGATTGTATTAAGTGTTTTCGTAGGAATTCAAGTTGTATATTTCTTATTCATACGATCTCGTTATTTAAAACAATTGAAAGAGAGATTACGTATTAGTTAAATGTGTATTTTTAACTTGAGTACAAAATTTTCTAAAAAGATACAAGTATTACCAAAAAGTGATAAAATGGAAAGAGCGAGGTGGAAAAATTAATAGAAAGTAAGGGGGGAGTAATATGAAAGCAACAGGAATTATTCGAAAAGTAGACGAATTAGGACGAATTGTTATTCCTAAAGAGTTACGAGAAGTATTAGGAATACAAATCAAATCACCACTTGAAATTTTCGTAGAAGAAGATAAAGTCATTTTACAAAAATATCAACCTTACAATGCTTGTCAAATAACAGGTGATGTTTCAAATCAAAACATATCATTAGCAAATGGAAACATTACTGTTAGTATAGATGGAGCGAAACATTTAATAAAAGAAATAGAGAAGTTTTTAAATAAGAGTGAGGCTTAGTCTTAATTTATTTTATTTTTAAAATTTCATATCATTCTTTAAAAACTATGAAAGGACCATTAAATTGGTCCTTTTATTTTGGTTATTGGTTGTACCAATCGAATTTTTGGTGAATAAAAATTACGAGATAAATAAAAAGAGTAGTATAGAATTAGTAAGCTATATTGAGAAATATTTTTAAGGAAGGAAAACGAAACGAATAAAACGAATGTTACATTTAAACCTTTTCAAAAGTGGTCTGAAATGAAAATAATATATTTTCAGGAGGGATTACGATGAATAGTAGTACAGCGAATAAACAAAAAGGTATACAATTGATTCCTTTTACAGTAGATAAGGTGGTTGAACAAGTAAATGAAATTCCACCAGGTGTACAACTCATTCATGCTCCACAAGTATGGGAGAAGAGTGCGAAAGGAAATGATATTGTTGTTGCCGTATTAGATACAGGTTGTGATGTGAATCATATAGATTTAAAGGATCGCATTATCGGTGGAAGAAATTTCACGAAAGATTACGAAGGGGATCCAAATATTTATCTTGATAATAACGGACACGGTACTCATGTAGCGGGGACAATTGCAGCGACTGAAAATGGTGTCGGTGTTTTAGGAGTTGCACCACTTGCTAAAATGTTAGTGTTAAAGGTTTTAGCGGGAGATGGTTCTGGAAGTTATGAGCAAATTATTGAGGCGATTCATTATGCTGTAAATTGGAGAGGGCCTAATAAAGAAAGAGTTAGAGTTATTTCAATGTCACTTGGTGGCCCGCAGGACGTTCCAGAATTACATGAAGCGATTCAAAATGCAGTAAAGCAAGATGTTCTCGTCGTATGTGCTGCTGGGAATAATGGAGATTGTAATGATAATACAGAGGAACTAGATTTCCCAGGTGCTTATTCCGAAGTAATTGAAGTCGGCGCTGTCAATTTAGAACGGAAAATCGCATGTTTTAGTAATTCGAATCAAGAAATTGATTTAGTGGCGCCAGGTGATGAAATATTATCTACGTATCCTGAAGGGAAATATGCGGTATTAAGTGGAACTTCTATGGCGACACCGCATGTCGCTGGAGCGCTGGCATTGCTCATTAAGCAGTGTGAGAGAGAATATGGTAGAAAGTTATCAGAGCCAGAAATATATGCACAACTTATTAAAAGAACTGTACCTTTAGGGTATGAACGTACATCTGAAGGGAATGGATTAATAGATTTATTAAAAGAATAGCAAATACTAAAAACATCTCATAATTTTATGAGATGTTTTTTTGTATGGCTTTGTCGAATATATCGTGGAATCTAGTATTTATTTCTTTTTCATGAAATGTTTATTAGGGTGGTGGTTATCCCATAGATCTGTTCATAAAATGATAAAAGGTACATAGAACTGGCATCGTAACAACGAAAACCGCTATAAGGTTAGAGGAGGTATATACTGATGATATATCAAGCTATCCAGCAGTTAATTGATCGTGCTATTGAAGTTCAACTGATTGAAAAAGAAGATGAAATATATACAAGGAATCAAATCCTTTCCTTACTTCGTTTAGATGACTTTGTAGTGGAAGCGTCAGCGCCCGCGCCCGCAAAGAAAGCAATTTCGGAGTTATTGGAAGAGTTAATTGAATATGCTTGTATGCATAAAGTCATTGAGACAGTAATGGACGAGAAGGAGGTTTTAGCAAGTGCAATTATGGATGTTTTTATGTCCAAACCGTCCGTTATCAATTCTCTATTTTATGAAAAATACGAACAAAATCCGAAGGCTGCGACAAATTACTTCTATGAGTTAAGTAAAAACAGCAACTATATCCAAATGAAGCAAATTGCCAAAAATATAAATTATAAAGTAAATACGGAATATGGACCCATTGATATAACGATTAACTTATCAAAACCGGAAAAAGACCCGAAACAAATTGCTAGAGAGAGAGTATTGGAAAGTACAAATTATCCAAAATGTTTACTCTGTATTGAGAATGAAGGATATAGAGGCAGAATTGGACATCCAGAACGCACGAATCATCGTATGATTCGTATGAATCTTACAGATGAAAGCTGGTTTCTACAGTATTCTCCGTATATATATTTCAATGAACACTGTATTGTATTGTCTTCAGAACACCGTGATATGAAAATTGACCGTCAAACATTTTTACGTTTGTTAAAATTTGTAGAAAAATTCCCGCATTATTTTCTTGGTTCTAATGCTGATTTGCCTATTGTAGGAGGATCTATTCTAACACATGACCATTATCAAGGTGGAAACTATGAATTTGCTATGGCAAATGCATCAAACGACCTAATTTTTGAACTAACTAACTTTCCAGAAATGCAATGTTCTATTATTAAATGGCCTATGTCAGTTATTCGCTTAAGAAGTAAAGACATAGAACAAATAGTAAATGCAGGGGAGTACATATTAGAGAGGTGGAAGGGATATAGTGATCCATCTGTTAATATATTTGCATTTACGAATGATATTCCACATAATACGATAACTCCGATTGCTCGTTACCGGAATAGTATGTACGAATTGGATCTTGTTTTGCGGAACAATCGTACAAGTGAAGAACATTTGTTAGGTATTTTCCACCCTCATGCGGAAATACAGCATATTAAAAAGGAAAATATCGGTCTAATTGAAGTAATGGGGTTAGCAGTACTTCCGGCGCGTTTAAAAACAGAACTTCAGGAAGTGGAAAAATTCTTACTTAACATTCCAAGTGATATTCCAACGCTTCATATACGATGGGCTGAACAATTAAAAATCAAATATTACCATCGGATACATGAACAAAATGTACAGGAGATAGTAAGAGCAGAATTAGGACAGAAATTTATACAGGCGCTTGAAGATGCTGGCGTTTTTAAACGAGATGACGAAGGGATATCGGCATTTAAACGTTTTATTCAGAGGTTAAATAAGGAATGAACTTAGTAGTGATGGTGATTACAAAATGACCTAATTATATGATAAGGGAGGTAATAATATGGAGGAGTGTGAGCATAAGCAACTACAGGAATTGAAACAGATAGGCGGCCCTATATTAATGATGTGTATAAAATGTAATCAAATAATTAAAGTGTCCAAAGGATCCAGTACAAAAATAAAGTGAAAAAGAATGAAGCGTATATATTTCTAGTGTGTGATGAACAAAGTTCCTTCTGATTAAAGTTGCATTTTATTAAAAGAATAGAACCATACTAAAAAACATCTCATATGAATATGAGATGTTTTTAGTATGGTTCTGTCGCATGTAATACGACGTCTAATAAACCAGGGAATCTAGCATGTAAGTCATCTTCACGAATTGAAATGAAACGTTGTGTTCCTTCAATGCGTGTATACATAACACCGGATTCACGTAAAACCTTGAAATGGTGAGATAAAGTTGATTTCGCAATTGGAATGTTTAACGCACCACAAGATTGTTCATTTTTCTCTAATAGCATTGTTACAATTTGTAAACGAATTTGATCGCTAAGTGCGTATAAGACTGAAGAGAATTGAATTTCTTCTCGGTTTGGATGATAAAGAGTACGCATTTTTTTCACCTACTTGTATCAGTTAATATAGTTTGCACTATAACATATAAAGTGGTATATTTCTATTGTTCGAATATGTTCGAACAATAGAAATATAGGGGGAGAAAAAATGAAATATACAAAATTACAAAAGGCAGGGTTACATATTTCGAAGTTGGGGTTAGGAACAAACGCTGTAGGGGGGCATAATTTATATGCTAATGTGAACGAAGAAGAAGGAAAACGATTAATAGAAGAAGCTATCCAGCGAGGGGTTACATTTTTTGATACAGCGGATTCATACGGTCTCGGTAGATCAGAGGAATTGGTAGGAGAAGTATTGAAAGGAAAACGTCAAGAAGTTGTACTTGCTACAAAAGGTGGAATACAGCCGTTATTAAATGGAGAAGTTTATATTAATAATGAACGAAGCTATTTAAGAAATGCTGTGGAAAATAGCTTAAGAAGATTACAAACTGATTATATTGATTTATATTATTTACATTTTACAAATCCAGAAACAAGTTACATAGATTCAATTGGAGAGCTTGCTCGTCTAAAAGAAGAAGGTAAAATTCGTGCAATTGGAATATCTAACGTAAACGTAGAGCAATTAAAAGCAGCGAATCAGCACGAACAAATAGATGTTGTACAATCACCGTATAATATGTTGGATCGTACTGCTGGAGAAGAACTTTTGCCGTATTGTATAGAATCAGGTATTTCATTTATACCATACGGGCCTCTTGCTTTTGGGATACTAGGTGGAAAATATACAGAAGATTTTAAATTAAACGAAGGCGATTGGCGTCAAAGTGTAAATCTATTTGAAGAAAATACATATAAGAGTAACTTTAAAAAAGTTGAGAAGTTAAAAGGTTTAGCTAAAGAAATGAATCTTGAAGTATCACATTTAGCTTTAGCATGGCTATTAAATAAAAAAGGCATTGATACTGTTATTCCTGGTGGGAAACGAGCGGAGCAAATAAGAGAAAGTGTAAGAGCGGTGGAAGTTTCATTGAATGAAAAGGTTATGGAAGAAATTAAATCTATTTTAGAAGATTAGTTGAGAAGAGGGGGACTTCCCTCTTTTTATATAAAAGGAGAAGGTTTAAATGAAAAGAGTACTAGCTGTATTCTTTACGATCATGTTTATGATAGGTACAGATACTTTCTTAATTTCACCACTTTTACCGACATTACAGAAGGTGTATCATGTTTCAACTGAGCTGTCAGGGTGGATGGTGAGTTCATATGCTTTAGGATACGCTGCATTTTCATTTTTTGGTGTATGGCTGTCCATTCAATTTGGCTTACAAGTTCATGAAGTAGGTACAACTATGCTTATATTAGGATTAGGGAATTTAGCTGGTAATATTTTTGGCCCTAGAATCACAAATAAAATTGGTTATAACCTTTCTTTCTATGGTGGAATTATATTTACAGCAGTGCTATATGTATTACTTCCTCATGTAAAGAACATTATATTGGTGGAGTTATTGTTCTTTGTTTTGTTTTTTGTGACAGGAATTTTGTTTGTATTAATGATGAGGCACTTACAAAACATATCTAGTGTAGCAAGAGGAACAGGAGCCGCGCTTGCTAATGCTTCTATGTATATTGGTCAAATGATTGGAGCGGCAATAGCAGGACTGCTATTTGCAGCATCTCACAATTTTATACTTATAGGTAGTTTTACTGCGTTACTATATATAGGAGCTTTATTTTTGTTTAGAAAAAGTGAAAAGCTTAATGAAGATAGTGAAACAGGAATTGTATCATAAAGCCTGTACAAATAAAAAAGAGCTATATCTCCTCTTTTGAGGTGACATCAAATAAAGCGAGTGCAAGAAGTGCAGTTAGTCTATCAATGAAAATAGCAGTTAGAAACCACATATGAAATCAATATTAGAAGAGTAATAATACAAAGGGATCTTTGAGTGCAGAGATTAAAGAAAATAGACAAATAGTATAAAGGTATCGTAATAAAGTTATGAGGAATCCAAAAATAAAAAATCCCTACAGAGATAGGGATTCATATATCGGCATATAGTTCCTTGGAAAAGGATATACTTAGTTTAGCATATAGGACTACTTATATTTGTGAAATAGATGTGAAATAGCTGTGAAAAAATTCTAAATAAAAAGCACTGTTTTAGCTAATGTAACTAAAACAGTGCTTTTCTCTTTGATTGAACTGTTGCTGCATTTTCATCATGTATGCCTGCATCTTTAATAATTCGTTGTTTTGCTTTATTTAATAGATGGTCTACTGCTTCACCAAAATAATTAGCTTCGCTTTTTGTGCGGGCTTCTCGTAAACATTTATAGTTTTCTAGCAGTTCCTCTTTTTCAGTGTTTGTTAAGAAATCTTCTATTTTCTTTTTTGTCATACGAAACACCCTTTCTTCTGACAAACGACGCAATAGAAAATATTTATTGTTTATTATAGCAATAATTTTTAAAGAAAGTATAGACTAACGTCGTAATAATTTGTCAATTTCTTGAATCTTCTCATCAGCTTTCCCAATTTGTTTATTTTTAGCCTGCTCACCACCAAGCGCTTGGTGCAGTAAGAAAGTCTGACCGGAAATAGCAGTCACAATGGATACTTTAATAATTTCTTTTATTAAGGTAACATCGAATAAAACGAGTCCAAGAAGTGCAGCTAGACTACCAGTGAAAATATCAGTCAAAAACCCAAAGTGAAAAAAAGTTTTCAAACGGCGTGGAAGCAATAACTTACCTTGGTTATTGATTAGATGGGAAACGAAACCGGTAATGCCACCAACGAGTATAGCGGTTAGCCATTGATACATTTCCATCGAATCCACTCCTTTTAGTGAATAAGATTCGATTCTTTTATATTGATTCCTTTTAATATTTCATAGAAGCATATTGAGAAAGTTTGTTTGGGTTTATTACGTATTCAATTTAATTATAACAGAAAAATCTGACATATTTCAGTCTATTATATGAAGCGGTTATTCCTTAATATGAATGTAGAAAGGGGTGCGTGAGATGAATATAGATTATCGAATAAGAAGTATGGATGGTTATACAAAAAATATAGGGGAATTAGTAAGCATGCTGGAGCATACGAGGGCTGTAACATTACAGGAAATAAACGATCTATCAGTTGAGCAAGTAGATTTCATTATGACGAGTGGAGGGAATTCCATCGGAGCGTTACTAAAGCATATAGCAGCTGTAGAAAAAGCCCATCAACTTATTTCATTTCAAGAGCGCGACTTTACAAAAGAAGAATTAGAAATATGGGAAGACGCACTGTATTTAGGGAAAGCGGGGAGAACAATCCGTGGTAATGAAATACAGTATTATATACAAATTCTACAAAGTGTTCGAGAAGAATCTCTGAAGTATTTGAATGAACAAGATGATGAATGGCTTATGTCAGAAAGAAAGTGGCCTAACGGTGTAGCGTATAACCAGCACTATCTGTGGTTTCATGTGCTAGAAGATGAGATTAGTCATCGTGGACAAATTAGAATGATGAAAAATAAAATGTTTGAAAATTGCGTTAAATAAGGTAGCTTTTTAAATAAATATTCCATATAATGAGAGTAATTAAAATGAGAACGGGGTGATGTATTATGGTGAAAATAACGTATATGAATCATAAACCAAATACAAAGGTGGATGGAAAGGGCGAGACTGTATAAGTGAGCGCACGATCCTTCCGCTTAGCTTAAACTAGGGAGGATATCAATTTGAATCAAAATATTTTAGAATCATTCGGCTGGGATTCTTTTTTTGAAGAACAAGCTGTAGAGAACTTTGAAGTAGGGCGTATTTTACTAGAGCATAAACATATATATCGAATTATTTGTAATGATGGTGAATATATGGCAGAGCTGTCTGGAAAGTTTCGGCATGAAGCAGTAACGAAGGGAGATTATCCAGCGGTTGGTGATTGGGTGTATATAAAGAAAATAGAGAATGAAAAGAAAGCAATTATTCATCGTATTTTTCAAAGAAGAAGCTCTTTTTCTAGACAAGAGGCTGGTAATCGAACGGAAGAACAAGTAATAGCAGCAAATGTAGATTATCTATTTTTAGTAAATGCACTTAACCATGATTTTAACGTAAGAAGAATAGAACGTTATTTACTATTAGCGTATGAAAGTGGTGCAATGCCTGTTATTGTTTTAACAAAGAGTAGCTTATGTGAAGACGTGGAACAGAAAATTGTTGAAACGGAAGCTGTGGCAATTGGTGTTCCGATCTTCGTCGTTGATAGTTTAAAGCATACTGGTATTGAATCGCTGCAGCAATTTGTTTCTTCAGGAAAAACAATTGCTTTAGTCGGGTCATCGGGGGTTGGAAAATCCACTTTGTTAAATGCACTCATAGGACTTGAAGTAGCAAAAACGGGAGATATTCGTGAGGAAGATAGTAAAGGAAGGCATACGACAACTCATCGTGAATTGTTCCGATTACCGAGTGGTGGTTTAGTTATTGATACTCCGGGTATGAGGGAGCTACAGCTTTGGGAAGGAAGCGATGCAATTCAAACAACATTTTCTGATATTGAAGAATTAGCAAAAACGTGCCGTTTTAGGGATTGTAAACATGAAAATGAGCCAGGGTGCGCAGTGCATAGTGCAATTGATAACGGAATTATTACGATAAATCGTTTGCAAAGCTATAAAAAATTACAAAGAGAACTGGCGTATTTTATGAGAAAACAAGATGCTATTCTTGCGAGAGCAGAGCGTGATAAGTGGAAAAAGATTTCTAAACAGCATAAAAAAATATGAAAAGCCAAAGGGTGGTTCCCTTTGGCTTTTTTTGTATTTGTAAATTTTATAATAATATTATTCAAATATATAGACAAAGGGAATTTAATTGTTTAAACTTTACAAAGTATTCATCGTAATAGATTATGAAAATAATAATTTAGGGATGGGAAATGTTTACAACTCGCTAGATTTAACTATTGAAATTGAAAAGCAGGAGGTTTGTAATGGGTAGACTATTAAATTGGTTTCGTGATATGAAAGTAGCAAAAAAACTACTAATTTCGTTTTTTGTCATTTTAATTGCGGCTGTCTCTATTATTGGAGGCATGTCTTATCAAACAGCTAAAAAGAACTTTGAATCACAAATTACGAGCAGTGCTCACGACAATATAAAAATATTAGATAATTTAATCAATCAAATGATTGAGGCGAAATTTAATGATGTAAATAATTTTGCACGGGTGATTCAAGGTAATATGTATCAAGGGGATAATCAAGATGAATTAAGAAAAATGTTATCTCAATATATTAATTTGAATAAAGATGTTGAACAAGTATACTTTGCTGGGAATGATAAGAAATTTGTGCAAGAACCAAATATACAAATGGCAGCAGACTATGATCCAACAGAACGTTCTTGGTATAAAGATGCAGTGGCAAAACAAGGGGGTATTGTCGTTACTGAGCCATATAAGGCGCAAGGAAATGGACATATTGTCGTAACGATTGCAAAACAAGCAGAAGATAAAAACGGTGTTGTAGCAATAGATTTAAGTTTAGATAATTTATTAAAAACAACAAAGTTAATCAATATCGGTAAAAAGGGATATGCTTTCATTTTAGATGGAAAACAAAAAATAATTGCACATCCTCAAGAAAAATCAGGAGAAAAAGCAGCTGATTCTTGGGCGAAGAAAATTTATGAAGATAACCATGGTGCTTTTTCATATATGTATGATGGCAGCGAAAAACAAATGGTATTTGCTACAAATGTAAAAACAGGTTGGAAAATCGGTGGAACGATGTACTCAAATGAAATAATTGAAGCTGCGCAGCCTGTATTTTATAATATGTTAATTGTTATGTTCATTTCATTAGTTATAGGCGGAGCACTTATTTATTTTGTGACACTTTCTATAACGAAGCCATTAAAAAGATTAGTTGCTACTTCTAAAGAAATAAGTGAGGGAGATTTAACGCAAACAATCGAGATTTATTCTAATGATGAAATTGGCCAACTTGCAAAAGGATTCAATGAGATGACAGATGCATTGCGAACGTTAATTGGAAGAATTAATACGTCGGCTGGACATGTTGCAGCAGCATCAGAAGAGCTAACGGCAAGTGTAAGACAAGCGAGTGAAGCAACTGAGCAAATTACAATGGCAATGGATGAAATATCGAGCGGGGCAACAACGCAAACAACGAGCGTAGAAAATGGTGCAATGTTATTATTTGATGTAACAGAAGGAATTCAGCATGTAGCAAATAGTTCATCATCAATTAGTATGGCTTCTGCTCATACTCGTGAAAAAGCAGAAGATGGCGGGAAACTAGTAGGAAAAACAGTAAATCAAATGCAGTCTATTGCAGAATCTGTTTCACAATCAGATGAAGTTATACAGTTGCTAAATAATAAATCAAAACAAATTGGTGACATACTAGAAGTCATTCAAAATATTGCAGATCAAACGAATCTTCTAGCTTTGAATGCGGCAATTGAAGCTGCAAGAGCAGGAGAGCACGGAAGAGGATTTGCGATTGTTGCAGATGAAGTACGTAAATTGGCGGAGAAGTCTAGTGTATCTTCTAGTGAAATTAGTAAATTAATATGTGAAATACAAGATGACATGAGTAAGACGGTAAAATCAATGGGGCATGTAAATGAAGAAGTTCAATCTGGACTTGTTATTGCGAATGAAACGAAGCAAAACTTTACTGAGATTTTACTATCTACAAATGAAATTGCAGATCAAATTAAAACGATGGTTGAAACGGCTAACGGGATGTCAAAAGGTGCAAATGAAGTGTCTATTTCAGTAGGTCAAATTGCAATGACAGCACAGAACAATGCGACAAGTACTCAAAACGTTGCAGCATCAGCAGAAGAACAACTAGCGTCCATTGAGGAGATTAGTTCGGCGGCTGGTACATTATCTCAAATGGCTGAAGAGTTACAAGGGTTAATTGAAAGATTTAAAGTTTAACAGAGGACAGACTATCTCCAAAATAGCAGTATGCTATTGGAGTAGTCTGTTTTTATTATGTAAAATGAAATGAGATTGAGAGTATCTTTATAATATTTAAAGGTATATTTTGTATGATATTTGTCGAAAAATAGAGGTATTTGTTTGCTTTGTGTATAATTATAATCGTATAAAATGCAAATAAAGGAGATTACTATGGGAGTTTATTGGGGTACCAAAAGACATTCTTGGCTTAGTTATGTCTCATTTTGGTTAAGTATTTCATTTTTTATTGTCTTTCTAATTGAAGTGTTTATTTTAAAAACACTTTCGAATAGTTCGGTGCAAATTGTTAAATATTTTTATTTTATACTTGTACCAGTAAACATCTTTCTTAGTTTAAAGTTACTCTTTAAGAAGAATGAAAAGAAAGCATTACCTATTTTTAGTTTCATCGTATCATTATTATTTACAATTTTAATACTAGTATTAGCGTTAGTAGCTACGGGGAAATTCTTTTAAGGGGAGTGATAAAAGTCACTCTTCTTTTTTGTGATTGTAAGGAAATACTAAGCGGAGGATGGACAAAGAGTGCATTTACTTATGTTTGATATGATTGGAAAGCGTTAGAAGCATATTAAGAAATATAATGAGAGACAATTCATATAATAATGAAGAGAATCAGGTGTTTTACATGCAATTATGAAGCAAATGAATACGGTAAAAACGACGATATATGGTACAATACATATGGATAGTGATAGAGATAAAGGGTATATAAAATACTCATCGTTTTTTAGTAAGAGAGGGGTTATCTTATGCTATACGAGGATTTGATGACATTATTTCAAGCAGCTCCGAAAGAAGAAGGTAGAGGCGGCTGGAAATATATAATCCAGGAACGAAATGATAAATATGAAATTGTTGATGAACTGTTGAAAAATCAAATGAGTGTTGAATTGTATTTTAATGAATATGATGAGGTGAAAATCACTTTATATAAAGATGGAATGCCTATTTCTACTATGCAAAGAATTGCGATTTCAAAAGTTGAATTAGACGAAGAGGAAGAAGGAATTCAATTCGTTTTAGAACGTATGCCTAGTCGGATGATTCGGTTGCAATTAAAGCCATATTTAGCACTCGAAATGGGGCCGTACTGGGAAGTATGCGATGATTGTGAATGAACATAAAAGAAGCATCCAATAACATGGATGCTTCTTTTATGTTTTTTGAAGTTGTTTAAAAGCAATAATTGGCAGTAAAATGATGCTGACCCATCCAATTATAGGATATAGAATGTGGAGTAATTCACTGTAACCAATGTAACTAAAGCAATAACTAATTAGTAAAATGAAGAAAATAATATTGTTACTTTTCCATCTGGTGATGGATTGAATTTGTTTTGTCATTCCGAACACATTACCAACTAAAGTTGTGAACACTTCACCGAAAATGATAAGAACAAAGAAAAAGTGAAAAGTTGCATTGAATTTTCTTATGACTTCAGCCATTGGGATATTATATTGATAAAATTGATCGACTGATAAAATAGCTAAATGGCTACATAATAAAATTAAAGAAAGTCCTGCACCGCCTAAAATACCGCCCCATAAAATGGCCTTTCGATCTTTTACTTCACTGGCTAACGGGACGAGAACGCTTTGGGCGAGAGAAAGATTTAAGGCGACATATGTAATAGGACTAGTAATCCACTTCATATTCCAGCTTTCTGCAGGAATAGTGTCACTAATAGGAGTTGTACCGTGAAAAAAAGTTGTAATAGCAAGTCCGATAATAAAAATCATCATAATAGGTACGACAAGTGTATTAACTTCAAAAACCCCTTGTAATCCGCGACTACCTATAATGAGACAGGCGATCAATATAATGAAAATACCAAGTTGTCTTGGTAAACGAAGTTGCTCTTCAAATACCGCCCCAGCTCCTGATAACATAACGCTCGTTACACCAAATAATACGAGTAATAATAGTGTGTTTACAACATTGCCAACTACATCCCCAAATAAATATTTGTTAAATTCTTGCGCTGAAAATGCACCGATTTGTGATGAAAGTAACATCATCTTTGTGCCAAGCCAAATAAAAAAAAATCCACTTACACATATGCCAATTGTTCCATATAATCCGTTCACTGTAAAAAATTCAACGATTTCTCGTCCAGTAGCAAATCCAGCTCCAACGACTGTTCCAATATAAGTAGCAGCGACCTTCTTTGCTACTTGCCATTGTTGATTGTCCATGTTATCCCTCTTTCTACTACGATGAGCTTGATTTACTATTATGCATATGTATGAGCTTGGACAATTAGACGTATGAAGTGTTTGAAAACATACATGAATTAAAAGATATTAGGGAAGTATTAAAGGTGTTAAAACTTTGTTACATATGAGCCAATCGTTCGAAAGGATAGGAAATGTATGGTAACATGTAACTAGGTTATTAAAAGATAAACATTATGAAATGATAAGAGGAGTGGATTGTATGAGTACGAAAACAAATGTTGTTGAAGTATTAAACAAGCAGGTAGCAAACTGGAATGTGTTATATGTGAAACTACATAATTATCACTGGTATGTGACAGGACCACACTTCTTTACGTTACATGAGAAATTTGAAGAGTTTTACAATGAAGCTGGAACAAATATTGATGAATTAGCAGAACGTATTTTAGCGTTGGAAGGTAAACCGCTAGCGACAATGAAAGAATATCTTGCAACATCTAGTGTGAGTGAAGGGACAAGCAAGGAATCTGCAGAAGAAATGGTGCAAACATTAGTGAATGATTACTCTGCACTTATTCAAGAATTAAAAGAAGGTATGGAAGTTGCTGGCGAAGCTGGCGATGAAACATCAGCAGACATGTTGTTAGCGATTCATACAACATTAGAACAACATGTATGGATGCTAAGTGCGTTCTTAAAATAAATATAAGTATATAAAGAAAAAAGTCATTGAAAAATTCTTTCAATGGCTTTTTTTGTCATTTTTCAGTTTTCTTTTATGCTATAATATAGTAAAAAGGAGGCGATGCAATGTTTCGCTTTTTCAGAACTGGAAAAGAAGAGCGTGAAATTACGAAAGATGAATTAGAACAAGCGATGGCTAAGTTTCTAGAAACGAATGCTAATATTGTTTATACAGTATTAGTAAATGATGATTATACAGTAAATTATGATTTGTTAAAGCCGTATTTACTTGCATTTCCAACAAATAGTTTTCTTATTACGAAGGAAACGCTTGAGGTATTTGAACATACAGAAGAAAATCTAAACCTAGTTAAAGAAATTGATATCGTACAAAAAGCAGTAGATCAATACGTAACAGAAAAAGAAATGTTTCCAATTGTTGAAGGTAGTGAAGATCGCCTTATATGCGGGATGAAATTAGGGCCGTATTTAAATCGTATATTAAAAAGAGACTTATATATTTCAGAAAAACACTATTTAGTTTCAAGTAAACCAGACAGAAAAAAACAAAAGAGTGGGTAGATGTATTGAAAACAACAATAAATATATTGTTGTCTTTTTTTGTTTAGTAAAATATTGATTTTTCAGTTTATTAAATTTTATACTAAACTTATTGGACGAAGAGAAGTAATGATTAAGTATTGTTAGCGTGAGTTATATACAGTGATTACAGAATGGTATAAAGGTTTGAGAAATAAATATTATAAAAGATTACGGGGGAATGGATGTATGAAAAATAGTATGACTTACATTCAATTATTAAATGAAACGTTACATTGTTACGCAAATAAAGGGAGTTTGGAAGCGTACACTTATATAATGGAGCATGCTAAAGGTGTAGTGGGGAATAAAGCGCAAATATATAATTTTAAATATGCGCTAGCGAGTGCAGCGGGGCTTGAAGAAGAAGCGTTACAGATAATGAAGGAAGCTATTATAGACAATGGATTTTGGTACGGAAATGAGTATTTAATTTCGGACGATGATTTAACACCACTACATAAATTTGAAGAGTTTCATAAAATGGTTCAATTATGTAAAGAAAGAGAAGAATTAGCAAAGAAAACAGAACGAGCAGACGTGAAATATTTAGACAGCAATAAAGAAGGAAAACTATTTATTGCAATGCACGGGGATCAAGAAAATATAGAAATAATAGAACCATATTGGAAATCTGTTTTGACACAAGATTATACGTTAGCTTTACCACAATCTTCGCAAATTCAGTTTTCAGATGGATTTGTTTGGGATGATAAACATAGAGGGAAAGAGGAATTAAAAGAGCATTACGTTATGTTTATAGAAAATCATACAGTAGAAAGTGTAATAATTGGTGGTTTTTCTGCTGGCGCAAGAGTAGCTTTGTATACAATTTTACAAAAAGATATAGATGTAGATGGTTTTATTTTTGTGGCGCCGTGGCTTCCAGAGATTGAAGAATGGAATGAGTTGTTGGAAGTGTTACAGAATAAAAATATAAAGGGATATATAGTGTGTGGGGATCAAGATGAAGATTGTTTCGAATGTACGCAGCAATTTGTACAATTATTAAGAGATAAGAATATAGAACATGAGTTTAAAGTTATACCCAATTTAAATCATGATTATCCTAAGGATTTTGATGAACTATTAAAAGAAGCTATTGAATATATAGACGACAAAAATAATAAGTAGTAAAAAAGGGAGATGCATCATAATTGATGTATCTCCCTTTTGTCATTATAAATGAAAAGCATTTGCTAGTAAGCGATAAGAATTCAATTTATCTTCAAATCGATGAGTAATTGTGACAATCATAAATTCATCAGTATTGTACGCTTTGCTTAAGTTTACGATTTGTTCTTTCACAGAAGATGGATCACCGACGATCATACGTTGACGATTTTCTTTTATACGGAATAAATCATAAGCGCTGTATGAATAATTTTGTGCAGTTTCGATAGAAGGAGTACCAGTTGTACGCTTTCCTTGTTCTAGTAATAAGATTGATAAATCTAAACTAGAAGCAATTTTTTCCGCCTCTTCATTCGTTTCTCCGCAAATAACAAAAATAGAGACGATTGATTTTGGTTTATCTCCTAAATAAGAAGGTTGGAACTGTTCTTGATAAGCATTCATTACTTCAGGGCCACCGTATCCGTTAATGAACTGTGCGAATGCAAAAGAAGCACCTTGTTTTGCGGCAATCATTGCACTCTCTCCGCTAGAACCAAGCATCCACATCTCGGGAGATGTTGGAATGACAGGAGTAGCCTTTAAATTTGCATAATGATGGTTTTCTGGTACTTGATCATGTAAGTACATTGCAACATCTGCAATTTGTTCTGGGTATTGATCAAGTGAGACCATTTTGCCTTCTTGAAGTGCGCGAGTTGCAATTGGCATACCACCAGGTGCTCTGCCGACACCAAGATCAATACGATTTGGATAAAGCGCTTCTAAAACACGGAAATTCTCAGCAACTTTATATGGGCTATAGTGCGGCAACATAACACCACCTGAACCCACTCTCATACGATCTGTTTTTGCTGCAATATGTGAAATAAGTACTTCAGGACTTGAACCAGCAAGGCTGACAGAGTTGTGATGCTCCGATACCCAAAAGCGTGTATATCCGAGTTTTTCAACTTCTTGCGCAAGTGTAACTGTATGTGAAAAAGCTTGGGCTGCTGTACTACCATCTGAAATAGGTGATTGGTCTAATACGCTTAATTTGATCATAGAATATACCTCTCAATCTTAATGTACATCCTATTATATATTTACTTACGAAAAATGCGTAATAAAATGCTCAAAATAAAAAGTGGATAAATTCTATATTTACTTTTAACGAGAAAATCCTCGTTCATAATGATTCATTTCGGCTAAATTTAATATATATTCGTAGTTATCAATCTCAAGTTTTAGTTGTTCACGCTCTTTTTTAGATAGATGCTTACAACTAAGTTTGTTGCATAGTTGTTGTTTCTTTTCTTCTAAATACTTCTTTGTAGCGTGGTAGTCGTAAGTTTGTTTCATTTTTAACCACTCCTTCTTTGCTGTTGCTATATTATACGAAGCGTGAAGAGGTGTGAAAGCTAACTCTTATGTACTTTTAGTGAATATTCCTCTTTCTATGTTGTTATGTTTATAGGAATTTATGAATAAAATGCACTAAACCACTAATGCCCATAAAAGCCCGATTGGTTCAACTAATAATCAGTAGGGGAAGACCCCCCCACTGATTATAGTTTCACTTTATGAAGTAAGGGGTGGAATTGTGCAGAAAGATATAATGTATAACACTGAGATGGATGAAACGTTAAAAGTTATAAATAAAGGGTTAAAGAAGACGACTCGTCCGAAGCGAATTATAGTAGTAGGGGCCGGTATGGCTGGGTTGGTTTCGGCATCTTTATTAAAAGCTGCAGGACATGATGTGAAGATTTTTGAAGCAAACAACCGGGTAGGTGGCCGCATAGAGACGGTTAGAATGGAAGATACCGGATTATATTTAGATGTTGGGGCAATGAGAATTCCGTATTCGCACACATTAACGATGGCATATATAAGAAAATTCGGGCTACAGGTAAGCCCTTTTATTAATAGGAATGAGACAGATATCGTTTACGTAAATGGCCGAAAAACGACATTAAAACAATATGAAAAAGATCCAAGTATATTAAAGTATCCTGTGGAAATGAATGAAGTTGGGAAAACGTCTGAGGAGCTATTAATGTTAGCGGTGCAGCCCATTATAAATTTTATAAAAAAGAACCCAGAGAAAAATTGGGATATTGTAGTAAAGGATTTTGGGAGATACTCTACAGGACAATTTTTAAAGTATTACCCTTATCAATATAATACTTACTTTTCACCAGTAACAATCGAGATGATTGGTGTTTTATTAGATTTAGAAGGTTTTTTGGAAAGGTCATTTGTTGAGACGTTACGCTTTTTATATATTATGCAAGTGGAGAGTGGATTTTGTGAAATAGTAGGCGGGAATGATAGATTACCGAAGTCCTTTTTACCACAATTAGAAGAAAATATTATATATAATCAAAAATTAATGAAGCTACAACAACATGATAATGGTGTGACAGCTTTCTATCGAAACGAGGAAACTTTTGAGTATAGTAGTATTACAGGGGATTTAGTTATTATTACAATTCCATTTTCGACAATGCGCTTTGTGGAAGTAGATCCATTTAATTCTATATCTCATGAAAAATGGAAAGCGATTCGTGAATTGCATTATATGCCAGCGACGAAAATAGGAATTCAATTTAAAAGTCGATTTTGGGAAGAACAAGGACAATTAGGTGGCAGAATTATAACGGATTTACCAATTCGTTACGCCTATTATCCAAGTCACGGAATTGGAGAAAAAGGACCTGCTATGATGTTAGGAAGCTATACATGGTCTTATGATGCGTTGTTATGGGATGGGTTATCAAAAGGTGATCGTATTTATTACACACTACAAAATTTAGCGACCATATTAGGCGGTCAAGTATATGATGAGTTCATGTCTGGCATATCAAAAAGTTGGACATTGGATCCATATGCACTTGGAGGATTTGCGCTATTTCAGGCAGGTCAAGAATCTGAGCTACAACCAGCGATTATAAAACCAGAGGGGAGATTATACTTTGCAGGTGATCATACAACGTTATATCACGGATGGATACAAGGTGCAATTGAATCTGGAGTTCGTGTAGCGGTAGAGGTAAATAATTAAAATGTATAAAATTCAGAAATTTCTTTACTGTATAGTTTGAGATGGATATTATTATATATAAAAGAATTAAAAGGAGTGTTGAAAGTGAATCCGTTATTATTTGATTTTCCTTCTGAATTTTATACTGATAGGCTATTTATTCGAATGCCGAAACCGGGTGACGGTAAATCTGTATACGATGCAATTCAAGCTTCTATGAAAGAATTAAAACCTTGGATGGTTTTTGCACAAAAAGAGCAAACAGAGGAAGAAGTAGAAGTGAGCATTAGAAAATCGCATATTCAATTTTTACAGCGTGAGGATTTAAGATTACTAGTTTTTTCGAAAGAAACAGGTGAATTTATTGCATCAGCTGGATTGCATCGTATTAATTGGGATATACCTCAATTTGAAATTGGGTATTGGATTGATTCAAGGTTTAGTGGAAAGGGTTATATGGTAGAGGCTGCAAAGGGTATAACAGATTATGCTTTTTCTGAGCTGAAAGCAAATCGCGTAGAAATTCGATGTGATTCTTTAAATAAGAAGAGTGGAGCGATACCTGAGAAATTAGGATTTAAGTTAGAAGGTACATTGGAAAGTGCGAGTGTAGCGGTAGATGGAAATGGATTAAGGGATATGTGTGTATTTGCCATGACTAGAAATACATATGAAAAAGAAGAGCTGTAAAGAAACAGCTCTTCTTTTTGTGTATTATGGTACAGGATGTCCATTAGAGCTTTCGAAAATTGTAAACCATTGTTGACGATCTAAATTAACTTTTGTAGCAAGGGCGGCTGTTTTAACACGATCTAATTTACCAGATCCAACGATTGGCATCATGTTAGCTGGATGAGCAAGCAGCCATGCATACATAACTGTATCGATGCTAGTAACATCTAGTTCAGTAGCAACCTTCTGTAAAGTTTCACGTAAACGTACAGCACGTTCTGATTGACCAGTAAAGATTTCTCCGCCAGCAAGAGGCGACCAAATCATAGGATTGATTCGCTTTTCTTGGCATAAATCAATTGTCCCTTTTTCGAAATGTTCAAGCTGCATCGCAGATACTTCAATTTGATTTGTAATGAGCGGGAAATCTAAATAAGAACTTAACATATTAAACTGTGAAGGTAAAAAGTTAGATACACCGAAGTGACGGACTTTTCCTTCTTGCTTTAAGCGTGAGAACGCTTCTGCTACTTCATTTGGATCCATAAATGGATCAGGGCGATGAATGAGCAGTACATCAATATAATCTGTATGTAAGTTTTGTAGTGAGTCTTCCGCGCTTTTTATTATATGTTCAGCACTCGTATTGTAGTGCGCAACATATCTCTCTGGAAATTTTGGTGATGGGGGAGCGATTCCACATTTTGTGATAATTTGCATGTCTTCGCGTAAGGAAGGCTTGAGTTGTAACGCTTCTCCAAATAATCCTTCACACGTATATCCGCCATAAATATCAGCATGATCGAAAGTAGTAATTCCCATATCCATACAAGCTTCCATAAAAGAAAGTAACTCTTGCTTTGGCATATTCCATTCTGCTAAACGCCAAAAACCTTGAATAATACGAGAAAATTCTAGTGTTTCGGCCATTTGAACTCGTTCCATTATAAGTACCTCCTTGATGAATGAATCATTTTTTGAAAAGGCTTTCTTGCTACATATTATTATATAGTTACAGTGTCGTACATACAATAAATATGTTTTGCTACAAAAACGATTTTCTCTATATGCTATAATGTAAAAACATATAGCTATAAGGAGATGTACGAAATGATTCCAGTAACAATATTAACTGGTTTTCTTGGATCAGGGAAAACGACATTATTAAATCGCATTTTATCAGAAAATCACGGTCATAAATTAGCAGTGATTGTAAATGAAATAGGACAAATTGGTATTGATAATCAGCTGATTATGAATGTCGAAGAAGAGATTATGGAGATGACGAATGGATGTTTATGTTGTACTGTACGTGAAGATTTACTAGTCGCTTTAAAACAATTACTGGACGTAAAAGCAGAAGGTAAAATGGAATTTGATGGATTAGTAATTGAAACGACTGGTCTTGCAAATCCAGGTCCGATTATTCAAACATTCTTTTTAGATCCTGTGATTCAATCTGCATACCAAATTAACGGCGTTGTAACAGTAGTAGATAGTTATCATATACATAAACATTTTGAAAAAGGACTAGAAGCAAAGGAACAAATTGCATTTGCTGATGTCGTTTTAGTAAATAAATTAGATTTAGTGGATGAAAGTGAAAAGGAAAATCTATTGCAGGAACTGCAAGGTATTAACCCAACTGCAAAGTTAATCGAGGCGACTAACTGTGATGTAGATATTCCATCGTTACTACAAATTCAAACGTTTAAAACGAAAGATACGTTACAAATTTATCCTCATAAAGAGCATAATCATCTAGAAGGGGTAAAGTCGTTTGTACTACGCGAAGAGCGACCGTTAGATTTACAAAAACTAAATGAGTGGATGTCAGCTGTCGTTCAAGAGCTAGGGGAGTATTTATATCGCTACAAAGGAATTTTATCGATTGATGGAGTAGATAAACGTATCGTTTTCCAAGGTGTGCATACACTGTTTGCTGCATCATATGATAGAGAGTGGCAAGAGGGCGAAGAACGAGTAAGTGAAGTTGTGTTTATCGGAAAAGATATTAATAAAGAATGGTTCCAAGAACATTTCGGGGAGTGTGTGAAATAAGTCTGCATATATTGCAGGCTTATTTTTTAACTTAACTAAGTATTTTGTAGAAAAATGCTAGATTGCAAAAAACGAAGGATAATAAAAAGCCTGTTTTCACAGGCTTGTATGTTCATCTAATAGTAACTCCATTACAACACCTACAACTGGACCTTCGTCATCAATATCACCATTTAAACGGAAACCAAATGACTCGTATAATCCCATTGCGAGTTTGTTGTCTGGATGTAAACTTAAATAAATTATTTTACATTCAAATTTATCTTGTAAGAATTGAATGAGTATGCGAAGGAAACGTTTTGCGTATCCTTTTCCTTGATATTGCTCGTCAATCATAAAGCGATCTAACCAAACACTTTTACGTTTTTCCCAATACCATCCATACATTGCGTATCCTACAAGTGTTTCTCCATCATATAAACCTACTGACGTTCCGTTTCCCTCATATAATGATTCTGCTAGAGAAAACGCATTGCTTTCAATAAATTGCTGCTGGTCTTTTGCGACGTTTAAAGCAGCTACCGAACGCCAATTTTTTGCTGTAACTTCACAAATGTGAAGAGTCATAATTCCAACTCACCTTCTAAATTAATATAGCTTAAAAGCTAATATGGATAATTTTACTTGTTATTTTGGTCAAGTCAAGTAAGAACAAATAAAAAAGAAGCTGAATGACATATTCAGCTTCTTTTAAAAATTTGATTAGTTAGTAGCTTCTTTTAATGTATTTACGTTTTCTTCCATTAAAGTGAAGTAATCTTTATTGCTCTTCGCATCATCTTCAGAAATAGTAGCAAGATGATTTAAGCGTAAAATTTTTGTACCCGTCTCTTTTTGAATTACGGACGCTACCTTTGGTGTAGAGAATGTTTCAAATAAAATATATTGTAGATTATGTTCTTTTACTGTTTTTGTAATGTCAGCAAGCTGTTTTTGAGATGGTTCATTAGAAGCTGAAATACCAGCGATAGCAATTTGTTTCAGGCCATAGCGTTGTTCCCAGTATCCATAAGCCGCATGAGAAACTAAAATGTCTTTCGTTTTTGCATTCGCAACAGCTGCTTTAAATTGATCATCTAAATCAGTAAATTTTGTTTGCAGTGCTGCGAAATTTTTTTCGAACTCTTGTTTATGATCAGGCTGTAATTCTACAAGTGCATTTTTAATTTTTTCTGCCTGTTTCATTGCTAGAGTAGGGTCTAACCAAATGTGTGGGTCTTTATCGTGATGATGTTCATCCTCTTTATGGCCGTCTCCGTGATCATGATGCTCTTCTTCAGTAGAAGTACGCAGTTCAATACCTTTTGATGCATTTACAATTTTAACATTTTCTTTTTGTAATGCTTTTTCCATTTTTTCAGCAAATGGTTCTAATTCAGCGCCGTTATAAACGAATAAATCGGCTTTTGCAACTTGTACTGTTTGTTTTTGACTTGGTTCAAATGTATGTGAATCTGCACCAGGTGGGTAAATCGCTTCAACAGTTACATAGTCGCCACCAATTTTTTTTGCAAAATCTGCAAGAGGAAAAATAGTAGTATAAACAGTTAGCTTTCCGTCTTTCTTGGCATTACCTTCTTTTTTATTTGAGCAGCCAGTAAAAATTAAAGTGAAAATAAGTAAGAATGAAAATATAGTCAATCTTTTAGGCATGAAGTTCTCCTCTTTTCTTTTTTTACGGATATATTTTCCCCAATTATAGAAGAAAAATATCATTTTAATACAAAACGGAATAATTACGTTTTAGTTTGCGAACTTAGTATAATACATCTTTTATAAAGTTGCAATAAATAATAATCATTCCGATTTGTTTTTGTTATAAAGTTGTCAAATTTGGATGTATTATTTTTAGGAATGCATGCATATGTGACAACGCTACGTTCATATATTTGAAAGGAGGGTGTAGAGGGGGATGAGTGTTTGGGTTACTTAATGGAAGCTATTTTATTGATATTAGCGGTAGTATTACCATTAGCATTAGTCTTAATTTTTTTAAGAAGATTAATAAGTAATTTAGGAGATGCATCAACAGTAATAAAATTGCGAGAGAAAGATGAGAAAAAAGAGTGAGTAAAGCACTATGCGTACGCATAGTGCTTTACTTGTGGTAAAATGAGAGCAGGAAACTCCTAAAAGTTGTATTTTACTGAAGGAGAGAAAAGTAAAATAAGAGGTATATGCATATATGAATAAGCGAACAGCGTTAGTACTTGGTGCAAGTGGTTTAGTTGGACAAGAGATAACGCGTCTATTACTTGAATCAGATTACTACGATTCGGTTACTATTTTTGTAAGGGAACCAATGCAATGGCAACATGAAAAATTACAGCAAAAGCAAATAGATTTTTCGATGTTAGAGGAATATAAAGAGTTTTTTGCTGTAGATGACGTATTTAGTTGTCTAGGAACAACAATCAAAAAAGCAAAAACAAAGGCAAATTTCAAAAAGGTAGATTATGAATATACGTTACGAGCTGCTTGTTTAGCTGAAAAACAAGGGGTACAAAATTTCCTTGTTGTGTCTTCAATGGGAGCAAAACCTAAATCGTTTTTCTTTTATTCGCAAGTTAAAGGGAGAATGGAAGAGGAATTACAAAAGTTAGTCATTGGTGGTATTCACATTTTTAGGCCATCTTTATTAGTAGGAAATCGACAAGAATTTCGTTTCGGTGAACGAATGGCTGAAAAGTTATCTCGTATCATTCCTTTTATATTTAAAGGGGCTTTCAAAAAGTATAAACCAATTTCAGCGAAAGATGTGGCGAAAGGGATGTATATAACTGCATTGAGAGAAGAAACGGGTATTTATATTTATAACTCAAATGAAATTACAACGATAGAATAAAAAACGTGAAAAATGGCATGTATTAAAAATCAAGTTTGAATCTTGAATGAATAGTAAATACATGTAGTTTAGCAATTATAAGAAAGTAAAAAAGGAGTGGGAATCCCACTCCTTTTTTACGATAATTTATTATGCAAATCGCATTCTTATCCCGCTATTTGTGGACAGCAAAACCCCCGCGGATTAAAGTTTCACTTTATACGTCTCCAACTCTAGTACGACAAGTGACCTCGTTTATTGCAATGCTATTTTTAGAGTCGTATTATACTAACGGATGATTTCGTCTTATAAGAATGTTTCACTTCATTTGAAAATATACTACTATCATATATCCATTGTTTGTAATGCCAATAAATCAAATAGAATATACTTTCTATTTGGAAATAATCTGTTTGAGTAAAATCTGAAGGGAATTGGGTTCCGAAGATATAAAAGTCCTATATGTACTACTCCGTATTTTTGGGAGATTTGCAAAAGGAGGATATAAGAATGAGTAAAAAAGAAATGTTGCAAAATGGAATTAAGCAAGTGTTTTACGAAGAAGAATGGTATCCACCTTTATCAGACGCGTTAAAGCACCTTACTGCTGCACAAGCATGTTGGCAACCAGAAGGAGAGGCTAGTAATACGATTTGGGAAAATGTAAACCATTTACTTATCTTTAAAGAACGCTTACTTGCCCGCTTGCATCAAGATGAAACATTTGTGGCGCCACAAAATAATGATGAAACGTTTGTCCAAGGTGGACGTAATGATGAGGATGCTTGGCAACAAACAGTGTTGCGAACAATTCAAGTGCATGATGCCTTACAATCTGCATTAATATCCCTTCAAGAAGCAGAACTAAATCAATTAACTCCTTCTCTACCAATTTGGCAACAATATATGAACATCCTTTTGCACGATGCTTATCATACCGGGCAAATTGTGCAACTTCGCAAGCTTCAAGGTTCATGGCCAGCGCATCGTTCTTATTTGTAAATGATACTTAAAATTGTTGGAGTTATACACGAAACAAACGAATTAATATGTAGAATACTACTATATGAAAAAACAATTTCTCACTTAATCTGAGGAATTGTTTTTTTTCGTAATCATGATTGTGGAATTCGATTTTTAACCCTGTCACATATTCAGAAAGGGAGATAAATACATAAAAAAATAGGTGTATCAAGCAAAATGTTGATCCACCTTAAAACGATATTATGAAATAACATACGTTATCTTATAGTATACTTTTTATTCCTCTAGATTCAGTAGTACATATTATTCTCGGTTTTATTTATTTGTATGGAGTTTCCCCGGTGCTCGTTTGTATTGATACGGTTCTTCTAACTCAAAACTAAGTTCATTGGCGGCTATTCTTGGAAAGTAAGGATTGCGAAGTAACTCACGTCCGATAAAAATTAAATCTGCTTCGTTATTATTTAAAATTTGTTCTGCCTGTACTCCATTCGTAATCAAACCAACAGCCCCAGTTGCAATGTTAGCATGTTCTTTAATATGTTTAGCATATTGCACTTGATACCCGGGATATACATCGATGTGTGCCGGAACAACAGCTCCAGAACTACAATCAATTAAATCTACTCCTTGTTCTTTCATCCAGTTTGTATATGGAACGTAATCTTGAACCGTTAAACCGTCAGGATGATAATCGTTTGCTGAAATACGAACAAATAACGGTCCGTTCCAAACTTCATTTATTGAGTCAATGATTTCACGTAAGAAACGATAGCGATTTTCAGGTGAACCTCCATATTCATCGGTCCGTTTATTAGAAAGTGGAGAAAGAAATTCATTAATAAGATAACCGTGAGCGCCGTGTATTTCAATAACGTCAAATCCAGCTTGTTTGGATCGTATTGCAGCCTCTTGAAAAGCTAATATGGTCTTTTTTATTTGCTGTATACTCATTTCTACTGGGATTTTCATAGTTTCATTAAACGGAATTGCGGATGGAGCGAGAGCATCCGTTTCTAATTCAGCTTTTCTTCCGGCGTGAGCAAGTTGAATGGCGGCTTTTGCGCCGTTATCATGTATAAAAGTTGTCGTTTTATGTAAGCCTTCAATTAGGCTATCATCCCATATACCTAGGTCTTTATTAGAAATTCTTCCTTCAGGTAACACGGCTGTTGCTTCGATCATAACTAAACCAACTTGACCAGCAGCTCTTGTTCCGTAATGAACGTGATGGAAATTAGTTACTTGGCCATCCTCGTTTTCTGATGAATACATGCACATAGGTGACATAACGATACGGTTTTTTAATGTAACGTCCTTAATTGTATAAGGTGAAAAAAGTTCATAATTCATCCAATAGCCTCCTAGATTGAATTTTCTTACATTGTATCATTCTTGTTTTTGTTTCCCTAATAAAACGCTTATACGAAAAATTTTGTCTATTCGTGTTACAATAATTAATATGAATTGAATTGGAGGATGACATATGTACCAGGCTTATTATGAAAGTGAATTAGGCTTGCTGGAAATTACAGCGAACGATAAAGGAATTACGTCTGTTATATTTGTTGATGAGAGACAAGAAGAACATAAAAATGAAATAATAGATCAATGTATAAATGAGCTAGATGAATATTTTAAGGGGAAAAGAAAAGAGTTCACAGTCCCGCTATCTGCTGAGGGAACAGTATTTCAAAAAAATGTATGGGATGCGCTTTATACTATCCCTTATGGCGTAAGTGCTTCATATTTAGATATTGCAGAGAAGGTTGGAAATACGAAAGCTGTACGGGCGATAGGAGGGGCAAATAGTCGGAATCCAATTTCAATAATCGTTCCATGTCACCGTGTAATAGGAAAGAGTGGAAAGCTTGTTGGATATGCTGGTGGTTTATGGAGGAAAGAGTGGTTATTAAAACACGAAGGTATTATGAAATGACGTATGGATGGGAAGAGGGATTGTTTTGAAATGTATAAATTGTGGGCAACCTTGCGAGGAGGAACAGTTAAATTGTGCAAGTTGTCAGCGAAAGTTGGATAATGAACAAGGTGAAAGTAGCTCGTTAATAGATAAAGAACTAGAAGTATATGTAGGGAGACAATATCCGTATTACAAAAGGAAATGGGAGCTTGAGAATAAGCGGATTGCTAGGTGGAGCTGGAATGGTTGGGCAACTATTTTCAATATAGGTTGGCTTGGATATCGTAAGTACTATTTACCGGCAGCATTATTTGTATTGTTATTAGTAGCGTGTGATGCGTTTTCTTATTATATGGGTTTCAATGTAGCACTGCCAATCATTAATATGGTGCCTCTTACGTTTTTATTACTCATTTTTATTCTGTTTGGAATGGGGATTTTTGCAAATGGATTATACTATCAATTTGCGGAAAGACGTATATACCGAATAAAAGCAAGAGAAATAAAAGATAAATCAGTTGAAAACTATCTTATCCATGATAGCGGCGGAACGAGCAAAATGGGAGCGACAATTGTTACTATTTTAGCAGTTGCTAGCATATTTTTTAGTCATTTCTTTTTTCCGACTGATCGAGACGTTATACAAAAGGTTCGTACAAGCTCGCTTTATGAATATCCTTTCTTTTCAATAGGTGAATCTTTCGAAAATTATTTTCAAAATTCAGGTTGGATATATTATCGTGGAACGGAAGGGTTAGAATTAGTAGAATTCCAAGGATATAACGCGGGATCACCAAGACAAAAGGTGACGATTCAATTTGTTGTCGATTATAAATTGGGTGAAGTGGAACCGTACTCGCTTACGGTTAATGGTGAATCTAAAAATGAAGAAGAGTTTTTGAAGATGATGGACGAAATATTTAAGGTTCAAAATCCATTTGATATAGAGGATGGATTACAAGTAAATGCGATTCAAAAAAGCGGCTGGAAAGAAACTTCCGACCGCTTTTTTCTATGTTTGTTAAAATAAATATTTAAAATAATCAGAATCTTTTGTATAATGAAATATATTATACAAGATTTAACTTATACATATAGATTGGGGGAAGGAAGAATGAAGAGAAAGACAACAACAATTGCTGCACTTGCGTTAACGACAAGTGTATTGGTTGCAGGATGTGGGAATGGTGAGAAGGCTTCGACAACGAAGAAAGAATCGAATAAGGAAATGGCAGATAAACAAGTTTTAAATTTGCTAGAAACAGCTGAAATTCCTTCAATGGATACATCTAAATCAACGGATTCTGTATCTTTCCGTGCCTTTGTAAATGCAATGGAAGGTTTATATCGTCTAGATAAAGATAATAAACCAACACCAGGCATGGCAAAAGATGTGAAGATTAGTGAAGATAAAAAGACATATACATTTGAATTACGTGATGCGAAATGGTCAAATGGTGATCCAGTTCGAGCACAAGATTTTGTATATGCATGGCAACGTACATTAGATAAAGCAATAGCGGCAGAATATGCATTCATTTTATTTGATGTGAAAAATGCACAGAAAGTAAATAAAGGAGAATTACCATCAGATCAATTGGGTGTTAAAGCGAAGGATGATAAAACGTTGGTAGTAGAATTAGAGCAACCAGCACCTTATTTTCTTGAGCTTACGTCGTTCCCTACATATTTTCCATTAAATGAAAAATATGTGAAAGAGCAAGGAGATAAATACGGATTAGAAGCAGATAAATTATTATATAATGGACCATTTACAATGAGTCAATGGAAACATGAACAAAATTATCAGTTAAAGAAAAATCCTAATTATTGGGATAAAGATACTGTAAAGTTAGACGAAATTAATGTAAGTATTGTGAAGGAAACAAGCACTGGAGTAAATTTATATGATAGTGATCAAGCAGATCGAGTTATTTTAACTTCTGAATTTGTTGATAAATATAAAAAGAATAAGCCAGATGAATTTAAAACGAAGTTAGATCCACGTATGTATTTCTTGCGTTTTAACCAAAAAAATGCAACATTTAAAAACCAAAAAGTACGTGAAGCGATTGATTTAGCATACGATAAAAAAGGAATTGCTGATGTCATTTTAAATGACGGTTCTTTGCCAGCATATTTCTTAGTACCTGAAAAATTCACGACAGGTCCGGATGGAAAAGACTTCCGCTCTGTAAATAAAAACTTCCGTGATAGTAAAGATAACGCAGCGAAAGCAAAAAAATTATGGGAAGAAGCGAAGAAAGAGCTTGGTCAAGATACAATTACGGTTGAATTACTAAATGATGATAATGGTAGCCGTAAAAAAGTAGGCGACTTTATTAAAGAAGAATTAGAGAAAAACTTACCTGGTATTAAAGTGAATTTGAAACAGCAACCATACAAGCAGAAGCTAGATTTAGAAAAGAAATTCGAATATGAATTCTCATTATCTGCATGGAGCCCTGACTATCCAGATCCAATGACTTATATTGATATGTTTGTTACTGGAAGCTCATTTAATGAAATGAATTATTCTAATCCGAAGTATGATGATTTAGTAGCGAAATCAAAAGGAGAGCTATTAAAAGATGATAAAGCACGCTGGAATGCACTTGCAGAAGCTGAAAAAATCTTAATTGGTCAAGATGCTGCCATTTCTCCTACGTATCAACAAAGCACAGCTTATTTAGAGAAGCCGTTTGTAAAAGGTATTGCTAATCATACGTTTGGCGGGGACTTCAGTTATAAATGGGCATATATTACAAAAAAATAGTATAATAAAAGGTGAGTGAATTTTCGCTCATCTTTTTTGTATAAGGAGGAATTATAGTTGTTAAGGGGAATCAATCATCTTTGTTTTTCAGTGTCTAATTTAGAAAACTCTATTATGTTTTATGAAAAAGTATTAGGGGGAGAATTATTAGTTAAAGGGAGAAAATTGGCGTATTTTAACATATGTGGAGTATGGATAGCACTTAATGAAGAGAAACATATTCCGAGAAATGAGATTCATCAATCTTATACGCACATTGCATTTTCTGTTGAACAAGAAGACTTTGAACGTCTAATACAGCGATTAGAAGAAAATGATGTTCATATTTTACAAGGAAGAGAACGGGATGTAAGAGATTGTGAGTCTATATATTTTGTTGATCCTGATGGACATAAGTTTGAGTTTCATTCAGGGACATTGCAAGACCGAATTAATTATTATAGGGAAGATAAACCTCATATGACATTTTACTAAGGGGAGAAGAAGTTGCATGCGTTAGTAATTGGTGGAACGGGAATGCTAAAGAGGGTGTCTATGTGGCTTTGTGAGCAAGGGTTTCATGTTTCTATTATTGGAAGAGATGAAGTGAAATTAGAAAATGTTAAACGGGAGAGTACCACACCTGAAAGTATCACATGCCTTCCGTTAGATTATCATCATGATGACGATGTAAAGTTAGCTATTAAAAACACAATTGAGAGGAATGGCCCAATAACATTGGTTGTTGCATGGATACACTCAAGTGCAAAGGATGCATTATCACTCATTTGTAGAGAATTAGACTTGTCGTCTGAAACATACAACGTTTTTCATATTTTAGGCAGTAAAGCGTCGAGAATAGCCTCACAAAAAATAGGCGGTACGCGATGTAGCTATCATAGAATAATATTAGGTTTTATATTAGAAGATACATACGGAAGATGGCTTACTCATGAAGAAATATCGGATGGAGTAATAAAAGGAATTGAAATTAAATGTGATGAATGGATTGTAGGACGAGTAGAACCGTGGGAATTGCGGCCGACATGGTAAGGGGGAATTGAAGTGAAGACAACGGTATATGTAACAAGGCATGGTGAAACGGAATGGAATGTAGAGAAACGAATGCAAGGCAGGAAAAATTCTGCTTTAACTGAAAATGGTATGTTACAAGCTAAGCAATTAGGAGATCGAATGAAAGATTTATCTATCGATGCGATCTATAGTAGTCCGAGTGAAAGAACCCTTCATACTGCAGAGTTAATAAAGGGCGAACGTGATATACCGATAATCGCGGATGAGCATTTCTATGAAATTAACATGGGTATATGGGAAGGACAGACAGTCGATGATATAGAAAGGCAGTACCCAGACGAAATACAGTTGTTTTGGTATGAACCACATCTTTTCCAGTCAACATCGGGAGAAAATTTTGCGGCTGTTCATAAAAGGGTAATGGATGGGATACAGCTTCTTTTAGAAAAGCATAAAGGAGAAAGTATATTAATTGTTTCCCATGCGGCAGCGGCAAAACTACTTGTAGGACATTTTGCGGGTATTGAAATAGAAAATGTATGGGATGATCCATTTATGCATAGTGCTAGTCTAAGTATAATAGAATTTGAAGAAGATAAAGGTGAAGTGAAGCAATTTGCAGATATAAGTCATTTTCAATGAACGTAAAAAAGGCCGCAAAACGGCCTTTTTTTGTAGGCATAAAAACTAGCGATTACGTTTTTTATACCAGAAGTGATCGAATTTCTTGTTTTTGCAAGATGGGAATTTATGTCCGCCTTTGCAATCATTCCATTTGTGCCCGTCATCGTGACAGTCTTTACCATGATCACATGAATCATCGCAAGAGTGACCGTGTCCGTGAGGGAAGAATTCGCATTTTTTACAGAAACTTCGTTTTGTCCAGAAAAATTTCTTTTCAAAGCGTATGCATTTTGTAACGAAAGTACAATGTTTTCTGCGAGTACGTTTTGTAACTAAAACGCATTCTTTTCTACGCGTTACTTTCGTAACAAATGTCCATTTTTGAACACGTACACGAGTACATTTCGTAACAAATGTCCATTTTTTTACATGCGTACATTTTGTAACGAACGTACAATGTTTCACGCGAGTACATCTTGTTCTTGGACATTTACCCCCAGTTGTACATTTACATCCAGTTGTACAATTATGATGAGTGAAATTATCATCATCGCATTCAAAAGTACTTGGATCTTGGTGTAAGAAATCCTCCATCCCAGCACTTTTGATTTCTTCAACCGCTTTTCTAATATCACGTTTCATAGAAATCCTCCTTATCATGTATTAAGTTGAAAAGGTATTCTTTTTCCTTAACATGATATGAGATATGACGTCTTTCTGAACAGGACAAGAGTGTAATTTTATATAAATAGATGATAGCGGATGTATGGACAAGGCAAGGTGCATACATTGAATGAAGAGAACTGAGAAGGGATGGGGAAATATGCTACCTTCATATGATTTTTTTATTCATCCAATGAACTTAGTGGAGTTGAAAAAAGAAATTTGGTCAGATAGTCCAGTGCCAGCAAAATTAACTTATGGAAAAAAGAAGTATGACATTGATATCGTATACCGAGGCGCTCATATTCGTGAATTTGAGAAAAAGTCTTATCATGTTATGTTTTATAAACCGAAAAAATTTCAAGGTGCGAAAGAGTTTCATTTAAATTCTGAGTTTATGGATCCGTCTCTCATACGAAATAAATTATCTTTAGATTTTTTTCATGATATTGGTGTACTTTCACCAAAATCACAACATGTATTTATAAAAATTAATGGTCAAATTCAAGGTGTATATTTACAGTTAGAATCAGTTGATGAAAACTTTTTGAAAAATAGAGGATTACCGAGTGGTTCTATTTATTATGCGATAGATGATGATGCGAATTTTTCTTTAATGAGTGAGAGAGATAAAGATGTTAAGACTGAGCTCTTTGCGGGTTATGAATTTAAATATTCGAATAAAAATAGTGAAGAACAGCTGAGTGAATTTGTATTTCAAGCGAATGCTTTGTCGAGGGAAGCTTATGAAAAAGAAATTGGAAAGTTTTTGCATGTTGATAAATATTTACGATGGTTAGCTGGCGTTATTTTTACACAAAACTTTGATGGTTTCGTTCATAACTATGCACTATATCATAACGATGAAACAAATTTATTTGAAGTGATACCGTGGGATTATGATGCGACTTGGGGGCGAGATGTACAAGGGAGACCACTTAATCATGAGTATATTCGTATCCAAGGTTATAACACGTTAAGTGCAAGATTGTTAGATATACCTGTATTTAGAAAACAATACCGAAGCATTTTGGAAGAAATATTAGAAGAACAATTTACCGTTTCATTTATGATGCCGAAAGTAGAAGGTTTGTGTGAATCGATTCGCCCATATTTACTACAAGATCCATATATGAAAGAAAAATTAGAAACATTTGATCAAGAAGCTGATATGATTGATGAATATATAAATAAAAGAAGAAAGTATATACAAGACCACTTACATGAATTGGATTAATTTTGAAAGAGATTGGAACATTATCAATCTCTTTTTTTGTATAATAAAGATGTATCAATTGAATTGAAGTAATATTTACTTAATAAAGAATGGAGATGTGGAAACATGACAGTTAAGTGGGTTGATTGGGTAAAACAAATACAATCTATAGCTCAAGCGGGTTTAACGTATTCTAAAGATGTGTATGATATAGAGCGTTTCCAACAATTACGGGATATTTCCATTTCGATGATGTCACATTATACAAAGACAGATTGGGAAATAGTAGAGAAGTTATTTGCAAGTGAGACAGGCTATCAAACACCTAAAGTTGATATAAGAGCAGTCATTTTTCAAAATGAAAAACTATTATTTGTGAAAGAAAAAAGTGATGGGAAATGGGCATTGCCAGGTGGATGGGCTGATATCGGTTATACGCCGACAGAAGTAGCAGCAAAAGAAGTTTTAGAGGAGACGGGTTATGAAGTAGATGATTTTAAGCTACTGGCTATATTTGATAAAGAAAAACATCAACCATCGCCTTCAGCAACACATGTATATAAAATTTTTATTGGCTGTAAGATTGTTGGTGGTGAAAAGAAAATTAGTATTGAAACAGAAGATGTGGAGTTTTTTGGTGAGAATGGATTGCCTAATTTATCGATTGCTAGAAATACAGAAGAGCAAATTAAAGAAATGTTTGCCTACATGAAAGAACCTCAAAAAGAAACATTAATAGATTAATAATGCTTATGCCGATGATATTGTTGAAATGAAGATATTGGCAGAATGCAACCTTTATGTAATAATGGGATGGTATGTGAAGAAAAAAGGAGATAGAAAATAAAATGTTAGCAAGCATAATAGATCAGTTATTGCAATTTTTTGCAAGCTTAGGTTACTTTGGAGTAGCACTAGCTTTAATGATTGAAATTATCCCGAGTGAAATTGTACTTTCGTATGCTGGATTTTTAGTAGCGGATGGTAAAATTAGTTTTGTCGGTGCAGTTATCGCCGGAACTATTGGTGGTACTTTAGCCCAAATCTTTTTATACTGGCTTGGATATTACGGAGGGCGTCCGGTTGTAGAGAAATATGGGAAATATCTACTTATTAATAAACACCATTTAGACATAGCGGAAGGTTGGTTTAAGCGTTACGGAGCAGGAGTAATCTTTTCTGCACGCTTTATCCCAGTCGTACGTCATGCAATCTCTATTCCAGCAGGATTAGCTAAAATGCCGTTAAAACTATTTACACTATATACAGTAGTTGCGATTATTCCATGGTCAATACTATTTATATACTTAGGTGAAAAGCTTGGTGGAAATTGGCGACACATTAAAGAGTATGCATCTGATTACACACATTACATAATTATAGGAGCTGTTCTCTTTGTTGCTCTATACTTCGGTTTAAAGTATTTAAAAAAGAAAAAAGCAGCGCGTTAAAGTCAATGATTTTTCATTGGCTTTTTTATTTGTTTCGGTTCTAAAAAAAAGGAGTTGTCCATAATGTGTAATAATAAAGCGTAGCGGAGGAATGTGATGAAAGGGTCACCGTTTATACGTGGAACGATATTTTTAACGATGGCAACGATGATATCTAAAATGTTAGGATTTATATATGTTATACCATTTACAGCAATGGTTGGTACGAGTGGGTACGTTTTATACACATATGCATATCGTCCTTATACGATTATGCTCAGCATTGCGACGATGGGACTACCACTTGCCGTTTCAAAAATGGTATCAAAATATGATCAACTGAATGATTATCATACGGTTAAGAGAGTGCTAAAGAGCGGTATCTTTTTTATGTTAATAATGGGAGTAATCTCATGTTTTACGCTATATATATTAGCTCCACATTTAGCTAAACTTGTAATCGATGGAAATGATCAAACAGGGAATAGTGTAGCAGCGGTCACTACTAATATCCAAATTGTAAGTTTTGCGTTAATACTTGTACCGGTAATGAGTTTATTAAGGGGATTCTTTCAAGGGTTTCAATCGATGGGGCCTTCTGCTTTAAGTGTAGTTGTTGAGCAGTTTTTTCGGGTCTTAACCATTTTAATAGGAAGCTTTGTCGTTTTATATATTTTAAAAGCTTCTGTCTCGCTAGCTGTTGGTATTTCAACGTTCGGTGCTTTTATGGGAGCGATAGGTGGATTAACAGTTCTAAGTGCGTATTACATAAGGAGGAGAAAGCACTTAAAGAAAAAAGAGATGGCAAGTATACCGCAAACAACGAAATCTTTCTTCTCACTGTATAAGGAGCTCTTTACATATTCAATACCGTTTGTTGTGGTTGGTTTAGCAATTCCGTTGTATCAGACGATTGATACATTTACAATTAATAAACTACTTATACAAATAGGGTATATGCAAGGAGAAGCGGAGAAGATAAATGCAATAATTGGTCTTGTTCAGATGGTTGTACTCATCCCAGTTTCCGTTGCGACTGCTTTTAGTATGTCTCTCGTACCTGAGATGACAAAAGCCTATACAGCAGGGAATGTGAAGTTACTGTACAAACATTTTACGAGAACGAATGTATTAGTAGTAGGTATTACTGTACCAGCGGCGATTGGAATGATGTTGTTAGCAAAACCAGTATATACTCTTTTATTTGGTGCCGGAAATGATCCGGAGATGGGGAGAGTTATTTTACAGTATTATGCTCCTGCCTGTATACTATTTTCGCTTTTTACAGTAACAGCTGCGATGTTACAAGGAATTAACCAACAACAGAAAACAGTGCTAGGATTAGTAATTGGCATTATTGTAAAGATAGTTTTAAATATCGTATTGCTTCCGTATTTCGATTATGTAAGTTTTATTATTTCAACATACGCTGGTTATACGATTTCAGTTGGCTTTAACTTGTGGATGCTTTCTAAATATGTTATAAAGGCAACATAAGCTTTTTAAGGCAGAGAGCACTCTGTCTTTTTCTTTGTTTAGAATATTTTTCTTATAAAAACGTTTTCAAAATAATTTTTCTATTGAAATTTAAACGTATGTTTCATATGCTGAGAATGGCGGTTCAAAAACTGTTATGTAAGAGAGGTAGATTCCTACATGTAAAAAGAATCGGGGTGATAGTATGTTAAATATTTATTTAACAGACCGAAACGGAAAACTACAAGAGGTTGAGGAAATGCAAAAGGGTTGCTGGATTAATGTACTTCATCCAACGGAAGAAGAAATTCAATATCTAGTACAAACTTTAAATGTAGACTTAGATTTCATTAAAGACCCTTTAGATGATGAAGAACGCTCTCGTATTGAAAAGGAAGACAATAATACCTTAATAATCGTGGATATTCCAACAGTTAGACATGATGAAGAAGGAAATTCGATTTATGACACGATTCCAATAGGTATGATTGTAATGCCAGATTGCTTTGTGACAATTTGTTTAGAAGAAAACCCAATTTTCGAACGCTTTATTAATCAACGTATTAAAGAATTTTATACGTTTAAAAAGACACGCTTTGCACTTCAGCTCTTATATACGATTTCTACTTATTATTTAAGATACTTAAAGCAAATTAACAGAAAAACAATCGATTTAGAGCATCAATTAAATAAGTCGATGAAAAATAAAGAGATTTTCACATTGCTAGGCCTTGAAAAAAGTTTAGTTTACTTTACAACATCATTAAAGGCGAATAAAATTGTAATTCAAAAATTAATGCGTAACAGTACATTTTTAAAAATGTATGAAGACGATCAAGATTTATTAGAAGATGTATTAATTGAAAATAAACAGGCTATTGAAATGGCGGAAATATATAGTCACATTTTAAGTGGAATGATGAATACTTTTAGCTCCGTTATATCAAATAATTTAAATAGTGTTATGAAACTGTTAACGTCTATTACAATCATTTTATCATTACCAACGATGGTTTCTAGTTTCTTTGGAATGAACGTAAAGGTTCCGTTTGAAGGGGAAGCACATGGTTTTGTAATTGTACTCATAATATGTGTAACACTATCTTTCACATTAGCATTTGTTTTTTGGAAGAAACGTTACTTTTAACGAGAAGAAAGCTGCTCTAGCATAGTTATATAACTGCGCTAGAGCAGCTTTTTTGCTATGAAATCGAAAGTTTTGAATAGAATATAACTTATAAAATGTAATGTATATGAAGGAAGTGAATTCCGTATAAGCCTTGTCCAATTCATAAAATGGGGTTAAAATTACATATTGTTAATGAAAAGTTGGAGGAAATACATCATGGAATTGTTTCAATTACCGAAAGCATTCCTGCAAATGAATACAATCTTTATCTCCATATTGATCGAAGCACTTCCTTTTGTGCTCATTGGTGTATTTATTTCAGGATTCATTCAAATGTTTGTGACAGAGGATATGGTAGCAAAATGGATGCCGAAAAACCGTTTTCTGTCTGTTTTAATGGCTACTTTTTTAGGTATGATGTTTCCAGGTTGTGAATGTGGAATCGTTCCGATTGTAAGACGGTTAATCGGAAAAGGGGTTCCACCATATGCCGGGATTGCATTTATGTTAACTGGGCCAATTATTAATCCGGTCGTATTATTTGCAACATACGTTGCCTTTGGAAGTAGTATGCACATGGTATGGTATCGTTCTATCGTAGCGATTATCGTAGCAATTATCGTTGGAATTATATTATCATTTATGTTTAAAGAACATCAATTACGAGATGATCACTTCCCAGAAGTGAATCATAAGCGTCCATTACGTAAAAAAATGTGGGATGTATGTACGCATGCTGTTGAGGAATTTTTCTCGATGGGAAAATATTTAGTATTAGGTGCGTTAATTGCAGCGGCAGTTCAAACGTTCGTACAAACTTCAACACTTCTTGCTATAGGACAAGGGCCGTTCTCTTCACCAGCTGTTATGATGGGACTAGCTTACATTTTATCACTTTGTTCAGAAGCGGATGCGTTTATTGCTTCGTCATTCCAAAGTACATTTTCAACAGCATCACTTGTCGCGTTCCTCGTATATGGACCGATGGTGGATATTAAAAATATGTTTATGATGCTTGCGACATTTAAAACGAAATTTGTAATTGTCGTTACAGTTACAGTTACACTTGTTGTTTATGCAAGCTCACTACTCATTTATGCGATGGGGTGGTAGGTTATGTTTCGAGCATATATATTATTAGGTTTTACAATCTTAATTGCGCAGCTTCATATTTCAGGTAATATTACGAAGTATATCAATATGAAGTATGCCTATTTATCAAAAACAGCAGCTATTATTTTAGGTTTTTTAACGGTCGTTCAAATTATTATCGTTTTCCAAAAAGAACATCAAAAAGAAAAAGAACAGCACAATTGTGGTTGTGATCATAGCCATTGCGGGCATGATCATTCAAAAGATGAGAATACATGGTGGAAAAAAGCATTTTCGTACTCATTGTTTTGTTTTCCGATTGTCTCAGGGCTGTTTTTCCCGATTGCAACGTTAGATTCAGATATCGTTAAGGCGAAAGGATTTCATTTTCCTGTTGCACAAGCAGAAAGTACAGATCCATTTATGACAAGGCAATTTCTAAGACCTGATACGAGCATTTATTACGGGAAAGAAGGATACCGTGGTGTAATGGAAAAGGGGAAAAAAGAGTTTGTTACGAAAGATAGTATTACTTTAAAAGATGAAGATTTTCTAAAAGGGATGGAAACAATTTATAATTATCCTGGCGAGTTTACTGGGAAAAAATTATCTTTTAAAGGGTTTGTTTTCAAAGATGACTCTTCTCAAAAAGAACAATATTTCTTATTCCGTTTCGGGATTATACATTGTGTAGCGGATTCTGGTGTATATGGTATGTTAGTGAAAAAACCAGAAGGTGTAGAATGGAAAAATGATGATTGGATTCAAGTTGAAGGAGAAATATCAACGGAATTTTATCAGCCATTCCATGCGAATATCCCTGTATTAGAAGTAACGAAATGGAATAAGGTTGAACCGCCAAAAGAACAATATGTATTTAGAGGAGCCGATTGATAACATCGGTTCTTTTTTGTGGACTAATAGTTCTGAATGTTGTTAATATTAAACGTGTAGTGATAGTAAGCTCATACCGTTCTAGTGTTAATGGGAAATGGAACTCTTACCGAACTTCTTTGCTCCAGCCGAATTTTGTGGTGGGAGTCTTAATGTCTGCAAATAGCGGGTTAAATAATCAAAGAGGTGATAACAATGACTGAAGTAAAAGGGAAAACAGCTAATGAGTCTAGAGTGTTTAAAACGAGCCGAGTATTTCCAACAGATTTAAACGATCATAATACGCTATTTGGTGGGAAGATATTAGCCGAGATGGATATGGTTGCTTCTATTTCAGCAACGAGGCATGCAAGAAAAGAATGTGTCACAGCATCTATGGATTGGGTAGATTTCTTACATCCTGTTCGCTCTTCAGATTGTGTTAGTTATGAATCTTTTGTAATTTGGACGGGTAGAACTTCTATGGAAGTATTTGTGAAGGTAGTAGCAGAAGATTTAATTTCGGGTGAGAAACGTATAGCAGCAACGTCATTTGTTACTTTTGTTGCACTTAGTAAGGAAAATAATCCGGTTCCTGTGCCGCGAGTTATCCCTGAAACAGAAGAAGAGAAAGAATTACATCGCATTGCAGTGTTACGTGCAGAACAACGCCATATACGTAAGGCGGAGAGTAAGAAAGTAGCTACATTATTAACTTTTTGAGTTGAATATGTAGTCGTTAAAGGTACAATAACAAACGGAAATGTTTTTCATATGAAAAGCGGACACCTAAAAATAGGTGTCCGCTTTTATAGTTTTTTCATCCACATATCATATGACGATAACTACTTAGCAGAAGCAAGCAGCACCGACGATGATTAAGAGGATAAATAATACGACTAATAGCGCGAATCCATTACCATGTGCGAAGCCCATTGTTATTTCCTCCTTTTATTTTAAGATACAACATACAATATGCAAATGAGCTATCGTTTGATATGGACATATATCATGTAATGACATATTTTCTTGAATGATATTGTATTAAAAAAGGGAAGATATAGAAATAACAGTAAGTGGAGGAAGGAAAATATCCATGAAACACTTTTTCGTTGTAATCCTTTGTTTAATAGGTGTATTCATTTGGATGAACATCGATGTGGAAATGGGGAAAAAAATGGCTAGTGAATATGAATTAGGGCAAGTTCGATTAGGTGAATTTCAACTATATACGAACGGTGAAGAGTTATATACGAAATTATTTGAGGATATACGTAATGCAGAAAAGTACATATATATCCATTTTTATATTGTAGGTAAAGATGAAATAAGCAAAGAGTTTTTGCAGTTACTCGAGAAAAAGGCATCGAGTGGAGTAGAAGTAAAATTGTCAGTTGATCGAATAGGTGGATATAAGCTGAAGAAAAAGATAATTCGTCAACTAAAAAGCAATGGTGTCCAGTTTACGTTTAGTAAAAAACCTAAATTGAAACATTTATTTTATTCGTTGCATCAACGAAACCATAGACGCATTGTTACGATAGATGGAAAAATATCATATATCGGCGGCTTTAACATTGGAAAGGAGTACCTTGGACAAGATCCGAAATTTGGTCCGTGGCGTGATTATCATGTGCGAGTAAATGGGAATGGTGCTAAGGATATGGAAAGAAAATTTGCTGCTGACTGGAAAGAAGATACGGGAGAAAAAATGCCTATACATAAAAGTCTACCTGCAATTGGGCATGTGAAATATCAATATTTATTTTCAGATGGAAAAGGGTTATGGGAAAAATATGGAGCGCTTTTAAAGCAGGCTAAAAAGTCTTTAATTATTGCTACGCCATATTTTGTACCAAGTAAAGAAATGATGAAAGAGTTAAAAGGTGTATTAAACCGAGGTGTCAATGTGAAAATTCTCGTACCATTTAAAAGCGACGCAGTATTGTTAAAACAAGCTGCCTATCCGTATTTGAGAGAGATGAACCATGCTGGAGCGGAGATCTATCAATATCGGAATGGTTTTTTTCACGGGAAAGTAACAATCATTGATGGAGAAATTGTTGATATAGGTACAGCGAATTTTGATAATAGAAGTTTTTATTTAAATTGTGAATCTAACTGTATCATATATGATACAACAGTTGTTGCTGACGTATGGAACCGATTAAAAGAAGACTTTCATAAATCAAAAAGATTTTCAGAAGAAGACTTTGAGAAAATTAGTAAGTGGGATTGGTTTTTAGCAAGAATAGCAAATGTTATAGCATCATATTTATAACATATAGACAAAAGAGGAGGGAGGTATTTTCATGGATTGTATGAAAGAATTAATGAGGTATAGTTATATGCTTATTTATAAGGTTGGGGAGTATACAGGGGAGGTAAGAGACGAAGAATTAAAAGAGCTATTACAGCATCATTTACCATATATGTTGCAAGCGTATAATGAACAAGTGAATTTTCAAGAAGGAGAGAATGTACAGCATATAACTTGTGAACCAATTTCATCTCATTTTCATGAAATGGAAAAGGAAACTGATAGTAAATATACAGGGGATATCCATATTGCAACTTGTTATATTTCGCATTTAAAACGGTTAGCACTAAAGTTCGCTCAAGTGGCAGTTGAAGTTGCGAATCCAGAATTCCGCTCGTTCTTAGAAAATTGCTTCCTGAAAATGAATCGTTATGCCTATAGTGTATGGCAATATGTTGTGAAGAAAGAGTATAAGATTAAACATGTATATGAAAATGAGAAGTTTGCATAAGAAACTAAGGCGGAAAGATAGGCGCCTTAGTTTTTTACTTTTCATGGAGAAAAAAGACGAGGTGTACATATCTATTATTAGAAAATTTACAAATATTTACCGTTTATTTACTATTTTTCAATCTTTCCTTTAAAAATAGAGAGTAATATGGGGGTTGTACATATTCTATCTAAAGGAGGAAACGCAAATGAACAAATGGGTTAAATCATTAACTGCTATGGCACTTGCAAGTTCTTTATTAATGGTAGGTTGTAGTAAAGGTGAGGACAAGAAGAAAGAAGACGATACAACAACACAACAAGAGGACAAAAAGGATAAAGAAACAAGTGGAACTGAGAAGTCTACAGATTCTAAAGAAAAGAAATAAAGTGAAACTTTAATCAGTGAGGCATCCCCCACTGATTATTAGTTGAACCAATCGGGCTTTTACGGGCAGTTGATCCCCATCTAACTTCTTTGTTTTTACTGAATTTTGAGGTGGGGTCTTACTGCCCGTTAAAGCGGGGTAAAATAATAATAGAGCTTCCTCTTATATATGAGGAAGCTTTTTTGTTGTAAATTGATTGAGATTATTGAAAAATAGAGGGAGAATGAAATAGGGGGAAAACAAATGAAAGTATGTATATTAGGAGCAACAGGTCGAGTAGGTTCAAATATAATAAAATTAGCATTAAAGGATGCAGCTGAAGTAACTGCATTAGCACGTGATTTAAATAGAATAGAAATACAACATGAAAGGTTACGAGTAATAGAAGGTAATGTACTAAATGAAAATGATATAAAGAAAGCGATAGAAGGAAGCGATATAGTAATTAGTGCACTTGGAACGGATCAAAATGGGACATTGGCGAAGAGTATGCCACATATTATAAAGAAAATGGAAGAAGTAGGGGTTCATAAAATCATTACAATAGGAACAGCAGGTATTTTACAAGCAAGAACAAATCTAAATTTATATCGTTTTCAATCAGCTGAATCAAAAAGGAAAATGACAACAGCAGCAGAAGATCATTTAGCTGCATATAAGATACTTAGTAGTAGTAATTTATGTTGGACGGTCGTTTGTCCGACGCATTTAATAGACGGTGATGTGACAGGAGTGTATCGAACTGAAAAAGATGTATTACCAGAAGGGGGAGCGAAAATAACAGTTGGTGATACAGCGCAATTTACGTGGAATCTGTGTAGTGAAAACAAATATGAGAATAGCCGAGTAGGTATTTCATATTAAAAAAACCATCCCGAAATTGGGATGGTTAAAAGATGATATAACATACAAATATGAGAATCATAAGGATTTGGAGAATAGCTTTCGCTACTGTGCTGCTTAAAAAACCAACTACAGTAGCAACTCCTACTAGAAAGGCGTCTTTTGGCGCTTTTTTATGCATGAGTTCTGTAATAAATACCGATAAGAACGGTATGATAATTAAACCGAATGGTGGGAAGAAGAAAGATCCGACAATGATAGAAATCATACCGACACGTTCTCCCCATTTAGAACTTCCGTATTTCTTTAAGAAATATCCATTTGCAATAAAATCAGCCACGAAAATAAATAGTGTGAAAATGACTTGAATAATCCAAAAGGAAGTTGTTAGTTCTCCGCCATTTATACCAAAATGGTAAATGAAATATCCAGCCCAAACAGCAAGGATGCCTGGAATGATAGGATAAATAAAGGCGAGAAATGAAACAATGAAACAGGCAATGATACAGATTGTTAATAATACTGTCACTTTATAACTCCTTCTTCGTGTCTAATTTATGTACCGCAATTTTTTTCACTTGATGTCCATCAAGTTCTAGTGCTTTAAATTGAAAACCGGCAAATTCAATGGAATAACCAGCTTCAATATTTAAATCAACTGCTTGAGAGAGGAGCCAGCCTCCAATTGTATCTAAATCGCTATCATCAATATGCAGGCCAAACATATCATTTACTTCAGAAATGAGCACCTTCCCATCTAAAACAGTAAGCTTCGGCGTACGTTTTTCAATCATAGGTGATTCATCCGCATCAAACTCATCTTGAATTTCTCCAATGATTTCTTCAAGAATATCTTCCATTGTTAAAAGTCCAGCAGTACCACCATATTCATCCATAATGATTGCCATCTGAACGCGATTCTTTTGTAGATGTACTAATGTTTTGCGAATTGGAACAGTTTCAAATACAGTTAGTACTGGATGTATGTAAGATTCAAGTGGTTTATGAATGCCTTTCGTTTGATCGTGAAATACTTCTTTCGTATTGATCATACCGATAATATCATCTTTATCTTTTTCGATGATCGGATAGCGTGTATATTTTTCAGTTGCGACGATATCCATATTCTCTTCTAACGTATTTTCAGTAGATAAGCAAATCATTTCTGTACGAGGGACCATAATTTCTTTCGCGACCCGGTCGTCAAATTCAAAAATATTATTTACATATTTATATTCGGTTTGGTTTATTTCGCCGCTTTTGAAACTTTCACCTAAAATGAGTCGTAGTTCCTCTTCAGAATGGGCAAGTTCATTTTCTTTCGCAGGCTCTAAACCGAGTAGTTTTGTGAAAAAGATTGCCGTACTATTAAGTAGCCAAATGAATGGATACATAATTTTATCAAATAAAATAAGTGGTCGTGCAAACTTAAGTGTGATTGCTTCAGCTTTTTGAATGGCGAAAGACTTTGGAACTAATTCACCTAATACAACATGGAAAAATGTAATAACACTAAAAGCAATAATAAAGGATAAAGTATTCGCCATTGTTCCAGTAATATTAATCTTTTCAAAGAGCGGTCGTAGTAAATGTTCCACAGTCGGTTCACCAAGCCAACCAAGCCCTAAAGAAGTAATCGTAATCCCGAGCTGACAAGCTGATAAATAAACATCTAAATTAGATAGGACACTTCTTGCAGCTAAAGCTTGTTTATTGCCTTCATTTGCAAGTTGGTCAATGCGACTTTTTCGTACTTTTACAACAGCGAATTCTGATGCAACGAAAAAGCCGGAAATAAGGATGAGCACAAAGATGAGAAAAATATTTAATATGTCCAAGTGTGTTCTCTATTCCGTAGTTTGGAATAAAGATGTCACCTCCTGCGATTATGTTATACTTTTATAATAAATCCAAACGAAAAGAATAGTCAAAGAAAAAGGGTAAATATTGGTATGTTTCTGCAATAGTTTTTGAATTTGCTGTTATTTTGTCCGCTATACAAAAGGAATAACCCCCTACTTTCATATTATAGAGGGTTATTTCAAATTAAGGTTTTGGAATACTTCTCGTTAAAGCGTATGATTGTTGTTTAACGTGATTTGTCGTCCATAGTGTTTGAAGGAAAGAGAGTATGCAATACGGGATATACAAAAGTAATAAGCTAATTGTAACAATAACAGGTGCATTTCCACCGAATTGAACGACAAATTGCAATAGTCCGCTTGCATGAAAAACGCATTCCATAATAACGAATGAAAGAATAATGGAACCTAGAATAGATTTATGATTCGAAGTAAGCGCTAAAAACAATGTATCTACAAGGAAAGAAGATTGTTTTATTTCATATTCATTGGTGTTACTTAAGAAAGGAACCCACTTTTTTATTGCTTGCATAACGATAATCATGGAAGTACTACAAACGATGATAAAAGATGAGTAGTAAGGAAGCTTTATCAATTTTGCGATGTATAGGAGTAGTAATAAGACCGAACATTGTAATAATACAGTACAAAAAGAGTACGGTATCCATTTTAATAAATAAGTGAACTTCTTAACCGATTGAGGTGCTTTAAAAAATAAATGGCCGATCCCTAAGCTGATAAAGAATCCAATCGCAAGAGTAAAGGTAAAACGAACAATCGATAAAAAATATATTTCCCATATGTAAGGGAATAACGGTGTTGAATGATTAGAAGTATGAACCATTTGATTTGCTGAGAAAAAGATAGATTCGTGCATCCAATCAATCTTTGGAATTGTCATAGAAGAAAGTTGTGCGAAGTTATGAAAAATGCTTATAAAGCCAGTTATGTATGGGTATTTATGTGTAATGAATAATGCAGGAATAGGACTAATGATAAATATAATGAGAACACCAACGATAAATTTACATATATGTGAGCGCAATAAAGACATGTAATCACCTACTCTTAGAATATTCAGAAAATTCTTATTCTTATTTTAGCTTTTTTCGGCGTAAGTTACAATATATTTTTCTTAAAGAAATTTAGTATTGTAGGGAATATAAGTGAATGAAACGTGAATAAATTATGACAAGAAAATGAATAATTTTCAGAAAAGTAAAATAAATTATTTATTTTTTTCTGAAAATATAATATAGTTATGGCACAGAAAGTATTTTAACATAAGGAGGCTGTTTATGAGGATTAAAGGGAATTATGTGCCGAAAAAGGAAGTTTTATTTTGCTCAAGTTCAATTACGATAGGGGAAGCACTGGAGCATTTAAATAAAACTGGGTATCGTTGTGTACCAGTTTTAGATGAAAAAAAAGAGAAGTATTTAGGGAATGTATACAAAGTAGATATTTTAGAATATAAAGGTTCGCTGGAAGAGAGTGTAGTACAATTATTAAACGATAAAGAAGGTTATGTTAGAGAAGATTCTTCGTTCTTTAAAGTATTTTTTACAATAAAAAAATTACCTTATTTATCAGTAGTTGATGAAAATGGAGTCTTTCTTGGAATTTTAACGCATAAAAAGGTTTTCGAGTTATTAGAAGATGCTTGGGGCGTTCATTCTAGTAAATATTCTGTCATGATTGGGACACAAGATTATAATGGGGCCATTCAAAAATTATCGACAGTATTAAAGAAATATACAGGTATCCAAAGTTTAATGACTTTTGATAATGATGCCTTATTAGTTCGGAGAATTATGTTTACATTAGGAGAAGAGTTTAACGACGGTGAATTAGAGACGTTACTGAAAGATTTAGAAGATCACGGATTTAGAGTTGTGTATGTGGAAGAGATGAAAAATCCACGCGAAGTTGAAACGATAGAGTAACATGCAAAAGCCATCTAATTATGTTGGATGGTTTTTGTTATGTTACTTGAATAAAGTTATTTAAAAATAATGATAGGATAAAAGTCGAGATTGTAACAATATTTGTGTAAAAGAATAAAAAATGTAGATAATTTTGATTTTCAAAAAAATCAATTTGAAAATATGTTTTTATTTTTCAACTAAATATGTTACTATATGTGTGATAAAAACAAAGAGGTCTGACAACTATACTCCACGCAATACCACTCTAATGAGTTAAATATTCAAAAAAATCAAAAATTAATAATTAGAGTAAAAATAAGGGGAATGGAGAAATTATGGAGAAAGACACTGCTTTGTAAGGGGCATATTTTATCAGCTTGAGCAGAGAGGAGGATGCATAGCATATTGTGAAAATAGAGATAAACAATGAAAAAGTGCTATGCAAATGAAAAGTATGAAGGGACGTTTAAGGCCAGGTGATACGGTAGCAATCGGTTTAATGTTATTTGCACTATTTTTAGGAGCAGGAAATTTAATTTTCCCACCAGTTTTAGGGCAACAAGCTGGAGAGAATGTTTGGATTGCTACAATTGGATTCCTTGTGACGGGAGTCGGATTACCCCTATTAGCTGTAACAGCTGTCGCGTTTGTAGAGGGGGACTTGAAAGCGCTATCTTCTAGAGTTCACCCAATATTCGCGTTTATTTTCCCATTGATTAGTTATTTAGCAATTGGACCATTTTTCGCGATTCCGCGTACTGGAGCCGTTTCATTTGAAATGGGTATGAAGCCATTTTTATCAGAGGCATTGGTTTCCGAATGGTACATGCTATTTCTTTTCACGATAGTTTTCTTCGGAATAACTTGGTATTTATCATTAAATCCATCTAAATTAGTGGATTGGTTCGGAAAATTTCTTACACCATTGTTAGTATTGATTGTTGCTGTTATTGTTGGAAAGGCAATTATTGATCCAATTGGAGAACCAGCTGCGCCACTAGCAGCATACAAAGAAAATGCTTTCTTTGGTGGATTTATACAAGGATATTTAACGATGGATGCAATTAGTGCGCTTGTATTTGGAATTGTCGTTGTACAAGTTATCCGTTCTAAAGGAATAAAAGAAAGTAGTCAAGTTGCAAAAATAACAGTAGTATCAGGTATTATTGCAGTACTTGGTTTAACGTTAATTTATTTATCACTTGCTTATCTTGGTTCAACAAGTACATCACTTGGTGTATCAGAGAATGGTGGACTTATTTTAACGAATGTTGTAAATGAGTTATATGGAACAAGTGGTAAAATTTTATTAGGGCTCGTTATTATACTCGCTTGTTTAACAACTTCTGTTGGATTAACATCAGCTTGTGCTGGCTTCTTTACAAACTTATTCCCTAAACTTTCGCATAAAGCGATTGTAACGATGGTATGTGTGTTTAGTTTAATTGTATCTAACCTAGGTTTAACACAATTAATCACAGTTACTTTACCAGTGTTAATGATCATTTATCCAGTTGCAATCGTATTAATCGTACTTTCTTACTTCCATAAATGGATTGGGAAGCGTAATACCATTTATATTGGAGCTATTCTAGGCGCATTGTTAATTAGTTTCTTTAACGGTTTAGAAAGTGCGAACATTAAAATTGACGCGATTTCTAACGTACTACAAATGTTACCATTATATAATGAAGGAATAGGATGGTTAATCCCATCATGTATTGGCGGGATTCTTGGTTTCTTCTTCTATAAATCAAATGAATCAAGTGAACTACAAAAGAAAGGTGCTTAGGCGCCTTTCTTTTTTTAAAGGGGATTTTATTGTTTTGTCTAAGTAATAAATGGGAGGAATGATAAAATGGCTAATTTTGAAGATTTTTTAGCTTTGGATTTACGAATTGGAACTGTAACACATGCAGAGGAATTTAAAGAAGCAAGAGTTCCAGCGATTAAACTAGAAATTGATTTTGGAGAGCTTGGAATTAAGCAGTCAAGTGCTCAAATTACGAAGAGATATACCCCAGAAGATTTAATCGGTCAGCAAATCGTTGCTGTTGTAAATTTTCCGCCAAAACGTGTAGCTGGATTTAAATCAGAAGTGCTTGTTTTAGGGGGAGTACCTGAAGCCGGTGATGTCGTATTACTTCAGCCCAATATGGAATTACCAAATGGAACGAAAATTAGTTAGTGTAAAGGCGGGGGAACATGGATATTGGACGAGAATATTTACAATGTGCCATTTCGAATTTTGAAGCAACAAAGAAACAAGGGGAACGGGTGCTTTCTCAATTATCATATGAACAGATTGAATGGTCTTCTCATGAAGCAACAAATAGTATAGCGGTTATTATAAAGCATCTGCAAGGTAATATGCGTTCTAGATGGACGGATTTTTTAACATCTGATGGTGAAAAAATAAATCGTAACCGAGACGCTGAATTTGAAGATGGTTATCATTCTAAGGAAGAGGTTCTCGCAGCATGGAATGAAGGATGGGAATATGTTTTGAAAACGATGCATGTGCTAACGCCAGAAGATTTATTACAGACGGTATATATTCGCGGTGAAGCACATACTGTCATGCAAGCAATTGAAAGACAAATTTCTCATTATGCTTTGCATATTGGACAGATTATTTACATTGGGAAGATGTTAAAAGAAAATGAGTGGGAATGTCTAAGTATTCCTAGAGGACAGTCTGCACGTTATGTAGAGAAAAAACGTTCAACATAATAATAGGAAAGAAACCGATATAAAATGGGAAATAAGAAAATCACCCAAATAATAGATGGTTCTGTAATCATAAGCATGCTGCCAAAAATAAGTCCGTATATAATAAGAAAGAAATTAAAAAGCGTATTTACAGGGATAAATCGTGAGATGAACACTTGCTGTCGTTTAAAGCAATCACTGTGAAATAAATAAAAGCGGAAGTACGATGTGGCAATAATAAGATCTTTCTTTCGCACAATTCTTTTTTTGCATGTATGACAGATGAATGGTGGTTGCATTTTATTACGCTCCATTTTTTATTTTCGTAATAACGTAAGACAAGATTAAGTGCAAGGTGTATATCCCTATATATCCTCCTGATATAAGAAAAAATGGATTTAGTAAAATTCCATGAATGCTTGTCATGAAAACTAAATCTTGTATTAAAACATCATATATATTAATAGAAATAATTGTACCGAGTACATAAAGTGCTAAGTACGCTGAAATATGTAAAGCAACACGGATTGTAGGATGCTTAGCAAGCCAATAAAAAATAAATGATAGTACAATGGGTAATGTTCCTATTAGTAGCTTCAATTCATTTCACCTCATTAACAATATAGCCGGAATTTAGACGGTCTATTCTCTAGAGCTTGTACATAACTTGAAATAGAGAGGGTGATAGTATGAATCGAGGCTTTTTTTATGTGAAGTTCACAAGTGTACGTAAGTTAGTTTTATTTATTATTACTACAGTACTAGCGACTTTTTTTCTTATTAGTATGATGGTAACCTCTATGAAAGAGACAAAGTCAACGTATTTATATAATTGGTTAAATGAGTTATCGATGAATGGTTACATGTACGTTCTTGGGAAAGAGAATCATTATTTTACACAGGAGTATCGAAATTTAAATCAAGATTTTTCAATTTCTTCGTTTCTCTTTTCTATGGCTACGAATATTCGTTTTAATGATGTACGCAGTTTTGTCGGAAAAGAGCTACCTGGTTTTGGAAAGTACGATACAGAAATTGTTATTGCGGGTGAAGGGACAAATTACTCTAACTTACCGATAGAGTCGAGCGTTCCGCTTGAAGAAGTGGTAAAAGAACGAACTGGTGAAGGTGGACAGGCTCAAAAGCCGAATACGAACAAAGAGAAAAAGCAACCGGCTCAAACAACAGGAAAAAGACAAGTTGCGCTTATTTATCATTCGCATAGTTGGGAATCTTATTTGCCGTTACTAAATTTAGCAAACGATCCAAATCCGAATAAAGCAACAAGTTCCGTCACTAATATTTCAATAGTGGGCGATCGATTTCGTGAACAATTAGAAAGTGAAGGGATAGGAGCTACTAACGACAAGACTGATGTCGGCCAAAAGTTGATTAGTAAAGGGTTAAATAGTAATAGTTCTTACAAAGTGTCACGGGAAATTGTACAAGAAGCAATGACAGGCAATAAAGAACTGCAGTACTTCTTTGACTTGCATCGTGATAGTGCTCGGAAAAATGTCACGACAAAAGCAATTGGAGATAAATCATATGCAAAGCTTGCTTTCGTAATAGGGAAAGGCAATAAAAATTATGAAAAGAACTTACAATTAGCAACAGCTCTTCATGAGGAAATTAATAAGAAATATCCAGGAGTGAGTCGTGGTGTCATTCAAAAAGGATTCCAAACAGGAAATGGTGTCTACAATCAAGACTTATCAGGACAAGCGATATTAATTGAAGTTGGTGGCGTAGATAATACGGAGGAAGAACTAAATCGATCGATTGATGCCCTTGCTAAAGCATTTGGTGAATATTTCTGGCAGGCAGAAAAGGTGAATGGATAAAATGAAACATAAATTTGTGGGAGAGTCTGAAAAAACGTGAGTGTAAAGCTTGCGTTTTTTGTCATGATGAGACGTCACAGAATAGACATAATTTGTCGTTGTTATAGTAATATCGAAATTTGTCAAATTATACTGGGAGATTTACAAAGGGATTTTCGGGAAAGTAGAGAAAATCTTTTTACAAGGAAAACTTTTTATTATAAAACGGGTAGGGTGATAGAAGTGATTAGGGAGATCAAAATAGAAGATGCAGCACCATTTTTGCAATTAAGTAAGCAATTAGATGAAGAAACGAAATTTATGCTATATGAACCAGGCGAAAGAAAATTTACAGCCGAGCAACAAGAACAAATGATTCATCGCTTTATAGAAAATGAATATGCAACAATATTCGTAGCAGTTGAAGAAGGAAGTATAGTAGGGTTTATTTTAGTGAATGGAAATCATATTCAAAGAAAGAGACATGTAGCAAGTATTGTAATTGGTATTTTGCAAGAGTATAGCGGGCGAGGTATTGGGACGAGATTGTTTAAAGAGGCTGAGAAGTGGGCAAGATTACATGATGTATGGCGTTTAGAATTAACGGTAATGGCCCACAATACAAGAGCTCAGGCACTATATAAAAAAGTTGGATTTGAGAAAGAAGGTGTCAAAAGAGCAGCTCTTATTATCGGTGGAGAGAACATCGATGAGTATGAAATGGCCAAATTATTAAAATAAGAGGTCGTTATATGAAAAAAAGATGGATACTACTTGGTATCGTAGCGATGATACTCATTGTTGGAGTAGCAGGAATCAATTATAAAATGTATAAGGATAAGCAGGCGCGCGAGGTAAATGTGAATAACATATTTCCGAAAGCGAAAGAAACGATTGCCAATATGGATGGTGATATTGCGGTAATTAGTAATCCGAATTCGATGCTTGTGCTTGTGAATAAAAGTAGACGTTTACCAGATGGATACAGACCGCCAGATTTAGTTATTCCGAAAGTGCGCTACTCAAGTGAAGGTGATCAAGAAAAGAAAAAAATGAGGAAAGAAGCAGCAGGAGCGCTAGAGGAAATGTTTCAGCAAGCTGATAAGGAGCATATTTTCTTATTTGCAGTATCGGGATTTAGATCTTTCGATCGACAAAAAGCATTAAATACGATGTATAAAAAGCAAGATGGAGCAGTAAAAACAGCGATGTCGAGTGCGGTTCCTGGTACGAGTGAACATCAAACAGGGCTTGCTATGGATATTACATCTCAAGCTGCTAAGTTTCAGCTAGAGACAATTTTTGGTGAAACGAAAGAAGGACAGTGGCTGTCTGAAAATGCCCATAAATTTGGGTTTGTAATTCGATATACAAAAGAGAAAGAATCGCTTACGGGCTATCGATATGAACCATGGCACGTAAGGTATGTGGGTAACCCACAAGCTACATATTTATATGAAAATCAACTGACGCTTGAAGAAGTAACGCAGTGAGCAATTGAGGGGAGAGAAGGATTATGACGGTGTTATATAAGAAAAAAGTACACGCATATGTGACAAGAGAAAAAGAAGGAGTTATGCAACTGCTTGTTTTTAAACATCGTGATATACCTGAAGCTGGTATACAAGTACCAGGGGGAACAGTTGACGAAGGGGAAACGTTAGAAGCAGCAATTTTACGTGAAGTACAGGAAGAGTCTGGATTACGTCATTTATGCATAGAAAGATTCCTAGCCGATTACATCATACTTGTGAAAGAGAAAAAGGAATATCAAAAGCGGCATTTTTTCCACGTAACTTTACTAACAGATGTAAAAGATGATTGGGAACATATTGTAAGTGCCGGTGAGGAAGATCAAGGGTTAGTATTTTGCTACGAATGGATTGATATTGCAAAATGCCCTGCACTAGCTGGGAAACAAGGTGAGTTTTTACATTTGTTAGATGAGGTATATGTAAAGTAATAAAAGAGTCTGAAGCGGAAATTTAATCGTTTCAGACTTTTTATTTTTCAGGAAATAAAAGGTTTTTACATTGGTAAGTTGAACTCTTTGAAAGGGATTGTAGTTGTATATGCGAGGAGCGGAGAAAATGAAAAAGTAATAGATACACGTTATCAATAAAAGCTTTTAAAGAAGGAGAATGAAGATGGAGATTCAGTTCAATGCTCGATTACAAAAAGAATTAACAATTCATGATATACAAGTAGCGATGGAAGCTGGGCAATTAACTTCAAAAGAATTAGTTATGTATTATCTTCATAGAATCGCGAAATATGATCAAGAAGGGCCAAAAATCAATTCTATTTTAGAAATCAATCCAGACGCTATTTTTATTGCAGAAGCGTTAGATTATGAAAGAAAGACAAAAGGTGGACGGGGACCATTACATGGTATACCTGTTTTACTTAAGGACAATATTGAAACGAATGACTCTATGCATACAAGTGCAGGTACGATTGCCCTGGAACAAAATATAAGTAGTGAAGATGCATTTCTCGTTACGAAACTTCGAGAAGCAGGAGCAGTAATAATAGGAAAAACAAATATGACAGAATTAGCAAATGCAATGTCTTTTGACATGTGGGCTGGATATAGTGCAAGAGGTGGACAAACAATCAATCCATATGGGACGGGCGAGGATGATATGTTTGTTGGTGGCTCTAGTACGGGGGCTGCGATTGCAGTTGCTGCTAACTTTACAGTAGTATCTGTTGGAACGGAAACGGATGCTTCTATTTTAAGCCCGGCTGTTCAAAATTCTGTAGTCGGTATTAAACCGACTGTTGGTCTAATTAGTCGTAGAGGCATTATTCCGTTCACGTATTCGCAAGATACAGCTGGTCCATTTGCTAGAACGGTTACAGACGCTGCTATTTTGCTAGGGAGTTTAACTGGGGTAGACGAGAAGGATGTAGCTACTCATAAAAGTGAAGGTATAGCAGAACATGATTATACAAAATATCTTGATGTTAACGGTTTACATGGAGCAAAGATTGGTGTATATAGCAATGCACCAAAAGATTATTATGAAACTGGTGAATATGATGAAAAATTGTTTAAGGAAACGATTGAAGTATTGCGTAGTGAGGGAGCAACAGTAGTAGAAAATATTGATATTCCGTCTTTTCATAGAGAATGGAGCTGGGGAGTATCGCTCTATGAATTAAAGCATAGTTTAGATAACTATCTTTCTAAATTACCTTCTACTATGCCAGTACATTCTATTTCAGAGTTAATGGCGTTTAATGAAAACATAGCTGAAAGAGCTTTAAAATATGGACAAACTAAGTTAGAAAGAAGAAAAGATTTTCCTAATACGTTAAGAAATCCAGAATATTTAAATGCAAGATTAGCAGATATATATTTTTCACAAGAACAAGGTATTGATTTTGCACTGAAAAAATATGATCTTGATGCGATTCTATTCCCTTCCTATATCGGCTCGACTATATGTGCGAAAGCAGGTTATCCGTCTATAGCGATACCTGCGGGATATATGGATAACGGAAGACCGTTTGGAATTACTCTTGCAAGCACTGCTTTTTCTGAGGGGACTTTGATTAAACTAGCATACGCTTTTGAACAAGCGACAAAGCATCGGAAAATCCCTAACTTATCATGAATAAAATAAATAGGACAGGAATTCCTGTCCTATTTATTTTATTCATTAAAGTGAAATATCTTTTTTCTCTGTTTTATCATATTTTAATAAGTTAAATGATAAACAAGCAGAGCACAATATAAGGATAGAAGCGAGAATATAAATAGTACGAACACCGAACAGGTCGGTAATAATGCCAACGCTAAGCATAGAAAGACCAGAAGCTGTTGAAAGAAGTGCGCCGTGTGCTGTATACATTTTGGATAATAAAGAAGGAGCAACGCTGGATTGTAAAACCGTCGTTTGAGAAATATCTCTAATTTGATAACATGGCCCCATTAGAACGCATAGAAAAAGCGCAATAAACCCGCTACTTGTCATACCATATAAAAATGTAAGAATACTAAACATAAGGGAGCCTATCGCCATGGAGCGTATTAAATTGTTTTGAATGTATGTACTCATTTTCCACGCTAATATCCCGCCAATTAACGTCCCCGCATAATAACTTGTGTTAATATATCCCCACCATTCTTCTCCTTTATGAAGGACAGTTGTTACATAAGCCATCGTAATAGCGCCGATCCATATCGTCCCTGCGAAAGTCTCAATTAAGTCCATACATGTAACGGTACGGAGAGAGGGGTTCTGAAATAAGAGTTTCCAACCTTCCAGTAAAGCAGCGCCTTTTGAAGAAGAAGGTTCAATTACTCGTTCAGTATGTATGGAACGTAATGAAACGTGTAGTGCAACACACCCAAAAATCATCAAAATGTTATTCATCATGAGTGTAGAAGTAGCACCGATAAGAAGAACTATAACACTTGTAAATGAATAAGCAGCGGCTTGCGCAATTTGTGTGGAAAAGGAAAAAATACTATTTACTTTTACTAATTGTTCTTTTCGTGTAAGGCGAGGAAGGATACCGTATAATAACGGTGCGCTCCAGCCGCTACATAAAGAAATGAAAAAAATGAAAATGAATAGTGTTACAACGTTTGAGGAAAGGGCTGGGAATAATATCATTAATAAAAATAATAGAACAGTTTTTGTCCATTGTAGTGTGAAAAGTAAGGAATAAGATGAAAAACGATTCATGATAAGTGGTGCAGATGTATTTGCTATAAGATTAGTTATGACTTGTACTAATGGAAAAAGCGCGGTTAATGTAGCTGATTTCGTTGTGATATACATATGAGTTGTAATAATCATGATGTATACGATGTCAGCGAGAGTAATGCATATTTTAGAGCCTAAATAGTAAATTAGTGAACGATTTTGCAATAAGTACACAACCTTCCTGAGGAAAAACCTTCCAATAGTTAGAATAATTATAATTTGAAAGTTGGAATTGTGAAAGAATTTAATTTTTTGTCATTTTTTGAAAGGGAATGTCATGTATAATGAAGAATATATTAATATAGTATTTTATTGATGCTTTTTATAACAGTGAATATGTACAATAGCTTGTAGTAAATGCCCCGGTATAAGAAAGGGCGGATAAACCATTCTTTTCTTCATATACATATAGAAAATGAGAAAGAAAGCGAGGGTTGCATATGGCTGCTTGGGTAATTTGGTTTATAATAGCTGGTATTTTATTTATTGCGGAACTGTTGTCGATTACGTTTTATATGCTTTGGCTTGGAATTGGAGCTGTTGTCGGAGGTCTAATTGCTTTGTTTGCCCCTGAAGCACTACTGTTACAAGTTGTTGCTGGTGCGATTGTAAGTTTAACATTGACTTTCTTTACGAAAAGAATTTCAAAAAACTTTCGAGAAGCAAAAGGGTTTACTGATACAGTAGATTTGCTTGTCGGTAAAAAAGGCATTGTTATGCAAGCGATTACAAATGAAGCGAATGGTATTGTGAAGGTGGATGGAGATACTTGGACAGCTATTGCAGATGATCCAATTGATGTTGGAGAAAAAGTTATTGTTATAAAGAGGAATAGTACTATATTACAAGTTAAAAAGGAGAGTGAATAAATATGGCAGTAGCATTAACATTAACGATTATTTTAGCACTAATTGTTGTTACATTTATCGCGTTAACAATTAAAATTATTCCACAGCAAAAAGTTGGAGTCGTTGAAAGATTTGGTAAGTTTCAACGTGTTATGCAGCCAGGATTAAATTTATTAATCCCGATTGTAGATCGAGTTCGTGTATATCATGACTTACGTATTCAACAAACGAATGTACCACCGCAAAAGGTAATTACGAAAGATAATGTACAAGTAGAGATTGATACAATTATTTTCTATCAAATTGTGGAACCGGAACTTGCGACATATGGTATTTCAAACTATGAATATGGTGTTCGTAACATTACTTCTGCAACGATGCGTCAAATCATTGGTAATATGGAACTGGATGAAACGTTATCAGGTCGTGAAAAAATTTCAACAGAAATTCGCTTAGCACTTGATGAAGCAACAGAAAAATGGGGCGTTCGTATTGAACGTGTTGAAGTTGTTGATATTAATCCGCCGAAAGATGTGCAAGCATCAATGGAAAAACAAATGAAAGCAGAGCGTAATAAACGTGCGATCATTTTAGAAGCTGAAGCTGCAAAACAAGATAAAGTTCTTCGTGCTGAAGGTGAAAAGCAAAGTAAAATCTTAATGGCTGAAGGTGATAAAGAAGCACGTATTCGAGAAGCTGAAGGTATAAAGGAAGCAAAAGAATTAGAAGCGCAAGGGGAAGCAAGAGCGATTGAGGAAATTGCAAAAGCAGAACAAAATCGGATTGAATTACTTCGTGCAGCAGATTTAGATGAACGCGTACTTGCTTATAAATCATTTGAATCATTGATTGAGGTTGCAAAAGGGCCAGCAAATAAAGTCTTTATTCCATCTAATGCAATTGAGACGCTTGGTACTCTCGGGGCCATTGGAGAAATCTTTAAAGAAAAACAAGCGAAGAAATTGCCTTCTTCAGATACACAAAAAGAACAATAAGAGTGAAAAAGAGAAATGGAATGCCGTTTCTCTTTTTGTTTTTATCTAGATAAAAAATATTAGCCTCTTTGCTACTATGAAGATGGATTTTCTTTTCACTTTTAAAAGAATTATAAGTTTAGAGTGCTTGTAATTGTTAAGTGGAATAACTCGTTTATTAAAACGGGTTGAACAACTGTACAGTAATATATTTTTGTAATAGAAAATTCAGAGTATGATATAATGGGATTTTGTGGATATTAAACGAGGGAGTGGAGAAAAAATGCAAATACTGCTAATACGCCACGGAGAATCAGAAGCTGATATCTTAAACGTACATGAAGGGCGAGCTGACTTTGAATTAACAGAAAAAGGAAGACAGCAAGTGCAAAGGCTTGTACAGAAAGTGAAAGCAGATTTTCCACCAGATTTCATTTGGGCAAGTACATTAAAGCGTGCTCGTGAAACTGGTGAAACGTTAGCTGAAGGAATTGGATGCCCAATTCAACTAGAAGAGGAATTAATGGAGTTTAATAACGGAGTGCAAGCAGGCTTATCTTTTGAAGAAGCAAAGAAATATCCAGAGCCAAAGTTTCTTCATGACCGTTTTGAAAATGGGGAATCATTTATTGAATTTAGAATGAGAATAGAAGGAATCTTTTCTAAAATCGTGACAGAGAATACGTATGAACGGATAGCAATCGTTGCACACGGTGGTGTAATAAATAGTCTATTACGTGCGTTTTTCAAAATGCCCATTTCAATGGACTATTATTTTAAAATGGGAGATACGGGAATAAGCTTAATTGAAATTGATGGCGAACAAAAAACGGTACATTTCATTAATGATACGAATCATTTGGACGGGATGTAAAGACCCGTGTACAAAGTAGTGTTTTTTGATGTTGACGGTACGCTTTTAAGTGAGATTGATAGAAGTATGCACGAAAGTACAAAAGAAGCGATACAAAGATTAATAGATAAAGGAATTCACGTAGTTGTTACAACAGGGAGACCATATAGCTTATGTTCACAATTTAAAGAGCTGGGCATACATACAATTATTTCTGCAAATGGTGCACATATTAAGTGTGGGGAAACAGTTCTACATAAATCGGTACTTTCAAGTGAAATCGTTCATGATATCTCAGAGTTTGCAGAATTACATGGTCACGGCGTTTCTTATTTTACTGAGGATTTTACAATGAACGGAATAGCCTCAGATAATGAGCGTGTAATGCAAGCACTTAGCGAGACGTTAAATTTAGGGGAGTACCCTGAAAAAAGCAAGGATTTGTCTGAAGAGATCTATTGTTTATGTTTGTATGCGGATGAAATAGAATCTCAAAAATTTATTGAAAAATACCCAATGTTTACATTCGACCGTTTTCATGGTTATGTCATAAATGTATTGGAAGATAATAAAGTATCGAAGCTCACCGCAATTCAAAAAGTATTGGATCACTTAAACATTTGTAAATCAGAAGCAATTGCTTTTGGTGACGGTGGAAACGATATTGAGATGTTGCAATATGTAGGATTAGGAATTGCGATGGGGAATGGCGGAGAAGTAATAAAAACAAAAGCTGATTTCGTTACAAAGAAGGCGAGTGAAGGTGGTATTTTATTTGCTTTAGAGAAGTTTCATGTCGTCTAACATACCTTTATTGGAATAAAGGTATGTTAGGATCTTTAATGTGCTCGCACAATAAAATATGAATTTGCCCACGATGATGATAAAAGTGTGCAACAATTTCAAGCAACCATTCAAAACGGGAATAAGAAATACCCCAATAAGCAGTCTTAATTTCCGCTAATTCTTCATTGGAATAGGATAAAAAAATTTTAGAAAGTACATCGTAGCCCTGTAGCATCGTTTTTTGCATTTGCGTAATTGTTTCGGGTGTTTGTTCTTTATAGAAAGTGTGTAGTTGTTTTTCAGTACTACCATTTAAAATGAGTAAATCCGCATGGCAAATCAGAGAAAGGTGTGCACACATTTCAAATAAAGCTCGCTTCGAGTGAATTGGTTGTATTTTTAAACTATCTTCATTATATTGGTTAAGCATTTGAATAGAAGTATCAACAGCAACTTGTAGTTGATGCAATGCAGATTGTACAAACATTGTAATTCTCCTCTTCTCCGTATATAATAGTTTCTTAAGGGTATTATATCATACTCAAAATTCCGAAAATTCTAGTAGTTTGACTAGCATATTGAAAAGTATTATATTGTAAAAGGTCATATGAAACGTGAAATAGAATGGAATGCAATTATTGAGTTAGGAGTTAGACCAATGAGTTTGAAATATGGAAGAGATACAATTATTGAAGTTGACTTAAATGCAGTAAAACATAATGTAAAAGAATTTAAAAAACGTGTGAATGATGAAAATATTGCAATGATGGCTGCTGTAAAAGCAAATGGGTATGGTCACGGGGCGGTTGAAGTTGCGAAAGCTGCTATTGAAGTAGGAATAGATCAGCTTGCAGTTGCATTTGTAGATGAAGCGATAGAGTTAAGAGAAGCAGGAATTAACGTGCCGATTTTAATTTTAGGTTATACATCAGTAGCAGCTGCGGAAGAGGCAATTCAATATGACGTTATGATGACTGTTTATAGAAGTGAAGATTTACAAGGTATAAATGAAATCGCAAACCGTCTTCAAAAGAAAGCGCAAATTCAAGTGAAAATTGATACAGGAATGAGTCGTATCGGTTTACAAGAAGAAGAGGTTAAACCATTTTTAGAAGAATTAAACCGTATGGAGTATGTAGAGGTAGTAGGAATGTTTACACATTACTCTACGGCAGATGAAATTGATAAATCATATACGAATATGCAAACAAGTTTATTTGAGAAAGCTGTCAATGCAGCAAAAGAATTAGGAATTCATATTCCATATATTCATAGTTCAAATAGTGCAGGTTCAATGGAGCTTAGCAATACATTTCAAAATATGGTTCGTGTAGGTATTGGAATATATGGAATGTATCCTTCAAAAGAGGTAGATCATGCAGTCGTTTCTTTACAGCCTGCGTTGTCATTAAAATCAAAAGTAGCTCATATTAAACATGCGAAGAAGAATCGCGGTGTAAGTTATGGGAATACGTATGTAACGACTGGTGAAGAATGGATTGCAACTGTACCGATTGGCTATGCTGATGGATATAATCGTCAGTTATCTAATAAAGGGCATGCATTAATAAATGGAGTTCGAGTACCTGTTATTGGCCGTGTTTGTATGGATCAACTTATGTTAGACGTTTCAAAAGCAATGCCAGTACAAGTTGGGGATGAAGTAGTATTCTACGGTAAACAAGGTGAAGAAGAAATTGCGGTAGAAGAAGTAGCGGATATGTTAGGTACAATTAACTATGAAGTTACTTGTATGTTAGACAGAAGAATCCCGCGAGTGTATAAAGAAAATAATGAAACGGCTGCTGTCGTAAATATACTAAGAAAGAACTGAATCGTTATGATTCAGTTTTTTTATTTTTGACAAATGAAAAATGTTCTGTTTGTACCGTGTAATTGAATGTTCTTAAAACCTACAGATTCCAATGAAGAAATTATTTCTTCATTGGAATAACAAGCTTCCTCAAAAGAAAAGTCACTTCTTTTCCAATTATTATCTATGTCATGTTGAAATAGTATAAAGTTCATTTCTGCTTTTTTATTTTCTTTATCATATGTAGAATCAATTGTACATACATATTCTTCCGCTGAAATATGAAATGAAGCAATCCAATTTTCAAGAAAACATTTCTCCATATTCATATCAAATACGAATGTACCTTCGCTATGTAATACGGAGTAAACATTATGAAAAACATTTTTTAATTCATCTAATTTTAAAATATGGTTTAAGCTATCGCCAGTAGAGATAACATAGTGAAATTGCTCATTTATATTGAAATAACGAGCATCATCGACGATAAAGGTTGCGTCTGGCGCGTTTTGACGTGCGTATTCAATCATTTGAGCAGAACCATCTATTCCAGTTACTAAAAAAGTATTATCAATTAATTTCTTAGTAAGGTGACCAGTCCCGCAGCAAAGATCTAAAATATGAGAATGTGGTGGTGCATATTGTAAAACGAGTTTTTCCAAAAGTAGATAGGAGTGTTCAGCATAATGCCCCCAATGTTTATTATAAATGGATGCGAAAATATCATAATCAGAATAAATTAGTTTTTTACACATATGTATTCACCTCAAGATTCATTACATTATAATAGTCATGCTTCTTTTTCATTTCAAAACCACATTGTGTATATAGTTTTAAAGCGTGGTTATTTTTCGTTTCGACGTCTAATTCAATTGTTGAAATTCCTTTTGTAATAAGGGTATGTACCATATAACTAAGAATATCTTTTCCGTATCCTTTATCTTGATAAGAAGGATGAACGGCGAATCCTGATAGTGTAGTAGATTGTTCTTGCTCAGAAACTGTAATCGTTCCTATCACTTTTTCGTCGATAAGAGCACAGTAAACTTGATAGGAAGGGGAATTCATCATTTTTTGTAACCATGTAGCGGTATTTTTGCTGAATCTCCAAAAGCTTTACTAGAAATTTCAATAAGATCAAGAAGTGACCCTGAAGATGCAAGAGTAAGCTGTATAGAATTCTTTGTTGTTTTTTGAACTTCTTTAGCTTTGAAATCCATACTATATTCACTATATAAATAAGGTAACTTCATATGTCTTGCAAATTCTTTCCCAGAAGCAGAATCCCCATTCATAATAAGAAGAGCTTCATCTGCCGCTCTTATTCGTATTTCTTTCATTGCGGTTTGTAAAAGAGTAGTGCCTATATGTTGTTTCCTATAGTTCGGATGAACAAACCCTATTAACTCCAGTTTTGTCGGTCTTTCAAAATCATACATACTTAATGCACCGATTAATTGAGTATTATCATAAAATAGGAAATCATATACCTCTTCATTATTGCGAGCAGTTAAAAAGTTTATATGTAAATCTGATGAGTAATCAATTTGATCGTGTTGCCCACAAATATGAGCTAAATCTTTCATTTGCTGAATTTCGTTTGCTATTAAAGATTTCTTTTGTTCAATATTCATTTCATAACCCCTCTCATTCGTATTTAAAAATAGGATGGATGACTAAGCCACTTTTTTAACTCCACACTGCCCTGAACAGATAATAACCGGTACAAATATCGATAGGGAGGTCTACATTCTGCAAGATGAGGAAGGGGCATAATGGTTTCGTAACCTTGTTTAAAAGCATGTGCCTCTTTTTCTGTAAACACATATTCTAAGCCTATAAAATCAAACTCCCGGGGAGCAACGGCATAGGCTTCTGTATCTACTAATCCCGTAATAGTTGTACCATCTGATAAAAACTGAGTAGGGTCCATATCAATTAAAACGAGCGTTGATTCCTTTGGTGCTGGTAAGGAAGAAAGTTGTGATTCAAAAGTAGGAAATGCATTTTGTATGCTTTCATTATCGGAATAAAACATATTCACAAGCTCTTTACTCACATTTAAAATGTGTGATTGGAATTCATCTAGTGTAATTTGGAAGGAACCTGACACATTTCCTATGTAATCGGCTTTAAATGTATGTATTTCTGCAAGCCCTTTTCCTAGACTGAATAAAATAGAATCTGGTTGCCCGATAAAAGATTGAACTGTGTTACCTACTAACTTTTCGGCTACAACGAATTCACGGCCATTTAAAATATGTTTTTCTAATATTGTTGGGATAGGAAGATTAGTATGTTCTTGCAGCAATGTATGTACAGCTTTTAAATGATGTACGTTCCTTGGATCAATTCCAAATAGGTTTTTACATCCCCACCAAAAATCATTATTTGGCTCTTCATTCATTTTAGAAGAACGAACGATGACTTCTGCATCTTCTGTTCGGACGAGAAACACATCGCTTGCATGGTCTTCATAACCTGGGTGTAAAGCTTGAATAGATAAAATAGGTGAAGTGAATAGTTGTTGTAGCATGAAGTTACCTCTTTTTCTGTAAATTCTATAAATTCATTATATAACAGAATATGTTCCAAGTGGATAATGATGAGGACAACTTAGAACTTAAATAAATTTATAGTGAGAAATCAGTGTGGAAATTATATTTTTCTACTTTTGTATGAATTATCAAAATAATGTTTCTGATGATAAATCTGTAAAAATGCCTGAATGTAACTCCCGTATTTTTCAATAAATGAAAGGTTAAGCATACTTTTATAAGAGTTATAATGTAGGTTATGAAAAATATTTCTCAATAATAAAATGAAGTGAAAAATATGAAGAAGTAGAATAGATTCCTTTATAATAGTTTTAAATTAATTAATATAATTAACTATTAATATTGTTAGATAGGAGAGAATATGATGGCAAATGTACTCGTAATAAATTTTCCCGGAGAAGGTCATATAAATCCGACTTTAGCTATTGTAAGTGAGTTAATTCGGCGAGGGGAGACAGTTGTTTCGTATTGTATTGGAGATTATAGAAAGAAGATTGAAGCAACAGGTGCAGAATTCCGAGTGTTTGAGAATTTCCTCTCTCAAATTAATATTATGGAACGAGTAAATGAAGGTGGGAGTCCTTTGACGATGCTATCTCATATGATTGAAGCATCAGAGCGTATTGTGACTCAAATTGTAGAAGAAACAAAAGGGGAAAAGTACGATTACTTGCTATACGATAATCATTTTCCCGTAGGACGTATTATAGCCAATATTTTAAAATTACCTAGCGTTTCTTCTTGTACAACATTTGCTTTTAATCAGTACATTAATTTTAATGATGAACAAGAATCAAGACAAGTAGATGAAACGAATCCGTTATATCAATCTTGTTTAGCGGGAATGGAAAAATGGAATAGGCAGTATGGAATGAAATGTAATAGTATGTATGATATTATGAATCATCCTGGTGATATTACTATTGTATATACTTCAAAAGAATACCAGCCGCGTTCAGATGTATTCGATGAATCGTATAAGTTTGTCGGCCCATCAATTGCTACTCGAAAAGAAGTAGACAGCTTTTCTATGGAAGATTTAAAAGATGAAAAATTGATTTTCATTTCTATGGGAACAGTTTTTAATGAACAACCTGAACTATATGAAAAATGTTTTGAAGCGTTTAAAGATGTAGAAGCGACAGTCGTATTAGTTGTTGGTAAGAAGATAAATTTAAATCAATTTGAAAACATTCCGAATAACTTTAAGTTGTATAATTACGTACCGCAATTAGAAATATTACAGCATGCTGATGTATTCGTGACACACGGTGGTATGAATAGTTCGAGTGAAGCACTATATTACGGTGTCCCGTTAGTTGTAATTCCGGTAACAGGAGATCAGCCTTTAGTTGCGCAACGAGTGAGTGAAGTAGGGGCTGGAATAAGGATTAATCGTAAAGAATTAAGTTCTGAATTGTTACGTGAGACTGTAGAAAAAGTAATGGATGATGTGACATTTAAAGAAAATAGTCGTAAAGTTGGTGAGTCCCTTAGAAATGCTGGTGGGTATAATAGGGCAGTTGATGAAATATTAAAAATGAAAATGAATTCATACTTAAAACTTAAATAAATGTTTGGAGCACACTTACTGTAATACGTAAGTGTGTTTCTGTAAATAAATTACATAAAAAATCACTGTAAAGGTGAAACTTTTGTGTATATAAACTCATATCTTTGAATTAGTAGTAAAATTACGTTAAAATAATACTAAGAAAATATATAAGTTTTGGGGGTAATGAATGAAAAGAGTATTTGAATACGTATTATTAACAATTGGATCGATTATTGTAGCGGGTTCATTAGAGCTTATTTTAGCACCTAATGGCTTAGTAGATGGTGGGGTAACGGCCATTGCTATTATGGCAAATAAAGTTGCTGGATTACCGCTTTACGGAGTGTTTTTAGGACTTAATATTCCTATCCTGCTATTTACCGCAAAAGTAATGGGGAAGAAGTTCTTCATCCGTACATCTTATGCAAATGTAGTTACAACACTCGGATTAATCTATTTAAAACCATTTCCGGCGATTACAACTTCTGAATTATTAATTGTACTTTATGGTGGCGTACTGTTTGGAATAGGCGTTGGGATTGTTGTTAAAATGGGTGGCGCAATAGATGGATCAGAAATGTTAGCGGTTTGGATGAACAAACACTTTAAAGTACCGATTAGTACATTTTTACTTGCTGTAAATGCAGTTATTTTCACATTTGTAGCGATTTTATTTTCAATCGAACAAGCGATGTTCTCATTAGCAATTTTCTATATTGTTACGAAGATGATTGATTTCATATTAGATGGTATTAACCAAGGAAAGAGCGTCATGATTATTTCTGGTAAAAATAAAGAAATAGGCGATCTGCTTATGAAAGAATTGCAATTATCCGTTACGTATCTACATGGAGAAGGTGGTTTTTTAGGAGAACATAAGAGAATCATTTATTGTATTACAAACCGTTTCATTTATCCCAAAATGAAAGATCTCGTTCTCTCTGTAGATCCAACTGCTATCATTGAAGCTTCCTATTCAACAGAAACAACTGGTGTTAAGCGGCCAGGAAGGGCAGCGAGAACAGAAAAATAGTGAATGAAAATAGCTCCACGTAAGTATAACTTACGTGGAGCTATTCTTATTTAGGGAACCAGGCCTTTCTCAGTAATTGAACTACAGTTTCGATACGATCCTCTGGAATACTGCCAAAACCGAGCAATACATACGACTCATCCATTACATTATGAACAGAATCGTATGTGGAGAGAGGGTATAACTTAATACGTTCTTTTGCGGCTGCATGAATAAGTTCTTGTTCATTCATCCCGTTATGAACGTGAAGTACAATATGAAGTCCGGATTGTTCACCGAGTATATGGACGTTATTTCCCATCTCGTTTGTAATAGATTTAATTAAAGAAATATGTTTTCTTTTATATAACGTCCGACTTCGGTTAATATGACGTTCCCAATCACCATTTTGAATAAAGGTGGCAAAGGTAAGTTGCTGCAGCGTAGAAACAGTTTGTTTAAACATACCACCAAGCTCTTCATAGGCTCTTAACAGATGAGGTGGTAAAACAATGTATCCCATTCGTAAAGAAGGTAAAAAAGATTTCGAGAAAGTTCCCATATAAATAACACGTTCATTTGCATCTAGTCCTTGTAAAGAAGGAATAGGTTTTCCTATATAACGGAATTCCCCGTCGTAATCATCTTCAATAATATAGCCCTTACAATCATTCGCCCATTTTAATAACTCGAGTCTTCTAGATAATGGCATAATGATTCCAAGTGGAAATTGGTGAGATGGAGTGACATACGCTACATTGCAACCCGATTCACGTAAAGCGGAAATATGAATTCCTTTATCATCTAAAGGGATGGGGTGAACGGTAAGACCAGAACTTTGAATCATAGCAGGAATACGGTGAAATCCAGGGTTTTCGATTCCGAATTCCTTTTTTGAACCAAGTAGTTGAAGTAGTAGCCAAAGAAGAGGCTGCGTACCTGCTCCAATAATAATTTGATCAGGTGAAGAATGTACCCCACGAGCATGATATAAATACTTTGAAATATGTTCTCGTAGAACGAGCTCACCTTGTGGATCTTCCTTAGCAAATAATTCATTTTCATACTGAAATAAAGTTTCGTGTATTGCTCTTTTCCAGTTTGTTATCGGAAAAGCTTTTTGATCAATAAGTCCTTGACTACAATCATAATCATATTGTTCGTTTTCTTTATTGTTAGCACTGTTTGACGCAATTTGCTGTTTCTTTTGAATGACATCCATATCAACTTCTGCAACAAAAATCCCACGTTTCGGTTTGCTTTCTACATACCCTTCAGCTAGTAATTGTTGATAAGCGGATTCCACTGTAATACGGCTCACATTAAGTTGTACTGCTAAATTTCTGTGAGAAGGAAGGCGTGTACCGGCACATAGTGATCTATGAGAGATTTCTCGTTTCATATATTCATAAATTTGTAAGTAAAGGGGTATTTTACTTTGTAATACTAATGGGATAGTCAGATCCATTCGTAGACGCTCCTTTTCATACTGGCCTTATAAAAAAAGATAAAACTGTCACTTAAGCTAAGGGCAGTGGCTTTCTATAATGATGATATAACATTTAGAAAATTTTATAAATAGTAAGGGGAGAATCAAAATGAATATTAGAGAAGTAGTAACAGAAGCGGATTTACATGATGTATTTCCCGTATTACAGCAGTTACGAACGAAACTTTCAAGAGAAGAAGCAAGTTCTTTGTTTCAAAAAATGAAAGAAGAGAATTATAAACTATTTTCGCTACGTAATGAAGAAGATGAAGCAGTTAGTCTAGCCGGTGTAGCGATTTGTACGAATTTTTATAATGAGAAACATGTTTTCGTATATGACCTTGTAACAGCAGAAGCACATCGTTCAAAAGGGTATGGGAATGTATTACTCTCCTATATAGAGAACTGGGGAAAAGAAAACGAATGTGAGTCCATCGTTCTTACATCAGCGTTTCCTAGATTAGACGCTCACCGCTTTTATGAAAGAGAAGGTTATGATAAGGTAAGTTTTTCTTTTTATAAAGAATTATAAAGAAGGATAGGTTCTATATGACATAATATATAGAACCTATTTCATTTAGAAAGGTTTATAATTTAAGTTGTTGAATTGTTTTTTTGTAAATAATACAGAGAATGATTGGAGCGCTTACACTTGGAAAAAATAAAGAAACTATCAATTCCTAATGATGTTAGAGTAATCGTAATATCTGATATTCATGGAGAATTACTTCTTTTAAAAGAAGTACTACAGAAAGTTAACTTTAAAGATGAAGATTATTTAATTATTAATGGTGATCTTTGTGAGAAAGGAAGAGACAGCATCGGCGTCGTAAACTACGTTATGAATCTTGTAAAGAACAATTCAAATGTTCACGTTGTTGAAGGGAATTGTGAAGTTTTAGTTGATGCGCTTTTAAATGAAAATCCTGGTCTTATCAATTATTTATGTACGAGAAAGCATTCGATTTTTAATGAATGGTTAGAGTGTGTGCATTTCTCTATTCATGAAGGTACGCCTATTCAAAAAGTAAGGGAAGTATTAATGAGCCATTTTTCAAAAGAAATAAAGTGGCTGACAGAATTGCCAACAGCGCTTGAAACAGAAGATTATATTTTTGTACATGCTGGCCTTGAAGATAGAGAAGATTGGAAAGAGACAGAACGAAAAAATGCGATAGCAATGCCGGAGTTTTTCAATAAATCACATAGAGCACATAAATATGTAGTTGTCGGTCATTGGCCTGTTGTAAACTATTCAGACAAAGCACCGTCTAATAATCCAGTTATTGATAAGGAGAAAAAGATTATTGCGATGGATGGGGGAAATGCGATTAAAGAGGCAGGGCAATTAAACGCATTTATCATTCAAAGGAAACCAGCAGGTGATATGTTTTCTTATACATATGTAGACTATTTTCCAGAGTTTGAAGTGATAGCAGATTTTAATGCGAATTCAGAAATGCAGGGCGGGGTAACATATCCATATTATTACATAGAGCCGATGGAGAAGGTGCAAGAATACACAATATGCAAGCAAAAGGAAACGAATACATTACTTTATGTGAAAAATGAATATATTAGGCAGCTTGAGTCAGGTGATTACACAGTGAAAACCGATATTTCTTGTGCACAAATATGTGTAAGGAAAGGGGACATTGTTTCTCTCATTGATGGAAGCTGTTCAGGATATGATTTAGTGAAAAGAGATGGGATAGAAGGCTGGATAGAGAAAGGGATTTTAGTTGAGATAGAAAAAATGAAAAAGAAAACGTTTAGCTGAAATAGGAGGTATAGAACCTCCTATTTTTTTATTACCTTTTTAAATGAGTAGATTGCTTGCTGTCTTTCATAAGTAAGTAAATCGTACTCGGTAAAATGGCAAGCGTCATTCCTAAAATAATTGCGATTATAGCATAACCTCTATACGGAACAGGAACGATAAATGGAAGCCCGGCTAGGAAAATACCTGCTATTATCATTGAAATACTACAAATATTTGAAGCTCTTTTTTCAAGATGTTTATCATTCCATTCCAATGAAACCGTTGATTTACTCGTATCGATTTTGGAACTGAAATAGCCTATTAATATAAATAAAAGCCCTAATGCTAAAAATATGAAATGATCAAGAGGAAGAGTGAAGCCAAGAGCGATGAGAGCAATGACAATATCGACAAAAAATAAAAATAGTAAAATTGTGTTGCCAATCCAAAGGAGAAATTTCTGGTTACTCGCTGCTTTAGATAAAGCTAAAAATAAAAAGAATAAGAAGGTACATATAATTATATTTACGATAACAAAAGTGCTTTTATCCATTGTTGATGTAGGCGTTCCATTGAAGTCCCATTTCGTAACAATACGTAATGGTAAGAAGAAATAGAGAATAATATTTGTTGTAATAATAGTGAGAAATAAAGCAATACTAAATCGATTATTCATTGAATCACCAGCTCTCCACATGAATAAGTGGTATCTTATAACAAAATTATACAATATAATAAACGATATTTGTTTTGATTTTTCTGAAAAAACATTATAATTATATATGAAATAAAGAGGAGTGTAGGAGGAAATTATGCAAAACGTAAGAGTAAAAGGGGATAAAGTTACAATTCGTGCAATTGAAGAATCAGATATAAAAACATTATGGGATCTCGTATTTAAAGAAGAAAATCCAGAATGGAAAAAATGGGATGCACCGTATTTTCCGTTTTCAATGCAAGAATACTCGTCTTATAAAGAGAAGATGAAAACTCGTTTAAAAGAGGAACCTCTATCCAATTTAATTATAGAAAATAACGGTCAAATTATAGGGACAATCGGGTTTTATTGGGAATATAAACCGACGCGTTGGTTAGAGATAGGGCTTGTTATTTATAATCCAAATTACTGGAATGGTGGTTATGGTACAGAGGCGTTAACGTTATATCGAGATTTACTATTTGAAAAGATGGAGATTGGCAGAGTAGGAATCACGACTTGGTCTGGCAATGAACGAATGATGAAAGTAGCGGAGAAAATAGGAATGAGCTTAGAAGGTAGGATGCGAAAATGTCGTTATTATAACGGGACGTACTATGATTCTATTCGAATGGGAATGATTCGTGAAGAATGGGAAGCGTTATATGTAACGAAGGGGTGAGAAAGTATGTACGCTATTATTGCTACATTTGATCGTGTGTTTACTAATAAAATTATAGAATTACAAAATGAAATAACAAATATCATTGGCACAAATCAATTAGCCGGAGTAGAACCTCATATTACATTAGCTGATTACAATGAGGTAGATGTTAACTTATATACTAAGAAATTAGAGGAGTTTGTAGCTGTTCAAGAAAATATGGCTGCAATAAATTTTCCTTCTGTTGGAGTTTTTCCTACTAATGGAACGATCTTTTTAGCACCGACCATTACAGATGAATTGTTAAAACTTCATCATTCTTATCATGATAATTTTAAAACTTTTCATGATAATTTAAATTCATATTATGTACCAGGAAAATGGGTTCCGCATTGCACGATTGCAAATAAGTTACATGCAAATCAGTTTTTAAGTGTAATGGAATATATATATGAAAAATTTGATTATGCAACAGCTTCAATTGAGAAATTAAAATTAATTAAAGTGAATTATGAAAATGGTTCTGCCATTTCTTCTAGTATATTAGCAGAATATAAGTTAAAGAGAATGGAGACAACGAGATGACATATGTAATTAGAGAAATGAAGCAAGAAGATATTCACGCTGTACAATCCGTAGCGAAAATAGCTTGGCATGATACATACGAAAGCATTATTCCGAGAGAGATTCAAGACAGATTTTTAGACGAGGCCTATTCTGATGAAAAAATGAAATATCGTCTTGAAAATACACATTTATTCGTTGCGGAAGAAGAGGGAGAAGTAATTGGCTTTGCGAATTTTTCACCTGTTAGATTGCAAAACGAAGCAGAATTAGGAGCGATTTATTTGTTACCAGATCAGCAAGGGAAAGGGGTAGGAAGTGCTTTATTACAAAAAGGGTTAACGGAATTAAAAGGAATTCGGAAACTATACATTCATGTAGAAGCAGCGAATGAAAAAGGAAAACGTTTTTATGAAGCGAAAGGTTTTGCACAATTAGAGGAATTTGAAGAAGATTTTGAAGGACATATGATGCAGACAGTAAGGATGGTTTTATACGTATAGGGAGGATTAGTAATGAAAATTTTTGATTTTAGTGAAAAAGTGGGAAAGAAAATCTCAGCATTTCAATCTAATTTCATAATGTCAAAAATATTAAACCATAAAGGAAATGTACATATTGGTGCTATGCATTTACGAGAGAATGGAATAATTGGATATCATGAAGCAGTTGTATCACAGCTGCTTCTTATTGTGGATGGAGAAGGATATGTATGCGGAGCAGATAAAGAAAATGTGAAGGTGGAAGCGGGACAGGCTGTGTTTTGGGAGAAGGGCGAATTTCATGAAACGATTACGGAAAAGGGATTGCTGGCAATTGTGATTGAGTCGGAGGAACTTGAACAAGCGATAGTAATGCCTATTAATGAGTGGAGTTGTGAAAAATGATAGAAAAGGCGAATCGAGAAGAAACGAATGAAATCTTACAGTATGCAGCTCAATCACTTTTTGAAGGGACAAGAGGGAATTGTCGATTAAGTATAGAGAAAGCGATTGAAATTACAAAGCCAATAGTGGAAAAGGGAGCATATTATTTAGTTATTAAAGAAGAAAAGAAAGTAATAGGATGGGTATTAATAGGGGAAAATACAGACTATTTTTCTCGTGAAAAACTTGGATTTATATATGAGTTATACGTTTTTCCAGAATATCGAGGGAAAGGACTGTCGAAAGAACTGATGGAAGCTGGTATTAAGGAATTGAAGGAGACGTATTCAGAAATTCGCTTAAATGTATTTGCCGGGAATTTTGCGAAAGAGATGTACGAAGAGTTTGGTTTTGTTGAAAGACAGGTAATTATGACTTTGAAGTGAGAACAATAGGCTTGAACGGGAGAGGGGAAAGAATGAGAAAAGAAAATGAGTATGTTTCGTATTTACAAAGAGTGTGTCCTGAATTACAAATAAGATCAGCTTATATAAATGAAATTGGCCAAAATAATGATGTATTAATTGTAAATGATAATGTAGTATTCCGTTTTCCGAAATATGAAAAAGGTATTCAAAAACTTCGAATAGAATTAGCTAGTTATGGAGAGGAGTTTTTACAACTATTTTCAGCTCATTATCCTAATTTAGAAGCAGTAAAGGAACGAATGTATTTTTATAAAAGTACATTTGCGCTTCAAGAAGCATTGTTTGGTGTACTAAATAATGATAAAAAAGCCTTTGAAGCTGGATTAGCACAATATGTATAAAAAGCCGATTTCAAATCGGCTTTTTATTATCGGTACATCGTCCACATCCCTATATCTTTAAACCCTAATCGTTTATAAATTCGTCCAGCAGCCGGATTATTATAAAACAAGCAAAGTGTTCGGCCTTCTTTCGTAAAGTCTTGAATCATTTTTTGCAATATGAGTGAAGCAAATCCATTTCCGCGGTAGTTCGGATGCGTACATACGCCAACTACCATAGCGGATAATGAATTTTCAGCAGATGTAGAGGCGGATGCAATAATAGCGCCGTCTTTTTCAATATAGTATGTACGTCCTGTGTTTGTTTCGAGAGCTTGTCTTAATATTTTCTCTGATTCATTAGCAGTCGGAAATTCAACGATGTTACTTCGTAATTGCATTATTCGCTTTACATCATCTAGTGTGGCAAGTTTAATTGTTTCTTGGACAGGTGTAATAGGTAAGTTGTTGTCATTTAGACATTCACAAAAATACATTTCATTTTTGACACCTAGTTGTATGCTCGGAGCGGTTTCAAATCTTTCTACAATAGTTGATTTGCCAGAGAGTTTAAGCGGCTTATAGGCGGAAATAAGTGCCTCATAATCAATGGTAATAAATTCTTCTTTACTATAGGGTATAAATGCATCATGGAAGCGGAGTAAAATCGATTTTAATGTTCCATTCTCTTTAAATACGCCCCATAATTCTTGAAAGTCTGTTTCATAACCGAAAGTTTCTAAATCCCCAATAATAAACAAGTTAAGGGCTGCTTCTTCTTTTAGGTAATCGAATACTTGTTCATGATCTTTCTTTGTTAACTTTCGCATCATAACGAATCGACCTCTTTTTTTACTTTTCTAAATATTACAACTTAAGTTTTTTGAAATCAATATAAAATTTTATGTTTAGTTCACCAACTTTCGGAAAAACTAGGAAAGATATGACAAAGGAGGTTATGAACGGTGGATCATCCAATTCAAGGGTTAATGAAAGCGGCAATGGAAAATTTAAAAGAAATGGTCGATGTAAATACGATTGTTGGAGAGCCTGTTCAAACGGCTGACGGTGGTGTGGTGTTAACGGTTTCTAAAGTGGCGTTCGGTTTTGGAGCAGGAGGTTCTGATTTCCAAACGAATGATGGCCAAAGAGCGAACGGTAACCCTGCATTTGGTGGCGGTAGCGCGGGTGGTGTTTCTATTACACCAGTAGCATTTCTTGTAGTGAATAAAGATGGAGTAAATATTCTGCATCTACAAAATGCGACACATTTAGCAGAAAAAATGATTGAATTAGCTCCACAAACAATTGATAAAATTCAATCGATGTTCCAAAAAGATGAAAAGAAAGAGGGAAATCATCATCCTCAAAACCCAGATGAAATCCTTTAAAAACACCTGCTCACGAGCAGGTGTTTTTTCTTGTAATCACTATGTAATAAAACACATGAAATTGTAAATAGTTTTTGAATTTTTTTCTATGTTTCTAAAATTTTTCATGTTAAAATATGCTATAGAATTGAAACATATAAAACGAAGGTGGCTAGGTGCTTTGTCTGGAGGATCTGACCAAGTAAAAAATATGATATATATTAATGGTAATCGTCGGGGTCATTGTTTTATTACATCAGGAATTACGTTTAAAGAGTTTGCAAGTAACATCCCTTCACCGCTTCATCAAGTGTTGCTTTTGAAGCATAACTTTGAATGGACAGATTTTCATTATCATACTTTATTTGAATATGTTGAGGAAGAAAATATACATAAGCTAATTCAAGCAGAGATTGATGAATTTGATGAATTTTGTTGGGTAGATTTTGATGATGCAAGCGATTTAGATGAATTAGAGCCAAAAGAAATTGCAGAGCTTTTATATTTGGCTCACAAAAAAGAACCACTTGCAAGAACATTCTTTCCGCTATTGAAAAATAGATTTGTTTATTTTTCACATGATGACGGATGGTACAACAAAGTGTATTATCGTAGAATTGCTGACTTTGTAGGGATGTTAAGTAAAGTCATTCCTTATAAACTCGGTGCTTTTGGTAAGAAACGTTTTTCTTTGTTCCAAAAATCAAAAATTTTCCCAGCAATTTCGAAAGAAGTGATCATGGGGCTTCTTCCATTAATGGAGGATGGTCTTTATATTGATCTAGCAGGGAAAATTGAGTCAAGAAGAGGTCTTGAAATTCCGGTATATGTAGTTGGTTCGTATGAAAGTACGGATGAGGTGCTAGATAATATCGATGAATTGAAAGAAGAAGCAACAGAGACAGGCTGGCTTATTTTTGATAAGAAAGAACAAGAATGGCAATGGGTTGTGGACTAAGAAAACTTGGCGCATGAAGTCAAGTTTTCTTGTCATTTGAAAGGAGTACAAATGAAGAAATATTATACAATTGTGGGTATTGTAAGTATTATTCTCGTAGCGATTTTACTTATTACTTGTCCGAAAGAATCGGATTTTAAAGTATATGTAGAGGATAAGTATGCATTGAAATGTGATGAGAGTAGTTTTGAATGCACACAAAATGTAGATGGTAAAAAAGAAAAATTACAATTTGAAAGTACAGATGCACGAAATGGTGTATTCTTTATGACTGCAAAGCAAACATTTAAAACAGAAGCTGGTGTTACGAAAGAATATAGCGGAGTAGGAATGTTTGGTACATTTCTTTTTGTTTCAGAGAAGACTTTCTAGTAATAGAAGGTCTTTTTCTTATGCTTATGTTCATATAGATGAAGTAAGACAAGCATAGGAGGGATAGTAATGAAGAATACATGTATCGTTTGCGGTGGTGAGGAGTTTTTTTCCTCAACTTTGTATGCACGTACGAAACAAGATTGGGCATATGCGCCAAACATGTACCGTTTTGAAAAGGTGTTTATTGAACATAGGGATGAAGAAAATTATCCAGTGTTTCAAGAAATTACAGCGAAACATTGCTGTGGATGCGGTCATATTATGTTGTATCACGAATGAACACACCAAGTATAACTTGGTGTGTTTTTTTAAAACGCTGACAAAGAAAGCGGATAGAGTAAAGTAAATAAAACAGAAAAACTACCAAAACCAATTGCTGTATATCCAAGTGTTCTTGCTCCGAAATTGACAGCTAATAAGCCGACTAAAATCGCAAGAGAGCCGAGTGTAACTGGATAAAATGCAATTGAGAAAAGCGAAAGAAATAAAGCGACATAGCCTACCATTGCACCGGTGTTTGTACCTTCTATTTCATTTGCAATTTCTTTACGCTTATGTCTAATTGGTATGCCAGCTGGTGATATTTCAGCTGCATACTCTTCGTGTTTTTCACCACTTTTAAAATGATGATTTCTCTTTCTTCGCATGTACATCCCTCTCTTTCAATTGGGTGTACCTATAGTATCTTACACAAAGAGAAGAACATGAGTATGAGTTAAACCCAAGTAAAGCAAAAATTGGAGAATAAAGATTCCGTTATTAGCTTGTACATCTCCTAATGAAGATAAACAGGAATTTTGGAAAATGATGTAGAATGAAATGAATGATAAAACGTGAAGGCAGGGGAATGTATGACGAAATTTAATTGGCATGAATCAGCAGAGAAAAAATGGGATAGTAGTGCAGAATTTTGGAATCAAAATAGTCAAGAGATGTGGGACAGCGGGAGTAGGAGTACAATTATTCCGTTTTTTGAACAGTATGTGAAGAAAGAAGCTCAGGTGCTCGATGTTGGTTGTGGGGATGGATATGGTACATATAAATTAAGTCGCGCGGGCTATAAAGCAGTTGGAGTAGATTTATCAGAAGTGATGATTCAAAAAGGGAAGGAGCGTGGAGAAGGACCGAATTTATCTTTTATAAAAGGGGATCTTTCTTCCTTACCATTTGAAAATGAGCAATTTGAATCAATTATGGCAATAAATTCTTTAGAATGGACCGAGGAGCCATTACGAGCATTAAATGAGATAAAGCGCGTTTTAAAAAGAGATGGGTATGCATGTATTGCAATTTTAGGACCGACAGCAAAGCCTCGAGAGAACAGTTATCCTCGTTTATATGGCAAAGACGTTGTTTGTAATACGATGATGCCTTGGGAGTTTGAACAGTTAGCGAAAGAACAAGGTTTTGAAGTTGTAGATGGCATCGGTGTATATAAGCGCGGAGTAAATGAGAAGATGCTAGGTCAACTACCTATCGAGTTACAACAATCGTTAACATTCTTATGGGTATTTATGTTAAAAAACGCATAAAGAAATGAAAGAATTTTTAGGAGGTAAATAAGTGCAGAAAATACAAAAAACTGATACAATATCATCAGAACCAATTAAAGGGGGACTAGGGTATATGACAACTACTACAACAGTTAAATCCGATATTGAAATCGCGCAAGAAGCGAGTATGAGGAAGATTCAAGAAATTGCAGCTGAATTAAATATTTTAGAAGATGAATTAGAGCCATACGGGCATTATAAAGGTAAGTTATCTCTTGATATTTTTAAGCGCTTACAGGATGAGAAAGACGGTAAAGTTGTTTTAGTAACAGCGATTAACCCAACTCCAGCTGGAGAAGGTAAATCAACAGTAACAGTTGGTTTAGGTCAAGCTTTTAATAAAATTGGTAAGAAAACAGTAATTGCACTTCGCGAACCATCTCTTGGACCAACGATGGGACTAAAAGGCGGGGCAGCAGGTGGCGGTTTTTCACAGGTTGTACCTATGGAAGACATTAACCTTCACTTTACTGGAGATATTCATGCGATCACAACTGCTAATAACGCGTTAGCGGCGTTTATTGATAATCATATCCAACAAGGGAACACACTTGGAATTGATACGCGTAAAATCGTTTGGAAACGCTGTGTTGACTTAAATGATCGTGCCCTACGTAACGTAGTAATTGGTCTTGGTGGACCAGTTCAAGGTGTACCACGTGAAGACGGTTTTGATATTACAGTAGCATCTGAAATTATGGCCGTATTCTGCCTTGCAACAGATATTCAAGATTTAAAAGCTCGTCTATCTCGCATCGTAGTTGCTTATAACTTTGCAAATCAACCTGTAACGGTTAAAGATTTAGGTGTAGAAGGTGCGTTAACACTATTATTAAAAGACGCATTAAAACCAAACTTAGTGCAAACGTTAGAAAATACACCAGCTATCATTCACGGTGGACCATTTGCGAATATCGCTCACGGTTGTAACAGTGTTATCGCTACAACAATGGCCGCAAAATTAGGTGATTATGTTATTACAGAAGCTGGATTTGGTGCTGATTTAGGTGCAGAGAAGTTTTTAGATATTAAAGCTCGTGAAGCTGGCATTAAACCAGAAGCAGTTGTTATTGTTGCGACTATTCGTGCGCTTAAAATGCATGGCGGCGTAGCAAAAGATCAATTAAAAGAAGAAAATGTAGATGCATTAGCAAAAGGTATGGAAAACTTACAGAAGCATGTTGAAACAATTCAAAGCTTCGGTGTGCCTTTCGTAATTGCAATTAATAAATTTATTACAGATACAGATGCAGAAGTTGCATACTTACAAGATTGGTGCAATGAGCGTGGCTATGCAGTATCCTTAACGGAAGTTTGGGAGAAAGGTGGCCAAGGCGGAGTTGACCTTGCTGAAAAAGTATTAAAAGAAATTGAAAAAGGTGAGAACAACTACGCACCACTTTATGAATTAGAATTACCATTAGAAGAAAAAATCCGTACAATTGCTCAAAAAGTGTATGGTGCAAAAGATATTGAATTTGCTCCGAAAGCACGTAAGCAATTAGCTCAATATGAAGGAGAAGGTTGGAGTAACCTACCAATTTGTATGGCGAAAACACAATACTCTCTTTCTGACGATGCAACAAAATTAGGTCGTCCATCTGACTTCATCGTTACAATTCGTGAGCTAAAACCATCTATTGGTGCAGGGTTTATCGTTGCGTTAACAGGAACAATGTTAACAATGCCAGGCCTTCCAAAACAGCCAGCAGCACTACAAATGGATGTAAATGAAGATGGAAAAGCAGTAGGTTTATTCTAAAAGGTTGTAATTCATCTCGTTTATCTGTAAACTATATATACATCAAGTGGCGCCTTTCCATCGAAAGGCGCCTGTTTTTTGGAGGAAATTATGTTTGATCCAACTGCTTTTGATAATTTAAAAGTAATCGTAGAAGGTGCTGTTTATGATTTTGATTTACATGGAGATATTCTTGTAACAGATCGAAAAGATATGATGGACCTTGCCTCATTAAGTCGTATATACCATATTTCATTTCAATTAACAGAACCGTTCGAACCGGTAGTAAAAGCAACATTTTCACTATCTGTAGATGCAAAGAACTTGTCTGGTGAAATATTGGAAGTACCACAATTTACACCAGGTTGTGAAATGAAGTTAGCATTTTCATTCCCGATAGAAAAGCCAGAGGTAGTGTGTGAAGAAATTGAAAATTTCATGCATTCTATATGGGGAAAAGAAAGAATGATTACGCAGAAAATTTCATACGAATATAATAAGCAAGCGATTTCATATCATAATAAGGTAGAGGTTATATTTCAAAAAGCGATTACAGAAGACCATGTTGATGATTTAATAGCTGTTATTTCACACATGATAGAAACGGTGCGAACAATACAACATTTTCTTCAAAAATAGAGATAAAGGAGAAAAACAAATGATAAAAGATATGCAACCATTTTTACAACAAGCTTGGGAGAAGGCTGGTTTTAAAGAATTAACTGAAATTCAAAAACAAGCGATTCCAACTATTTTAGAAGGACAAGACGTTATAGCTGAATCTCCAACTGGAACAGGAAAAACATTAGCGTACTTATTACCCCTTTTACATAAAATTAATCCTGAAGTAAAACAACCACAAGTTGTTGTTTTAGCGCCAACACGTGAGCTTGTAATGCAAATTCACGAAGAGGTTCAAAAGTTTACAGCAGGGACTGAAATTTCAGGGGCATCTTTAATTGGTGGTGCAGATATTAAGCGCCAAGTTGAAAAATTAAAGAAACACCCGAGAGTAATTGTCGGTTCACCAGGACGTATTTTAGAATTAATTCGAATGAAAAAGCTAAAGATGCATGAAGTAAAAACGATTGTATTTGATGAGTTTGATCAAATTGTAAAACAAAAGATGATGGGCGCAGTACAAGATGTAATTAAATCTACAATGCGAGATCGTCAATTAGTATTCTTCTCGGCGACAATTACAAAAGCGGCAGAAGATGCTGCACGTGATTTAGCAGTTGAACCACAATTAGTACGTATAACACGTGCAGAGTCAAAAAGCTTAGTTGAGCATACGTATATCATTTGTGAGCGACGCGAAAAAAATGATTACGTAAGAAGAATTATGCATATGGGCGATGTAAAAGCAGTTGCTTTCTTAAATGACCCATTCCGTTTAGATGAAATTACTCAGAAATTGCAATTCCGTAAAATGAAAGCAGCGGCTCTTCATGCAGAGGCAAGTAAGCAAGAGCGTGAAGCAACGATGCGTGCTTTCCGCGGCGGGAAATTAGAAATTCTACTTGCTACTGATATTGCAGCACGCGGTATTGATATCGATGATTTAACACATGTAATCCACTTGGAGTTACCAGACACAGTAGACCAATATATTCACCGCTCAGGACGTACAGGACGTATGGGTAAAGAAGGAACAGTCGTTTCTCTTGTAACACAACAAGAAGAGCGTAAATTACTTCAATTTGCAAAAAAACTAGGCATCGTATTTACGAAGCAAGAAATGTTCAACGGATCATTTGTAGAAACGAAACCGAAAGCACCAAAGAAAAAGAAGCCAGCATTTACTGGGAAGAAAAAGCCTAGATAAATAAAGAGAAAGACGTAACTATTTGTAGTTACGTCTTTTTTGTTTGTAATTGAATGAAAGAGGAATAATAATAGTACCTGTAGAAACCTACATAGAATATAAAAACCATTAGGGGGAAATGAAATGATTCATAAAGTTGGACAAATTATGTTATATGTAAACAATCAAGAAGAGGCAGTAAATTTTTGGACGGAAAAGGTAGGGTTTCATGTAGTTGCAGAGGAAGATAATAAGCAAGGAATGAGATGGGTTGAGATTGCTCCGACTAGCGGTGCAGAAACGAGCATTATATTACATAATAAAGAAGTGATTTCTAAGATGAGCCCAGAATTAAATCTTGGTACACCATCTTTAATGTTCTTCTCAGAAAATCTTGATCAATTATATACAGATTTAAAAAATAAAAATGTTACTGTTGGTGAAATGGTAACAATGCCTTCTGGTAAAGTATTTAACTTTGCTGATAGTGAAGAGAATTATTTTGCGGTTATGGAAAAGAACAAATAATAATATTGCTATGTGAAAATCCCCCTCAAATATATTGAGGGGGATTACATGTTTGAAGTGGATTTTTCATTAGAGAGTTGATTAATAAAAAATGCCCCTTTTTCAATAGCTGTTTCAATATAACCAACGATTTGATCGAACGTAAATACTTGTAAGTTTTCATGTAAATGTTGCTCTGGATACAACATATCTTCAAAAAGATACTTTCGAAAAGCTAAAACGTTTTCTTTAGAAACCTCTTCAATATCTATAATGTGAGCCTCTTGATTGAGAAGAGAGAAGAGCCGTTGTTCTTTATCGTAATGATAAAGTAATTTTGCGTTCAATAATTTAAAGTCGTTGTAGTACATAGGCGCGATAGTTTCGTCATTTTCGATTCTGTTTTTAAGCCAAGGTAGAAAAAAGCCGCTTAGCCAATTATCATCGGCAATGAGGTGGGTGCAATAGCCTAGGAGAAAAGGGGACTCCATATAATCTTTATATTTATGAATAAATGATCCATAATCAATTCGTCTCGTATAGTCTTTTGTTGAGCCGGCGTAAAAATGTGAGGTGACTTTTTCTATCTTTGAATGCACAGCATCGGGGGCTACGCCTCCAAGTATAAAAGAAGTTTTATCTTGAATAGATAATTTCTCGGCAATCCTGTTAGCGATAATAGCATGCATAATTCGTGATCCCATGAATGACACCTCGGTTTCAAGTATTCATTTCAGGAAGGGGACTGAACAGTTAGTATTACTTTCCCTGTACTTTTTCTACTTTCGACCCATTCATGTGCTTTCCCTGCATCTTGAAGTGGAAAAGATTTCGCAGCTTTCATTTTCAGACGGCCATCACGTAAATAACGGAAAACTTCATTTGCAGTTTTTTGGAGTAGTTCAGGACGTTTTTTTCGTGTAGTACCAAAACTAAAACCGAGTATAGAGCGGCAACTTGCGTGTAAATCTTTCGTTTGGAAGTTACCAATTTCACCGCTTGCATTTCCGAAATGAACGAGGCGACCATAATAAGCAAGACATTTTAAACTTCTTTCCGAAACCGTTCCAGAAATAGAATCTAAAATTACATCAACCCCTTCACCGTTGGTCAGCTCATTGACTTTCTCTACAAAATCTACATCTTGACGACATATAACATAATCAGCTCCAGCGTCTAAAGCGATTTTACTTTTCGCTTCATTTCCGACAGTACCGATAACAGTTCCAGCCCCTAATAGTTTAGCGATTTGAATTGCTGTCGTACCAATCCCACCAGCCGCTGCATGAATGAGTACAGACTCATCTTGTTGAAGCCTTGCTACATTTGCGAGTAAATTATAGCTTGTAAAAGATACAATCGGACAAGCAGCTGCAGTTTGAAAATCGACTTCATCAGGCAAAGCAAAAGTAAGGTTTTCGTTTGCGACAACGTATTCTGCGTAAGAGCCATCTTGAGGAAAAGCAATGACACGTTGTCCAGGAGAAATATTTTTCACATGAGAACCGACTCGTTCTACAACACCAGCGGCATCTATCCCTGGTATAAAAGGTAGTGCTTTATTTCCTTTTTTACCATAACGGGATTTAATATCGGCGAAATTTATACTAGTAGCAACAACGCGAATCAAAACTTGATCTTCTGAAATAGCCGGCATATCCACATCTGTATATTTCATCACTTCAGGACCACCGAACGACGTTACAATGATAGCTTTCATTATATATCCTCCTAAATTTGACTATATAAATCATTTTAAATGTTCATTAGAAATTGGAAAATTATATAATAGTTATGTGTGATTATAAGTGAAGCTTATGAACATATTGAATCATTATATTAATCTATATAAAAAAACTTTTGAAAAAATCGAACGAAATGTCAATTACTTGCCAATATATAGTGTAAGACAAAGGAGGGATGGTATGTGAAGGGTGAAACAGTGTATACAGATTTGATCCAATTAACTTTATCAGGCAATAAAGAAGCATATAGCAAGTTGTATGATAAAACGATTCAAGAAGTATATAAAACAGCACATTTTTTAATTGAAGATAAAATGGATGTAGATGATGTCGTTCAAGAAATATACATACAGTTATATGAATCGCTTCGTAAGTATGATAGCGAGAAGCCATTTAGACCTTGGCTAATTGGACTTGCGATTAAACAAATTCACTCTTATAGAAGAAAGAGGTGGATGCGATTACGAATTATAAAAAAAGCAGAAGAGCAAAGAAAACCAGTACAAATTGATTTTTCTAGCGATGTTGTAAGTAAAATATCAAATCAAAAATTAATCGAACTCATTCATAAGTTACCGTATAAATTGAAACAAGTTATTATCTTAAGATACTTACACGATTACTCTCAAGAAGAAGTAGCACAAATATTACATATTCCAATTGGTACTGTGAAATCTAGAATTAACGCAGCATTAAAGAAACTACGTCAAAAAGAGCAAGTAGAAGAAATCTTTTTAGGAGAGGTAGGGAATGTGAAATGAGTTTAGATTGTAGAGTTAGAAAATCTATACAAGAAGAAGCGAAGGGGATTATTGCCCCGCCGGGGTTAAAAGAAAAAGTAATCGTTCAAATAAAAATGAATCACGGCGGGAGTAAGATGAAGAAACGCCTTATTGCAGGAGTGCTTGCAGCAGCATTTTTAATCCCAACGACTGGTTTTGCTTACCAATCTATTATGGCGGATGGTATATACGGGTCGTTTGAGAACTTAAAAAAACATGCCGGAGCGATGACATTAGAAGCGTATATGCGTTTTAATGCAAAGTTATCAGAAGCGAAAGACGAAATGGGTGCGAAGGAATATGAAGAGTTTACAAAAGAACTAAAGAAATTAACAAATGCAAAGCTTGCGTACGGGGATTCGAACGGTAATATTAATTATGATCAATTATCACCAGGAAAAAGAGAAGAAATGAAAAATTTAAGTATGAGCCTTCAACCATACTTTGATAGATTAAATGGTCATAAATCTAGTAAAGAAGTATTAACACAAGAAGAGTTTGACCGTTATGTGGAAGCTTTAATGACATATGAAATCGTACAAGTAAAGACAAAATCAACTGGTGGGATGAAAGTAGAAGAAGTACCTGAGGCGTATAAAGAAAGATTTATTAATGCGGAGCAGTTTATGGAGTATGTAGATGAAAAGGTGAGATAAGTAAAAAGCTCAAAGCCTAAGCTGAGAGCTTTTTTATTGAAACGTAAAATTATTAACCACCTATTCCTTTTGCTAGCGATAAGAAATATACAAATACTAGTATTACTGCATTTAATGCTGTACCAACTATTCCGAATAACCAATTCTTTGATGTGATTGCAAAAATAATACCGAGTAATGAAAGTATAGCTAGAATCACAATAATTAAAGTTAAATTTGCATTAGGTCCTCTTAAAATAAAGAAAGAACATATACTTGCAAGAAACGTTAGAAACGAGAAAGCACCTAATTTATACATAATAAGTCTCCTCTGGATAAAATGCATTGTGATCTAAATACAACCAATTTAATTTTAACATAATTCCCCTTTTTGTTTATATCGGCTTTTACAAGTAATATCAGATTTATAAACAAACTGACCTAATTAGCAACACTTAAAAAATGGTTATCAATTATATTTTTTCATATTTGTAGTATCTTTTTGTATAAAACAATCTAAAAAAGAATAGCCAGCTATTAAACTTATTATCGTAACAAAAGTAGTATTTATAAGAATAATATTAGTTAAATAAGGCAGGTATGCACCAACTGGTGAAAAGAGTAGAGCTGGAGAAAAGGAAATGAATAGCGTAGGCACAGTAATAGCGATAAATTTATCCGGTTGAAAGCGCCAGTTTTGTTTACTTGTTTCGCGATTAATGGATTGAAGGAATCGTAATAAAATGCCAACTATAAGAGGGAAGAGTGTAAAGTAGAATAATCTTGGATAAACGTTAAAATTCACCTGCGCATCTGTATCTAAATAAAATTGAATTTTCACTCCGACAAATAATAATAAGACGATAAATAATGTAAAGCAGAGGTATAGCATTACTTTTTGCATTGCATTCCACCATCCTTTACTCAAAATATATTCAAAGAAAAAAGAGATATACAATAACTACTGTTGTATATCTCTTCTTTTACGGTTATTTAATAGTGGAGTTTGCTTTTTCTTGCTTCGTGAAATAATCTATAATGCCCATCGCACTAATTTCTATATCTAGATGTAAAATGTTGTAAACAGAATGATCTGATGGAACGTTTAACTTTGTAAGATGAGAAGAGATCTTATCCATTAATACAGTTTGTAAAGCTTTAGTCGCTTCATCGAAATCCGTGTACTGTTTAAAGATCTCTTTTCCAGTATGAACGAAAATAGGTAGCCAATGTTCTAGTTGGTTATATACTTCTGTAACATTAGAGGATGCACCGTAATGACCGAAATAAATAGTATCTACATTCATACTTTGAATGTGATTTTTAGAAGCAATCATCGCATCTGGTTGGAATTGTGAGGGGGACGTTGATGGTAAATATAGTTCGACACCAAGGTCTGCGAGTTCTCTATAATAAATTCCAATTGTATCGCCAGTAAAAATGCCGTTTGTTAATGAATCGTGAATGCTAATATGGTGTTTAGCATGTCCCGGTGTATCGTAAAATGTAAGTGTACGGTCTTCGGCAATTTTTAACGTATCACCATTTTGTACAATACGAACACGTTCTTCTTCTATAGGAAGAATTGGATCAAATAGTTTATCGAAATCTTCTTTGTATACAGCTTTTGCGCCTAAAATGAGTTTTGTTGGATCAATCATATGACGAGCACCGCGAGAATGCACATATAAAGTAGCGTTTGGGCATTTTTCCATCATTAAACCAGCAGCACCGGCGTGATCTAAATGAACATGTGTAACGATAATGTTTTTAACTTCGTTTAAATCAATATGTAATTGTTGTAAGCCGTCTAAAATATACGGAATAGAAGGGGCTGCACAAGTTTCAATTAAAGTAATATCGTCACCTACTAAAACGTACGTACCTGTTCGTTCATTATGTTGTAAATCAAAATCATCAATAAGATATAGGTGAGAAGATAATTGCTCTACTTTTTTCATCATTACCACTCCTTATTTACTATATGTTTCTATTATACGCTAAAATAGAAAAAAGGCAGAAAACGAAAGCTCGTCTTCTGCCTTTTTAAAGTGTTATTATTTCGTTTGTTCTTTATTGATAGACATAAGAAACAGTCCAACTATGCCACCAACGATTGGAAGCATAATTTCTCCTGCTAAATTAAAGTAGGAGCTTAAAAATAAACCATTTACATCGATTACCCAGCCAATCACATACAATAACATCATATATAGTACGAAATAAAACTCGCGATTTGAAATCGTTTCATGTTGTGCAGTTTTCATAATGAACACCATCCTTTTCTTTTATAATGGAATATAAACTGTCACATTTTGTTCACAAATTAATTGTAAAACTTTCCATCATAAAAGTCTAGTAGTTTGTGTCGAATTTTCGAACAGAAATAAAGCGCTATCATATTGGGGTGTAAGTACGTAATAAGAGCTGTATATTCATGAATGTAGTATAGTATAAACATAGAATGATAGTGAAGAGAGGGGTAAGGAAAATGACAGTTTATGATTTTTCAGCTAAAACGATAACAGGAGAAGATAAATCGTTAAAAGATTACGAAGGAAAAGCACTTCTTATTGTAAATGTAGCTAGCAAATGTGGTTTTACACCACAATATAAAGGATTACAAGAAGTATATGATAAATATAAAGACCAAGGACTAGAAGTACTCGGTTTCCCTTGTAACCAATTTGGAGGACAAGAACCAGGTACAGAAGCAGATATTACTAGTTTTTGTGAATTAAACTATGGTGTGAATTTCCCGATGTTTGCAAAGATTGATGTGAAAGGTGATAAAGCTCATCCTCTGTATACATACATGACAGAGCAAGCGCCAGGTTTACTCGGTATGAAAGCAGTGAAATGGAACTTTACTAAGTTTTTAATCGGAAAAGACGGGAAAGTAGTAGGGCGTTTTGCGCCGCAGACGAAGCCGGTGGATTTAGAGGTTGAGATTGAGAAGGTACTTGGAGAATAACTAGAAGTTTCACTTTATTAAAAAAGCCTCAAAGAACAATGTAGTTCTTTGAGGCTTTTTCTATCAATTCACAGTATCAAGATTAAATCGCTGAATGGAAGTCATTTGATTTAGGCGGAGAGGCTGCTTTTTTCATAAGAATTTCCCATAAGTGTACGGATTTCTTCCATTCTGCTACGGCCTGTCCCTTTTGATACATAGCGTTCTCATAACTGAAAGTAAGTTGTTGCATATCGGCAGAGTTGTAAAGTGTATCGATGTGGAGAGCATATTCTCGGAATGTTTGACTTTCCTCACGTGGTATACCAATTCGGCCAAATTGTTTTAAAAGTGCATCGTAAGCTTTGCTATAAACAGCATCATCTTTTCGGTATTTGTAGAAAAGAATAATAAAAAATGTAATCCATTTCATTCTATTAGCGAAGAGAATGTATCCGATGATACTAATTAGTATCGTAGAGAGGAATACGTACCACCAAGAAAGTCCATTTTTAGAATTTGTAAGCTTTTTAGTAGGAGCGTCTTCTGTATCTTCAATTAAACTTTTGAGCTTTGCTTCATTGTTTCTTTGGTGCATTTGCGCATTTTGAGACTTAGTTTCTTCGCTATTTTGTAAAGTAGGAGCAGGAGTATTATTTGTGAAATTATAGGGATTGGTAAATCCTTTTGTTGGTTCGAATGGAATCCATCCGTATCCTGGGAAATATACTTCGACCCAAGAGTGTGCGTTATCGTTCGCGATTTTATATACATCCTCACCTTCTGAACCAACTAGTGTGTTATCAAGAGTTCCTTCTGTATAACCTTTTACCCATCGAGCAGGAATCCCAGCAGAACGAAGTAACACAATCATAGATGTCGAAAAATTATTACAGTAGCCGCTTTTTGTATCAAAAAGGAATTGATCAACATAATCTTGATTTTTGGCAGGGAACAACACATTCATTGTTTCATATACGAAAGAATGGTCGGTGAAGTAATTTTCAATAGCTAATACTTTATCATATCGGTTGTCTTTATCATTTGTTAGATTAACAGCTAAGTCTCTTACTCGCTGCGGTAATGATTCGGGAAGTTGCGTGTACTTTGTCATGAAATAAGGATTTGTTTCTTGGCCTTCATTCGTGTTTACAGCTTTCAATTTTTCTATGGAAAACTCCGGGATCTCATACGTTACTTTATATGAATTTAAAGTAGTAGAGGAGTCTCCGTGCATCGTATAGATTTTTTCTGAAAAGGGGTCAACGCTGTATGATATATCTGAAGAAGCCTCAACTGATACTAATCCTGCTGGATAGGTAAGGTGTGGATAACTTTTTTTCATGGTGATTGTTGCCTCAGTGGCCTCCGTTTTTGTATTTTGTTCGTACCAGCTCACGACGTCGTTTTTATTTTTAAAAGAAACCTTTTTTTGATTTTCAGAAACTTCCCAGCCTTTTCCTGTATAAAAATCTTTCGTTTCGACTCTCCAATATTGTTTGTTTTGCGTTTGTGCTGTGAAAACAATTGTAGGATCCGTCTTAAAAGGACCGCCTAATCGCGAATCATCTAAACCATACCCAATTTTAGAAACATCTTGTTTTTTACTTGCTTCGGATGTGTTGAATTTTAAAAAATCCATTGGGTTTGGCCATTGAGGGCCAAATTTTGGAGCAAAGTATGCGATAGTTGCTGACAATACAATAAATATTGTAAGAGGTTTAAGTAATTTTGAGATTTCTCTAGCATAATTTTGTAAGTGTTCCATCTCTTTTATTCGTTCTATGCGGAGAAGACTAAGCATAAAAAAGCCGATGACAACAGTACGAATAATAGCGTAGTTTGCATGACATAAATGTAAGTTATGAAAAACGGTGATATAAATAATAGTCAATATAAGAAATAACAGCCCACGTTTTTTATGAATCATCCAAAAAGAGATGAAAGCACTCAAAAACCAAAAGGATAAAAAAAATAAAAGTGTTGGAAAAACTGGAGAAACCTCTAGCAAATTCCCCTGAAATAACAAGGAGGCATTTCGAGAAATATCAGTAAAAAATTTCATTAGCCAAGATGGATTTATAATAGCGTTTTTATAATATAAGAAATGAATGATGAATAAAATCGTGACGATCTTTATTGGAATCTGCCATTTTATTTGAAAAAAAGAGAGAGTGAAGCAAATCCCTATAAATATTACGAAAACATCTAATCTACCTACGTTTGTAATACCTACGAGGGGCCTTAGCCATTCTAGTAAAAGTAGAAATGCGCATGCATGCATGAAAAATCTAGTCATATCCCATTGTTTTTTTGCCTGTAATGTTATCATTTGCTCACCTCAAAAAACACGTTTGTATACTGGTTTCCATAAACCACATTTACAAATATTTGTCGTTTTTGTAGAGTTTCTAGAATACTGAGTTCTCGGTGTGAGAGTTGATTTGCTTTTTCTTTTACGACAAACACCATTAATTTTCTGTTTTTTATAGCAGCAAAGTCAGCCGCCTTTTGAATATCGGGAGAAAGATCGCTTATCACGAGTATAATCGTGACGGGCTCATAAATTTTTCTTAATTCCATTTCTACACTCCGGGAGAGCGGGAATACACTATCTGCTTGTACCTTCGCTAAATGACAAAAGATTTGATGTAACTGACTATCTCCATTGTCTAAAGGGAAAAAAGTTCGTTCTTTTCCGACAGATACGAATGACGCCGGTGAATTTTGCTTCAAGACAGACCTGACAATAGAGGCAGTAAATGTGACGACTGATTCGAATAGAGGGGATGGGGTTCTGTCCATGAATATCATAATATTATGGCTGCGCTGTTGTTCAAACTCTTTCGTCATAATGTTGTTTGTTCGTGCAGTTGCTTTCCAATCAATCCACGAAAAGCGATCACCAGGTTTATATTCCCTGACACCGACAGAAATGGTAGAGTCTTTTACTAAATTTATATTTGCTGAAAGTGCTCCTTGTTCGAAATGATTTTCCATTTGTCGATATGTTATATCTACATACTGAGGGTAGACTAAAAATGTATCTGGAACTGAAAAAGTTACTTCTTTCTCCATCATACCGAATAGATCGCCAGTTTTGACACGTACGCTTGAAAAAGAGTGCTCTCCTCTAGGGATTGTGTCAATTGCATATTGAAACGAAATATTTCGTTTCAATCCTGGAAAGAGTATTACTTTATTCATATTCGTTTGTTTACAATTTGTAAATTGTGATGGCAGTTCATCTTCTATAATTAAATAAAGTAAGGGAAAAGGGAAACTTCTTTTTATTGTAATCGTACTTAAAAATGGTTCTCCTGCTACATATTCGTCTTGATTTGTTCTTCGTTTTACCTCGGCGTTCCGTAAAGCAAAGAAGGAAAGCAATAGTGAATAAAGGCCAATAGGAATCGCACTGTAAAACAAAAACCAACTTACAAATCCTCCTTGAAGCATAGCGTATACAAATGTTAAGACTAGGCATAACGGAATGAGTGATAACTTAGTAAAATGATAGAGTGCTCGTAGTATCCGTTTCATCAAAGGTTCATCTTCCTTTGAGTAGGTACGGTAGTTCGCGCAACGATTTTTGCGATAACTTGTTCTCCTGTTATTCCTTCAAATTTTGCCTCCATTTTTAGAATGAGTCTGTGAGCTAACACGTAGGGAGCTAAAAATTTAACATCGTCTGGAATAACATAATTTCTGCCATGGATGAATGCATAAGCTTGTGAAGCTTTCATTAAAGCAATCGAGCCACGTGGACTTGCACCTAGTTGAATAGAACTATAAGAACGAGTCTGACTAACAAGCTTTACAATGTAATGCTTGATTGCTTTTTCCATGCTTATTTCCCGTACGCTCTGTTGTAAATAAAGTAATTCTTCTATTGTTGTAATAGCTTGTAAATGGGAGAGGGGATTTGTTTTTTCCATCCTGTTTAAAATTTCAAATTCTTCTTCTTGTGTAGGATATCCCATTTTTAGTTTCAATAAGAAACGATCGAGCTGTGCTTCTGGTAAAGGATATGTTCCCTCATATTCGACCGGATTTTGGGTAGCCATTACAAAGAACGGTTTTGGTAACGGTCTTGTCATGCCATCTATTGTAATATTGCCTTCTTCCATACTTTCAAGTAAGGCAGATTGTGTTTTTGGAGATGTACGATTAATTTCATCAGCAAGTATAAAATTCCCCATGATTGGTCCAGGCTTGAACTCAAATTGGAGCTCTTTCGGATTATAAATAGAAACACCTGTAACATCTGACGGCAGTAAATCAGGTGTGAATTGAATGCGCTTGTAATCAGCATCAATTGATTTAGAAAGTGCACGTACTAACATTGTTTTCCCAACGCCAGGCACATCTTCTAATAGTACATGACCTTCTGCTAAGAGAGCTGTCAAGGCTAAGATCGTTTCTTTTCGCTTTCCGACCATTAACTTTTCAATATTGTTAATTATTTTTTCTATAATGGGATGTAATGAGTCAAGCTGGTGCATCGTAATCCTCCTAATTTTATTATCGTTTTCTAATCTATTTAGTGAAAAATAGAATGTATCCGTCTAATTGCGGGCAGTAAAGATTCTATCTTTAATTCTGAGAATATTCAGATTATTTATCGCGATTACATCTAGTATAATTGTTTCCGTAACTTAGGGCAATATGGTAAATAATGATTTCTCGTTTTATGTGAAATACGTTTTGATATAGAATAGTATCGTCGGTAAAAGTAGAAGAGGGGAAGGAAGGGAAAGATTGACCTCAATGAGCAAAATAAATAGCGTAGGAAACCCTACGCGTAAAGTTTGGAACATATATTAATACGCCTTGTGATTAAAATGTATATGAATAAAATAAAGTCGGCTTCACATGAAGAGGCCATCTATTTAAATTATTACACTCCTTTATTTTTTATCTTTTTTATATTCTTTTCGTTTATTTAACCAAATATGAATCAATTCTACCAATTCCATTGTTTCAATCTCACAATATTCTCCTTTACCATCTTCGGCTAAATTGTCTAACACAGTAGTTGTGTCGTTCCGGATTTCTAAACCGCAAATGTTGCCATTTACTACTACATAATTTTTTCTCCGTTTAAAACACTATGTAATTCTTCTAAAATCCAATCTCGAAAAGCTGAAACTTCAATTCCTAAAAAAGTTTCAACAAGTTTTATTTCTTGAGGAAGTCTCATAACTAAATCACTACTGTTAAGTACTTCAAAACTATATGGATATTTCATGACTATTTTACTCTTTTATTTCTGGCTTTAGTGACTCTATTTACTTCTCTATTAAGGTAATAAATTCTTATACTATCATTACTCTTGTCTTACTTACATTTATAGTAAAAGTAGATTGTTATTAAACTTATTTATCCAATATCTCTCTGATGTAGGTATGAGTTCAGTGAAATCTTCATATGTACCTATCCAATCTTTTGGTACATAGTTTTCGTATGATGCCGGTTCTGGAAACATTGAATATAGTATTTTATTATCAAAGTTAATTAATAAGACGGGACTATAATCTAATAGATCTTCTCCTGCATTCTTCCTTTTAATATTTTCAAGTAGTAAATAATTTAATTCTTCTTTAGTTGTTTTATATTGATTAATCCTTACTAAAAATACTTCTACATTTTCATGATCTAATACTTTTATTCCATTTCTTTCTCCCGTTTCATCATTATCTTCAATGCTTATACCTAAATTTTTATATGCATTATCTAATTTATTATAATCTAAAAACCATAGTTCTTTATCTGTTACATACCACCTAAACTCATTTTTATATATGACGGCTACTATAATGTTTTCTGCATAAAGCGGTTCTAATATCATAATCTACTCCTTTTATTATTATCTTAATATCCTGCCATTCTGGTGTATTCTTCTCTTCATTCAATCCAAGTTGCTGGCAAATCATATGGATTTCCTGGCGTTTTTGGTTCAACTATTTTCAGGATACTTACCCTTAGTATGGTGGATTGAAAGTATTGTATTTTCATTTATAAACTTATCTTACGATTTAGGCAAATCAAATTTAACTATTCCCAAATTACTTCCGCTATTATATAAGAAATTTTTTGCACGCTCATTTTAATCTGTACTACATCTTAAACTTTGCTAGAAGCAAGGAAGTAATTTAACAGTCAGTGAAGGATGTGAACCCTCCACAACGATTAGATTTTCACTTTTTTATATTTGTTCCGGAATTTTTGACAATCTCTTGAACTGTGCGAAATGTCACATCTGTATTTTACAACCTCTCTTATAGTAAGGGTATGGAAGAGAGACGTATTAAAGGAGTGAACAGTATGAAGAAGAAACCTTCAGCACTAATGAGACGTTTAAAATATTTTTCACCAATAGATCGTTATAACGATAATCATACACAAGAAACATATGAAGATCGTGAATGGGAGAATGTGTACAGAAAGCGTTGGCAGCATGATAAAGTAATTCGTTCTACACACGGCGTGAACTGTACTGGCTCATGTAGTTGGAATATTTATGTGAAAGATGGAATTGTAACTTGGGAAGGGCAGGAGCTTAACTATCCGACTACAGGTCCTGATATGCCTGATTTTGAACCGCGAGGATGTCCGCGTGGAGCAAGTTTTTCTTGGTATATTTACAGTCCACTTCGTGTGAAATATCCGTATGTACGTGGTGTTCTTTGGAATATGTGGCAAGAAGAATTACAAAATAACGAGTCACCACTAGACGCTTGGAAAAGCATTGTGGAAAACTCTGAGAAGGCACGTACGTATAAGCAGGCGCGTGGTAAAGGGGGATTCATTCGTGCGAATTGGGATGAAGTGTTACAACTCGTTTCTGCTTCATTACTATACACAGTAATGAAATACGGTCCAGACCGAAATGTTGGTTTTTCACCAATTCCAGCTATGTCGATGTTAAGTCATGCAGCTGGTAGTCGCTTTATGCAACTTATGGGTGGACCGATGCTTAGTTTCTATGATTGGTATGCAGATTTACCACCAGCTTCTCCTCAAATTTGGGGCGATCAAACAGATGTACCAGAAAGTAGTGACTGGTATAACTCTGGTTACATTATGACATGGGGTTCAAATGTACCGATGACGAGAACACCAGATGCACACTTTTTAGCGGAGGTTCGATATAAAGGAACGAAAGTCGTTTCTGTCAGTCCTGACTTCGCTGAATCTACAAAGTTTGCGGATGATTGGATTAGTGTGAAACAAGGTACAGATGGTGCGCTTGCGATGGCAATGGGGCACGTAATCTTACAAGAATTTTACGTAGATAATCAAGTGGAATACTTCACAAAGTATGCGAAACAATATACTGATTTTCCTTTCTTCGTCACATTGAAACAAAAAGGGGATCAATTCGTTGCTGATCGTTTTTTAAATGCTTCTGATATTGGACGCGAAACGAAGTTAGGGGAATGGAAACCTGTACTTTGGAACGAGAATACGAATGATTTTGCAACACCGCACGGCACAATGGGGTCACGTTGGGATAATGAAAAGAAATGGAACTTACGTTTAGAAGATGAAGAAACAGGTGAAAAGATTGATCCACGTCTTTCTTTACTTGGAATGGAGGATAGTGTTCAAACTGTACAAATTCCGTACTTCTCTGATGATGGAAACAAAGTATTAGAACGAACAATTCCAGTGAAAAAGGTTATGACAGAAGAAGGTGAAGTGTTCGTTACAACTGTATACGACTTAACGTTAGCAAATTACGGTGTGAACCGAGGACTTGGCGGACAAGAGCCGAAAGACTTCAATGATGACGTACCGTTTACACCTGCATGGCAAGAGAAAATGACAGGAGTAAAACGTGAGCTTATTATTCAAATCGCTCGTGAGTTCGCACAAAATGCTGTTGATACGAACGGTCGCTCAATGATTATTGTCGGAGCTGGTATTAACCATTGGTTTAACTCTGATACGATTTATCGCGCAGTTTTAAATCTTGTACTTCTCGTCGGAGCGCAAGGTGTAAACGGCGGTGGTTGGGCGCATTACGTTGGTCAAGAAAAATTACGACCAGCGGAAGGATGGCAAACAATCGCGATGGCAAAAGATTGGCAAGGGCCACCAAAATTACAAAACGGTACATCTTTCTTCTATTTCGTAACAGATCAATGGCGCTATGAAGATACACCAGTGGGACATTTAGCATCACCAGTGGAAGGCAACTCTCGTTATCAACATCACGGTGATTACAATGTATTAGCGGCACGACTTGGCTGGTTGCCTTCGTATCCGACATTCGAGAAAAATGGGATTGAATTATATAAAGAAGCTGTTGCTGCTGGTGCAACAACGCAAGAAGAAATCGGGAAATACGTTGCACAAAAATTAAAAGAAAAAGAACTGAAATTTGCGATTGAAGATCCAGATAATAAAAATAACTACCCGCGCAACTTATTCGTATGGCGTGCAAACTTAATTTCAAGTTCTGGTAAAGGACATGAATATTTCTTAAAACATTTGTTAGGTACGACAAACGGATTAATGAATGACGATAGTGATTCGTTACGACCAGAAGAAATTAAGTGGCATGAAGAAGCACCAGAAGGGAAGTTAGATTTACTCATTAATTTAGATTTCCGTATGGCTGGAACAGCACTTTATTCTGATATCGTCTTACCTGCTTCAACTTGGTATGAAAAGCATGATTTAAGTAGTACAGATATGCATCCATTTGTACATCCATTTAATCCAGCAATCGGTTCGCCGTGGGAAGCGCGCTCTGACTGGGACATTTTCACTTCTCTTTCTAAAGCTGTGTCTGATTTAGCGAAGAAAATCGATCTTGAACCAATGAAAGAAGTTGTTGCAACACCACTTCTTCACGATACACCACAAGAATTAGCGCAACCACTTGGCAAGATTAGAGATTGGAGCAAAGGTGAGTGTGAACCGATCCCAGGTAAAACGATGCCACAAATTCATGTTGTCGAAAGGGATTATAAAACGATTTATGACAAAATGACTGCGCTAGGACCAAATACTGGAAAACAGCCAATTGGTACGAAAGGGATTTCTTGGTCTGCGGAAAAAGAATATGAGCAATTAAAGAGCCGATTAGGAGTCGTTCGAACGGATTCTATTGCGAAAGGTTGCCCAGACATAAAAGAAGCAATTAATGCTGCTGAAGCGGTATTAACACTTTCTTCTACAACAAACGGTCATATGGCTGTAAAAGCATGGGAAGCACTTGAAAAACAAACGGATTTAAAACTACGTGATTTAGCAGAAGAACGTGAAGAAGAATGCTTCACATTCGAACAAATTACAGCGCAGCCGAAAACAGTAATTACTTCTCCAGCATTTACAGGTTCAGAAAAAGGTGGACGCCGTTATTCACCATTTACTACAAATGTGGAACGTCTCATTCCTTGGAGAACAATCACTGGACGACAATCTTTCTATTTAGATCATGACATGATGAAAGAATTTGGTGAAACGATGGCAACATTTAAACCAATTCTGCAACATAAACCGTTCCGTAAATCACGGCCTGAAGTAGAAGGAAAAGAGATTACATTGAATTATTTAACACCGCATAATAAGTGGTCGATTCATAGTATGTACTTCGATTCATTACCGATGTTAACGCTGTTTAGAGGTGGTCCAACTGTTTGGATGAATAAAGAGGACGCTGCAGAAGCTGGCGTTGCAGATAATGATTGGATCGAGTGCTTTAACCGTAACGGTGTTGTTGTAGCGCGTGCTGTTGTAACGCACCGTATACCGAGAGGAATGGCATTTATGCATCATGCGCAAGATCGTCACATTAACGTGCCTGGTACGAAATTAACAAGCACCCGCGGGGGAACGCATAATAGTCCAACCCGTATTCATGTGAAACCGACACATATGATTGGTGGATATGGCCAATTAAGCTACGGATTTAACTATTATGGTCCAACAGGGAACCAGCGTGACTTAAACGTTGTAATTCGCAAACTGAAGGAGGTAGATTGGCTTGAAGATTAAAGCACAAGTCGGAATGGTAATGAATCTAGATAAATGCATTGGCTGCCATACTTGTAGTGTAACGTGCAAAAACACCTGGACAAATCGTCCAGGTGCTGAATATATGTATTTCAATAACGTAGAAACGAAACCTGGTATTGGTTATCCAAAGCAATGGGAAGATCAGGAGAAATATAAAGGTGGCTGGGAATTGAAAAATGGTGAAATTCAGCTGAAATCTGGTTCGAAAATGAAGCGCCTTATGAATATTTTCCACAATCCAGATCAACCAACAATTGATGATTACTTTGAACCTTGGAACTATGATTATGAAACGTTAACAAATAGTCCTCAGCGTAAGCATCAGCCAGTTGCTCGTCCGAAATCAGCAATTACGGGTGAATTTATCGACAAAATTGAATGGGGTCCAAACTGGGAAGATGATTTAGCTGGTGGACATATAACAGGATTACAAGATCCGAACGTAAAGAAAATGGAAGAAGAAATTAAAACAGATTTTGAAAATGTCTTTATGATGTATTTACCACGCATATGCGAACATTGTATGAATCCATCTTGCGTATCTTCTTGTCCATCTGGTGCGATGTATAAACGTGAAGAAGATGGGATTGTTCTTGTAGATCAAAATGCATGTCGTGCATGGAGATTTTGTGTATCTTCTTGTCCGTATAAAAAAGTGTATTTTAACTGGCAAACGAATAAAGCTGAAAAATGCACAATGTGTTTCCCACGTATTGAAGCGGGTATGCCAACAATATGTTCGGAAACATGTGTAGGACGTATTCGGTATATTGGGGTAATGCTATATAACGCTGATAAAGTAAAAGAAGCGGTGTCTGTTGAAGATGAAAAAGATTTATATGAATCTCAACTTACTGTTTTCCTAGATCCAAATGATCCAGAAGTAGCAGCTGAAGCGAAAAAACAAGGGATTCCTGAAGAATGGATTAAAGCGGCACAACAGTCGCCAATCTATAAAATGATTATCGATTGGAAAATTGCTCTACCTCTTCATCCAGAGTATCGTACAATGCCAATGGTTTGGTATATCCCGCCGCTTAGCCCAATTATGAACATGGTGGAGGGGAAAGGTAGTAACTGGCAAGCAGAAGAGATTTTCCCTGCTATTGATAATATGCGTATTCCAATTCAATATTTAGCGAATTTACTCACTGCAGGAGATGAATCACATATTCGTCTTACGTTGAAAAAAATGGCTGTTATGCGAACGCATATGAGAGCATTGCAAATTAATCAAGAACCAAATGAAGCGGTATTAAAAGAACTCGGCTTAACGAAACAGGATGTAGAAGATATGTATCGTCTTCTTGCTATCGCGAAATATAAAGATCGCTTCGTCATTCCGGCCACTCATCGCGAGCAAGTTGCAGATTTATATAACGAACAAGGAAGCTGTGGTTTATCCTTCGCAGGTGGCCCAGGCTCTTGCACGACAATTTCTTAAATAATGGGGGCGGAAAAATATGAAACAAAGTTTACAAACTGCTTTTTCATGTTCTTCATTCCTTCTCTCCTACCCGGAACTAGGGTGGAGAGAAGCTTTAGCTGAATTGCAAGAAGAGATTGAAGCGATTGAACAGGAAGACGTTAAAGTAGCACTTACAGTATTTATAAAACAAGCGCTAGATAAAACGAACGATCAATTAATTGATGTTTACGTATATACATTCGATTTTGGTAAAAAGACAAATATGTATCTTACTTATATGAACACAGGTGAACAAAGAGAAAGAGGTATTGAGTTATTAGAGTTAAAACAGCATTATAAAAAATCTGGTTTTGAAGTAACAGATAAAGAACTACCTGATTATTTACCGTTATTACTCGAGTTTTTTGCCAATGCAAATGAGCAAGACAGTGAAGAAATTATGAGTAAATACAAAGAAAACATACAAGCATTACACGTTCAGTTAAAAGATGCAGATAGTATGTATGAACCAATTCTTGCGGCTGTTCTACTCGCTATCGATACATGGGGTGTACAGACAAATTAGAAAGGAGAGTTGTCAAAATGATGGATCAATTTCTATGGGTATTGTTTCCCTATATCATTTTTGCGATCTTTATTGGTGGGCATATTTTCAGATACAACTATGATCAATTTGGATGGACATCAAAATCTAGTGAACTATTAGAAAAGAAAATGCTCCGAATCGGAAGTCTATTATTCCACTTTGGGATCATGTTCGTAATTGGCGGTCATGTTATGGGGATTTTAATTCCAGAGGCTGTATACCGTTCAATAGGTATTTCGGAGCATATGTATCATGTAGTAGCAATTAGTTTCGGACTTCCGGCAGGTGTTGCTTCTATCATCGGTTTAATTATATTAACGTACCGCCGCGTAACAGTAAAACGTATCATTGCAACGAGCACAAAGGGAGATTATATTGCGCTTATTTTATTACTTATCGTAATGCTAGCAGGGCTTTCCTCAACATTTTTAAACATCGACTCAAAAGGGTTTGATTATCGTACAACGATCGGTCCGTGGTTCCGAAGCCTCTTCATTTTCCAACCGAAAGTTGAATATATGATGGAAGTACCTGTATGGTTTAAAATTCATATTCTTGCAGGAATGGGGCTTTTCGCAGTATGGCCATTTACAAGACTAGTACATGTATTTAGTGCCCCAATTAAATATATAAGCCGTAGTTATGTAATTTACAGAAGACGTATTCCAAATGAATTGAAAAAATAATGTTGTTTTATATGTTTAGTAACTTATAAAGAAAGCCGAGATCTAATTGGAGACCTCGGCTTTCTTTATAGGTATAAGTATCTAAATAAGACGCTAATCAATACTACAAACAGAAGCAGAGCAATCTTCACAAGCAATTTCACGTTTTAAAAATTGTAAATCGTGGATTGTAATCTTTCCTTTATGAATAGAAATTGTACCTTGCTTTTTTAATTCATTTAACATTCGATTTACACTTTCGCGTGAAGTTGCACAGAAATTAGCGAGTTCTTGATTCGTTAACGGTAAATCGATGAGAATACCATTTTCTTTTAATACACCGTAACTATTTGTCATTCGAATGAGAGTAGAATAAAGGGCACCTTTTTTGCCGTGTAATACTAAATCTCGGAACTTCGTTTGCATTCTTCTTAAATGTTCACTAATCCATTTCATAAATTCAAATACAAGTGCGGGCTTTTGGAGTAATTCTCTTTCTAACGCTTCACGCTTGATAACGCCTACTTCAACATCTTCAAGGCATTTTGAATTTAATAAATACTTCGCATCGTCCGTGAACAATGTTAATTCTCCAATAATGTCATATGCCGAACAAATTCGAAGTGTTAATTCTTGTCCGTCAGCACTAAGTTTACTAATTTGTACTTTTCCTGAGTGGATAATATAGAGTTCGGTTGCCTCCATACCTTCTTGAAAAATAAAACTACCTTTTTTTATCTGCATTTTATATTCAACAGATGCAAGTAATTCCTTTAAATCTTGAGATAATTTCATACTGTTTGTCACAGCAATCACCTTTCTTCTTATAAGCAATCCATTTCCTATTTTGAGTGTAAGTATGCTGGAAATGCAAGAGCTATTTTAAAAATATAAGTGAAATTTCAATGACCGTAAGGAGTAGGCACTGAAGATGTGAACAAAATTCGAACGGATTTGTGAAGAATTTTTGAATGGGGAAAGTGATGTGAGAAAAGTCACATTGAATATGTAGCTTCTTTTTTATAATAAAGGCAAATGAAAAATTGAAAACTTACTAAGGATTGCAGCAGAAAAGAAGGGATATAGATGTACGAGAAAATGAAAGATTCTTTAGAACGTCCACTTCAAGATTTACGTATTTCAGTTATTGATCGTTGTAATTTTAGGTGCACATATTGTATGCCTGCTGAAGTGTTCGGACCTCATTACGCTTTTTTACAGGAAGAGTTTTTATTATCTTTTGATGAAATAGAGAGACTAGCTAGGCTATTTATAAGTATGGGAGTTGAAAAAATTAGGCTTACTGGTGGCGAACCGTTATTGCGTAAAGACTTACCGAAATTAATTGAAAGACTTGCAAAGCTAGAAGGCTTAAAAGATATTGGGCTCACAACAAACGGTATTCATTTAGCAAAACAAGCTCAGGCGTTAAAAGACGTGGGATTAAAACGTGTAAATATTAGTTTAGATGCGATAGAGGATCACGTCTTCAAAAATATAAATGGCCGAAATGTAAGCACAAAACCTGTATTAAAAGGAATTGAAGCAGCAAAGGCTGCAGGATTAGAAGTAAAGGTAAATATGGTCGTAAAAAAAGGAATGAATGATAGCCAAATCCTACATATGGCTCGTTATTTTAAAGAACAAGAAAATCAGCTTCGTTTTATTGAGTTTATGGATGTGGGCAGTACGAACGGATGGAACTTTGAACAAGTGATTACGAAGGAACAATTAATAGAGAAGATTAATCGCGTATATCCAGTTGAGCCTGTTACACCTCGTTACTTTGGAGAAGTTGCGAAATTGTATCGATATGTAGGGAGCAATGCAGAAGTTGGGTTTATTACTTCAGTATCAGAGTCATTTTGTTCTTCTTGTACGAGAGCTCGTATTTCGGCAGACGGTAAGTTTTTTACGTGCTTATTTGGAGAAAAAGGAACGGATTTGCGAACGCTTCTTCGAGAAAATATTTCGGATGCCTCACTATTAAAAATTTTACAACATACATGGAGATATAGAACAGATCGATATTCAGATGAAAGAACGGTGGAAAGTACAAATAAACGTCCAAAAGTTGAAATGTCATACATTGGCGGATAGCGAAAGGAGGATTCTCTATGCAAGAGCGATATTCAAGGCAAGTATTGTTTTCTGGAATTGGTGAAATGGGTCAAAGAAAAATAAGAGAAAAGCAAGTGCTCCTAATCGGTGCGGGTGCACTAGGAGCTGCAAATGCGGAAGCGCTCGTTAGGATGGGAATTGGGAAATTGACAATTGCCGATCGTGACTACGTCGAATGGAGTAATTTACAGCGGCAACAGTTATATACAGAAGAAGATGCAAAGCATTGTAAACCGAAAGCAATTGCAGCGGCAGAACATGTAAGAAAGATTAATTCTGAAGTGGAAATTGTACCAGTTGTAACAGATGTCACAATGCAAGAAATAGAAGAGTTAACAAAAGATGTGGACCTTATCATAGATGCGACTGACAATTTCGATACGCGTTTACTTATAAATGACATTTCACAAAAAGAGAATATACCTTGGATATACGGCGGATGCATCGGGAGTTACGGTGTAACGTATACAATTCTTCCTGGGAAAACACCATGTTTTCGCTGCCTAATGGACCATCCTATGAGCGGTGCAACATGCGATACAGCCGGAATCATTCAGCCAGCTGTACAAATGGTTGTTGCTCAACAAGTAACAGAGGCGATGAAAATATTGGTGGATGATTATGAGTCGTTAAGAGGGACGATGTTATCATTTGATATTTGGAACAATCAATATCTCTCATTAAAAGTAAATAGACAGAAAAAAAGTACATGTCCATCTTGCGGAAAATCACGAACGTATCCAAGTTTAACATTTGAAACGCAAATGAAAACGGAAGTGTTATGCGGACGGAATACAGTTCAAATCCGTTCAGGAATAAAGAAAAATCTTAATTTAAACGAAATTCAAAAACGATTACAAAAGAGTGTACATGTCAAAAAAACGCCATACTTACTATCATTTCTAATTGATGAATATCGTTTCGTTTTATTTACAGACGGTAGGGCATTTATTCATGGGACAAATGATGTGAAAATAGCAAAACGATTATACGCAACATATATAGGGTGAACAGAAAAGTGAGTGGCACCTTATTGGAAAGAGGTGAAAAAAGAATGTTAGAAAAACGTATACCAATTCCAGTGGTAGAAGCAGTTGCGCGTGTAATGGAATATGCCTACCAAGGTGAAATAGAAAAGGTTTCTCTTATAGAAAGCTACGGTAGAACGCTTGGAGAAGCTGTTATTGCAGATCATGATGTCCCTCATTTTGATCGCTCTCCATATGACGGGTTTGCGATTCGAGCAGAAGATACAAAAGAAGCAAGTAGCAGTAATCCCATTCTGTTTGAAGTGATTGGTGAAATTGGAGCCGGTTTTGTTTTTACAGAAGAAGTGAAAGCATTTCAAGCTGTCCGTATTATGACAGGAGCCGCAATTCCGAAAGGGTGTAATGCGGTTGTTATGTTAGAGCTAACGGAAGGATTTGAAGAAAAAGAAAAGACGTATATGAAATTAAAACGCTCCTTCGCCGCTGGTGATAACATTTCTTTTAAAGGTGAAGATGTAAAACAAAATACCATCCTTGTGAAAAAAGGGACTGTTATTAACCCTGGAGTAGTGGTGCTTCTTTCAACGTTTGGTTATAGTACCGTTCACGTTGTAAAACAGCCGGTTATTGGAATTGTAACGACAGGAAGTGAACTGCTTGAAGTACATGAACAATTAAAGTCAGGGAAGATTCGAAATAGTAACTCCTATATGATAGCTGCTCAAGTTGAACGAGCGGGCGGAGTTGTACAGTATTATGGACAATTTGCTGACGATTTTGAGACATGTTATAACACTGTGAAAAAAGCGATAAAAGAAGTCAATATTTTAATTACAACTGGTGGTGTTTCGGTAGGAGACTATGACTATTTACCTGCTATTTATGAGAGATTACGAGCTAATGTACTTTTTAACAAAATAGCGATGCGACCAGGAAGTGTGACAACTGTAGCTGAGCTAGAGGGGAAACTATTATTTGGTCTATCTGGTAATCCTTCTGCTTGTTATGTCGGTTGTGAATTATATGTTCGGCCAGTCATTGGAACATATTTGCATAGAAAAGATTCGCACATATATCGTGCAGAGGCAATATTACAGAAAGACTTTCTGAAAGCAAACCCATTTACTCGTTTTGTACGAGGGAAAGTGGAAATTGTAGATGGAACATTGCAAGCTACACCAGTTGGTTTAGACAAATCTAGTGCAATTTCTTCACTTGCAGAGGCCAACGCATTTATCGTCCTGCCGGGAGGAACGAGAGGATTTGAAGCAGGAATAACTGTTTCGGTACTGTTATTAGAATCAAGCGCCGGAAGTGAGTGGCCGTGGGAAGAACCACTTCGATCATACAAATAATAGAAAAATAGATTGCTAACTTATACAAAGATAAGAGGTGCGAGATGACACATACGTATTATGAAGTAATTGATACACCTATTTCAATTGAAGAAGTTACAAACAAAGTAATTCTTCGTGAATGTGGCGCAGTTGCAACTTTCATTGGTACTGTTAGAGAATTTACGAAAGGCCGTCGTACGCTATATTTAGAGTATGTAGCATATAAGTCAATGGCGGAGAAACAGCTTAAGAAAATTGGCACCGAAGTAGGAGAGAAGTGGCCTGGGACAAATGTCGCCATTACACATCGCATTGGTACATTACAAATTTCTGATCTTGCTGTTGTCGTCTCTGTTTCTACACCACACCGGAAAGCAGCCTATGAGGCGAACGAATATATTATGGAGCGTATAAAACAAATCGTTCCAATTTGGAAGAAAGAATTTTGGGAAGATGGTGAATCATGGATAGGTGATCAGTTAGAAAAGGTAGCATATGAGAATGATGAGCCTGGAAAGGGGATGAGAATATGATTGAAGTACTATTATTTGCACATTTACAAGAAGAAGTAAGCAAGCCAGCATTACACATAGATTATGAAAATATTACAGTTGCTGAACTAAAGGAAGTCCTTATCACGAAATACAACGTAGCAATTTCAAATGAGATAATGGTCGCTATAAATGAAGAGTATGCAAATGAGGATGACATCATTCAAACTGGCGATGTCATAGCGATAATTCCGCCAGTAAGTGGTGGTTGATTCTTTTCAGCCTAATCATGTAAGGACGTGATTAGGCTGGAGGGAATGAATATAACTATGCATACATAGGAGGGAACAGGATGAAAAGTCCTAATTTTCAATTAAGTTTACAAACTTCTAATCTAGTTATCGGTTTTATGGTATGGGTCATTTTATCATCATTAATGCCTTATATTAAAGCGGATATTCCATTAACTGCGGGACAAATTTCTATGGTAACGGCAGTACCGGTTATTTTAGGTTCTGTTCTTCGCATTCCGATTGGTTATTGGACAAATCGTTTCGGCGCAAGAAAATTATTCTTTATTAGTTTTATTCTATTATTATTTCCTGTCTTTTATATTAGTGTTGCCAATTCAATGATGGATTTAATTATTGGTGGATTATTTGTAGGGATCGGTGGAGCTGTATTCTCCGTAGGCGTAACTTCTTTACCGAAATACTTTCCGAAAGAGAGTCACGGTTTTGTAAATGGTATTTACGGTGTCGGTAACGCCGGAACAGCAATTACTTCGTTTTTAGCACCTGTCATTGCAACTTCAGTTGGCTGGCGAACGACAGTACAGTGTTATTTAGTTTTACTTGCAGCGTTTGCACTTATGAACTTTTTATTAGGCGATCGTAAGGAGAAAAAGGTGAATACGCCACTAATGGAACAAATAAAAGGTGTATATAAAAATGAAAAACTTTGGTTTCTATGTATCTTTTATTTTTTAACATTCGGATCGTTTGTTGCATTTACCGTATACTTACCAAACTTCTTAGTATCTCACTTCGGATTAGAGAAAGTGGATGCAGGTATGCGGACAGCTGGATTCATCGTATTAGCAACAATTATGCGTCCGATTGGTGGTTGGCTTGGTGATAAGTTTAACCCGTTTAAAATATTAATCTTCGTATTTATCGGTTTAACACTTTCAGGTATTATTTTATCATTTATGCCTAGTATGAACGTGTATACATTTGGTTGCCTACTAGTCGCATTTTGTGCAGGGATTGGTAATGGTACAATCTTCAAACTTGTTCCCATGTACTTCTCAGAACAAGCTGGTATTGTAAATGGACTCGTTTCAGCTTTAGGCGGACTAGGAGGGTTCTTCCCGCCCCTAATTTTAACTTTACTATTCCAACTAACAGGCCATTATGCAATTGGATTTATGGCATTATCAGAAGTCGCACTTGCTTGTTTAATCATTACAGTGTGGATGTATAGTCAAGAAAAGCTGTTAGTGATGTTAAAAAATCATTAATAAAGAAAAAGAACCATCCTAAAGTAATCTAGGATGGTTCTTTTAGTAATAGGCTTCGATATGTTTTTTATTGCTAGCTTAACAAACACTTGTATTCTAAAATAATGTGGTTTAAAAATGAAAAACAGAAGTTTTATGGAATTTTATGTTAAAATATAGATATCAGATGTTATTCAATTAAAGGGCAAGTTAGTTAAAGGGATGTTAAATCTATTCCAAAGATTGAGCTAATTTTTAGAATACAAATATTTAATCGGATCGGGGTGTTTAGATGAAAAAATTATATAAGTCTACTCAAGATAAACAAGTTTCAGGTGTACTAGGTGGCTTAAGTGATAAGTATGGAATTGATGTAAGTATCCTTCGCATAGTAACTGCATTATCCGCTTTTTTTCTAGCGGATTTACAGTGTTACTTTATATAATAGCTGCAATTGTTTTGCCTACAGATAAAGATATTAAGAGATAAATGTATGAACTTAAATTTAATTCTACAATCGAGAACGCTGTTTTTTGTCTATTGAAAGTTTCCAAAGTAAAAGCTACAGTACGATTGTTATAAGACTGAAATGAACAAACGAAAAATCCTCATAAAACATTCGGAATATATCGAGAACGAAAATAATAACTTTTGAATGAAACGATGACTATTGATCGCTAACGAATCGATAAATAGTCGCTCCTTTCTAAAAACTGTATATTAATATATAAAAATTAATATAAATGTATAGGAATATCCCGAAAATTTAAAAATATATGACGGTATTTATAACAAGAAAAAACTTCATATTTTTTAGGGCCAGATTTTTTGGTAAGGCTAATGGATATTATGAAAAAGTACACTTAAAATAAAGTTTAGGTCGATAAGATAAAATTATGAATTTGTATAAATAATCCATAATTTTCTTTATGAGTCATATTTGATATGTTAAAGAAAAGAGAGGGGAGGGAAATGAAATGAGAATTTTTGATGCACATTTTCATATTATTGATTTTAATTTTCCGATTATTGAGAACCAAGGGTATTTTCCACCCAACTTTGTTGTAGAAGATTATCAGAATGAATCTCCTAATTTGAATGTAATTGGTGGAGCGATCGTATCTGGTTCTTTCCAAGGGTTTGATCAAGAATATTTATTAAAGGCACTAAAACAGTTGGGTTCAACATTTTGTGGCGTAACACAATTACCTTTTACAGTGACGGATGAAGAAATACTAAATTTAAATGAAAATGGGGTAAAAGCATTACGCTTTAATATTAAAAGAGGTGGTTCAGAAGATTTATCGAAGCTGGATTACTTTGCTAGAAGAGTTCATGATTTAGTAGGATGGCATAGTGAGCTTTATATGGATGCAAAAGAGTTGCCCGAAATTGCATCCACTATAGAAAAATTACCAGCTATATCAATTGACCATTTAGGGTTATCAGAAGAAGGTTTACCACATTTATTAAAACTAGTTGATAAAGGGGTACATGTGAAAGCTACTGGTTTTGGTCGTGTCGAATTAGATGTTGAGAATGCCTTAAAGTCGATTTATGAAGTTAACCCATATGCACTTATGTTTGGAACAGATTTACCATCTACAAGAGCAAAAAGACCTTTTGAGTATGGAGATATCAAATTGATTCAACAGCTATTTGATGAACAAGCTACCGATAACATCCTGTATACGAATGCTTTTAAATGGTATTTTGGGTAGCGTCATGGTCTACATTTGAATTAAATGTGTCCAAATTTAGTAAAGCGTTTAATCAAACTAAAATATATGTAGAATGAGGTTTTAAATGTTTGTTTTTATTATATTAGACGTAATATTACCAATATTAATATTGATGCTAATTGGTGCAACCTTACAAAGGAAGTTCCAATTTAACTTAAAGCAGCTATCAACACTTATTAATTATTGCTTGATGCCAGCGGCTGTATTTGTGAATATATATGATATTAGTATAGAAACAGGTTTGTTGCTCCAGATAATATACTATTTAATGCTTTACAGTCTGAGTGTGATGATAGTAAGTCATTTCATTTCAAAAACATTAAAGTTAGAAAAAGGAGAAAGTGCAGCTCTAAAAAATAGCATTTCGTTAATGAATTTCGGTAATTATGGATTACCAGTAAGTCAATTGATTTTCAGTCACAATCCAGTGGGGGTTTCCATTCAGATTTTCATTGTTATTTTTCAGAATATTTTAACTTATTCATATGGGATATATAACTTACTATCAGCAACAAAAACAATCGGAAGTATTATTCAATCATTTCTAAGATTGCCTGTATTTCATGCACTCATATTAGGGGTTCTCTTTCAATCTTTTACAATTCAAATACCTAATTCTATCTTTCTACCTCTTAATCAGCTTGCGAATAGTTTTGTTGCAATAGCACTCATATTGCTAGGAGCGCAATTATCCAACATTAAGCTTAATTTTTTCCATCGAGTCATAACATGGGCTTTAATTGGAAGATTATTGATGGGACCATTATTAGCACTTGCCATGATCTACCTACTAAACATTGATGGTATTGTTGCACAATCATTATTTATTGCAAGTTCTTTTCCTACTTCAAGAAATACATCAACGATTGCTATGGAGTATCAAATAGAGCCTGAATTACATGCGCAAATCGTTCTATTTTCAACACTTTTCAGCATTATTACAGTAACTGTCGTTATTTATTTGTCATATATTTTGTTTTGAATATACATGCAAAAACGATTAGATTTGAGGCGGTAAATGATGGACAGAAATCCCATCAATATGAGAAGAAAACAGTCTTTGATATATTAGGTGTCGTTTACAATTGTACCATGCCTAATAATCAAGCGGCTTAATTCAAAAAAGGAACCAAAACAAAAAGAACAAACGCTTCTAAAAAACGTTTGTCCAAAGGTAATTACTATTTTAGCTAAGAAATAGATTATTATTTGTGAGTACGAGAAAGCTTTTTTATAAGTTTAGGAAATATAGATGTTAGTGCCTGCTTCAAACGCTTTGTATATGATGGATTTTTACCTGAAGTTGAAATAGTGACAACATATTCATCATGTCGGATGACACCAGGTGTGTGAAACGATGATTTTGTACCATCACTTACAACATTAACCCACTGGAAATCATGGGCGGCCTGTTTGACCATCATATTTACAGCATGTTGATTTGTAGCTGCATAAATAAGATGAGCATCTTTAATATCATCATTACTAAAAGTTTTTTGCTTCCAAGTAATATAAGGTAGTTCCTTCATTTCCTCGCAAATTTCTGGGCTGATAATGGTGACAAAAGCGCCTGTATCTTTTAATCCAGACGCTTTTCGATATGCAATTTTACCTCCACCAACTATAACAACTACTTTTTTATTTAGATTAAGCATAAGAGGGTACATGTTATACATACACACATTCCTCCATTCGTTCTAATAATGTCAATTTCATATATGTATCAAACTGAAGACAGTTACAAGTCGTGATGTGAGCATGTTTTTTTGTATGCAACTTAATTTTTTGAAGCAACAGTCCGGTAAAGAGAAGATAGGGCATGACATATACATGGGAGGCAGTCGATGTTATAGCCTTGAGCTCAGCAGTAAAAGAGGGTGCTCCTTTCGTTAAAAAGGAGCACGATACTGGCATACCGAGTTTTCGTTCGACAGCTGCTCCGATTTGTTGTAACTCATGTATCGGCTGTGGATCACTGCTACCTCTTCCTACGAGTAAAATACTACTATCTTGCATTGGCATAGTTTCACGTATTCTTTTCACTACAAGTTCCACCATATGTGGATGCGTACTAAAGGGTGGTACAACTGAAAATGTTATTTGTGGATATTTCTTTTGTAGTTGCTCTATTTCAAAAGGAATATCAAGTTTATAGTGAGCTGCTGCAAATAATAAAACAGGTACAATCATTATTTCAGTTGCGCCCTCTAGTATCGTTTCTGTAACTGCATCCGAAATGGTAGGTGTTGTTAGTTCTAGAAAAGCCATTTTTTGAATTCTTTCGTTACGTTCTTTCATAACAGATTGAATAAAGTGAATGAATTGCTCATTACCTTCTTGCAGGCGACTCCCGTGTCCAACATATACAATTCCTTTCATCGTACCACCAAATCTTTCTTCATAACCATGTCTTGTAATTGCTCATCTACATGATGAAGTCCGACTTTATTCGCATAGTGTAAAGTTGGAACGTCGGTATATGAGAAGGGAAGAGTAAGAATATCGCTAAAGCCAAGGCGTTTTATTTCTGATAGAAATGTATCAATTGAGGCACGCCCTTCAAATACAATACTATCCCATGAGAATTCAGAAAGCATAAGAGAATGGACTTCATCGAAGCGATGATCAATTGTATATTCATGAGTCATCATATATGACCCAGCACCAATTGTCTCTTGAATAAAAGCAATTCGGTTAATATTTCGTCCTAAATAAACAGTTGTATCGGAAGAGAACTCTGCTTGTTTACTTAGTAGTCCATATTGTATAAGTTTTTCTTGAGTGGCAACGTTCATATGTTGTAGTTGCGCCTGTAAAGAACGAATATCTTTTTGGTGTTTACTACATGATCGCATCAATATTTCTACACTTTCAGCTGAACAAAATACAAGGCGATCAACGTTAAAAATTTCATTGATTTGTTCAAGTTTTAATGTGTATTCTGCTTTTTTGAAAGTAGGAATTTGATATATTTCTGCACCGGCTTCTTGTAACTTTTGCTTCATTGAACTTGTTTTATTCGTTGCGGATGCAAATAAAACTTTTTTACCATGTAATGGTTTACGTTCTTTCCAAGCGATTTGATTACGTAAGGAAACGACATCACCAACAATTGTCATGGATGGATTTGAAATATTCTCGTTTTTGACGATAGGAACAATGGTTGAAAGTGTTCCTGTGACAACGCGCTGCTTTCCGGTTGTACCCCATTCAATGACGGCTACTGGCGTATCTTTTTTCTTTCCTGCTTGTAGTAAGTTTTCACAAATTGTAGGTAAGTTTTTTATACCCATGTAGTAGGCAATTGTGTCGCTATTGTGGGATGAATTATATTTTCCATGATCGGTTAAAGGGCCTTTCGCATGCCCAGTTAGTAAAGTGACGCTATTACTGTAGTTACGGTGGGTGAGGGGGATACCTGCATAGCTACTAGCGGCGATGCTAGATGTAATACCTGGTACGATTTCATATGGAACGTTCGCTGCTGCTAAAGTTTCTGCTTCTTCACCAACACGGCCGAAAATAGATGGATCTCCGCCCTTTAAGCGGACAACGATTTTTCCTTCTTTCGCAAATTGAAGGAGGTGGGCGTTAATCATTTCTTGTCGCATAGTATGATTCTTTGGTATTTTTCCGCAATAAATAAGTTCACATGTTTCTTTTGTATAACTAAGAAAGAAAGGGTTTAATAAACGGTCATATAAAACGATATCTGCAAGCTTTAAACAATCTATTGCTTTCTTTGTAATAAGCCCTTCATCACCTGGTCCTGCACCAACTAAATATACATATCCGTTCATCATCGCACCTCATCAATTTTTATTTAAAAGGAAGCCAGAGGAGGCTTCCTTTCGAAAATTACATGTATAAATAAATGTCACCATCAATAACTTCTACTTCGTATGTTTGAATACAGCCGTCATCAGGTTTTTGAACTTCACCTGTTAGTAATGAAATTTTCCAATCATGCAGTGGACAAAAAACGAATTCACCAGATACAATTCCTTCGGCTAATGGTCCGTTTTTATGAGGACAACGATTTTCTACAGCTTGAATATCGCCATTTGAAAGGCGGAATAGGGCGATAGACATACCTTTCATTTGTACCTCTTTACCGATTTGAATAGGAAGATCTTCTGCACGCATAACTTTTATTTTTTCTTTCGTTTGTATCATATAGATCACAGCTCCTTATTTCACAGTTTCTACTTCATACATCGCTTTTAATGATTTCGTTTCCAGTGCTTGTCCCCAAGCTTCTTTATATGTGCCACGAGCTGTTTGGAAACGTTCATTTAACTTAGTGACCATATTTACATCTTGCAGTATTTCTTTTATGTGATCGAAGCCTAATCGTTCTGTCCAGTAGGCAGTACGCTCTCCGTAAATACCAGTTTCACGATAATATTGCATGTAAGCTGTAGCGATGCGAAGGACATCATCTTCAGTAGAGACAATCATTACAAAATCAGCTTCGCGTACTTCTGTACCACCATTTCCGCCAATATAAAGTTGGTATCCATTTTCGACACAAACAACTCCAAAATCTTTCGTCAGTACTTCCGCACAGTTACGCGGACAACCCGTTACACCCATCTTCATTTTATGGGGTGTATCTACCATTTCTAATGATTGTTCAAGGAGCATACCAAGTCCTAATGAATCTTTCGTACCGAAACGGCAGAAGCGAGAACCAACACATGATTTTACATTACGAAGCGATTTTGAATACGCATACCCCGAAGTCATATGTAAGTCAGCCCATACGTTAGGTAAATCTTGTTTCTTAACACCGTATAAGCCAATTCGGCTCGCACCTGTAATTTTCACAAGAGGAACATCATATTTTTTCGCAACTTCAGCAATTTTCATTAAATCATCTGCTGTTGTAACGCCTCCGTACATACGTGGAATAACAGAGAATGTACCATCGTGCTGAATGTTACCGTTCATTCTTTCATTAACGAAGCGGGACGCTTTATCATCTTCATATTCTTCTGGAATCGCCATACGTAAATAGTAGTTCAAAGCAGGACGACATTTCGAACAGCCATCTTCATGTACAAAACCAAGAACATTTCGTACTTCTTTTGGAGAGTTTAAACCTTTCTCGTGAATGGCTGCTACGACTTCATCACGTGATAAAGTTGTACATCCGCACATACCAGCAGACTGCGCAGAAGCATCAAAAGCATCTCCGAGTGTATGAGATAAAACTTGTTCCACAAGCGGACGACATTTACCACAAGATCCTGCTGCTTTCGTGCAGCCTTTTACTTCTTCAAAAGTAGTTAACTCTTGTTCTAAAATGGCATGAACGATTGTACCTTTCGTAACACCATTACATCCACAAATCGTGTCATCCGCACTCATTGTAGCAATGTCAAGTTCACTTTCTTCACCAGCTTTGTGAAGAATGGAAGCTGGTGTATATTCTTGTATATCTTTTTCTTTCTTTAACATGCTAAAGAGGCGTGTACCATCAGCTGTGTCACCATATAAAACGATACCAACGACTTTATTGTCGCGAATTAATACTTTTTTATAGGAACGTTTACATTCATCAAAGATCGATATTGCTTTCGTCTGATCATCTTCATATATTTGACCAGCAGAGAATAAATCACAACCAGCAACTTTTAATTGTGTACCGACGATACTGCCCGTATATCCATTCGTTTGTAAATTTGTTATATGTTTCGCTAATATTGCCCCTTGTTCATAAAGAGGAGCAACAAGTCCATAAGCGATACCGTCATGCTCTGCACATTCGCCAACTGCATAAATGGATTCATCATTTGTTAGCATATAGTCATTGACTACAATGCCGCGATTGACAATGAGACCAGCATCTCTTGCTATTTTCGTATTTGGTCGTATTCCGACAGCCATTACGATTAAATCACAATCTACAACTTCACCATCTTCAAATTGAATGCCCTCAACATAGTCTGTACCAAGAATTTTTACAGTTTTCTTTTCCATTAAAAACTTCATGCCTTGTGCTTCTAAATCTTCACGCAGAAGAGAAGCTGCTTTCGTATCTAGTTGTTGCTCCATTAAGTTAGGCATTAAATGAACAACATGTACGTCCATTCCTAAGTCAATTAGACCTCTTGCGGCTTCTAAACCGAGTAACCCGCCACCAATGACAACGGCCTTTTTCTTTTCTTTAGTGGTATCTATCATAAATTGTGTATCTTCAATAGTTCGAAATCCTGTTACACCGGGAAGTGTGGAACCTTCAACAGGTAAAATAAAAGCACTAGAACCTGTTGCAATAATGAGCTTGTCATATGTAAGAGTACGATTCTTTTCTGTAATAATAATTTTTTCTTCTCGGTTAATACTTTGAACTCTTTCGTTTGTATACAAAGTTATTTCGTTTTCATCGTACCAACTATATTCATTCATAATGATATCTTGCATATTTGTTTTGCCTTGTAAAACATGAGAGAGCATAATACGGTTGTAGTTTGGATGCGGTTCATCTCCAAAAATAGTAATCTCATAGGAATCACTATCATGTTTTAATATTTCTTCCATACAGCGTATGCCAGCCATACCATTTCCGATCATAACTAAACGTTTTTTCATTTTTGTTTCCCCTTTTTATGTGAAATATTGAACAAAGGATTATATTTTTATTATAGAAAATTAAAAAAGGGGGAGATGTGATATTTATCACACTTATATAATGATTCACAAATTGTTAAAATTCGGATTTGTTTGAGGGGGGCGTGGATATTTTTCGCAAAATGAAAAAGCAGGACATAAGTATTTACACTCATGTCCTGCACTTGATTTATGCTCTTGTAATGGCACGCGGAAATAAAATATTATTTTCTAAATGAATATGCTCAAATAAATCAGACTCTAGCGCTTCAAGGCGTTGATAAACAAGTCGATAAGTGCCGCAAGCTCCTTCTGGAGGAGTAAAGTCATTTGTCACTTTACGAAGTTCTTTTATAATATTTCCGGCGTGGCTATGTTCATTTTCCAACTCATCTACTACCTTGCTTAACTTTTCATAGTTTTCATCAGTTGGATTTTGTTCAAATTCTAAAATTAAGGGAAAATCTTCCGTTTCTTCTTTAATTAAATGCTGTTCTAATTCCATTTTAAGTTCATGAAATAGCTTATGAATTTGAGCTAAATGAGGCTGATTTACTCCATGAACACGTAATACTTTCGTCACATATGGACTTAACTGCGGTAATTCTTCATTTAAATAACGATGATGCTTATTAATTACATAATCAATCAATTCACGATAAGAAGCATTTTTCCAATCAATTTCAGATTCATTTAATCGTTTCGTATTATGATAAAGTGTATTTAACTTTGTAATTACTTCAGAAGCCGGTAAATTTCTTTCATGAATTGCATCAATAAGCGGCTTATTACCACCACAACAAAAATCTATTCTATACGATTTAAAAAGATCACTAGCTTTCGGAAATTGCGTAACAATCTCACCAACAATTGAAGTTTCAGTAAATGTATGTTCCATATGAATGCCTCCATAAAGTTTAAATGTAATATCTAAATTAAGAATAGCGATGAATGAAAAACAATGTGGTGATTGAAATCACTTATTATGTGTCTGTTTTGAGAATAATAGGAGTGTTATAAATGGAAGAGAGAGAGGAGGTAATTAGTCGCAATACTATTTGATAAAAAAAGAAGCTTACTAGAAGCTTCTTTTTTTATACTATTTTTCACATGCAACTCCATCACCATCACGATCAAGTTTAGAGCTATAACCTGGTTGGTCTCTATATAAAGGAGCTTTCCCAGCACTTCTAACTGCGGCACAATTTGCGTAAGTTACATTACTATTGTTACTTGCAGCAGGTTGTGTTTGAGCTTGCTGTGCTTTTTTCTGTTCCTCTTGTTGTTTACGAGCTTGCTCATCAGCTATGCGTTTTTGCTCTTCTTGTTGCTTACGAGCTTGTTCATCAGCGAGACGTTTTTGCTCTTCTTGTTGTTTACGAGCTTGCTCATCAGCCTGGCGTTTTTGTTCCTCTTGTTGTTTACGAGCTTGTTCATCAGCGAGACGTTTTTGCTCTTCTTGTTGCTTGCGAGCTTGCTCTTCGGCTTGGCGTTTTTCATCCTCTTGCTTACGAGCTTGTTCTTCCGCTTGACGCTTCTCATCTTCTTGCTTTTGAGTTTTTTCATCTGCTTCTTTCTTTGCTGCTTCATCTTTTTTGTCGCTATCTTTTTGTTCTGCATTGTTAGATGCAACTTTTTTACTAGTAGCTGCCGTCTTTTCAGAAGAAGGGTTTGAAATACTTGATAACGCACCAAAAATGACAAATAAAATAGCAGTGATTATAAATTGTTTTTTTGCTACACCTGTCTTTTTAATTACGGATAAGATTGCTAGAACAAGGAAAAAAATAAATAAAATTAAACTTAAAGTAGCAAAAAAATCGATGACTGGGTGTTCAGATTTTGTAGTGCCCATTCCTGTTAAGAGAATTGAAATCATAAAAAGAATAACAGTAGGACGACCATATTGTTTTGCTTTTCCATTTTTCTTAAAGAATGAAATGATACATAGTATTAAAAGAATAAAAGCAATAAAAAATAAAGCTGCACCAATATTACTCAAAATCGCCATTTTTATACCTCCATTTGTAAGATTTTCACTATTGATTATATAGGAACTTATTGGATATTACACGATTTATATAAATTTAGAAAATTAGTATTTTTAATAGACTTATAAACGTTTATTTCATATATAAGAAAAAATGGATATATTCCCTATTACATTTTTAAAGATAATTCATAAATTATAATATAACGATTGAAAGGAGGGGGTTAAATGGAATTCCAATTATTGGTAACTTGTATATTACAAGAAGGTAATGCTTTCTTTTTAGTAACGAAAGTAGACGATGTTATTACGTTAAAAGTACCGATTACTGCGGGAGTAGCAGGTTTATTCTTAGCTTTAGGTGTACCAAGATGTTCTTAATTTAAGTTTCTAGAGTAGAAGGGAAGGGATATACCTTTCTCTTCTACTCTTACATAATATGATTATGTAAACTAAAATATTGTTTTGTAATAGCACGTTTAAAATGGACATGCATATACTATAATGTTTCATTGGATGTTAGTGATGAAAGGTAGTTTTCACACGTGCATGTAGTGATGTTCATTAAGTTATGAAATTAAAGAGGTGCTATTATACATGAAAAGAAGAACATTGGATATTCCAGTTACATTGCGAAGAGAGTGGTTTTTAATAGAATTAGCCCATTTAACGAAAAAATATGGAATTGAAATTGCAACTAGCAAAATGGAAGCTGCACCGTTTTTAAGAGATCAAGTTACGGAATCAAAAATAGGATCAGGGCTCCAATACGATAAATATGATGATGAGTATATCATTGAAAATTAAAGGATACCAGCAAAAAAATTCTTTATAACAAAATATAAAATAAAGCAGATTCTAAATATGGAATCTGCTTTATTATGAAATACTTCTAGTCAACTATCCTCTTTCTAGTGTTTTTCCTACATATTTTTCTTGTGTTATTCCAAAAGATTCACGAAGAATGCGAGCATAATCTTTTGATTCTATTGGTCGTTTATTTTTTGTGCCTTTAAAGGTTTCTGTATAATTTTTATTTGTTAATGATACGTGACCATAATCAGTTAATTTACAAGTAATAGCCCCTTTATTAAAAGGCGATTCTTTATGCTCTACAATCACTTTTTGAATGTTATTCACTTTTTTCTCATTTATTGGATGTAAAGTGAAAGCATAGCCTATTTTCCATTCGTGTGAAGGTTCAGATTGCAAGAAATTTGTAGATTCCCCGTTAGCTCCTTTTCTCATTTCTAAAATGTGTGTACCTTTTCGGGTAGTTTGTTTGCGAATTCGATATTCTCCCGTTTGAGAAGAAATCACTTCTCCGTTAAAAGGGACGGGATGTAGAGGTAGATGAGATGCAAAACCTGCGTCTATAACATAATCTTTATAATTATGATTTAATATGATAATGACATGACCATCATCGGGTTTCCATTTATTATCGTAAAGATCATAAACAGTACCAGCTACTTTATATACTTGAAACCCACAATCCATTAAAAAGTAATACAATAAGGAGTTTAATTCATAACAAAGACCGCCTCGTTTTTGAATTAGTAACTTTTCTACTAAGTTATTTTTTGAGATGTTTTTAATAGTACCAGCCATAATATCGAGATTTTCATAGGGGAGAATCAAGCCCATTTTCAAGAGAATTTCATCTAAATCATTAAATGTTATTTCTTTTGCAGGAATTTTTAGTCGTTTAAAAAACTCCTTTTGTAAATTGGTCATCATAAAGCATTCTCCTTTCTTTTTACAGAATTTTCTTCTGCTCACCGATAGGTTAGTACTTATAAAAGTTTAATTCAAGTCTGCGAAAATTATCATAATATATGTTTCTCGAAATATTATTTTCTATTCGGAAATTTCAGTTTAAAATTTAATGGTAGGAAAGTCTTACAGTATAAGCCTCTATTCGTTTGTTTTGTATAAAATTAAATAAAAGTACATATCTTCATTAATCTTTTTTATAACTAGGTGGTAATAAAGTGTTTTTTTCCTAAAGTTTTTTCAAGATTTGTATACTTTATATAGACAATAATGATTTAGAGATATTTGGATTTAGTACGGTTAACAATTATTGAGAAACTTTTTTATAGTGTTCTCTCAAAAGGAAGAGATAGAAACAAAGAGAATAACGTGAGTTAAGAAAGAAGGTGTACTAGTAATCTTTTGCAAATAGGGACAAGATTTTGTTTAAGTAAAAAGATTATCTAGTATTAAGAGAGAAGATAAAAAAATATTACAAAGAGCACCTTCTTTCAAAAAAAGTGGGGGGAGTAACATGCGATTGATGAGAAGATGTGTTGCCTTACTGATTGTATTTTTAATTATGGCTCCAATGATTAGCACGAATGTACGGGCAGAAGTTGTAAAAGAGCTTGGAAAGGGATTTCCTGATACAGAAGTATTTACACCTGGAGAATGGTTTTTAGGTCAAAAACCTGCTAATTATGATGAGAATAAGCCTCCAATTCTTTTTGTACAAGGAAGGAATGGGAATGCTGATAGTTGGTATGGAAAGACAGTGTATCACGATATAAATGATATGTATGACTATGCTTTGAAAGCAGGCTATCAAACAGTATTTATACAATTATATGATGCTGCTGGGAAAGGGTCAGCTAGTCAGTGGGACAACGGAAAATTGTTAGCACAAAAGTTAGAAGAAATATATAATCATTTCGGTAAAAAAGTTAATATTGTAGCACATAGTAAAGGCGGTATCGATACACAGGCTGCATTAGTAGGATATGGTGCAAATCGATTTGTAGGAAATGTTATTACGCTTGCGACGCCACATCATGGCTCAAATTTAGCGGACTTATCATATAGTTGGTGGGCAGGATGGCTTGCTTCTATTTTAGGTCAAAAAGATGATGGTACGTACTCATTACAAATGGGCGAAATGGCAAAATTTCGTTCAACGATTGATAATAATCCAGCAGCTAAATTAAACCGTTACTATACGGCTACTGGGACTAGCTGGGGACCAGTATTTTCTGCGCTATCTATGGGCGGGTTCTATTTGTCATCATACGGTTCAAATGATGGACTAGTAAATGAGTGGAGTGCTAAGTTACCGTATGGAACGCATTTATTTACAGATTCCAGATTTGATCATGATAATATACGAAAAGGATCTGCTGTTTTCTCTCGAATTGAACCATATTTACGTACATCAAATGTAGCTGTACCAGCTTTAGTAGCATCCAGCACTAGTTCAAATGAAAATATAGAACAACTAAATACAACTTCAAATCAAAACATTTTAGGAGGAGAATTGCCACAAAATCAATGGATAGAGCAAACTGTTATGGTTGATAAAAAAGCTGAAGGAATAGTTTCTATCTTAACAGCGTCTTCTGATGTAGAAGTACAAATGATGTCTCCAAAAGGAAAAATGTATACAAATAAGGATAGCGTTATTACTACTGGTGAAGGTGAATCTTTCTTTGGTGGTGCGACAATTAGAACATTTAAATTTGATAAAATGGATGTAGGAGAATGGAAAGTTAAAATGATGGCGAAGCAGTCGAAAGATGCATTTTTAATTGTAAGCGATTACAATAGTGGTGCACCATTTGTTCTCCAAATGCCTACAAAAGTTAAAGTGAATAAATCTGAGTATAAACTGAAAAAATCACCTGTGGCACCTGAAATGAAAGGGGATCTTTCTATAACAGTAAGAGTAGTTAATAAAGAAGGGAAACTAGTCTCTGAATACAATGAATTACAAAAGGGTAATAACAATACGTTTACTGGTGCTTTGAAGGACATAAAGCAACCAGGAGTATATAACGTTACGATGGATATAAAAGGGACGAATAAAGAAGGACAACCGTATAATCGTACAATTGTTAAGTCGGTTTATGTGGAGAAGTAAGAAAGAATGAGAAGTTTTTAATATAAAAAGTACCGAACTTTTGTAGTAGAAGAGTTCGGTACTTTTTTCATGTTTATTAGATTAACAGAAACGTACAATGGAATTTATGTCTGATTATAGGAATCAAAAGAGCATTATTCAATAAAAAAAGATGCTGAAATAGCATCTGAATGTGAAGAGGATTATTAACTTAGTTTTATAACTGTTAATTCAACTGAATTAATACCATTATCACAAGTTGCAATACTTTGACGATTAAAACCACTATTATTTTTCAGTTGAAGAGTGGAATTAGCTGTCACTGTAACAATCGTTTCGCCAGCTAGTTGAAGACATTCGTTATTTGATGAAGTATTCATTTGGAAAGCGAAATCACCTTGACTATTAGCAAGTGGATTATTATTTAAAAATATAGTCATGACTGGAATATGTGGAAATACAGGATTTGAAGTAGTGTTAATCGTTGAAATGAAAGAAACTCTATAATCACCAGCTTGACTAAATTGTATAGTAGTAGGATTTAGTAAGGAAACTCCTCCTGCTATAGGGCCAACGTGATTAAATGGAAAAGGATTTCCAAAAGGAACGGTTATAAACTCAGTTTGCCAAAAAGTGCCGTATGCTGGACAGCTTTTTTTATGTGAATGGTCGTATGAACATTTTTTATAGGAACTAGAAGAGGAGTTGCATGAACATTTTTTATATGAACTGGAAGAAGAGTTACATGAACATTTTTTATTTGAATTTGAAGAATAATAGTATGAACCCAATATATTACCTCCTATTATGAATGAAGTGTATACTCATAGTATTTTATGCTTGTCTTATATAAAAGGTGATAGATTTGGAGTATAAAGTGCTAATACGATGAAATATAGTAATAGAATAGTAGCTGTAACGATTTTGAAGAAGAAAAGGTTGATGTTTTGGTGGAAATATCAGTGGAATATCTTGAAAGATTGAAGTAAAGCGGGCACGCATATTTTACATGTGAAAGTAAAACCATTATCCTCAGTTGTAATGATGTGATCGTTTAAGTGAATGTCTATTTTGTCGTGTTTGTATATTAGAGTTTATGGTTATTATCTTTTATTTACGTAGTGGGGCAGGAAGAAGACGAAAAGTATCGAATGAATGTACATATGTAGCATTGTTTGCTTTTGGTGTGAATAGTAATAAAAGATACGTTGAAATATTTTAAACCGTAACAAAAGAGCGATTAAATAATAGAGGGAGCAACTTACATGGAAAATATATTAAAGGTATCTTCAAAATCAAAACCAAATTCAGTAGCAGGTGCAATAGCTGGTGTACTAAGAACAAGTGGCAATGTGGAAATTCAAGCGATTGGGGCAGGTTCTATAAATCAAGCGATTAAAGCAATTGCAATTGCAAGAGGATTTGTTGCTCCAAGTGGTATTGATTTGGCCTTTGTTCCAGCATTTCAAGAGGTTACTATTAATGATCAAGAAAGAACGGCGATTAAATTAATTGTAGGTCCTAGAAGGAAAAGGTAACTGCAGTAATTCAGTATTGAAATGACATTTAACATAACAAACAAAAAGTGTCACAAATGCTTATGAAATAGGCATTTGTGACACTTTTATAGTTTTGTGAGAATAAAAACCTCTAAAACTGCTCATTCTTCTCCCAAGATTCCACAATATAATGTGCAATCGTCGGGTTGAACCCTTTCCCAACTAAAAACATAATCGCAGCAACTTCTGTTAAAGCGTGTTTGTGTGATGTATGTTTTGCTTCATTTAAACCGTAATCTACCCAAGGTTTTACGAAATCTAGTACAGGTTTCTTTAAAGGTAAAAACTGTGTACCGACAACTTGTTGAATTTGTTGTTGTGTTGGTTCTGTAATTGGTCCAGGCGGTAAGATTTGCGGTTGTGTAATATCGAGTGTTGGTCCTGGTGGTAAAATTTGTGGTTGTGTTGGATCAATTGTTGGTGGTTTAGGCGGTGAGACACGCGCGTTGTAGTTTGGTTGGTACATTTGTTGTTGCGGCTGAGTTGCGTATGGATTTGGTTGAAATTGTTGCTCTTGATTTTGTGGTGCTACATATGGATTTTGAGGGTATTCATAATTAGGACGTGAGTCGTATGGATTTTGTTGATATTCAGTTTCTTGATTTTGCGTTGTTGCATATGGATTTTGCTGATATTGTTGTTCTTGATTTTGCGGTGCTGCATATGGGTTTTGAGGATATTCATAATTAGGACGTGTGTCGTATGAGCTTTGTTGATAATTAGCTTCTTGGTTTTGCGGTGTTTCGTATGGATTTTGTTCATATTGTTGCTCTTGTTCTTCATATTGTTCTGTGTATCTTTGGTCCTGTTGCTGAGGGTAAAATGGTTGTTGTGGATAAGGCGGTTGATTATTATAGAACATATTTATTCCTCCTCCATGATGATGCTTACCACTCAGTGTATGGGCGGACAAGAAAATATGTGATGAAAAAATGCGGGCGTGTTACAATAAGTAACTGGGTGAAGATAAAATGACAAAACAAGAAAAGATTCAAAAAACAATTACTTTTGTAAAACATATTTTAGAAAAAGATGCGAGTGGGCATGATTGGTATCATATTGAACGCGTACATAAACTGGCGATTTCTTTATCCGAGCAAGAAGGGGGAAATCGTTTTATAATTGAAATGGCAGCATTACTTCACGATGTGGCAGATGAGAAGTTAAATGAAAGTGAAGAAGCAGGAATGAAAAAAGTTTCTGATTGGTTAGAAGAGTTACATGTTGAAGAAGAGGAAAGTAAACATGTTCTTCATATCATCGCCAATATGTCTTATAAAGGTGGTCATGGCGGTAAAGTGGATTCACTTGAAGGGAAGCTTGTTCAAGATGCGGATCGCTTAGACGCTCTTGGAGCAATTGGAATAGCTCGCACATTTGCGTATGGTGGAGCGAAAGGGAGATTAATGTATGATCCAACTATTCCTCCGCGTGAAGTGATGACGAAAGATGAATATAGAAAAAATAACGATCCATCTTTAAATCATTTCTATGAAAAACTTTTAAAACTAAAAGACTTAATGAACACGAACGCAGCAAAACAAGAGGCTGAAGTTCGTCATCGTTATATGGAACAGTTTATTGAACAATTTATGAAAGAGTGGAATGCACAAATATGAAAATGTTAACTGTGGAAAACTTATCGAAATCATACGGAGAAAAACCGTTATTTGATGGATTATCATGTAGTATTACAGAAGGACAACGTGTCGGAATCATTGGTGTAAACGGTACTGGTAAATCGACATTATTAAAAATTATTGCAGGGTTAGAAACTCCTGATACAGGTGATATGACGCATTCACGTGGTTATACAATTAGTTATTTATCACAGCAACCAGAGTTTGATGAAAAACTAACAGTATTAGAACAAGTGTTCCATGGTGATACACCTTTAATTCGTCTTCTTCGTGATTATGAACAATCGTTATTAAATATCGAAAAAGATCCAAGTAATGAAAAAGTACAGGAACAATTATTTGCAGTGCAGCAACGTATGGATGCGATGAGTGCATGGGAAGCAAATGCGAATGCAAAATCGTTATTAACGAAATTAGGAATTACTGATTTTACAGCAACTGTTGGAAACCTATCTGGTGGACAAAAAAAGCGTATTGCAATGGCGCAATGTTTTATTGAAACACCTGATTTATTAATTTTGGATGAGCCTACGAACCATCTTGACCATGAGACAGTTGAATGGTTGGAAGAATATTTAGCACGATATACTGGTGCGGTATTACTTGTAACCCATGATCGTTATTTCTTAGATCGTGTGACAAACCGCATTTTTGAATTAGACAATGGTAAACTATATAGTTACGAAGGAAACTATAGTACATTTTTAGAAGCGAAAGCACTTCGTGAAGAACAAGAAATTGCGCAAGAATCAAAACGTCAAAACTTATATCGCCGCGAACTAGCATGGATCCGCCGCGGTGCAAAAGCTCGTTCGACAAAGCAAAAAGCACGTATTCAACGATTTGATGAGTTAAAAGGTCAAGAAGGACCAGCTGCAAAACAGTCAGTTGATATTGCGCTTAGCGGGAGTCGCCTTGGCAAAAAAGTACTTGAGTTAAAAGATGTAACGAAAAAATTCGGTGATAAAACGGTATTACACAACTTTAATCATATTGTGAAACCAGGAGATCGTATCGGAATCATTGGAGCGAATGGAAGCGGAAAATCTTCTCTATTAAATATGCTTGCAGGCAAGTTAGCTCCTGATAGTGGTGAAGTTGAAGTAGGACAAACTGTAAAAGTTGCTTATTATACGCAAGAAAATGAAGAGATGAATTTAAATCAGCGTATGATTGAATACATTAAAGAGATTGCAGAAGTTATTCATACGACAGACGGAAAAGTAATTGGTGCATCTCAAATGCTAGAACGTTTCTTATTCCCGACGCACTCACATGGTACACCGCTTGGTAAACTATCTGGTGGTGAAAGAAGACGTTTATATTTATTACGTATTTTAATGGGAGAACCAAACGTACTATTACTTGATGAACCTACGAATGATCTAGATACACAAACATTAACAGTACTGGAAGATTATTTAGAAGATTTCCCAGGTGTCGTTTTAACTGTATCGCATGACCGTTACTTCTTAGATAAAGTAGTAGATGAATTGTTCATCTTTAGTGGCGGAGGCGAAGTGCGTGAATTCCTAGGTAGTTATACGGACTTTTTAGAAATGGAAAAGACGAAAGAACTTATTGAGAAGGCGGAAGTTCAAAAAGAGAAAAAAGTAGTAGAAGAAGCTCCGAAACAACAACGTAAACGTAAACTTTCATACAAAGAGCAGCGTGAATGGGAAACAATTGAAGATACAATTGCCGAACTAGAAGAGAAAATTGAGTCAATTGGAGAAGAACTTGCGAAAGTTGGATCTGACTTCACAAAGGCACAAGAATTATCTGAAGCACAGCAGAAAACAGAAGAAGAGCTAGAAAAAACGATGGAAAGATGGAGTGAACTATCAGACATCGTTGAAGGATTAAAATAAAAACAAGCTGCATATATTGAAAAGTAAAGAGAAAAACTTTACACTATTGGTAGAACCTATTTTAGGAGGGAAAAAATGAGAACATCTAATCCAATGTTGAAAAAAGAGGCATTCCGTAAAGAGGGAGCAAGCGCTTCTGCGATGACGATTGGCGGAACAGTAGGCAAAACGTTTATTATGCTTATCTTGCTACTTGCAACGTCTGTCTATTCATACATACAGATGATGCAGGGGACGATGAAGATGCCGGTATTAATTGGTGCTTTAATCGTTGCGGCAATCATCGCATTTGCGTCTATGTTCTTTCCGCGTATTTCACCTTTTGGTGCACCAATCTATGCGGCGGTAGAAGGGGTTGTATTAGGTAGTATTTCAGCAGTTTATACAATGAAATTTGGCGATTCTATCGTTTTAAATGCTGTATTACTAACAATCTCAATTCTATTTGCAATGTTAGTGTTATATGCAACGCGTGTAGTAAAGGTAACGGATAAATTCCGTACAGGCGTGATGGCAGCAACACTTGGAATTATGGTTATGTATTTAGTCGTATTTCTACTAAACATGTTTGGTGTAACTGTTCCGTACATTCACCAAGGCGGTACGATTGGTATTATTATTAGTGCAGTTGTTATCGTAGTTGCTGCATTAAACTTATTACTAGATTTCGATTTAATCGAAAATGGTGTACGTAGTCAAGCTCCGAAATATATGGAGTGGTACACTGCGATGGGACTAATGCTTACATTAGTTTGGTTATATTTGGAAATTCTTCGTTTCGTTTCTTACTTTACGAAAAATGACTAATAAAAAATCCTGCATGAAAAATGCAGGATTTTTTTATTTTCAAAGATAGAGTGAAATTTTAATCAGTGAGGCTTATACTGCCTGTTAATGCAGGGTAATTTCGGTAATGGTATAATATGGTTGTTGGTAATTCAAATTGAAGGGGGATGGAATATGATGAAAGAGAAGAAAGGGATTATGAAAAAACTATTTTCTAAAAGTTTTTTCATAGAACTAGAAGATGCTTTAACGTATCCATCATCAGAAGTTATTATTTCCGCTATTGAAAGGTATGCGGTTGAATGTCAGGAACAATTGAATTTTGAGAGTAAAGTTAAACCGATTACTTTTTACTTAGAAAATGTAATGTATCGTGTTGAGATAAAGATGGCTCGCGGTGGATATTACATTTCCTGTAGTGAAGTATAAATTTTGAAACCTTACATGTTTAATATATGTAAGGTTTCTTTTTTTCTTTTACAGCATATAAAATAATATTTTTTACTTTAAAATATATTATTTTACGCTTTTTACCCTTCATACATTTTTCTTTACAATGAAGAAAAATATGTGAGGTGGTATAACATATGATGAATCGAGTTGTATTAATCGGTAGATTGACAAAGGAACCAGAATTATACTACACAAAGCAAGGTGTCGCTTATGCACGAGTATGTGTTGCGGTGAATAGAGGTTTTCGAAATAGTTTAGGTGAGCAACAAGTAGATTTTATTAATTGTGTCGTTTGGAGAAAATCGGCTGAGAATGTAACTGAATATTGTAAGAAGGGGTCACTTGTTGGAATTACCGGACGTATTCATACGAGGAATTACGAAGATGATCAAGGAAAGAGAATATATATAACGGAAGTTCTGATTGAGAGCATTACATTTTTGGAGAAAAGGCGGGAGGGGGCATCACAATAAGAGGGCTTAGTAGTATAGCCCTCTATCACTTTTGATTGATACCCTCCCAAACAACATCTAATTGTTGATTGAGTATATTTTTCACGTTTATTTCATTAGCATGTAATAGTGAATGGGACATTAATGTATAAAAATAAGTACTCATAATTGTAGAGGTGATAATATGTATATCCCATTTACTGTTTAATTTTCCTGTCGCTTTTGCTTCTGCAATAATTGAAGATAAACCTTCTTGTAGTTGTTGTATGCTTTTTACTTCATTTTCTACTAAGTAGTTAGACTTAATAATCTCAAAGACGGCATGCTGCATTAAATCACCATGTCCAGTAAAACGGTCTAGTAAGTCTCCTAGAACAAGTTTGATTCTTTCTTTTGGATGTTCCACATTTTCATATGCTTTTAAACTTTCATTCCATAGCTCAATTTGAGAATCACCTAAAAATAATAATATGTTTTCTTTTTTCGGAAAGTAGTTGAAGAAAGTTCCTTTTGCAATCCCGCATGCAGTAGTAATATCTTGAACCGTTACATTTTCGTACCCTCGTTCTTGGAAGAGTTGTACTGCTTTTAGGAATATAAGTTCTTTTAATTCTTTTTTTCTCGTTTCTCTAAGCATTTTATCTACTCCTAACACAAACAATTATATCTGTTTAATAGATAATCTTAAATAAAATCTTACTTCATGATTAAGTTTAATGTAATTGAAAGAAGGATAGAGAATGCTGTTTCTCATTTTTGTTATAAATGAAAGTTGTATAGTTCATGTGCTTGTCTTTCAGAAATCCATTTCGGAATACGTTTCATTACTTCGTTTCTCACTATAGTTAAAGGTGTACTTTCTATTTGCGCCATTTTTCCAACTTTCCAAGCAGTATTTGAGATTTTTTCAATTCTATCTCGTCTTTTTTGTTCGTATTCTATGAATGCTTGACGATAATGGGCATTATTCTTAATACATTCAGCCAAAATAATTGCATCTTCAATTGCCTGACAAGCTCCTTGACCTAAATTAGGAGTAAGTGCATGAGCTGCATCCCCAATAAATACGATGCGCTTTTCAAAAAACTGTTTCATTGGTGTAATGTCTACAATGTCACGATGAATCATAGTAACGTCCGATGCATTATTTAAAATAGATGGGATGGGATTGTGGTAAGTTTTGAAATGATTATATAAATCTGCTGTTGTGTAAGCTTTGTATTTTGGATCTCTAGCTTTAGCGTTTATGAGCGCATACCAGTATACTTCGTTATTGGGAAGAGGGACGATACCAAATCTACCGTTTGTTCCCCAAGTTTCAATAAAATCGTTTGTTAAAGAAAGGTTATTAGTAGGAGTTACGCCGCGCCAACACGTATATCCTGCATAACGATAATTATCGCTTTGTGTTACTTGTTTTCGAACGACAGAATGAATACCATCAGCAGCAATGAGTATATTACCAAGTGCTTCACTACCATCTTGGAATAATATTTTTAAGGCGTTTTCTTCATTTTGTTCTATTTTTGCGCATTCTTTTCCCCATTCGACAGTATCTTCTTTTAGTTCAGAAAGTAGTAATTGATGTAAATTTTTTCTATGAATGGAGTACATTTTTGGATAACATGCTGGAATGGTCAATTTATTAAAAATAGTTCCTTTTTCGGATACAAGGTTAAAGCCGTCACTTTCGTTGCCAATTTTTTTTATTCTCTCAGAAATTCCGTATGGTTCAAGTGCTTGCATCGCATTTGGGGCGATGATAATACCTGCACCAGCAACAGTAGGTTCAGTATTTTGGTCATATACTTTTACATCTAATCCTATTTTTTGTAAGGAAATTGCTGAGCAAAGTCCAGCAATACCGCCACCAATAATTATGACATTATTCATTTGATATCCCTCCAACTTAGAGTGACTTTGATCATAAAATGACCATGGTCATTTTATGAGTTAAGGTTAATCCCTTTTTCTGGTATTGTCAATTATACTTTTAACTTTAGTTTTCGAACGATTAGGTGAAAATAGAATGAAACTTCTAAGAAATGTAGAAAAGGAATTAGCAAAAATTAAGCATCCGAGTAGGAGTATAGAGTGATAACATGTTACAATACAGCTAAGAACACGCAATAAAGGAGAGTTTTTTACGTGAAGATTAAAGCAATTGAACCGACGCCAAGTCCAAATACAATGAAAGTTATTTTGAATGAAGTATTACCATCAGGAGCGCGTAATAATTATACAAATGAAAATAAAGAACAAGCACCAATGCAAGTGCAAGAAATTTTGAAAATTGAAGGCATTAAAGGTGTATATCATGTAGCCGACTTTTTAGCAGTGGAGCGAAATGCGAAGTTTGACTGGAAAGTTTTATTACAACAAGTTCGTGCTGTTTTCGGCGAACAGGTAGTAGAAGAAAGTGAAGAACAACAACTTGCTCATTTTGGGGAAGTGAAAGTGTTTGTTCAAATGTTCTTTACAATTCCAATGCAAGTAAAGTTAACAGATGGAACATCGGAAGAACGTGTTGGTTTACCAGATCGTTTTAAAGAATCAATTATGAAAGTTCAAATGTCTGCACCAAACGTTGTGAAAGAGCGCAAATGGGTAGAACAAGGTACACGTTACGGTAATTTTGAAGAAATCGGGAAAGAAGTAGTAGAAGAGATTGTTGCTGCTTATTCAGAAGAACGTGTAAATGAAACAGTTAAAGAATTATTAAACCAGGCAGGTGCTGTTGAAGTAACGATTCAAAAGCGTGAGCCATATAAAGTAACAGTAGAGATGATGAAAGATGCTGACTGGAAAAATCGTTTTGCAGCATTAGAGCAAATGGATCCTACTGAAGAAGATATGCCAGTGTTGAAGATGGCGTTAGATGATGAAAAAGTTTCAATCCGCCGTTTAGCAACAGCGTATTTAGGTATGGTAAAAGGTGATGGGGTATTGCCGTTATTATATAAAGCGTTATTAGATCGTTCAGTAAGTGTTCGGCGTACAGCGGGCGATTGCTTATCAGACGTAGGTGATCCAGCAGCGATGTTCGTTATGATTAAATCTCTGAAAGATTCAAGTAAATTAGTACGCTGGCGTGCAGCTATGTTCTTATTTGAACTTGGAGATGAAAGTGCGATTCCTGCATTAAAAGCAGCGCAAGATGATCCGGAGTTTGAAGTAGCGATGCAAGCGCGTCTAGCATTAGAGCGTATTGAAGGTGGAGAAGAAGCAAAAGGTTCTGTATGGAAACAAATGACGGAGTCTCGTAAAGGGGAGTAATGTATGATTGTTTTCTATGATAGTTGGTGTCCGATGTGTACGGCGGTTGCAGAACGTACGAAAAAACTAGATAAAAAGGGCAAGATGCAATTTGTTTCATTTCGAGATGAAGATGTAGTTGAGAAGTATGAACTTTCTCAAGAACTACAAAGTAAGATGGAACAAAGATTGTATATTTTAAAAAATAATAAGTGGTATGCCGGAATTCATAGCATACATGTATTAGCAAAGGCCGTTCCATCTTATTGGTTTGCCGTTCCTTTTATAAAACTATCTATCGTACTCGGATTTGGAAGTAAAGTATACGATTATATCGCTAACAATAGAAAACTTGTCCCAGTTGGACATTGCTGTGAAGGGGTTTGTGAAATCCCTACAAAAAAATGAAATCATCGTTATCTTTCTTTTGCACCTAGTAATAGAGCGTGATATGATGAATTTGGAATGAAAGTTGAAGGAGAGATTACACGATGTCAAATGCTTATGAAGAATACATGCGCCAAATGGTAATCCCAATGCGTCAAGAATTAGTGCGTTCTGGGTTTGAAGAGTTAACTACAGAAGAAGCTGTAACAGAATTTATGGAAAACACGGCAGGTACAACTTTAGTAGTTGTAAACTCAGTTTGTGGTTGTGCAGCTGGTTTAGCACGTCCATCAGCAGGTCAAGCAGTTGTTCGTGCTGAAAAACAACCAGATCATCTTGTAACTGTATTCGCAGGTCAAGATAAAGATGCTACTGCAAAAATGCGTGAATACTTCGGAGAAATTCCTCCATCTTCACCATCTATGGCATTATTAAAAGGAAAAGAAGTTGTTCACTTCATTCACCGTCATGAAATTGAAGGTGCAACTATGGACGAAATTATTACGAACTTAGAACATGCTTTCGAAAAGAATTGCTAAAGAAGGGGGAGAGTAAATCTCCCTCTTTTCTTTATATAGAGGTGAAACAATGATCGTAACAACAGCAGGAAGAACAAACAAAGAAATGACAGATTATGCAAACAAGGTAGCAGCAGAATTAAATCGTTCTTTCGTTAAACGTAATGACGTACCAGTACATAAACTGCATGAGCAGTATGAACAAGATGTACTTGTTGTAGGGAAAAACCGATTAGCTATTTATCCGAGAGGAACGGAAGAGTCATTTTTCTTTCATCCAAACTCAGCGATGTTTCGTGTGAAAAGGTTAATGCGCGGAGAACACGATCCGTTTGTACAAGCCGCGCAATTAGAGAGCGGAATGACAGTATTAGATTGTACGCTCGGTATGGCATCAGATAGTATTGTAGCTAGTTATATTGTTGGTGAAAGCGGAAAAGTAACGGGACTTGAAGGCAATGAGTATATGGCTTATATTATGGAAAATGGTTTAAAAACATGGTCTTCAACTGTTTCTGAAATTGATGAGGCAATGCAACGAATCGATGTGAAGCAAACGGAGCATTACGCATTTTTAACACAATGTGAAGACAATAGTTATGATGTTGTGTACCTTGATCCGATGTTTGAAGAAACTGTTATAGAATCAGATGGAATAAAAGGATTAAAATACTTCGCTTTGTATCATGATATTACTAACGAAACAATTGCAGAAGCGAAGCGTGTGGCGAGAAAGCGTATCGTTCTGAAAGATCATTTCCGTAGTTCTAGATTTGAAAAACATAATTTTCATGTATACAAAAGAAGAAGTGCTAAGTTTCACTTTGGTGTAATTGACCCTTGCTAATTGTTTGAAAAGATGTATAATAAGCAATAATTAATTAAATATACTGTCGGTGATGAAGAGAGTAGTCTTTTTTAGAAGGAAAGCGAGCTAGGGATGGTGTGAGCCTAGTGCGGAAGGAAAAGATGAAGCGCACTTCGGAGATGCTTCTTGAACGAATAGTAGAGTAAGCCGAGGCCCCCTGTCCTCGTTATAAACGGGAAAGTGGTTCGTAATGAACAACAAGGGTGGTACCACGGGTTTAAACTCGTCTCTTTTTGGAGACGAGTTTTTTGTGTTTAAAAAAATAAGGAGGTTATATAGTATGGATTATAAAACGCAGTTTGCGGAAAGTTTATCCGATATTTTTACGAATGAATTAACGCAAAATCAAATTTTAGATTTAATCGAAACGCCGAAACAAGATGAATTCGGAGATGCGGCATTTCCATGTTTTTCACTTGCGAAGCAATATAAAAAATCACCAGCTATTATCGCAAAGGAAGTTGCAGGAAAATTAAGTGATCCATTTTTTACGAAAGTAGAGGCTGTTGGTCCTTATGTAAATGTCTTTTTTAATCGTGAGATGGTAAGTGATGATGTATTAAAAACGGTTTTAGCGGAGAAAGAAGAGTACGGTCAAAATCACTTTGGTTGTGAAAAAACGGTAGTTATCGATTATTCCTCTCCTAATATCGCGAAACCTTTTTCAATGGGGCATTTACGTTCTACAATGATTGGAAATTCACTGAAACATATTGCTGAAAAATGTGGTTATGAAGTTGTAGGAATTAATTATATTGGAGACTGGGGCACACAGTTTGGAAAGTTAATTACCGCTTATAAAAAATGGGGAAATGAAGCAGTAGTTAAAGAGGATCCAATACGTGAACTATTTAAGTTATATGTTCAATTTCATGAAGAGGTAAAAGACGATGAAGAATTAGAAGAAGATGGACGCGCTTGGTTTAAGAAATTAGAAGAAGGTGATGAAGAAGCTGTTGAGCTTTGGAATTGGTTCCGTCACGAATCCTTAAAAGAATTTTCTCGTATTTATGAACTTCTCGGTGTTGAGTTTACTAATTTTCAAGGAGAAGCCTTTTATAATAACTTAATGGAAGATTTTATTGGGATTTTAGAAGAACATGATTTGCTTGAAGAGTCAGAATGTGCGTTAGTCGTTAATTTAGAAGAAGAGGGAATGCCGCCTTGCTTAATTAGAAAATCCGATGGTGCAACGATTTACGCAACACGTGACTTAACAGCAGCGTTATACCGTCAAAACACATATGCATTTGATAAAGCGTTATATGTAGTTGGCCCAGAACAAAGTTTACATTTTAATCAATTTTTCACTGTATTAAAAAAGCTTGGTTACAATTGGGTTGACGGCATGGAACATGTACCGTTTGGGTTCATTTTAAAAGATGGTAAGAAAATGTCGACACGTAAAGGAAGAGTTATTTTACTTGAAGAAGTACTTGAAGAAGCAATTGACCTTGCAAAACAAAATATTGAAGAGAAAAATCCAAACTTAAAACAGAAAGAAGAAGTAGCGAAGCAAGTCGGTGTTGGCGCAGTTATCTTTCACGATTTAAAAAACGAGCGTATGCATAATATCGAATTCTCATTAGAAAACATGCTGAAATTTGAAGGTGAAACAGGACCGTATGTACAGTACACACATGCACGTGCTTGCTCTATTTTAAGAAAAGAAAGTGTAGAATTTGAAACGTGTACGTTTGCATTAAAAGATGATCATAGCTGGAGCGTTGTAAAATTACTGAATAAATTCCCTCAAATAATTGAAGCAGCTTTCAACAAAAATGAGCCATCAATCATTTCAAAATATGTATTGGATGTAGCACAATCGTTTAATAAATATTACGGTAATGTTCGTATATTAGAAGAGAGCGAAGAGAAAGACAGCAGACTCGCATTAGTGTATGCTGTGACGGTTGTATTAAAAGAGGGATTACGTTTACTTGGGGTGGAGGCACCTGAGGAGATGTGAAACAAATAGGTATACGTATCATAATAGATATGTATGCCTATTTATTTTTATAGAAAATGTGAAAGCAGAAGTTTTATTTTATTAAATCTAAATTTTTCTAGAATTGTTTCAAGTGTAGGAATGTCCTTATTAAATGGAGAATTGTAATGTCATATATAAAAAGGAGGCGTTAAACTTGGAAACATACGATTGGAACAGTAAACTAGCATATTTAAAAAACACAAGAGATTTATATTACAACGACGATTATGTAAGCTTTTTAGTAAATATGGTTTGGAAGATTACTAAGCCAGTACATATTGTTGATTATGGTTGTGGATATGGTTATTTAGGCTTAGTATTAATGCCTTTACTTCCAGAAGGATCAAAGTATACAGGCATTGATAGTGGAGAAACATTATTATCTGAAGCGAGAGAGTTGTTTCGTTTACTTCCGTATGAGACAGAATTTCTTGAGGGAGATGCTACAGAAATTGAATTGAAAGATACATACGATATAGCAATTTGTCATGCTTTCTTATTACATATGAGTTCGCCAAAAATGATGCTAAAAAAAATGATACATTCAATTAAAAAGGGCGGAAAAATAATCTGTTTTGAACCACATTGGATATCAAATATGTCTTCATACTCTTTAGATGGAGAGAATCAATCGGAAATTATTAGGCTAGGTGCTTTGCAGAAGTTATTTGAAAATGACATGCAGAGAAGCGGAAAAGATGGAAATATTGGTATGAAAATACCGATGTGTTTAAGTGAACTAGGCGTAAAAAATATTGAATGTAGAGTAAGTGATAAAGTGAACTTTTTAGATTCTAATATGCACTATAATGATAAACAAAGGTTGTATCATTCATTAAAAGAAGAGGGGATTGCAGGGGATCCGGGTGATAAACAGCATTTTATAGAACGTTTAATGGCTAGAGGATTAACATATGATGATGCGCTAGCTCAATATGAAGCTGAACTCCGATTTTTTAAGGCATTTCATCTACATTCTTCTTTAGTATATGCTCCGAATATGAAAATTACATTTGGTGAAATAGTATGTTGAAAGATAGCGATTTATTGAGGATTGTCATTTTTTGTCGGTAAGTCGATATCCACCGTATAATCGCTGATATATTTTGAAAATCGTCGATATATTTAAATTATCGCCGATATAATTTCATGTACGGATTTCAGCTTCCAAAAGATAAAATCCTCATGTTACGTTATTCCATTTAATTAAACAAAATATGGAGAAAAACAATCATTTTTACTATATTTTGTTATAAATTTGAATAATATTAATTAATACCATCCATTATAAGAGATTTTAGTTGAATACCTACAATATGATGTGTAAAATCTAAGCAAGTAGCAGTACAAATAAATATTCGAGGTGAATACATGCTAGATTTTAAGCAGTTAGATGCTTGTTTGAAAGACAAGAGATTTATAGATGGATTACAGGAAATAAATAATGAAATTTCATATATAAAAGAAAAGAATACTTTATCTTATTTGAAGAGTTGGCTTGCTAGTGTTCCTTCACATAAGGAGTTTGACATATTAATACGTCTTACTGATGAAGGGCTTATGCACCAATACAGTTCATTCCTCATTCGCTACGCCTACAAAAAATTCCTAAATATGAGAACGCTCTCTTTATATTGTGATGAGTTAATTGATGAGCGGAAAATACTTGAAGTAGAACAGTTGTTAAAAGACTCATTAGAAGAGGTAAGTAAAGAAGAAATAGAAGCTGATCTTTTAGCGAAAACATATTTTACATTAGTACGATGTTTGTTGGAAATGAAACGAAATGAAGAAGCCCTAATCTATATGCAAAAGGCAGAGGAGTACAGTTCACGTGCCGTATTTGATAAATGGGGCTACGTCTATATGCATACAGGTGAATGGGAGAAAGCAGAAGAACAATTTATAGCCGGCATGCAGCATAAAGATTGTGAAGAGCTATCTACCTATTTATTATCACAATTATATGCGAATCAAGGAGAACAAAAACGTGCATTACAGCTAATTGATGATGCGATTGTAAAGTTCCCGCAAGTACCATATTTTCATTTTGAAAAGGTAAAATATTTATTAGATTTAAGGAAGTATGAAGAAATGTTAGCGGTAATAGATAACATAAATAATCAGCTTCCTTATCATGCGTATAAAGCTTACTTTGTACATTTACGTGCAGAAGCGCTTTACAAAATGAATAAACTTGTAGATTTACAACAGTTATTAAAAGAAGAAAAAAGTTTAAAAGAGTCTTTATATCATAATTTAGAAAAAAATCCAGATGGAAAAAAGGTGCATTTACCGATAGTTCCTATTGTACAAAAGGATAATTATTGTGTTCCGACAAGTTTAGAAATGATGTTGCAGTTATGGGGAGAAAAACGTACACAAGATGAAATAGCAGAGTTTATTTTTGATATGACAGGCTCAAAGTTTTCAGATACTGTTTCTTATTTAGAAGAATTAGGTTATGAATATCGTTATTTTAAAGGGAATGAGGAAAATTATAAGAGACTGCTGGATGAAGGGATTCCTGTTTTATTAAGTATAGATATTGAGCATGCTTCACATGTACAAGTGCTATCTGGATATGATGATACGTTACAAGCTTTTTATGTTCAAGATCCGAACTTTATAGAACCAGTTATTGTGGAATATAGTAAGTTACAAGAAAAATATCGTTACACAGGTTGTTTAGCGATTACGTTTGTTCCGAAAGAAAAGAAGGAGCAATTAGCATTTTTAAATGAAGAAGAAAATCATTATTTTAAATCTATTTTTTCTCTTACGGATCATCTAGATGAACATGATAAAGAGGGGATTCATAACTTAGTACAATTTTTAAAAGAGACGAGTGATAATCCGAATACGTGGTTATATACAGTTAAGCATTTAGATGTTGAAGTAGATAATGAGTTTATTATATGTTGTATTGAAAAGTTAATGGAGAAGTTTCCGAACTCAGATTTTGTTAAATTGCATGGTGCGCAGTGCTTTATTCGCCTTCAAGAATTAGAAAAAGCCGGGCAAATGCTGACAAGTGTTGAGAAGAAAAATAATCGTACTTTATATCATTTAATAAACGGAAGATATGCTTTTGAACAGGAAAGTTATATAGAAGCGATTTCAAGTTTTCGTTCATCATTACAATTAGACGCAGATCAGCCGATTGCTTGGAGTTTTCTCGCTCTATCATACATGTATATCGATCAATCTGAAAAGGCGTTGCAGTTTTCTCAAGTTGCTTTAGAACGTAGTCCAGAAAGATTCACTTTAACGAATCACGGATTAATATTAATAGATTTGGAAAGATATGAAGAAGCGTATGAAATTTTTAATGACCTATTAAGAGAGAATAAAAATGAGGCACATGTATGGTATGAGCGCGCGAGATGTGCGCATCATTTAGGGAAATTACATTTAGCGATAAAAGGGCTTAAAGTAGCGATTTATTTGGATAGTAATGCACCCTACATCTATACGAAACTTTCGGAAATATACGAGTCTGATTTGAAGGATGAGGAAAGTACGAAAGAAATTTTATTAAAAGGTATTGAGAATTGTGACGATAAGGCACCTCTATACGTAAAACTCGGTGACTATCATTTTCAAAATGATAGTCTGGAAGAAGCAGAAACATTGTATAATCGTGCTTTAGAAGAAAATCATGATGATGTTTATTCTCACTTTGGACTTACGCAAGTTTATATGGCGAAAGAACAATACAAGGAAGCGAAACAATATATTCTCGGTATTGAAAAACAAATTGAAAAGAGCCAAGATTTTCTTATGAATGCGGGAATGGTTCTATGGGATGCTGAGGTTGAACTTGGTGGAAATGAAGAAGGGTTTAAAGTAGCTTTGTCTAAGTTAGAGAGTGGTATAAAGCAGAGTGAATATAATGTGGCAAGTGCGTTAGATGAATATGTGAATCGAATTAAAGGAACGGTATTTGTACAAAGAGGTATAGCATTCTTAAGAACGTTACACAAAGAAAGAAAAGAAATAAGCGAATACGGTTGTTATACAGGTATTTTATATGAATCTATTGGGCAGTACGGCCAAGCGATGAAAAGGTATAATAAGGCGATAGAACAAAAGGAAACGGCATTACCGTATTACCGAATTGGTGAAATACTTATGGCATTAGGGCAATTGACGGAAGCAAAACAGGCGTATGAAACATGTTTAGAGCTTGATGAGAATTTCGTAGGTGTGCATTTACAGCTTGCAGAAATATATGAAAAAGAAGAAAATCGTTCTAAAGAACAAAGTCATATGGTTCAGGCTATGAAAGAAGAGCCGATGCATATTAATATGGAATATTTGGCACAGCTTTCAGTAGAAATGAGTCTTCAGGAAGAGTTACTGACAGAACTAGAACAATTAGCGGACGAAGCACCTGAAATATGGCGATTAGATGCGATTGCATATGTGTATGGAGCGATGGATGAAATAGATAAAGAACAAGCACAGATTGAAGAGGCGCTTCAATTAGATAGTGAGCATATAGAAGTTCTATATCATTATGCCAAAGTGTTAGTGAAAAAAAGAAATGCAAAAGCAATTGAAATTGCAATGAAAGTTATACAAAAAGATGCAAATAATGAACGAATATTTGATGTGTATGTAAAAGCGATAGAACAACATAAGAAATTGTCTAACATACGAGATTTTCTTCATACATTAAAGGTGAAGAAGGCAGAAAGAAGTATGGCATTTATGTATGCTGCATCTGCGGTGACGGAAAGATGGATTGAACGTCAACAAAATGAACAGCCGAAAAAATTTATAATTACGAGAGCTTTTTATCGTATGAAAAACCGTGCGAAAGAAATTTCGATTATTACTACAATCATTGATTTGTATGAAATTTCGTTAAAGTTAAATCAAAAAAATAGTATGGCAGCGCAGCGATTTTCACTATTTTACGAGAATGTGGCGATGTATAAAGAGGCGATAGATGTATTGCAAACATCGTTAGAAAATAAATGGGATTACGATATAGCGAAGCAACTTGTAAATCTTTTCATGGCGTGTGAGGATGAAGATATGTTACGGGATGCTTCAGAATTAACGAAGCAAATGGTTCGAGAGTTACCAGATGATTATGATACGCTTCTTTTACAAGCACAAGTATTCTTTAAAATAGGAGAAGAAAGAAAAGCAGAAAAGATTACCTTACAATTAACGGAGCAAACACCGTTTGTAAGTAGAGCGTTTCTTGCTTTAGGAGAAATGTATCAAAGTCAAGAAAGGTTTGAAGAGGCAATTCATGTATTAGAAAATGCTTCTATACATCATCCAAATGAAGCAGCAATTCTTCTTTCTTTAGCATCTTCGTATCATGGTGCCGGACAAACACTAAAGGCAGAAAAAATAACAAATGATGTATTAACAATAGATGCGAGTGATTTGTTAGCAAGATACGATCGCGCTTGTTATTTAGCACAGTTAAATAGAATTGAAGAGGCGAAGCAAGAGCTTGAAATTGTTCTTCGTGAGGATGAATCAGGATTCTTTGCTGAGCTTATTGAAGAAGATGAAGATTTAGCTGGAATACAAGAATTTAAGAAATAATTGTATAGGAATTGTGAAAAAAGGGTATAATTAAATATATATTTAGAATTAGTTGACAATTTATTGCCCAATGGCATAAAATAGCTTTTAATAAAGTATACAAATCTGAAGACGAGAACGAGTAAAATAATGAATTGTTCCCCAGAGAGCCGGTGTATAGCTGAAAGCCGGTGTGCAGACGTTATTTGAAAATCATCTCCGAGGAGCCGAGGCTGAAATAAGTAAGCCCGGACGGATGTCTACCGTTACAAAGAACACGTATGATAGTACGTTGCTAAGTGCTATTAGCGAAGAGCTAATAGAATTAGGGTGGTAACGCGGTTAAACCCGTCCCTACTTCATGGGGACGGGTTTTTTGTGTGCTTTAAAATATTCAAAAGGAGTGATTGTAGATGAAGAAAGTAGATGTAAAAGAGTCAGCTGTAGGGAGAGAAACACGTATTCGTAAGCAGTGGAACGAGCAAAGTATTTTCGAGCAATCAATTCAGAATCGAGAAGGCGCACAGTCTTTCGTATTTTATGAAGGACCACCAACGGCGAACGGTTTACCACACGTCGGACATGCACTTGGACGGACAATTAAAGATGTAGTAGCGAGATATAAAACGATGGCTGGTTATAAAGTGCTACGAAAAGCGGGATGGGATACACACGGTTTACCTGTAGAATTAGGTGTTGAGAAGCAACTCGGTATTTCTGGTAAACATGAAATTGAAGAGTATGGAATTGAGCCATTTATTCAGAAGTGTAAAGAGAGTGTATTCACATATGAGAAGCAGTGGCGTGAATTCACTGAAAGCATCGGTTATTGGGTAGATATGGATGATCCATACGTTACGCTAGAGAATCCATATATCGAAAGTGTATGGCATATTTTAGGGACGATTCATGAAAAAGGATTATTGTACAAAGGGCATAGAGTCTCACCATACTGCCCAAGTTGTCAAACTTCACTAAGTTCACATGAGGTTGCACAAGGGTATAAAACAGTAAAAGACTTAAGTGCAACAGTTAAGTTTCAAGTAAAAGATAGTGAAAATGAATATTTCCTAGGGTGGACAACGACACCTTGGACACTTCCAGCAAATGTTGCGCTCGCTGTACATCCAAATATGGAATACGTGAAAGCGAAACAAGAAGGTCATGTATACATTGTTGCGAAAGAACGTGTACAAGATGTATTAAAAGAAGACTATGAAGTATTATCTGTTCATAAAGGTGAAGAATTAGTAAACACATCTTATATGCCACCATTTCCAATGAAAGAAGTTACAAATGGCTATCACGTTATCGCAGCAGATTTTGTCACGGCAGATAGTGGTACAGGACTCGTTCATATCGCTCCAGCATATGGGGAGGACGATTATAGAGTCGTTCAAAGTGAAGGATTGTCATTCTTGCATGTTGTAGATGAGAAAGGTGAGTATACAGAAGCAGTACCATTTTTGAAAGGGAAATTTGTAAAAGATTGTGACGTGGATATTGTTCGTCATTTAGCGAAGGAAGGCTTACTATATCATAAAGAAAAGTATGAACATAGCTACCCACATTGCTGGCGTTGTGATTCACCACTTCTTTATTATGCAGGAGAGAGTTGGTTAATCCGAACAACTGCAATTAAAGATACATTTTTGCAAAATAACGATTCTGTTACTTGGTATCCAGACCATATGAAACATGGACGCTTTGGTAAGTTTTTAGAAAATATGGTGGACTGGAATATTAGCCGAAATAGATATTGGGGAACACCATTAAACGTATGGGAATGTGAAAGTTGCGATCATCAATTCGCACCGAAAAGCATTGCTGATTTAAGAAAGCATAGTACAAAAGAAACACCGGAAGATTTGGAATTGCATAAGCCATATGTAGATGAAGTGCAAGTTTGCTGTGAAAAATGCGGAAGTACAATGAATCGTACACCAGAAGTAATTGATGTTTGGTTTGATAGTGGTTCCATGCCATTTGCGCAATATCATTATCCATTTGAAAATAAAGAGTTATTTGAAGAACAGTTTCCAGCGGATGTTATTGCAGAAGGCATTGATCAAACACGTGGATGGTTTTATAGTTTATTAGCAGTATCAGCACTATATACAGGAAAAGTGCCTTATAAACGAGTGTTATCACTAGGGCATGTATTAGACGAAGAAGGACAGAAAATGTCTAAAAGTAAAGGGAATGCACTAGATCCAGTTGATTTAGTAAATCAGTTTGGTGCAGATGCTTTAAGATGGGCGCTACTCGTTGACAGTGCACCGTGGAATGCGAAACGTTTTTCTGAAAGAACAGTACTGGAAGCAAAATCTAAGTTTGTAGATACATTAGTCAATGTGTATAGCTTCTATGTTTTATATGCAAATTTAGATGGGTATAATCCGAAAGAAACGTATGATGTAAAGCGGACGAAATTGGATGAATGGGTATTATCAAGATTGCATAGCACAACGAAAAAAGTGAGAACTGCACTTGATGATTATCAATTTACGAATGCAGCTCGTGAAATCGCGGCGCTTGTAGATGCAGTAAGTAACTGGTATGTAAGACGATCACGTAATCGTTTCTGGGAATCTGGTATGAATGCTGAAAAAGCAGCTGCGTATGAGACACTTCATGAAGTGCTTGTGACAATTAGTAAATTAATTGCACCATTTACACCGTTTGTCGCTGAAGATATTCATTTAAATTTAACTGGAAGTAGCGTTCATTTAGAGGATTATCCAGTTGTAAATGAATCACTACTTCAGCCGAAACTAGAAGCGGAAATGGATGCTGTTTTACAAGTTGTTGAACTAGGAAGAAGTAACCGTAATCAGCATTCTTTAAAAGTAAAACAGCCGTTAGCAGAACTTGTATTACTAGCGCATAATGAAAATGATATGGATTGGGAATCTTATCGTGATATCGTCATGGATGAGCTAAATGTCAAAGCGTTTCATGTTGAACTCGATGAAACGAAATATACGTCCTATCAATTAAAGCTGAATTTTAAAACAGCTGGGCCGAAGTTTGGTAAAAATGTGAATGCAATAAATGGATGGTTAAAACAATTATCAAAAGAAGAAGTACAACACTTTGTATCTACAGAAAGAGCAGTTTACGAAACTGCACCAGGAGAAGAAGTAGTTGTAACGGCTGAAGATGTAGTAGTAGAGAAAGTTGCGAAATCAGGGTTCTCTAATACGACTAACGGACAATATACAGTTATGTTAGATACGAATGTAACAGAAGAGTTGTTACAAGAAGGAGTGGCGCGTGAATTTATTCGAGCGGTTCAAGAATATCGTAAGCAGTTAAATTTACCGGTTAATTTACGAGTAGATGTTATTCTTGATACAGAGGAAGAGCTACAACGAACATTAACGAACCATAAAGATTTATTGGAAGAAAATTTACTCGTTAAGCAATTTACATTTGATCACTTAACGAATGAAGACGATGAACTATCTTTAGGTGAAGCGAAAGTTCGAATTAAATTAAGCGCGGCTCATTAAAGAAAAAAGGAAGTTGGAATCATTCCAACTTCCTTTTTGTATGATGGAAATTTATCCGGCTAACTTCCTCATAATCCGTTCGATAGGTCCTCTAGTAAATGTCTTTCTTCATAGCACACTAAATAAAATACTGTAGAAATATATTTCTACAGTATTTTTCTCATTTTATACATAAATATTGAGAAAATTTCACTCAACCTAAATGGAAAGGTAATAGAATTGTTTATAGAGAATTACTCGTAGATTCAATTTTTATCCCCCCATTTTGTGGGGAATGATTGCCTAGTGGTAATGGGATAAGGTTGAGCTACTTTATTAGGGGGAGTGGTTCTATGTTTAATAAAAAAATGGTGGCAATGGCAATGACTGTGCCGTTAGTAATGGGGACGATTTCTACGGTTTCGGCATTGGAAAAACAGCAGCAAGTAAAGCTAGAAGCTTATTCGCCGCAGAAAAAAGCAACTGAATATTTAAAAGAAAATGCTGCGCAGTATGGATTAAAAACAGACCTTTCAGACTTGCAATATATTTCTACAACAGAAACGTCAGTAGCTTCATATGTTAGGTTCCAGCAAGTTATTAATGGTGCACCTGTATTTTCAAAACAAATTACAGTTACTCTTAACGGAGAGGGAAAGGGCGTACTTGCTGTTTCTGATTATCAATCCGTCAAAGGTGTGAAGGAAGTAACGACAAAAATTAGTGAAAAAGATGCAATACAAAAATCAATGGCGTATGTTGGAGAAGCAAGTGAGCAAAACTTATGGGCTCCTACAGAGAAAGAATTTGGATATATTGTTGAAGAGGGAATTGCTCGTCCAGTATATAAAGTGGTAGTCCATTCTAATAATCCATTTGGTGCATGGGAAACATTTATTGATGCGGAAAATGGGAAGTTAATTAAAAAGGTTGATATAAACCGAAAAGCTGAAGGGACAGGAAAAGTATTTTTACCTAACCCAGTCGTATCTAGCGGTAGTAAAGTAGGCTTAAAAGATAATAACGATGCAGATTCAACAGCGTTAACGAATCAATTGAAGACTGTTACGTTAAAAGGTTTAGATGGGACAGGATTTTTAATTGGAGAGTATGTAACGATTTCTTCAAAAGCAAAAACAAAATCTACAAATTTACAATTTAACTATACACGTGCAAATGATAGCTTTGAAGATGTTATGTCGTATTATCATATCGATACATTACAGCGTTACATTCAAGGGTTAGGATTTAAAAATATTAATAATCGCTCTATTAAAGTGAATGTGAATGGAACGACGGCTGATAACTCATTTTATTCTCCGACAACTAAAGCTTTAACTTTTGGTACTGGCGGAGTAGATGATGCAGAAGATGCTGGTATTATCGCACATGAATACGGGCATTCAATTCAAGATAACCAAGTGCCTGGCTTTGGTAGTTCTGCAGAAGGCGGAGCGATGGGAGAAGGATTTGGTGACTTCTTAGGTGCTACGTATGAAGATGCAGTATCGACAACAGGCTACGGAAAAGCATGTGTTGGAGAATGGGATGCGACAGCTTATTCTAGTTCAGATCCGACGTGCTTGCGCCGATTAGATACGAATAAAGTGTATCCGAAAGATGTTACAAATGAGGTACATGATGATGGGGAAATTTGGGCACAAGGTCAATATGAGATGGCACAAGCTTTTGGACGTGATGTAGCAACGAAAATTATTTTACAATCACACTGGTCATTAACACCAAACTCTAAATTCAGTGATGGAGCAAAAGCGATTAAGCAAGCGGATGCTCTTTTATATGGCGGACAACATGCTGCTGATATCGATCGTATTTGGGCAGCAAGAGGAATTAGTACGAATTAATATAAAAAGTCGTGGCGTTTATAAGCCACGACTTTTTAATTTGCTTAAGAACTGGTACTAGTAAAGTAAGCTATATGAATGCTAATGTAAATTCATCCGCATTCTAGTTGTTTTTTTCGTCTTTAAAAACAAAATGCTCTTTAAATTTTCTAGACTCAACTTTTTGACCGTTTCTCATGGAGCGGAAAGGGTGTTCTTGCCAAGTAATGATTACATCAACTTCATCTGCTTTTGTAGCAACTGGAAAATTAGCATGTTCAAATCCAGTTTTTCCACTTGCTAAGCGACTTTCCTTTTGTGAGAAAAGTTCATATTTCGTTTTCGTTTTTGGCTCGTTGCGGAATACGTCGACTTGTACGTTATATACTTCACTGTTACCAACATTTTTTACTGAAAATTGATATGTTTTAAATTCATCTTCTTTAGCTTGAAGCATATTGTTACCTATGTTCTTCGGTTCATCAAAATTCACTTTCCATTGATCAGAGTTTTGGGAGATTGGTAAAGATTTTGGTGAATAGGCGTATGTTTCATTCACTGCAATTAGGCATAACAAAAGAAGAAAGAAACTAATCGCTTTTTTCATATAAACACCTCGCTATAAAATTTTTATCCCGCTATTTGCCGGGCAGTAAGACCCTCCACCTCAAAATTCAGGGAAAGCAAAGAAGTTAGGTGGGGGGCGGGCTTACCGTAAAAGCCCGATTGGTGAGGGCTGATAATCAGTGGGGAGGAACAAAATCCCCACTGATTAAAGTTTCACTTTATCAATATGCGTAAATAAAACGGAAATTATGTAATAAAATGGAAAGGGTGATACTTTGATTCAAATGAATTTGAAAAAACTTGAAGAGGTAGTAGGCGGTGAAGGGTTACAAGAATCGTTTCATCACATAGAGATACATGGAGTCTGCATAGATTCCAAAAGCATTAAAGAAGGAAATGTATTTGTTCCAATCATTAGGGTGAAAGATGGACATGATTATGTGAAAGAGGCATTCGATAATGGAGCTGTCGCTTCCTTATGGAAAAAGTCTTACAGCACTCCGCCAAAAGGGATGCCAATTATATTTGTAGATGACACTTTGTTTGCTTTGCAACATTTGGCACAATTTTATCGGAAAGAGCTAAATGTAAAAGTAATTGGAATTACAGGTAGTAATGGCAAGACAACGGTAAAAGATATAATAAGCACGATTGTAAGTACAACTCATCGTGTGCATAAAACAAAGGGAAACTTTAATAGTCAAATCGGTTTACCATTAACTATTTTAGAAATGAAACGAGATACAGAGTTTTTAATTCTTGAAATGGGGATGAGTGAAAAAGGACAAATTCGAAACTTATCAATAATAGCACAGCCAGATGTAGTGATCATTACAATGATTGGTCATTCTCACTTAGAGACGCTTGGATCAAAAGAAGAAATTGCGAAGGCTAAATTAGAAATTATTGATGGATTAAAAGATGAAGGATTATGTTTGTATAATGGTGATGAGCCATTGCTTTTGAAAAATAAGAATTTATCGAGTATAACTTGTAAGGCATTTGGTGAAAAGTATACAAATGATTTGTTTCCAACAAACGTGCAATTAGATGAATATGGTGTTCATTTTAAATTAAATGATTCAAAAATACAGTACGATGCTCCCTTGCATGGAAAACATAATATTTTAAATGCGATTGTCGGAATCGCCGTAGGTCAATTTTATAATGTCCCCACAGAAAAAATACAGAAAGCATTGCGACAAGTAAATATTACTCATATGCGCTTTCAATTTTTAACTGCTAAAACAGGTTTTACAATTATTAACGATGCATGGAATGCCAGTCCCTCTTCAATGAAGGCCGCAATTGAAACGTTACAGACATTAAATGCCTATAAGAAAAAAATGATAGTAATTGGGGATATGTTGGAGTTAGGGAAGAATGCTGAAACATATCATAGAGAAATTGGTAAAATGTTAAATCAAGAGAGCATTCAATATGTATTCACTTATGGAGAGTTAGCTGAAATTGTAGCGGAAGAAGCGAGAAAGAAATATGATATAGGAAAAGTACAGTCATTTAATAGTAAAGCCAAGATAGCAGAGGAAGTATTAAAAGTTATAACGAAAAAGGATATCATATTATTGAAAGGCTCACGTGGAATGGCTTTAGAGGAGATTGTACAAAATTGGATATGAAAGATCAAAATATATTTAAAAAGGCTTGCGTTTTATAAAACAAAGAGATAGAATACTCTGTAAATATAAAAAGTGAGGATCAGGAAAAGTACATGATGCAAAGGTCTACAGAGAGCAATCGGTTGCTGAGAAGATTGCGATACCGCATGATGGAAAGACACCTGTGAGTGTTGCTTTGAACGTGATAATTAGTAAAAGCAAACGGTACCTACCGTTATCAGGGCTAAGATGGTCATTATGACAATTTGGGTGGTACCGCGGAAAAATCCGTCCCTATTTATAGGGGCGGATTTTTGTATTCTTTGAAAGGAGGTGAGTGACCGTGGATGATGACGATGACAACAACAATAACGTAAATAAATATAAAATTACTGGAGGGAAATGTAATGAAGCGTTCACTCACAAAAGAATGTACGGAGCAAGGCGGCAAGGTTGTATTACTTCAAGGATGGGTAAAAAAAATTCGTCATCTAGGTAATATTAGTTTTTTATTAATAAGGGATCGATCAGGAGTTATGCAATGTGTACTAGAAAATGAGTTAGCTGGATATAAGGTAGATGTGGAAAGTGTCGTTCAAGTAGTAGGCCAGATAGTAGAGACTTCGAAAACAGAATTAGGAGTTGAAGTGCTCGCTCACGACGTGAAAATATTAAATTGCGCAGAACCACTTCCGTTTGAAATAAATAAAAAGAAATTGCAAGTTGGCTTAGATCAACTACTGAATGAGCGGGTATTATCATTAAGACATGAGAGAACTGCGGCGATATTTAAAGTGAAATCTACACTTGTTCAGAGCTTTAGTGAATTTCTTATAGAGAACGATTTCACACGTATATTTACTCCGAAAATTGTTTCACAAGGGGCAGAAGGAGGAGCGAATGTTTTTAAGCTTCCATACTTTCAAAAAGAAGCTTATTTAGCACAATCGCCACAGTTTTATAAACAGATGATGGTAGCGGGAGGGTTAGAACGTGTTTTTGAAGTTGCACCTGTTTACAGAGCGGAACATCATAATTCTTCCCGTCATTTGAATGAATATATATCGTTAGACGTAGAACTTGGATTTATTCATGATTTTTATGAAGTGATGCAATTAGAAACGGATGTTTTACGATATATGTTTCAACAAGTAGCAAAAAACTGTGAAAAAGAACTACAACTATTACAAATAGAAGTACCTGTTATTACAGAAATACCGAAAATTACATTGTTACAAGCGCAAGAAATTTTGAAAAGTAAGTACCAGAAAGAATCGCCAATTGGGGATTTAGATACAGAAGGTGAGAAGCTATTAGGGAAATATGTGAAGGAAACATATAAGAGTGAGTTTGTTTTCATTACACATTATCCGAAAGAAGCTAGGCCGATGTATACGATGCCAAATAAAGAGAATCCATCTATTACTGATTCGTTCGACTTACTATATAAAGGACTAGAAATAACTTCAGGGGCGCAGCGAATTCATGATTACGAAATGTTACTCACTTCTTTTAAAGAAAAAGGATTACATCCAGATAGGTTTCAATCTTATTTAAATACATTCCGATATGGTTGTCCCTCGCACGGTGGCTTTGGAATTGGATTAGAGAGAGTTGTATACAAACTATTGGAATTAACAAATGTACGAGAGGCGAGTGCTTTTCCGAGAGATTGTACGCGTCTTATACCGTAAGAATAACCCCCTTCTATAGTGTAGAAGGGGGTTATTCCTTTCAACACATGTTAAAAGGAATAATTTTTTGTGTGAAAATATGTAAATTATATTAAGAACATTTTATAATGAATTGAGAAAAAGAAAATTCATAAGTTATAATGAAATATGAATATAAAAAAAGTTCATATAATAATGTATGGAAGGGTATGAAACATGTTATATCAAACTCAAGCAACACAACAAACACCAGCTTATATAATTTATCTTCTTGATGTAAGCGCATCAATGAACCAAATGATGGATGCAGGCGGAGAAGAAAAAAGAAGAATTGATATTGTAACGGATGCTCTTTCTTTAGCGATTCGCCAAATGGTATTTCGTTCAACAAAAGGTAGTCGCTTGCTTCCAAGGTATAAGTTATCTATTTTAGCCTATAGCGATCATGTTTTTGATTTATTGGGTGGTGTGAAAACAATAGACGAGGTAGCAAGACTGCGTCCATTAGAAAAAATTCAAACGCATCGTTTAACTGATACAGCAAAAGCTTTCTCTGTAGTGGAGAAGTTATTGCAAAAGGAATTACCAAATTTACAAGATGGACCAGCTCCTGTTGTTTGTCATATGACAGATGGGGCATCAACTGGTGAAGATCCAGAATTAATTGTACGAAGAATTATGAATATGTCTGTACCTGATGGAAACGTACTAATTGAAAATATTTTTATTTCAGATGAAATTATGCAAGAACAAATTTCTAATATAAAGAAGTGGGAAGGGATTATGCCAAATACAGAGATTACAGATGAATATGGTGCAAAGTTGCAAAGACTTTCATCGCCTATACCTCAAAGCTATCGTGAGATGATGACGGAACATGGGTTTCATATTGCAGATGGTGCTGTGATGATGTTTCCTGGGACAAATGCGGACTTAGTATCACTTGGATTTCAAATGTCTGCTGCAACGCCGGTTCGATAGGAGGGGGGAGTAAGGTGAAATATACCCTATCGCAAAAGGAAGAAACGGTATTGCAAGAAAAGGAAACGAAACATTTTACTTATAGATATAGTTATGTAAGAGCAAAAGAAACGCAGGATTTAAACGAGAGTGGACAAGACTTTCTAGTATTTCTAGATAATGGAACTAGTTTCGTATTTGCCTTATGTGATGGTGTAGGGCTATCTTTTCATGGTGAAATTGCTGCGGAATTTCTTGGTATGAAGTTAGTAAACTTGTTTGATACATGTCAAGAAAGTGGACTGGATATTGCTACATTATTAAATGAACAGTTAAATAATTGGATAGAAGAAGCTTCAGAGAAAGTGAGTGCATTTCGATTGCCAGAAGAAACACCGTGGTTACTACGCGATGTTTTGGAAGAAAAGCGAAAAAAAGGTAGTGAAGCGATGTTTACTGGCGGGAAAATAGAACTCATTCCAAATCAAGATAAAGTACAAATAACGATAGTTACACATGGCGATTCATTTGTACAATTGTTTCAAGATAAGGAGAATTGTTCGAATGTAATGAAGTTTAAGAGAAATATAAAGAAAAGATGGTCTACACAGCGAGGCATTATTGGTGGGGAATTGGCGGTTTTTTCAAAGGTATTATCTAGACAAGAAGCTAATCGGATAGTTATTCACTCAGACGGACTTTTGCCACTTAAGCAGTATAACTTTGAGGAAGTGTTAAAAGAAATTGAGAGGGCACAGAACTCTCCGACAAGCGATGATATTTCATTTTTAGATGTTTCTTGGTAACAAACATGATGGAAAAAAGGTGAATAAGCGTGGAAGAGATTATTGTGACATACATAAAACAGTCAAATGAAGAAATTGATATTGCAATTCCAAATGACGTAAAAGTGGTGCAAATTATTGAAGCGATTTTACATCATGAAAAAATAGATGAAGCATTAAGCGGAATCTATGAAATTAGAGTAGCAAAAGATAAAGAAGAGTGGCATTCTATTCGAAATGATGAAACGTTGCGCGATAATGATGTGTGGGATGGACAATATGTAATGCTACATAAAAAAGGAGCAATTATCCCTTCTTTTGAAATGATGCCAGCAGAAGAAGTTTATAATGAACCTGTTAAACAAGATATGTCTTCTAGTGAAGAAGATTATGTATGGAAAATCATTGAGTAATAGTTTTGGGATGGGGAAGGAGAAATGTTTTGTGCAAAAATCACCGTATTTTCAACGCTCTCCGCGTGTGAAAGTAGATATACCAACAGGGGATGTTATTATTCATGATCCACCGAACATACCGGAGGAGCCGAAGTTTTCAATTGAAACAATGTTACTGCCTGCAATGATGACAGTTTTAACATTGGTATTATATTTTGTAATGATGAAATTTATGAAGATGAATGCAAGTTATATGCCATTAATGATGGTTTCAAGTATTCCGATGTTGGGATCATATATAATTACAACGATGGGGCATTTCCGTAAAAAGAAAGAACATCGTCAAATGGTTGAACAATTACAAACAAGATATTTAGAGCAAATTCAAAAGCATCGAGTGGAATTAGATACATTAAAGGTTGAACAAGCAAAATATTTAATTACACAAAATCCAAGCCCATTAAAAAGTGTACAAAGAATTGAAAATCGGGAAAGTAATTTATGGGAGAGAACACCTGAAAGTCCAGACTTTTTAGATATTCGTATTGGTACAGGAGAAAGACCATTTCTTGTAGAATTGAAGGTGCCTGAACAGAAAGGTTATGAAGAAAATCCATTAGTTACAGAAGCGCAAAATGTGAAAAGGGATTTCAATACGATACCAAATGGACACATTTCCATTTCTTTGAAAAAAAACGATGTAATTGGTGTAGTTGGAAATAAAGAAGATAGACTAAACTTTATTCGAATTGTAACGACGCAAATTATGACGCATCATGCACCAAATGAAGTGAAAATAGCTGCATTTTATCATGAGAAAGAGAAAAAGCAGTGGGATTGGATGAGGTGGCTTCCTCACGTATGGGATGAACAGAGAAGTATGCGCTTTTTATCTGAAAATCAACAAGATGCACAGAAACTAGCTGAAGTACTATTTACCCCACTTAACATGCGTAGAATCTATAATTCTTCTGCGCAAGCGGATGCAAAAGTTCCTTTAATTCCGATGTATGTTTTTTTCTTATCAGCGAGAGAATTTTTAGAAGATGATCCTTTAACTCCAATGTTACTTAGAGAAGGTGAAAGCGTAGGAGCTTCTACATTTATTTTTGCGGAACAAAAGGAACGGTTACCGATGGAATGTGATCTTGTAATAAGTTTAAATGGAGAAGATGGTGAGTTAGTAGAAACGTTTTCAAGTTCAGCTGAAAATAGTGGGACAACGCGTGCTAGTTTTAAAGTAGATCGACTTTCATTCGAACGATGTGAACTAGGAGCGCGAAGCATTGCTCCAATTCGAATGAAAAGTTCTACAGCAGCCAACATTCCGAAAGTATTAACATTTTTAGACTTGTTTCAAGCTAAAAACATGGAAGAATTACAAGTGCTAGAGAGATGGAAAGAAAATCGATATCCGACTTCATTACCGGTTCCAATTGGTGTAAGAGAAGGAAGTAAACCTGTTTTTCTAAATATTCACGATAAAATAGAGAAAAAAGGGCATGGTCCGCACGGTCTAATGGCTGGTACAACTGGATCCGGAAAAAGTGAAGTGATTCAGTCTATAATAGCGGCGTTAGCGGCAACCTATCATCCTCATGAGATGGCATTTATGCTTATCGACTATAAAGGTGGTGGAATGTCAAATACATTTGCGGGATTACCGCACATTATTGCATCTATTACGAACTTAGAAGATCCAAATTTAATTGAGCGTGCCAGAATTTCATTAAAAGCAGAATTAGAGCGTCGACAAAAATTATTCATTCAGGCTGGAAATGTTCAGCATTTAGATGAATATTATGAAACAAGCTGGCGTGAAAAAGAACCTTTACCACATTTATTTATTGTTATTGATGAGTTTGCTCAAATGAAAAAGGAACAACCAGAATTTATGGACGAGCTAATTAGTGTCGCTGCAATAGGAAGGACATTAGGAGTTCATTTATTATTAGCAACTCAAAAACCTTCGGGGGTTGTAAATGACAAGATTTGGAGTAACTCGCGTTTTCGAATTTGTTTACGTGTCCAAGATGATGCGGATAGTCGTGAAATGTTAAAGATTCCAGATGCCTCTAAAATCAATGTACCAGGACGAGGGTATCTCCAAGTTGGTAGCAATGAAGTATTGGAATTATTCCAATCAGCATGGAGCGGAGCACCTTATAATCCAGATGAAGAGAAAGTTCTTGATATTGTTGATTTTACAGAAGTTAAGCTCTCGGGTGAAAGAATAAAAGTGAAAAAGCGTCCAAAACCAATGACAAATAGTCCAAAACAACTACAAGCTTTTATTCAATATGTACAGAGCGTATCAGAAAAAGAAAATATTAAAGCATTACCAGGACCTTGGCTGGATCCATTACCGGAAAAATTATTGTTAAAAGAATTTTATGCTATGGAAGATTGGACAATTGCTGAGTGGAATAAATCAAAAGAATATTTACAAGTAACAGTAGGATTAATTGATGATGTTGCAAATCAAGCGCAATTTCCGCTGAAGTTAGATTTACAAGAAGGACATTTAAATATTTATGGTATGCCAGGAACAGGAAAAACAACGATGTTACAAACAATTATTATGTCCCTAGCAGTATCTCATACACCAGAAGAAGTGAATTTTTATATTATTGATTTTGGTCGTATGTTCTTAGATTTTAGAGATTTACCTCATGTAGGCGGGGTTGTACAAGAGGACGAAAATGAAAAAATGAAACGTCTATTCGGATTTTTAAAGAAGGAAATCACGCATAGAAAAGAGAGTTTTTCTAATATCGGTGCAAAGTCATTCTCTATGTATAATCGAATGGTTGGAAAGAAAATTCCTGCTATCGTTGTAATGGTAGATGGTTATATAAGATTTAAAAATGAATTCGAAAAAGAGAATGAAGTATTAGAAATATTATTACGCGAATCAAGCACATATGGCGTGTACTTCTATTTCTCACTTAATCAAACAATTGATATGTTTGATCGTGTTCGTAATAATATACCGATGGCAATTACATTTGAATTGCAAGATAGAGCTGAATATCCTAGTTTAGTTGGTAGACCGAATTTCCCGTTAATTGAAGTTCCTACTGGCCGTGGGTTAATGAAAGGTCAACCACCGGAATTGTTCCAAGCAGCACTACCGTTTATAGGTGAAAGTGAATTAGAATACTCACAGCAATTAAAAACGATTATTCAAAAAATGGGCAGTGAATGGAATGGTGAAAAAGCAAAAGAGATTCCAATGGTTCCTAAAGAAATATTTGTAGAAGATTTAGTTGAGCAATTAGAACCAACTCAAATTTCTGCAGGAGTTGAAACAGACGATATCCTTTTGCAAAATTTTTCATTGGACGAAATGAATCATATATTTATCGGTGGAAGAATAGAAGGTGGAAAAACATCATTATTACAAACACTTCTTTTTACTACTACATACCAATACTCTCCAGAAAAGGTTGAGCTATACTTAGTAGACCTTGGTGAAAGACCTACTGGCATATTAGCTCTTGGAGATTTACCTCATGTGAAGAAGAAAGTTACAGATGATATGCAATTAAAAGAAATGTTAGATGAATTGTTAGAGCTAATAAATAATAGAGAAGCAGTAGTACCTTCTATAGATCCAAACGTAACAGTGGAGTTTCCATATAAGAAAATAATCATTGCAATTGATGATATTGATCAAATGTTAACTGTATTATCTATTGATTATGAGGCGAAAAATAAAATGGAACTAATAGTTCAAAATTGTAAAAATAAAGGGATTCATTTTTTAACGGCGGCTACAACATCTAGTGTAAATAACTTTTCACATGAAAAATGGTTTGCGGAAATTAGAAAGAGAAGTATTGGTTATTTATTAGGAACGACTCACAATAACGATGTATATTTCTTTAATATGAAACTTCCACATGCTGAAATCGATCAAGAATTATTAAGTGGGGATGGATATTGCATACGTAGAAAGCCAATAAAAATAAAATGTGCATATACACCGTTACATTTACTGCGCACGATGACAGACAAAATTAGTGTGAAATGGTCTGAATTAAAAGTGAAATAATATTAAAATAGGGTTAAATTACTATAAAATAGAATTTTTTTGCAATTTAACTCTTTTAAAATTGTATGAATATAGTTTATAATCTAATTGTTGTATCATTTATGATTTGAAAGGGGAAATTAATAAAATGACAGAAATTAAAATTAGACCAGAAGACCTTGAAAGAATTTCTAATAACTTTAATAACGCAGCTGCGGAAGCGCAAAGTCAAGTTAATAGACTTGAAGGCGATATTAAAAGTTTAGATGGTCAATGGGCTGGGTCAACACAAGCGAAATTCAGAGGGGAATTTGAAAATTCTAAACAAAAAATGCAACAATACATTCCTATTTTAGAAGGAATTTCGAGAGATCTAAAACGTATTGCTGAGAAATTCCGTAGTACAGATAATACATACTAAGAATAGAACAATTGCAAAAGATCAGGAGCTATTGTTCCTGGTCTTTTTTTTGAAAAATTGTTATACGAGAGTAAGGGGATAAAATGGGATTCCGACCAGAAGTAGGAGAAAAAATTAATCTTAATAAAGATGTTTATCGTTTTGAGAAACACCCAGCTGTAATTGGTATTGAGATGCCCTATGGTCAAGAGGGAAGACAAGGAACAGTTTATCAATTACAACAGGAAAATGGTGTAGAACGAATTGCATTAAAAGTTTTTAAGGAACGCTATCGTGAGGAAAAACATCAACTAGCATTTTTGAAACCACTTTCTTCCTTAGTGGGTCTGAAAGTATGTTCGCGCTATATCGTTACTAAAGAAGAACATACATCTGCTATCGAAAAATCAGAAGATCTTGCTAATAGTATTGTAATGCCTTGGATTGAAGGTCCAACTTGGGCTGATATTTTACAAGAACAACGAGTGTTATCAAAAGAACAATGTTTCTTTATTGCAGAAGCATTTCTTACAACACTTAAAATGATGGAGGAAAATGAAGTTGCTCATAATGATTTATCGTCTAGCAACGTACTCGTACCTTTCTTAAGTGAAAATGCAATTGAAGGTCAACACTATATCGAACTTGTTGATGTTGAGCAAATGTATGGCCCAAAAACGAAAAGACCTTCGTTATTGCCAGCAGGTTCAGCGGGTTACGCACCAATGTATTTAAAAAGTGGAGTATGGCAAAAAGAAGCCGATCGATTTGCAGGCGCTATTTTATTGGGAGAAATATTAAGTTGGTGTAGTGAAGAAGTTCGAAATAAAAAATGGACGGATGCAAGCTACTTTAAAACGGAAGAAATGCAGACAGAATGTGGAAGGTATACGTTACTTCAGCAAGTATTACATAATCAATGGAACGGGGAAATTGCAAAATTATTTAAGCAGGCATGGAGTAGTAATTCTTTCGCAGAATGCCCAAGCTTTGCACAGTGGTACGATGTATTTAATAGCGCGAGAGAAAGAATAAAAATTGATGCGGAAAGGCAGTCAGCAGAAGAACACTCTCTTTTTGTATCAAAATGTTTGGAAATTGCAAGATTATTAGAAGAGAGAGGATTTAAACAAGCGGCATTATATGAATATAAAATAATTTTCAATTCACTCAATCCATCAACAGCTCTGCAAAAAGAACTCGCATATATCATTCAAACTATGGAGAGTCAAGAGCCTGAAATAAATAATAAAATGGTCCTACAACATTATTTGGAATTAGCTACTGAATTGGAACGAGAAAACAATGCAGCATTTGCTTGTTTCGTCTATTCACGAATCGTACAATTTCCAAACATTGATCAGGCGTTAAAACAGGAAATTGAAAGCATTATTAAAGAGATAGAAGAAGAGCAAGGAACACAGTCGCAGCAAGAAGTAGCAGCTACAATTACAGTGCTAAATAGCATTCTACAGAGCCGAAAACAAACGAAAAAACAAGTGGAATATGATATAGATGATGAGATTTTAAATGCAAAAGCATCCAATCAACCACTTACAGTAGCGCATGAACAAAGTGAACCGTCACCTTTTTCAAAATGGTGGAAAAAGAATAAAAAACGGATTTTGATTATTGGCTCAACTGCAGTTGTTGTAATAGGTGGTTCGACGTTGTTTTATTTCTACACAACAAATGCTAAATATCAAAAGTTTATGGAACAAGCACGACAAGCTTATGATGATAAAAAATATACAAAAGCAGAAGAAGCTGTTGGACAGGCAATTGCTGTGAAGGGGAAAGACGAGGCATATCTCCAATTAGCAACGATTTACGTTGCTGAAGGAAAAAATAAAATTGCAATTGATTATATTACAAAACTAATAAAAGATAGAGAAATAGATAAAGAAAATAATGAAGCTGCTTATTTATTAGCTTCAGCGAATTTCCGCATTGGAAAATATCAAGAAGCAGTGCAAAATTTTGAACAAGCGTTAGCGAATAATGCAAAAGGAATTGAACCATACAAAAAAGATGCGATGCGAGATTTAGCTGTAAGTCATATGAAAATGAAAGAATTTGAAAAGGCAGAAGATGTTATTGTCAAAATGAGTACGAAAACAAATGAAGATAAAGCAATTGTTTCGTATTTAAAAGGTCAATTATCAACCGCAACGGTACAGTTAGATAAAGCAGAATCTTTCTTTAAAGAAGCTATTATGCAAGATTCAAAGAATGCCATATATACAATTGAACTTTCAAATTTATATGTGCTTTGGAATAAAACAAATCTAATTGATAGTGCGAAGAAAGAAATGAATTATCAACAAGCATCTCACATTTTACAAGTAGCGATTCAAAAAGATATGAAAAATATTGAGTTGTTAAATCAACTAGGAATTGTGTATTACGAAGCGGGTCAATTTTATGAAACGCGAGATGGTGCAAAGAGTACTGCTGCATATCAGCAAGCGTTAGAAGCTTACAATAGAGTTGTCAGTAGTGGAACACGCGACATAAATACGCTTGTAAATATAGGGATTTTATACGATAAAGTGGGACAAGGGAATGAAGCAGAGAAGCTTTTCACAGAAGCGTACTCACAAAACGATGAAAATCCACATGTGAATTTTGCATTCGGGATGTTTAAAATTAAACAGAAAAAATACGAGGAAGCAAGTCGTTTCTTAAGAAAAACAGTGCAAGCAAATGAAAATGAATCCGAAGTAAGAGCTGCGCAAGAAAAACTAACAGAAATGAAAACAAACGGTTGGATTCAATAAAGATAGGAAAAGGGGAAAAGGACATGGAGGAAAACAATAATAACTTAGGGAAAAAGGTCGCTATATCCGTAATGTCGGTAGCATTACTAGGAACATCAGGATATCTTGTGTATGACAAAGGCTTTAAGACAGCAGGAAAAGAACAAGTAAAACTAGCTAGTAATACAGAAGAGAAAAAAGATGATCGTATTACAGGGGGCGATTTACAGTCTATGTTCCCAAATTTAGTCGCTGATCCTGCAAAAAAAGATGAAAAACCAGGTGAAAAACCAACTATTAATTTAGCAGACTTAATTGGAAATAATAAATCACCAATTACACCAGTAACGTATAAACCAGATGAAGTATCGGTGGAAAAGAAAGATCCACAAATCAAATTATCGGATGCACCAACTCCACAAAAACTAGATTTACCAACTAATATGGTTGGACCTGTGGCAGAGCCAAGTAAAAATAATGATAATGCTCAATTACCTATCTCTACTGTAGAACCGCCAAAAACTAATACCGGAACAGGAGGAACTGAAACAGGAGGAACTGAAACAGGAGGAACTGAAACAGGAGGAACTGGAACAGGAGGAACTGAAACAGAAAAACCAAAACCAGAACCAGAACCAGAACCAGAACCAGAACCAGAACCAGAACCAGAACCAACATACCCAACAATTACAATATCACCAAAAACGGGCGATATTTTAGTTGAGTGGTACGCTGGAAATGGACAATACTACTCATCTGTCTTCTTTAATGATTTTTATACGAATCAAAAAGAACCGAAGCAAAATGCATTAAATAATTTAACGAATTATGACAGCAAAAAGGAAGACTGGACGCTTGTTAGCCAATTAAATACACCATCAAAATCGAAATCGATAGCTGAACACAAGCTAGCATTAGATAATTTAGAACAAATTCGCTCAAGTGGTGAATATTCAAATGAGAGAGTATTATTCTATTTACGTAATCAAATCAATGTGCTAAATGAATCGGTTACCACACAAGAAGAGTTACAAAATTATTTAAGTGAAAATAAGAAAGATTACATTAAATCTGTAACAGAAAAAGTTTATCAGACAGCAATAGAAGAAAAAAGAGAGTGGTCAAATACAGGGGATGTAGCATCTTTAGAACAAGCATTAAGTAAATTTTATTTAGTTACATCAGTATTTGAAAGTGTAGATCCTACATTAGTAGAAAAAGCGAATCAAGATGTAGAAGATATTTTCAACGAGCTACTACAAGAAGAATTAAAGAACCTTAATATCCAAACATCAGTAGTGATGTCTACAGCTGAAACAAAAGAAAAAGCAAGCCAAGTAAAAGAAGATACTAGCAGTAATGAAGGAAAAGCAGTGAAAGAAGTTACTAGCAGTAATGAAGGAAAAGTAGTTAAAGAAGAAAATGTAAGTGAAAATGAGGCAACAGCTACATCAAGTGAGAAAAATCTAAAAGATTCAATAACTGAAGGTGCCACAGATAACGATAAAACAAATAATGTAGATTCAAGTAATCAAAAAGAAAAAGTGAAATCTGACCCAGTGAAAGAAGCAATTGCTCAGATTGATGTATATTTAAATCCAGCGAATCCACATTATGAAAATGCTTTACTATTAACAAATCAGTATATTGACGGGGCAACAGGCGAACAAAAAGAAAAGTTAGAAAAGCAATTTGTTGGGGCTGTAGAGGGGCTTCGTGGACAAATAAAAGATCCTAATTTTACAGTGGAAGATGCTATAAAGAAAGCAAATTTATTAGCAAATACGGCAAGAGTAGAAAAATCTGTTCAAGACGAATCTCATAAGTTATTAATGCCGCTAATGTTTGAAAGAAAAGCAAACGAAGCTGCAAATAATGGAGAATACTATACAGCGGTATTAAATATTGCAAATGCAATTCGTACAAAACACCCATTGGAACGTTCAAGAGAAGAAATGGTTAACTATGCGAACAAATTATGGGCAGATACAGAAAATGAATGGGATAAAATGAATGGAACGACAGGATGGCAAAGTGAAGTAGGAAAAACAGTATTACCATCATACACATTACTTGCACAGTTAAAAGATATTGATAAAACGATTGGTCAAATTAGCGGTATGAATATGATTGATAATGCATCAAGAAAAATGGAGGGAATTCAACTTGTACAATTAGCAAGTGATGAAGCAAATAAAAAAGAGCAAACGAGCCTTTATAATGCTTTACATTATTATGGTCAAGCAGCTTCCCGTGGTGTGGTTGACAAAGCAGGATTTTCTAATGTTGCTAGTCTTGTAATTAAAGAAGCAAAACAGTTAGAAAAAACGCAATATAAATCAGCGTTAAACAACTATCAAATTTTATATAAAACACCAGGTATTGAAGAATTAGGAATTAAAGAGGGGGTAAAAGCGGCAATTGAGTATTTGAGTACATTTGAAGCTGCAAAGGCAAGCGGGAATAAAGATACGATTGAAGATTTAGCTTCAGCAATTGAATTAACTTATCGTTCTATGGAATTAGGATATCCAGAAGCAGATGCAAAAGAATGGATGAATACGGTAGCTCTAAAAATGTTTAATAAAGGTGCAGGATATATGTCCGCAACTGACACGAATAATGCATATAAATGTTTTGAATTTTTAAGTCGTGATAAATATGCAAGTGCTATTAATGGAGAAATAACGAAACAAGCAAAAGTGGAGGTAGATAAAATTAAATCTATGAACGTTAAAAAATAATTAGATTTAACATTCGCCATCTTACCTTGAGTAAGATGGCGAAATTATTTCGTATAAGGAGTAAATATTAATGAGTTTAGTAGAATTTTAAATTTTACTAAACTCATTAATTATTCATTAAAGCCACACTATGCATAATAAAGAATTTGAAAGGTGGAAAAAAGATGATTAGCAATTTAAAAAGGGAAGCATTAGCCTCATTGAAAGGCCGATGGGGATTAGGGGTAGGTTCAACGTTTCTTAATTATCTCATTCCCGTAGCAAGTATGTATATCATTGGTATAGTAGTATTTCTAATTTTTGGTTTGTTTATAGATGTTATAGGACCTGAGAACTTTGTATATCATTCATATGGCGAACCTCAAATTAATTTTGGATTAATTTTATCTCAAATTATTGTATGGGTTATTATTTCTATTCTTTATATTGTTGTACAGAGTGTTATGAGTTACGGCTATTATACAATCACATTAGGTTTAGCGAAAAATGAATCTACCACAATAGGTGATCTGTTTACGGGTTTCAATTCAAAGAATATATTTAGAGCTATGAAACTAGGTATCTTACAAACAATATTTATTAGCTTATGGAGTCTTTTGTTCATAGTTCCAGGTATTATTAAATTTTTCTCTTATTCTATGGCTTACTACATTATGTTAGAGGATCCAGAATGTACAGCAAGTGAGGCAATTAAAAAAAGTAAAATGATGATGAAAGGACATAAGTTAGATTTATTTATCACTTGGCTAAGTTTCATTGGATGGTTTATTTTAGGTTCATTGGTGGGAATATTTACCCTAAATCTCCCATATCTTTGGATTTCGCCATATTATACTACTACAGTATCGCATTTCTACCTAAATCTAGTAAATAGAACTAATAATACAAATGAAGTACCAGTAATCAATATTCAAAAATAACGGATTTAACATTCGCCATCTTACTTTAAGTAAGGTGGCGAAATTATTTCACATAAAGAGTGAAGTTCAATGAGTTTACTAGAAATTTGTCCATTAGATGAGGTGTTAGTGGAAGCTTTATAGAATGAAGAAAAAAGATTTCGTTTTTATGAAATATTACAGAAATCAAATTTGCACGTTGTTGCAGATGACTGGAGACTTTTAGGAAGAATACTCAAGATTTAAGGATTGAGTTTAAAATATATGAATCTTAGGTAGTTTGAATTGGAGATGTAATATGAAAGCGAATAAAGCATTTGAGCGCGTATGTAATCTAATATCTGAAAAGTATTTAGATAATGGTTGGAAATATTCTAAGTCGGGTCATTGGATGAGTAAAAAAGATAAAAATTTCATTTATAAGGTATCCTTTTATACAAGTTGGAATAATATATCTGATAAAAATGTAGTATTTTATGGTGAATGCGCAATTCTTCCTTTAAAATCTAAAGATAAAATATTTCATATTAATACACGTCAGTACAATCTACCAAGCAATCAGTTATATTGGAACATAGCAAATGAGGAAGAGTGGGAGCGGACAGTTAACGAATTCATCAATTGGTTAAATAGTGTATTTATGCCAATTGTAGAAAGGTGCACGAATGATTTGAACAACTTTGTAAAAGAGGTTGTTGAAAGGGGTTTTTATCCTCAAAAGGGTTATATGGTAGATATTAATTTTATATTAAAGCACGGGTCACGTGAATTGGCAGAGGAAGCTATCAAAAGATACTATGACAGTTTGGAAGAGTCAATAAAAAAAGAATTTAAAGATAACTATGAAAGTATGGTGTATGGTAATGAAGCAGTTAGTGCATATGGTAATAACATGATGAGGAATTACACCAATTTTAGAACTATCATAGATAATAAAATACTTGTTACTTTATAGTACATCAAATGGTTTGACTTAGTAAGCGATAATTGGTAACCCAATTATCGCTTTTGGTTTTAAATAAGGGTACGGGAAAAGTGTATCCAACGAGACAAATAGATTCAGTAACAGAAGCACATATAATTGATAGAGTGAAAGAAATAAGAGGGAATTTAACAAGTAGGTATAAGAAATCTGGTAATTTTGCTGTTGCAGAAGTGGATGTCAGTGGGATAAGTAAATCTGAATTTTATGCTCAAAGTAGCATAAATGAACTCAAAGGAAATCTTGAGCATAAGGTGCCTGATATTTCTTTACAACCTGAAAATCCAATGTTTAAAGCTACAGAAGCAGTTGGTAAAGAGGGAGAGAGTTATTTAAGGAATACAGATACGGAGTATAAAATACTAAATGATATTGCTTCTAGGCTTGGAGAGAATACACAAGCTACTGGAAAAATTAAGTTATTTACAGAATTGGATATTTGCGACAGTTGCAGTAAAGTCATAGCAGAGTTTGCTACTAAATATAAAAATATTGAATTAGAAGTCATACACAACAATGGTAATAGAATTATTCCTTAAATTTAATTTTTTTGGAGGGGAAGACTGATGAAAGACTGGGAGTATAATGAATTATTTGATGCGATTCAGGAGACATATGAAGAGTTGTTAGATGAAGACAGGGGATATAGGTATGCTATAGCAAAACTAGCGGGTGAATTTGATAACTTAGGTAAGATAGAAGATGTTATTGTTGATACTGCTATTGGAGAAATTGCAATCGGCCATGAGAAAGTTTTTGTTGGGCGCATTGAAGGTATAACAAAGAGATTAAGCATGTTTAATCCACAAGAAGCAGGAGATGAATTAACTTTAGAAGAAATAAAAGACTTATCGAGAAGAATAAATAAAGTAATAGAAGGACTAAAAAATGTAGAGGTTGATTATAATCCTTCAGCAGAATAGTGATATTTATAAAGGATTGATTATATTAGCTGATTAAATAAGAGTAAAAAGCTCATGATAGTTGTATCATCATAGAGTACTGTATACAATGATAGAATAGAAAAAGAAGTACGAGCTTAGGCGAGATGACATTTTATTGGGCGACGAATATAAAACACATGGAATGTATATGAAATAAACGAACTCGTACAAACTCGTAAGTTTTAATGTAGTAGTTGTCATGACATGTAAAAGGTGTCATATTGTTACTATAAAACTTACAAATTTAATGTTACTTAAAAAACATATGAACTTAAAGCACTTGATTGTCTATGAAAGGCAACAAGTGCTTTTTTCGTCTTAGTATAGAAATAAGATATAATAAAAAAGTTAATATTTTGTTAGATTGAGAAAATAAAAAGTATCTACTAAAAAGCAGCTGTCGATGGCATAAAAACAGCCAGCCACAAAGTAACAGAAGGTGTAAACTTTGTAGCCTCGACAGCAAAAGGCTTTGCCGATAAAATCGGAAGTCTATGGAACAAAGGTGCCACAACCGTAAAAACAACCTTCTTGCAGGGGAATGAAAAGATCGAGCACGCAGTAAAAACATTACTGGTATACAAATGGATCCCAGGCGAGGGAAAAGGCTTCGCCATGGCTGGAGTAGGAAAGGTCTCAGGAGGAGGACAGTATTCTTTGAAAGAGGCTTATCAGTATATGGAGAGTAAGGTTGTTAAGGGTACGGTTGGAGCTAATAACTTTAAATTTGGAGATAATGCTAAAAATCATTTAAAAAATGTTGAGAATATAAGCACTAAGAAAGGAGTTAGTGGTGGACATAACATGGATGAATTTTACAATGCTTTGAAAAATCAGGGTGTTGATGTAGAAGACTTAATTATATCTAAAAAATCACATTCTTCAATTGAAGGGATTTATGAGATAGAATACAAAATACCTAGAAAAGATATGGCTGGAAATATTGCCGAACCTGTTTCATATAAAAATATTAAGGAGCCTAAAACAATATATGATCCAGCAATGATTAGTGATGATAAGATATATCAGTGGGGAAAAGAAGCAATGGAAAAGGGAACAATAAATGGTAGGCTTGTTGAAGGTACTGCTCAAATGAATTAAAGTTCAGAGGTTATTTAAATGATGCTGGGGAGATAACTAACTTTTTCCCAATTCTAGACTGATATTATAAGATACAATATTTATAGGAGGATAAAATGAATAGTAATTTTGAATTTATTGAAGATAAAGAGAAAAACGATGAATTGATGTCAATATATTTTAACTTTATAAACGGTAAGTACTTGGAAAGAGCTTTGAGTTTTTTTGTAAAAAAAGAGGGGTTTGGACAAGAAATAGTATTTGTTCATTTTCAGTCTGATTTAGATGAATTTGATATGTCACAGCTACCTACACCTTTAGATGATAAGCATGTGTTAGTTGAATTAGATTCTCCAGCTGTGGAGTCTGAACAACAAGTGTATTTGGACTTTGAAACTTTTTATAATTATTTGGAAGAACACGTGAAAAAAGAAGTGGAAAAAAATCCAGAAAGAAATGAATTAATGAATTTATTAGTACAAGTTAAGCGTAGCTTAAATTTGTAATATCTTATAGCCGTTTTACTAGATTCGAAGGGCAGAAAAAGAACTTTTTGAAGAACGCGTTTTTATTAGGATTTTATTATATTTCAATAAGGAAGATTGTCTGATATTGAATAAGTAAAGAGGAAGTTATAGATGAAGAAGACTCAACAAAAGAGACCTCATATTTGAGGTCTCTTTTGTTGAGTGTATTGAAAAAATCCCTAATTAAAAATTATCGTTAGATAACAACTATAAGCGTGCGGGTGAAGTGAGGAAGCTAGATAATGTTGCGCGAATTGATGAAATTGAAATAAACTTTAATTATAAAACTAAATTCGATTTAGAGAAATTTGCAAGACAGTTAAAGGATTAAGAAAAAGGTATGAATGAATTAACTGTATATGAGTACCAGAAAAATCGAGAGTATTTTATTGATAAAGGTAGAGCAATAGAAGGAAATGCAGCTCAACAAGCTGAAAGGGAAAACAATTAAGCAAAAAACAAAAGAATTTAGAAGAGAAGGGCTATCTAGAGAAGAAGCTGAAATAAATGCTAAAAAATGGATGAAGACACAAGCAGCTCTTCTTAATCCTGATCAAGTAGCTGGTGGAAATCATTTGAAAATTGGTGGCATGGCGGAAGGTATAGTAAAAATGCACCTGGTAAACCTGTTAATCCAAACTATTTAGAAGAATTTTAATGGAAAGGAGAATAATAGATGAGTAAAATGGCAATTAAAATAAGCTCTAATGGTTTATTTAGTAAATGTGTAGTACCATTAAGAAAGTACACCGGTTTAGGAATTACAGAGATAAAAAATAAAATTGAAAACAAAGATTTTTTTGCCGAAACAGATGCAAATGATATTGATGATATGGAAAATTTAAAGGAATTAGTTGATAACTTGTTGAAGTTAGGTGCGGAAGTGAAAATATTTGATAGCGATGAATACGGTGAGGGAATTTTCGATTACCAAGAAATTTCTTACGGCGAATTTATAAATAATATTGACCGGTTAAAAGAAATTATGGAAGAATTACAGGATTACGATGATGCTTTGTCTGACGAAGGATAATAAAAAGGTTTCTCAACAAATTTTAATATATCCCTTGACAGTTATAAATATAACCGATATAATTCATATTAATTTCAAAAGAAAATATATTCTAAATATTTAAATGTGTTGAATAGGAGTAGTAAGGTCGTGTATTTGTACAGAGAGCTATGGGTTGGTGTGACATAGTCAAATGACATCCTGAACTCGCCTAGGAGCAGTAAGGTGGAACGGAATCACATTCTTAGTAAATCTTAACGGTTAACCTTCGATATTAGGTTTGTAATCAAACGATTACTACTAAGGTGGATTCATAATGGAATCAATAAGGGTGGTACCGCGTTAAGTAAATGGCTTAGCGTCTCTTTATATAGAGACGTTGAGCCATTTTTTTATTTTATGGAAATAGAAATGGAGGGTTTATTCGGATTGGTTTATAAAATTTAATTATTTATATAAAGTAATTTATCTAGGAGGAAAATAAGATGAAACAGACGGAGCAATGGACTTCGAAATTAGGTTTTATAATGGCTGCAGCAGGATCAGCAATTGGACTTGGCGCAATATGGAAGTTTCCTTATATCGCTGGGAAGAGTGGGGGAGGGGCATTCTTTTTAATCTTTATATTATTTACTGTATTAATTGGATTACCACTACTTATAGCTGAATTTATGATTGGGCGCAGTACACAGAAACAAGCAGTTGGAGCATTTAAAAGTATCGCACCTAATACAGGATGGCACTGGATTGGACGCCTTGGCGTTGGAACATGTTTTATACTACTTTCGTTTTATAGTGTTGTAGGTGGATGGGTGTTAATTTATTTATTCAGAGGAATAACGGGACAACTTATTACTCCGGGACAAAATTATGGAGCGTTATTTACTGAAACAATTGGAAATCCCGCTTGGGCGATTATGGGACATTTCGCTTTTATGTTCATTACGATTTGGGTTGTATCAAAGGGTGTACAAAATGGAATTGAAAAAGCAAGTAAATATATGTTGCCAGCATTGTTTGTTTTATTTGTTGCTCTTATTATTCGTTCATTAACACTTGATAATGCAATACAAGGTGTGAAGTTTTTCTTACAACCAGATTTTTCAAAGATTACTTCAGAAAGTATTTTATTCGCGATGGGACAATCATTTTTTGCGATTAGTATCGGGATTTCGATTATGGTTACCTATAGCTCGTATTTAAATAAAAAAGAAAGTTTACCAAAATCAGCAGTTACAATTGTTGGATTGAATTTATTTGTTTCATTATTTGCAGGTCTTGCTATCTTTCCGGCCGTATTTTCATTAGGAATGGAGCCGACAGAAGGACCTGGATTACTATTTATCGTATTACCATCTGTATTTAGTCAAATTCCATTCGGTGGGTTGTTCTTAACAGTATTTCTTGCACTATTTACATTTGCAACATTAACATCGGCATTTTCTCTACTAGAGACAGTTGTTTCAGCATTAGCAAATGGTGAACAAGAAAAAAGAACGAAATTATCATGGATAATCGGTTTCGGCATTTTCTTAGTAGGTATACCATCCGCGTTATCATTTGGAGTATGGAGTGATATTACGATTTTCGGAAAGAATATTTTTGATGCAGTAGACTTCTTATCTAGTAATATACTAATGCCACTTGGTGCACTATTTATTAGTATTTTCGTTTCATTCAAAATGGAAAAGAAGGTACTAGAAGCAGAGTTTTTTGTAGGGGGAAATTATGGAAAGAAAGTATTTATTTGTTGGGCGTTTTTACTTCGATTTATAGCACCACTTGCAATAATCATCGTCTTTTTAAATGTAATAGGGATTATTTAAAATTAAATGTTATAATATTCAGTAAAAAAAGAAGGTGATGGTCATAAAAGCGAATTTGATAAAAGTAGGAAAATATATGAATATTAGAGGGGAAAAACTATACGTTGAAACGCATGGAAATCCTAAAAATAAACCAGTCCTATACTTGCATGGTGGACCAGGAGAAAGTTGCTATGATTTTTCATTTCATCAAGCGGAACGTTTAAAAGATTCTTTATATGTAATAATGATAGATCAAAGAGGTGTTTGTCGCTCAGAAGAAATTACTGAGGACGAAGCTTTTGGATTAAATGATTTGATTGAAGACTGTGAGGAACTAAAAAAAGTATTACAAATTGAGAAATGGTCTGTCATTGGACATTCTTTCGGTGGATATTTAGCATTGTTTTATGCGTCGATATATCCAAGTTCAATAGAGAAAATCATATTTGAAGCGCCAACTTTTGATTTTGCATTAACAAGTAGAGCTTTGTTACAAAAGACAGGGCATTTATTAAAAAAGTATGGAAAAGAAGAAGTAGCAGAAGAGTCTATCGCTTATTCATCTAGCAATGCTACTTCAGAAGAGTTGCTAGAAGCTTATATAAGACTAAGCAATGAATTAGAAGAAAATAGAATGGAGATTTACAATTATAAGGAAGATGTGACAGACGAGAGTTTGTATAGTGATGAAGAGTGGGAAGTATTTTCAAATCGCTCCAAAATTCATTTTGATAGATTAAAAATAGAAGGAGCAGTTCATACTTCATTATTACAAAAAATAAAAGATATACAAAATCCAATGTTATTAATTGTAGGAAAACATGATGCAGTAACGTGTGAAAAACAAATTGAAATATTTAATAAAGATGCTCAAAATGGGGATTGTATTGTATTCGAAGAGAGTGGTCATACACCGCATTATGAAGAAGCAGATCGATTTGCGGAAATAGTCATTCAGTTTTTGAAATAAAATAGAAAGGGAGCTTCGTATAATGAGAAGCTCCTTTTTTAGATTTTAGGATAAGTGATTGCAATGTTAGGCCATATGTTTTGCCATTTCTTTTTATTAACTCTAGTGTTGTACATATGTAATCGCTCTTTTGTTTCAAGAAAATGAGCTGTTGGCCTCACTTGTAAGGAAAGTACATCTTCAATACCGCATGGGGCCGTTAATATGACGTTGTTTAATTCATCAAGTGTAACTCCTAAAGCAGTTGCTGTTTCAGGAAATTTAGAAATAGCATCAACAGAAGAAGAATACGGTGGCATATTATTCACTACATGCATACGAGCTTGATTTTTTACCGACCAAGGTATAGAAGCATCCATATTTACCAGTGCTTTCTCTAGTGATTGCTCATATACCTCATCTGTATGTAATTGATCAAAATAAATGACATCAATATCTGGTGTAGCCGTTCGTATTTCGTAGTCATGTAAAGTATCCCAAATTTTAGAGCGAACAAATCCGGCGCAAATCCACCAATCTGGTAGCTCTAGTGATTTTGCCATTTGTAATATACCCATCATCCATTCGTCGTTTTCTATTAAGCGAATTATATCTTGCTCTGTTTTTATATTCATTGATAAATCTACCTTTCTAGTAAATTAATGCATCAGTTCAATAATCCATAAAATCCAGTAAGCACCTGGTACAAATAGTAGCTGTGCTAATAATGTACCGAGAAGTCTAGATATCATTAGCCAACCATACATTTTACTCATAGATTCAACGCCATTTTCTGATTGTAAAGCACGTTCTGTTAAAAGTGCAATACGTGGATCGAGTAACACTGTTAATAAAATAGTAGCGAAACCATTCACAAGTCCAGAAGCTGTACTTGCATTTGTTGCATAATCTGGATTTAAAAAAGAAGCGTAAAGGGCTGAAAGAACACCAGCTGTATAAATTGCAGTAGCAAACATGTTAATAAGCATAATACGTTTTGGAATACCACCAATACGTAGTCTATGAATCATTTCTAATTTTGGAAATCGTACATATTTTTTTGTATACTTTAATTTTTGAATGTTATTTGTTTTCATCATTCGAATGAAAGAACCGTCTGTTTCAAAGTTTCGAATGACATATCCAAATAGTTTTGTCAAAGTTGGGTACAGAATAATCGCAAGCAGTGTACCGACAGAGGCAGATAATAGAACGAGCCGTATAATATGCTCTAAATCAATAGAAGAATCTAGTTTTGCTTCATCGACAATCCCGCCAATTAAAAAGGCTTGTAGTAAGTTAGATGTTCTTGAAATAAGCAGTACCATCCCTACGACGGATAAGGCAACGACAATCTTTTTTAAACGAACACCGGCTAATCGAATACTATAAGAACTTGTTTCGACTGCGTGGATAATAATTGTGAAAGCCAGAATAAATATTAAGGTAATTGACATTTAGTTCACCAGTTTCTATTTAGTTAATTGTAACTTTTTTACTTTATCATATCTATTACATTTTGTAACTGAACGTATGTGACATAGAAGAAGAAATTTCCGAAAAGATAAATAATGGTAGTATAGTAAAAGGTAGGCATGAAAAAGCCTTCTATATAATATGTAAATTAAATAGGAGCGGGGGATTAAATTTGTACACAACATTTCTATTTGACCTAGATGGAACATTGACGGATCCGAAAGAAGGAATTATAAATTCAGTATTATATGCATTAAAAAAGGTTGGAATTGAAGAATTACATGTAAGCGAGTTAGATTCATTTATTGGTCCACCCATCCAGCAATCATTCATAGAGAGATACAATATGAATGAAGGAGAAGTAGAACGCGCTGTTTTTTATTTCAGAGAATATTTAAAGCAGCGTGGATTGTTAGAAAATAAGGTATACGATGGTATTCCAAATCTTTTAAAACAATTAAAAGATACCAGAAATCGTTTATTTATAGCAACTTCAAAACCTACTGTATTTGCAAAACAAGTACTAGATCATTTTCAATTAACGGTTTATTTTGAAGATATCATTGGAAGTAATTTAGATGGTACGAGAATAAAAAAAGAAGCAATCATTGCTCATATTTTACAAACAAATGAAGGCCTAAATAAAGAAGAAATTGTTATGATTGGAGATAGAAAGCACGATATAATCGGTGCGAATAATAATGAAATTGCTTCAATCGGCGTTTTATATGGTTATGGTAGTAAAACAGAATTGACTGAAGTTGGTGCAACTCATATAGTAAATGATGTAAAAGAACTACATCATTTTTGTGTAGACAATAGTTTGATAAAGCAGTAAATATAGAGACTAGCAATCCCTTTATAACGTATGACGATGAATTCGTTTATCCCGCGTTAACGGACAGTAAAACTCCCACCTCAAAATTCAGTTGGAGCAAAGAAGTTAGGTGGGGATCAACTGTCCGTAAACGTCCGATTGGTTCAACTAATAATCAGTGGGGGATGAACAAAACCCCCACTGATTAAAGTTTCACTTTATGTTTAAAGGGATTTTTCATATGTAATCGAATACTTATAATTAGACATTTTTAGCATGAAAAATTTGTATGAATAAGAGGAGGGATGTCAGAAATAAAAGATTAGTAGAAGTTTATCGACAAAAGTTTGAATTTTCAGTTTAAAAGGAGGGGTATGATTGGAGCTAGTTATTATATTATTAGCACTTAGTTTACTTATGTTTGTAGCATATAGAGGGTTTTCTGTTATTTTATTTGCACCGATATTTGCATTATTTGCCGTATTTTTGACAGAGCCTAGTTTTGTATTACCTTTCTTTTCGAATATCTTTATGGAGAAAATGGTAGGGTTTATTAAACTATATTTCCCTGTATTTTTACTTGGGGCAATATTTGGGAAAGTAGTAGAAATGTCAGGAATTGCAGACTCGATTGCAAAGACAATTATAGAGTTAGTTGGTGAAAAACGTACAATTTTAGCGATTGTATTAATGGGTGCTATTTTAACGTATAGTGGCGTTAGTGTGTACGTAGTAGTGTTTGCTGTATATCCGTTCGCAGCTAAGCTGTTTCGACAAGCGAATATTCCGAAGCGTTTAATCCCTGGAACGATTGTACTTGGAGCGGTCACGTTTACGATGGATGCGCTACCTGGATCACCACAAATTCAAAACGTAATACCTACAACATTTTTTAAAACGGACATTTATGCTGCACCGATACTGGGTATTGTAGGGGCAATTTTTGTACTGACGTTAGGATTACTATATTTAGAGAGTAGACGTAAGAAGGCGAAGGCGGCAGGAGAAGGGTATTTTGGTTTTAACGATGGGGATACTGAAATGGCAGCTTCTTTGCAAGTAGAACAAAAAGATATGCCGGTGCTTAAAAGCATTGAAATTACAAGAGTTCAGCAAGTGATTGCTTTTATACCACTTATTTTAGTAGGTGTAATGAATAAAGTTTTTACTATTATGATACCGAAGTGGTATCCAGATGGTTTTGATTTTTCTGAAATTGGTATGAAAGCATTTGGAAAAGTAGAATTAAGTGCAGTAGTTGGAATCTGGTCAGTAGAATTAGCACTTATTATAGGTATTGTAACAACGTTATTATTATATTGGAAACGAGTAGTAACAGGATTTCAAGCTGGATTGAATACAAGTATTGGTGGAGCGTTACTTGCAACGATGAATACAGGTGCTGAGTTTGGATTCGGTGGTGTCATCGCAGCACTTCCAGGTTTCGCGATTATGAGAGACGGCATTTCTGCCACATTCACGAATCCTCTAGTGAATGGAGCTGTAACGACGAATATTTTAGCTGGAATTACAGGCTCTGCATCAGGAGGAATGGGAATTGTTTTAAGTGCGATGGGAGATAAGTTTATTGCAGCGGCCAATCAATTTGATATTCCATTAGAAGTAATGCACCGTATCGTGTCAATGGCATCGGGAGGAATGGATACATTACCACATAACGGAGCTATTATTACTATTCTTACAGTAACAGGTTTAACACATAAACAGTCATATAAAGATATTTTTGCCATTACAGTTTTGAAAACGGTTGCCGTATTTTTAGTAATTGCATTCTATACTGCAACAGGAATTTATTAAGTCGATATTTTATAAACTAAAACATTAATTAAGGTAAGAAGGGGTGGAGTACTTGCAAGAAGTTGCTGAGTTTCGTATGCCGAAGTCCGTATTATATGGAAGAAATTCGCTTGAAAAGCTGGGGGAACAATCTAAGAAGTTGGGGAAAAGAGCGTTTATAGTTACGGATACAATTATGGAGAATTTAGGATATGTTGAGAGGTGTATACAACAATTAAATACGAAAGGTATTACTGTTAGTACATATAATAAAGTAAATGCTGAGCCTACAAATATACACGTGTTAGAAGCGTTAACACTTTGTAAAGAAGGAAAGTGTGATTTTATTATTGGTATTGGTGGTGGAAGTTGTATTGATGCAGCGAAAGCAGTTGCGGTGTTATATACAAATGGTGGAGAAGTGGAAGATTATGTCCAAAAAGATATGGAAATAGACAACGATCCGCTACCACTAATTGCAATCCCAACAACTTCTGGTACTGGATCGGAAGTAACAAGTGTAGCAGTAATTACGAATAAACGAACAGATGTAAAAATGATGATGAAGCATCCAAATTTCACACCGCAAGTAGCGATTATTGACCCAATATTAACGCGTTCGGTACCACCTCATATTACAGCAGCAACAGGGATAGATGCATTATGTCATGCAGTCGAAGCATATATTTCTAAAGTTTCACAATCACTTACCGATGTACTTGCACTTTCTGCTATTGAAAGTATTATGAAATATTTACGTATTGCATATGAGGATGGAGAGAATATGGAGGCAAGAGAAGCGATGATGATTGCTTCCTTACAAGCTGGAATCGCATTTTCCAATGCATCTGTTACGTTAGTTCATGGAATGTCAAGGCCGGTAGGAGCGTTATTTCATGTACCACATGGTATATCGAATGCAATACTATTACCTACAGTTTTACAATATACAAAAATTAGTGCAGTAAAAAGACTAGCGGATATTGGACGTTGTTTAAATAAAGATTTGTATTCCTATTGTGATGAAGAAGTAGCCGACTACACGCTGAGGGAAATAAAAAAACTTTGTTTTGATCTTCGTATTCCAAATTTAAAAGAATACGGAATTGGTGAAGTTGAATTTGAAACAGCTATTTCTAAAATGGCATCAGATGCAATTGAAAGTGGAAGTCCAGCAAATAATCCACGTGTGCCATCATATGATGAGATTAAACAGTTGTATCGAGAATGTTTTCATTATCAATATGAAGATTTTATAAAAACATCAAAAAAATAATTTCAGAATATTCTTATAAAATTTCCTTGGAAATAGTTAAAACAAGACTTTATATTATAAACGTAAAGTCTTGTTTTATTGTGTATAATATACATAATAAAATGTTGTGATTAGTTTTAAAAAAACAGTATAAGGTGGGTGTTGTGTAATGAAAACAATAGGTTTAATTGGTGGTATGAGTTGGGAATCAACTTCTGAATATTATCGAATCATAAATGAAGAAATAAAAGAGAGATTGGGAGGATTACATTCAGCAAAATGTATGATTAATAGTGTGGACTTTGAAGAGATTGAACGATTCCAGTCTAACGGAGATTGGAATGGAGCAGGAGAAATATTAGGAAATGCGGCATATTCGTTACAGAGGGGAGGAGCAGATTTTATAATTATTTGCACAAATACAATGCATAAAGTAGTTGAGAAAATAAAGGAGAATATTCATATTCCAGTCTTACATATCGCTGATGCAACTGCGAAAGAAATTAAAAGGAAAGATATTCAAAGGGTTGGTTTGCTTGGAACTAAATATACAATGGAGCAAGACTTTTATAAATTACGCATAGAAGAGAATCGTATAAAAGTAATGGTTCCATCAGAAAAGGATAGAGAAAAGATAAACGAAGTAATATATACAGAATTATGTTTAGGAAAGATAACATCTCAATCTAGAGAGTATTATAAAAGAGTTATAGAAGAGCTAGTACAAGAAGGGGCCCAAGGAATTATATTAGGTTGTACAGAAATAGGATTATTAATAAAGCAGGAAGACGTATCAGTTCCGATATTCGACACAACTTATATACATGCAGTTGAAGCAGTTAATTTCGCTTTACGAAATAGATCATAATTATATTATGTAACCTATTTCGTGTTTGTGGAAAACATTCTGAAAATACTTTATAATGTAAGTGGTTACATTTAAGGGGGAATGCGTATGTTTTCAGTTCAACCAATCGCATTTGTACATAATGAAAGAAAGGAAATAAAAGATGATGAGTGGGGAGAAGTAAGATCCTATATTACTTTAACTGAAATATATACTGAGGAAAGTATACAAGGGATTGAAGATTTTTCTCATATTGAAGTTGTTTTTTATTTTCATAAAGTAACTGATGAACAAATTCAATATTTTGCTAGACATCCTAGAAATAATAATGATTATCCTAAAGTAGGCATTTTTGCACAGCGCGGGAAAAATCGTCCGAATCGTATAGGAGCAACAATTGTAAAGGTGATCAAAAGAGAAGGTAAATCAATTATTGTTGAGGGGTTAGATGCTATTGATGGCACACCTATATTGGATATAAAGCCGATAATGAAAGAGTTTATGCCGAAAGAAGAAATTGTACAGCCTAAATGGGCAACGGATATAATGAGACAGTATTGGAAGGGGAATGGAGTAAAATGAGAATATATGAGGCAACAATTGCAGATTTAGATGGACTAGCATCAGTTTTTAATAACTATCGTATGTTTTATAGACAAGATTCCGATTTAGAAGGAGCAAAAGTATTTTTGCGAAATCGAATCGAGAGAAAAGAATCCGTTATTTTTGTGGCAGTTGAAGACGGCGAATATATTGGCTTCACACAATTATATCCATCATTTTCTTCCATTTCGATGAAAGAATTATGGATTTTAAATGATTTATTTGTACAAGCAACTAAGCGCGGAGCGGGAACAGGTAAAAAATTATTAGAAGCTGCTAAAGAATTTGCATTAGAAAATGGTGCAAAAGGTGTAAAATTACAAACGGAGATTGATAATTTATCAGCACAGCGATTATATGCTGAAAATGGTTATTTGAGAGATAATCGTTATTTCCATTATGAATTAACGTTTTAAAAAAATATAAGATTAAAAGAGACGTTTTCATTGTGAAAACGTCTCTTTTAATTTGTATTATTGTTGATTTAAAATCCAATTTGTAGCATCTTCAAAGTTTTCTGCAATGTAGTTTGGTTCAATATGTGCCCATTTGTCTCGGTACGTATGTAAAGCATCATATCCAGCGCCTGTTCGAACTAATATCGTTGTCGCATGTACTGTTGTGCCTGCAACGATATCAGTCCAGCGATCACCAATTACAGCGCATTTTTTTAAATCAAGCCCATGTTTTTCAGCTGCTTGCAGCAGCATACCTGTACCTGGTTTACGGCATTCACAACCATCACCGTGTTTATGAGGACATACGTATATATCATCAAAACCGAAGTCTTCTAATTCTTGTGCAAAATCAGCTACAGTTGCTATTCCATCTGCGATACCTGGTTGATTTGTGAAAGAGAAAATTTTTATATTTTGAGCTTTTAGTTTTTGCAGAGCTGCTTTTGTGAAAGGAAATAATGTAAAAGAGCCTGGATAATGTATTGTAGTGTCACCACCAATTGTACCGTCACGATCAATAAAAATAGCTTCGATGTTTGTCATAGTTATAGTCCTTTCCATTTATAAGTAGTTTAAAAATGTTTCACAAATCGATATCCATTCACTTCATATCCTAATTTTTTGTAAAAAGGATGTGCTTCTAATCTTTTTGTTCCACTGACTAGCCATGTGCCTATACAATTATGTGTCTTTGCTAATTGCTCAGCATAATCCATTAATACTTGCCCAATGCCTTTTCGTCGTATTTTAGAATCAACGCTAATAATTGAAATTTCCCCATAACGAGTTACATCTTCTAAATTTTCACGAATACGAAACCCAAGTAATCCACATATGGTTTCTTCTTCCTCATAAACATATAAAAAATCAAAGGGACTCATTTGTACGAATTGCAATCGGTTGTTCATATCTTCATACGAAATAGAGGAACCTTTTAATTCTGTTGTTAAAGAACAAAGTGCATCTATATCGTCTATCGTAGCTTCACGAATTTGAAAAGACATATTATCCACTCCAATTAAATGTAATCAAACATTAAATATTCTGTTAAAAAGTATGTATTCCTGCTATGAAAATAAATATTTTATAATGATATATAGATGGTTATATGTTATTCTTTTCCTTGATTGTATTGGAAATGGAAAGAAGGGGAATGTATGTTAGAAGTGAATATTCGCTCTGCCGGATATGATATAGGGGAAAAGACAATTCATGATATTGCCTTTTCAATTGAAAAAGGTGAATTAGTTGCACTTATTGGTGCGAATGGTGCCGGGAAGAGTACGACGATTAAAACGATGCTCGGTTTACTTGTAAATATGAATGGTGAAATATCATTTGGTGAAAAGAAAAATCCTTATGCATACGTGCCGGAACACCCGACATATTATGATTATTTGACGCTTTGGGAACATATCGAACTATTAATGGCTGCTCGCGAGAACGAAGTAGGAAGCTGGGAAAGAAAAGCAGAAGAGTTATTACATATGTTTCGAATGGATAAACATAAACATGAGTATTTATCAAAGTTTTCAAAAGGTATGAAACAAAAATCGATGCTCATTTTGGCATTTTTAACTGAACCAGATTTTTATATCATTGATGAACCTTTTATCGGTTTAGATCCAGTAGCTACGAAAGAGTTTTTAAGTTATTTATATAAAGAAAAAGAACGTGGCGCAGGTATATTACTTTGTACTCACGTATTAGACACAGCTGAAAGAATTTGTGAGAGATTTTTACTCATTTCACAAGGTACATTAGTCGCAGATGGAAATCTAGAATCTATCCAAGCGTTAGCAGAAATGCCAGGGAGTTCATTATTAGACTGCTTTGATGTAATCGTAAGGCGTGAACAGCATGATTAAACAACAATTTTATAAAAGATTGCGTCATGAACTGAGGCGTAAATGGAAGTCCATACGTTCTATAACTGATTGGACAGTTGCGCTATATATTATTATTCCAGCACTTATATTTATGGGGATTTATTATCGTTCACTATGGATAGAAGAATTATCGATGGGAGAGACAGTTTATTTCGGATTAGGTCTATTCGCATTTTATGTGATTACATATTCAAGAGGAGTTCGTTCATTTTTTGAACAAGCAGATAGTTTATTTTTAATTTCGTATCCCGCTCACATGCAAAAGTTAATCCAGTATGGTATGACATATACGTTTATTCGAATAGCTATAACGAATGTAATAGTAGTAGTTACTATGTTACCAGTGTTGATGAAAAGTATCGGAGTGACGAAAATACAAGTCGTATTATTTTGGCTATTTTTTACTGTATTTCGATTTCTGTTGTCGTTATTAACGAGATTTATTCATGTACGTGTGGGGAAACGATGGCTACTATGGATTATAAAAAATGTAATTTTTTCTATAAGTTTAACCTTTTTTGGATTGAGTCTGTTTCTTATTTATACAAATCCAGTTTATTCTATACTAAGTATCGGTCTAGCAGTTTTTCTAATTATCGGGTTGATAAAAGAAAAATTGAATTATAAAAATTGCTTTTTTAAAGAAGTTGAGAAAGAGAAAGAAGAAAGTATGCGCTGGACGAGTGGGATTATGCAAGCTGGTGGTCATACAGCTAAACCGAGTAGTTCGAATAAAAAACCGTGGATGTTTCCGCGTTCTAAAAAGTTTTTAGGGAAGAAAAAGGAATCTCGTATTGTTGAATCCTTTTTAAAAGAATTTTTCCGTACAAGTAGTGCACGAATATTTTATATTCAAATTGTATGTATAAGCACCGTCAGTATTATTATGAGTCCGAGGTGGATTGCAGCTATTATTCTTGCATTTGCTTTAGTTGGAATTTCTCGTTATGCGCGCGATTATTGGAATGAATTTACGAAAAAAATGTTTCTCCATCTATATTGTGATGAAGGAAAATTATTATTGTTAAGATGGAAGGCCGATCGCTATTTATTACTTCCAGTACTGCTTTTGTATGGAATAGTTATACTTTCTCATTTTTATTTATTACTAGCTGTAATTGCCGGGATTATTTTTATAGTATGGATTGGTTGGATTGTATTTTTACCGTAGAAAAAGAGCCGAAAAATGGCTCTTTTTTTAATCTGTTACACATTGATAAAGAAAATATACCAAAACGAGTATGCTTGCGGCGGAATACATGACATCTAAAGTCATCGGATTGCCTCCTCATTGTTGTTGTATTTTATTGTATGAAATCTTACAATTTCATATTCAAGTGAAAAATATGTGAACGTTAACAAAATTGTAAAGTGCAAAAATTACAATCATTTTGTATAATAGAAGAAACAACCGTTATTTAAAATATAATGAGTGAAAGGGGAGGGAACATACATGCCAAATTGGTTTAGAAAAACCTTAGTCGCCTTAATTACCGTATTTACATTTGGTTTAGTGACGCCTCCTTCCATATTGCTTGATAATGCCAAAGCTGCGGACAAGCCTACGAGCACAGCTGGGCAACAAAATTTGGAGAGTACGTCCTATACATATGAGGAAACGAATGACAGGTTAACCACCGATACTTTTATTACGTATGCAATGCAAGAAGCAGAGAAACAGTCGATGCAAAAGTTTGGCACTAAAATTGGTCCAGTAATTGAAGATGAGTTTAAAGATGTAATATTACCGAAAATTGAAGAAGCAATTGCTGAACTTGCCAATGATGTACCAGAAGATTCGCTACAATCATTAGCGATTTCTCAAAAACCAGCTGGTGGCAATAATGAAAAAATCTTTCACGTTTATGACATGAAATCAGGAAACGACTTATTGCGATTTCATGTAAGGAGAGATCATCCACCGCAAGATGGTTACTATTTTAATTTCCACTATCACCGTTTTGATGATGGGTACTCTGGACACTATGAATTAGGGAATATTTATTGGAATACGAATGTACCGCCAAAATGGCTTTCTTAAGGGGAAAGTAAATCTAAAGGATAGTAGGTATGTATCAAGTGAAAATCTAGATAATATGGTGAGCCTTTCGACGATTTGTGATGAATAGTTGAAAGGTTTTTTTAATTAATATGTACTAATATATCTTCAAACTATATTAGTTTTTTGATCACATTAAGCTTGTTCACCTGATTTTGTCTTGGTGCGAACTCAAGTGTTTATCGTCGGCATTAAAATATTTTTTCGCTTTTTGACATAAGCAATATATTCCAGTGCATTTATTAATATAAGCATGAAAAATCCAGTTTAGCCCATAACTATCTGTAAAATATTTTTGTGTTGTTGATTTGTAGTGATAGATGTATTTAGAAATACTGGATAAAATAGTTGCGATGATATCTTAATATTCGATAATTTTGGGTGTTTTTTTTATTTTTTTTGGTTTAAATCATTTTAATTATTTATAAGAAATTCGGCCTTGATTGTTTGATTTTATCACTTATAATTTAGTTTTGTTGAGCCTCTAAGAGTTTTAGTTTCAATATCTAATCCTCAAACTAATGAATGTAGAATTAGTTTGGGGAATTATGTTAATATTGCAATTGGAAATTTGTTATTTCGATTAAGGAAATATTATAAAGTAATAGGGACTAAAAAGAGATGATTATTGGATTAATTAATGAATATATTTAATATTACGAATTATAATCAAATATAAAGTGAAATAGTCTAAAAAATATTGATGTAATATGAGAGATTCTCCAATAGTATTGATTTTTAAAAGTTACATCTAAAAGGTGTAGAAAAGATAGTAAGAGTTTAGTCTATATGTAAATTTTGCCGAAAATATATGTAGGTAAAAGTTACTATTTATAATATAATTTAAGGTATAAATTATTGGAGGGATAAGTATGATACATGTTATCAATGGTGAAAAAAGAAATGCAAAAGCGATTTCATCTTTTGAAAAAGTAATACCTTCTTTAAAAGAGAAATATTCAGGAACTATATATTATGGCTTTGCATTATCTGAAATTGATAATATAAAGATATATATAGATTTATTGATAATCACAAAAGAAAAAGGTATCTTAGCTGTTAACTTTTCTAATAATGATACTGATAATGATATTGAGAATATAGATAGAATTTCAATTCTTTTAGAAACATTATTAAGGAAAAATGCTAGATTAAGGGATCGAACAAAACTTGCTATTCCAGTACATGTAATTAATTATGTACCAACACAAGATTTAATTGATCAGAATTATCCTGATGAGTATACCTGTGAACAAAGGTTTTTAGACTATTATGACTCACTTGAGCAATTTGATGAGAAATACTATGAGGCATTAAATGAATCGTTAGATAAAATTGTTTCTGCGAAGCCCAAAAAATCCAGGAAGTCTGTAATTAAAGAGGACTCAAAAGGTGCTGTCATAAAAAAAATTGAATTAGAAGTGGCAAATATGGACCATTGGCAAAGAGCAGCAGCTTATGAAATTCCAGATACACCTCAAAGGATTAGAGGTTTGGCAGGTTCTGGAAAAACGGTGGTACTGGCACTGAAAGCTGCATATCTTCATTTTGTCGATCCTGATGCACAAATTGCCATTACTTTTTACTCGAGAAGTTTATATCAACAATTTAAAAGTTTAATTAAGGAATTTTATGAACAATATAGTGATGAAAAAGTGGATTTTGATAAAATACATGTTATTCATGCATGGGGAACAATAAGGGAAAATGGACTGTATTCTAATGTAGCTGAAGAATTGAATTCTGAAATATATACTTATAATCAAGCAAAAAGTAAGTTCGGAGAGAAGAATGCTTTTGGTGGAGCTTGTGAAGAATTATTGAAACATATGGATATTAATAGCATTAGTAACATTCCTATGTATGATTATATACTAATTGATGAGGCGCAAGACTTTCCAGCCACATTCTTTAGACTAGTATATAGATTGTTTAAAGGATCTAATAAAAGAATAGTCTATGCATATGATGAATTACAAAATTTAAATAAGAGTTCAATGCCTACGCTAAAAGAAATGTTTGGTACAGATGCAAATGGTAGAGATCTAGTTGATATTTCTAATAGTGAAGATATTAATAAGCCTAAAACAGATATTATTTTACCTATTTGTTATAGAAATAGTAAATGGGCTTTGACTGTAGCACATGCATTAGGTTTTGGTGTATATAGAAATGATGAACAGCCACTTGTTCAATTTTTTGAGGATTTAAAGGTATGGCTAGACATAGGCTATGAAAAAATTGGTGGCGAGTTAGAATTTAATTCGTCTGTGAAATTAAGACGAGATAAAGATTCAACTCCAAAATATTTTGATCAGCTTATGAGTCATAGTGATTCTATTGAAGTGTTAGATTCATTTGCGAGTAAAGAAGAGGAATATATGTGGGTTGCGCAAGCAATTAAGAAAAATATTGAAGAAGAAGAATTAGATCCGGATGACATTTTAGTCATTTTTCCTGAAACTATGACATCCTATTCAAATTATGAAGCATTTTTAAATTATTTAGAAATGGCAGGTATCAAAAGTATTATGCCTGGTAAAGATGTCGATAGAGATACATTTACTAAAAAGAATCATATAACTTGTACTCATATTCATAGGGCAAAGGGTAATGAAAAACCCATGGTTTATTTAATGGATAGTGAATATGGTGCTAAAAAATATGATCTAATAAATGTAAGAAATACTTTGTTTACAGCTATTACAAGATCCAGAGCTTGGATTAGAATTACTGGAACTGGAATAGGCATGACAGAAATAAAAGAGGAAATTAATAAATGTATAAGGAATGAATATACATTAGAAATGAATATTCCTACTAGAGAAGAAATTAAAAAATTAAATTTATTGAATCAAGAACCTGATAAAGTAAATAAAAACAATATAAATAGTGCAGAAAAAGCTACAAGTGACCTAATTAAATTAATTCAAAGTGGAGCAATTTCAGTGGACGCTTTACCACAACTAAAAGATTTAGCGAATCTATTAGATTCGGATAGCAATGACTAAGATAAAAAAAGTTACTTTACAGTCGGTACCACTAAAAAATCTACAAGAACAATTTAATACGGTCAATGCAATGTATCAAAATGATTTAATTATAGATTCAATAAAACCATTATGTCAAAATAATATTTTTACTTTTAAGAATGATGTGCATAGATCAGATGAAAGAAGTCCTATGAGCGCTAAGTTCTTTAATAACTGTGTACAATATTTAGCGATGTTTAGGAGTAGATCTTATCATTTTTTATTATTTGATGCTTCAATCATAAGGTTTTATTATAAATTTGATAATGCAAATAAATTAGAGTCATATAACCTCTTGTGGTTTCCTTGCCCATTTAATGAGCAAGTTGTAAAAATATTTGGTGAGGATAGGCAAGACTTATATAATTTTTTAGATGATTTGAGTAATGAAGACAAATTTAGTTTCGGTGATTTTGAATTTCGTACCCCTATTAGAGTAGATTATGATGCTCTTTATTCAGGTACAAAAAAAGATTTTCATCCAACATCACATATTCACTTTCAAAATACGAATACAAGAGCAAAGAATAACAATATATTTTGTATATATACTTTTATGGCATTTATTATTGAAAATTGTTATCCAGAAAAAAATGCAGAGTATCATAATCAAGAGAATAATTTAAATGACAGGATGAGAGCGGAGAAAAGTTCTTGGTTAAAAATAAATCAAATTAATGATGAGAAAATAGGCTTAGGAAATAAAATTTTTACAAATTATCATTTTTAATAAAAGAAGGTTGTGATATTTAGCAACCTTCTTTTATTTTTATAAGAAAAGTATTATTGATAAATGAATTATGTGGACTACAGGTAGAAAATATAGATTCCGATGTGGTCTACATATCATAAATAGATGAATATAATATATTAATCCTATTGTAACTTAAGATTAATAGCTATCAATATCATTGGTTTTTAGTACAATAGATTTACTTAAGAAAAATAAAATATGTAAACATTTATTTCCTTAAAAGCAGTATTTAACATACAACGGTAACGAATGTGTAATAAACTATAAAGTCTAAAGAAATAAAAATGGCTATCTTAGTAAATGGAAATCAAATATATTCTTTTTAATTTGTATAAAAGGCTAAATGTATCTCATGAGCGAATAATATAAAGCTAGATTAAAAAAAGGGAGTATGGGAATGCAAAAATACATTGTTTTTGATTTTGATGGCACATTAGTAGATTCACAAAATATATTTGTACCCATTTATAATCAAATTGCTGAAAAACACGGATATAAAACGGTCAGGGAAGAAGAAATTGAGTATTTACGTAAATTAACGATGCCAGAAAGATGTAAACGGCTAGATGTGCCACTGTATAAACTACCGATATTAGCGCTGGAGTTTTATAAATTGTATCAACCTGCCATAAAAGATCTTATTTTATTCCATGGGATGAAGGATGTATTAGATGAACTACATAAAAAAGGCTACGGAATTGCAGTCATCTCATCGAACTCAGAAGAGCACATTCGGGCATTTTTACACAATAATGATATAGACAATATACAAGAAGTGTATTGTTCTAAAAATTTGTTCGGTAAAGATAAAATGATAAAAAGATTTTTAAAATCGAAAAAAATAACTGAGAAAGATATGTTATACGTCGGTGACGAACAGCGAGACGTAGCAGCATGTAAAAAGGCTGGGGTGAATGTAATATGGGTATCTTGGGGATATGATGTTATTGAAACAGTGAAAAAAGATGCACCAGATTATATGGTCAATACACCGATGGAAATTGTGCAGGTAGTACAAGGAGCGTATTCTTAATATGAATACACTTCGAGCAGGTATTCATCATATTGAATTTTGGGTAGCGAATTTAGAGGAGTCCATTTCTTTTTATGATATGTTATTTTCAATAATTGGATGGAGAAAGTTAAATGAAGTAGCATATAGCACAGGAGAAAGTGAAATATACTTTAAAGAAGTAGATGAGGAAATCGTAAGGACGTTAGGGCCTAGACATATTTGTTATCAAGCTATTCATAGAGAAGTAGTTGATGAAGTAGCAGATTTTCTTTCTAGTACGAAAGTGAAGGTAATACGTGGTCCAATTGAAATGAATCATTATTCGGAAGGTTACTATACAATTGATTTTTACGATCCGAATGGATTTATTGTAGAAGTTGCCTATACACCAAATGCAGAAATGTAAGGGGAATAAAAATGAAAACAATGACAGCATGGCAAAATAATATACAAATAGTAAAAGATGCAGCGAATATTGAAGAAATTTCCAAAGGTTTTTCACCTGATAAAAAATATATAGTTACGACAATTGATGATGAAAAATATTTGTTACGGATTGGCGATATACAAGAGTATGAAAGAAGGAAAATAGAATTTCAAATTTTAAATGAAATGGTAAAACGTAACGTACAGGCACAAAGACCGATTGAAATAGGTATATTGGAAGAAGAAGGTGTATATAGTATTTTCTCATATATAGAAGGGGAAGATGCGAAGAAGCTATTGCCTACGTATTCACCAAAAGAACAATATGAAATTGGTATAGAAGCAGGAAAAGATTTAGCGAAAATGCATACATATGAAGCTCCTAAGGATATCCTTCCATGGTATGAAAGAGCAATGGAAAAACATCGAAAATATGTAGAGGCATATAAAACATGTGGAATAAAAATAAAAAATGATGATAAAATCATAAAGTTTATAGACGAAAATGGAATATATTTAAAGAACCGCCCAAATCGATTTCAACACGATGATTTTCATTTAGAAAATATAATTGTACGTGATGCGAAATATGTAGGTGTTGTTGATTTTAATGGTTATGATTGGGGTGACCCACTTCATGATTTCGTAAAAATTGCACTATTTGCAAGAGACATTAGTATTCCGTATTCAATCGGACAAATAGAAGGCTACTTTAATGGGGGAATACCAGAGGAGTTCTGGAACTTATATGCGGTGTACGTTGGCATGACAGTTTTCTCATCAGTTGTGTGGTCCTTACGAGCAGCACCACATATGTTAGAGGATACGTTAGAGCGTCTTACTATCGTTTTAGAAGATCATAAAGACTTTGAGTCATTAAAGCCAATTTGGTTTCAACCAGAGAAGATTAAGATGAAATAGAAAAGGTAGGTGTGATTCACATCTACCTTTATTTTTTACCATTCTTCGTTTTGAAGCAGTTGTAATGCTAATTTTAAATCAACATCTTCTTGTATATGTTCCGGAGTCCACGGGATATGTATATGCGGCTGTATACCAATTCCGGACATTCCTTCGCCTTTATCTATAATAGAGAGCCGTGAAGTAGGGTAGTAAAGTGCGAATGTATCAGCCCATTCCATTACCGCTAAATTAGAATAATCATTTAAACCAGCAGTAGGACGACCTATTACTTTTACTTTCAATGATTTTTTTGCAACTTCTACAAAAGAATCACCAGAACTTCCACATGTAACATCTGTTAATATAACTACTCTATTAGGTGATTTTCTTCCGTGTATTTTTAATGATTGAAGTTCTTTTGGTAACTCAGAAGTATCAAATGTAACGAATCCTTTTTTATAATTCTTTTTTAAATCTTGAATAAATATATCAGTGAATAATTTGGAAAGTTCGTCTAAAGAATCGTAATCTTCCATTTTGATGTCTTTCATACGTAAATGAAAGTTTCGTTCTGTATGATTTAATTGCATTGTATCTGAAGGATCTAAAAGGGAGATCTCTTTGTCTTCGAATAAGTAAGGAAGTAATTTAAAAAATGCATCATCACTTCCACCACGATTCAAACGCACATCAATAATTAAGTTCGGAAAAGAATTAAGCTCATTTTTGTGTGAGTCTAATAATTTATTAATCGCTTCAGTATTTGCGAAATCAGTCAAAGTAATTAAGAGTGTGTCTTTATTATGCTGTTTAAATGAATAAATAGGCGTGTATTCATTTTGTTTATACTTTTGTAAAGTAATGGTTTCGATTACGCCATCTTCATTTATAAGTGTACAAGTTGATGATTGTAATAAAACATAATCCCATTTTTCACGTTCATATGTATTCGCATTTAAATATTTCCTATATTTTATTATTAACTCAGGGATTTTCATATTATCTAATGCTAGAATAGACTGCCCTTTTTTCACTCTTATTTCTTGTGAAGTGGATGTAATATATAGGCGGTCTTCGTATCTTTTCACTTGGAAGCCAGCACTGTTAAGTGGTTGATTGTTAGAGTTCATTTTGAAAAACATATGATTATCTTTAAAGTCTAGTAAGTAATCACGTACAATTTCAGTAAATTGTATTGGTGTTAGTTCTCCTTGTTTCTCTAGTTTCTCGACTGTCTGTAAATATGTAGTAGGATCGTCCCATCCTTTCTTATCTATACAACCTGAATAATCGTGATGAGTGATCGAAACAATTTCTTTGAAAATTTCTGTATACACAGCTTTTCCTCCTGGTAATTTAATTAGTTGAATAATAGAATTCTGTATCCTTTACGTATTATCCTTTTTTTGCATAGAGAAAAGGGGAATAGAGGGAAGTGTTATCTTCCCTCTATTAAAATATTTATTTAATTTTCTTAAATACAAGCGGCTGCGTACTTAACATAACTGGTACATGTAACTGAAGGGATGGGAATTCACCACTTACATTCATTTCATAAGCGAATAATAAACTCATTTTCATTTGGAATAAATCAACTTTTGCAGAGAAGATGTCGTAATGATGATGAGCTAATTGAATATCCATCTCCATAAATTGTACATATAACGAATCATCTCGTTTGTATACTTGTAATGTTCCATATGCAGGATGCTCGAAAGTACCGGTATAATCCTCTAACCTGTGAGAAGGTGTAGTCCCTTCAATTTGTTCAGGAATGGATTCAGTTGCTTCTTTCATCATTTCCTTCATTTTTTCAGTATCTTCTACAGCACGTTTATGCCAATCAATGGATTCTACTTCAAGTAGTTCGTCATAAATTTGATTAGCGAGATAAGTAGGTAGTAATGTGCCTCCAGCATTCGTTAAAATAACAAGGCCTATGTTTTCTGTTGGTATGAATGAAACAAGTGCTGAAAACCCATCAATATTACCGCCATGATGAATTACCTTATTACCACGGTAAGCGCTAATAAACCAACCAAGACCGTAACTATTTAATGGAGATTCCGGAAGTGATAAAACTGGTTGATCTGGAATGGAATTATGTGGTGTATACATTTGTTGTAATAATTCAGAGGAGATTAATTCATGATCTCCAAATTTCCCTTCGTTTAAGTGAAGAAGGACCCAATTTGCCATATCTTCAATTGTAGAATTAATACACCCAGCAGCGCCGACTGTATCGATGTTATGGAATGGAACTTCTTTTAGTTTACCGTCATTTTCAACGTAAGGTAATGCATAATCATCTGTATTTTGTGAGTCTGTAACAGAGAAGTTTGTTTGATCCATATTTAAAGGCTCTAAAATATGTTCTGCAACATATTGTTCCCATGTTTGATTCGTAATGTTTTCTACAATATAACTAATTGTCGCATACATTAAGTTGTTATAAAGAAATGCTGTACGAAACGGAGCATCAAGTGGTAAATATTTTATTTTTTCAACGAGATCTTTTCGAGATAAGGAAGAGCTATACCAAAGAGCCTCATGACGGCTTACACCAGTTCGATGAGAAGCTAAATCTCGTCCGGTAACTTGTGAGCTAGCAAGTAGTTCAGATAAAGAGAAGTTAGGTATATAAGTCTGGACAGGAGTATCCCAATTAAACTTATTTTGTTGTGCTAACAAGCTTAATGAAAGTGTACCAAAAGCTTTCGTTGAGGAACCGATTGCGAACCGAGTATTCGGTGTAACAGCCTCTTTTGTCTCTATATTACGATAGCCAAATCCTTCTGAAATAATGACTTCACCATCTTTTATAACAGCTATAGCAGTGCCAGGAACATTTAAATCCTTCATCATTTTTTCAACCGTTGTTTGTAAAGAAGTCATAACAGGAGTTTCAATTTTAGACATACTTCTAACCTCCAAATATAAATTTTATCCTACCGCACTATACTTTCGGTAATAGAAAATGAAAACCTTTATAAATTTGGAAAGTTAATAATTTTGTAAGAATGAATAAAGTTATTATTTATTTAGAATTTTAATTTTATTATAATTAATTTAAATTAAGATATAGAAAAGATGGTGAAGAAGTGTGCTAACAATAAAGAGAGTGCTTTGCGACAATAAAAAAAATCCGATAGGTATAGATTCAAAAGTTGTTAAAATGAGTTGGCTGCTTGAGTCGAGTAACCGAAATGTAAAACAACTTGCTTATCAATTGCAGGTTGCGAAAGATAGAGATTTTGAAATTATAATGTTTGATTCGCGAAAAGTAGAAACAGATCAAAGTTTACATATACCAATCAATTCATTTTCATACAGAGCGGAAACGCGTTATTTTTATCGGGTAAAGGTATGGGATAATTACGGAGAAGAATCATCGTGGTCAGAAGTAGCATTTTGGGAGACTGGATTACAAGGGCAAGATAACTGGAGCGGGAACTGGATTGCCGCGAAAAAAGAACGAGCGCAAGTTATGTCCTTTAATAAAAATTTTACTATTAAAAAAGTAGTTAAAAAAGCGCGTTTATATATCACAAGTTTAGGATTATACGAGGCTTCTATAAATGGAGAGCGCATTGGAGATTGTTATTTTACCCCTGGATGGACAAGTTATGATAAGAGAGTACTGTATCAAACGTATGATATAACGCATTTATTAAAGGGTGAGCACAATACTATTTCGGTTCTGCTAGGTAATGGATGGTATAAGGGACCACTTACCATGCATCATGTACGTAATTATTACGGTAGAAGACGTGTGATAATTGCTCAAGTACATATAACGTATGAAGATGGAACGAAAGAAAAAATTGTAACAGACGAAACATGGAAGGTAACTCCAAGCCCAATTTTGTATTCAGAAATTTATGAAGGGGAGGTTTACGACGCTAGGATAGAAGAAAGTAGGCAAGGGCTAGAAGATGTTGAAGTAATTGAGCATTCCAAACAAATAATTGTTGCGCAAGAAAACGAAGCAATTCGTAAAATGAAAATTATTAAACCGATTTCTATTTCAAAACTACCGAATCACGAATGGCTCATTGATATAGGGCAAAATATGGTAGGTTGGGTTCAATTTACAGTCCGTCATGTTTATATTGGCCAAAAGATAGAATTGCATCATGCTGAAATATTGAATAAAGATGGTAGTTTTTACACCGGAAATCTCCGAAAGGCAAAACAAAAAATAGTGTATATAGCAAAAGGAGAAGAAGAGGAAACGTTTGAACCTCATTTTACATATCAAGGCTTTAGGTATGTGAAAATAAGTGGATTAACCCAGCCACCTCAAATAGCAGATTTTGAAGGGGTTGTATTACATACGGATATGGAAAAAGCGACTGAATTTGAAACGTCTAATCCATTAATCAATCAACTTCATCATAATGTGGAATGGTCTCAAAGAGGGAACTTTTTTGATGTGCCAACAGATTGTCCGCAGCGAGATGATCGACTTGGATGGACCGGAGATGCACAAATGTTCATTGGGACAGCTACGCAAATTATGAATGTACAATTATTCTTTAAAAAGTGGCTCCAAGATTTATCATTAGATCAAAATGTTAATGGAGCTGTGCCTTTAGTTATTCCAGATGCTTTTGGGAAAAGAGCGGATTTTGATTTACATACTTCTGGTGGTTGGGGCGATGCAGCAATTATATGCCCGTGGGTTCATTATTTACATTACGGAGATGTATCGATTTTAAAAGAACAATATGACAGTATGAAGAAGTATATAGATTACATACGTTCACAAGGTGAGAACGAGTATTTATGGGATACAGGCTATCATTTAGGGGATTGGCTCGCATTAGATACGAAACCAGATGTATATGAAGGCGGAACAGACAAGCATTTTATTGCGACAGCTTATTATGCCTATTCTACATCGCTTTTACGAAGGATTGCTGAGATTTTAGGTGAAAATACAGATGCTAAATTATATGCAGAGTTACATGGGAATATTGTTCAAGCATTTCAAAATGAATTCGTTACACCAAATGGTAGGTTAATTTCAAATACACAAACAGCCCACATATTAGTACTTCTTTTTGAACTAGTGAAAGATGATGTGAATGAGAAAGTATTTAATCGCTTAATTGAGCTATTAAAAGAAAATAAAAATCATTTAACAACAGGTTTTATAGGAACACCGTATTTGAATTTAATATTAAGCAAGTTTAACTGGCATGACCTTGCTTGTAAGCTTCTATTTTATGAAGATTATCCATCATGGTTATACCAAGTGAAAAAAGGTGCCACAACGATTTGGGAACATTGGGATGGCGTGAAAGAGGATGGAACACTTTGGAATGATAGCATGAATTCTTATAATCATTACGCATATGGCTCTATTGTTGAATGGATATACCGATATATTATTGGATTAGAAATAGATGAGACAAAACCTGCATATAAACATTTTTATGTACAACCACATTTTGATTCGAATATAGAATGGGTTAAAGTAAAACGTGAGACAGCTTATGGAGAAATTAAGATTGAGTGGCGGGTAGAAAAGGAACAAGCCTTTTTATATATTTCTGTACCACCTAATACAAGCGCTACATTACGGATAGACGAAACAAATTGGAAAGCTGAACATGACGTTGGAAGGCATTTAGGATCAGGTAATTATAAATTTACATTTTGTAAAAATATATTGAAGTAGAATTCTGTTTATATAGAAATATATTTTTATTCATTAGGATTATTTAATTCACTGTTTTTCATGTTATGATAAATTTCATATAAGATTGAAAGAAGGTTTTACTACATATGAAACATGCTGAATATGAATACTTAAATTTATGCCGCCATGTAATGGAGCATGGTACGAAGAAAGAAGATCGTACAGGGACAGGCACTGTATCTGTATTTGGATATCAAATGCGTTTTGATCTAAGTAAAGGTTTTCCTTTATTAACGACAAAGAGAGTGCCGTTTCGCCTTGTAGCAAGTGAACTGCTTTGGTTTATGAAAGGTGATACAAATATTCGTTATTTATTGCAGCATAATAATAATATTTGGAATGAATGGGCATTTAAGAGCTGGGTAGAAAGCGATGAGTATACTGGTCCTGATATGACTGATTTCGGTCTTCGCTCACAACAAGATGAGGAATTTAAAGTGCAGTACGATGAGCAAATGGAATTGTTTAAAAAGAACGTTTTAGAAGATGATGATTTCTCGAATAAATATGGTTATTTAGGAGATGTATACGGAAAGCAGTGGCGTGCCTGGAAAACGACAGCTGGTGAGACGCTTGATCAATTAAAAGATGTAATTGAAATGATTAAAAAAACGCCAGACTCCCGTCGCCTAATTGTTTCTGCCTGGAATCCTGAAGATGTACCAAGTATGGCATTACCACCTTGTCATACGCTATTCCAGTTTTATGTAGCGGATGGCAAACTTTCTTGTCAGTTATATCAAAGAAGTGGTGACATATTCCTTGGAATTCCATTTAACATTGCAAGTTACTCACTACTAACACATTTAATTGCACATGAATGCGGACTTGAAGTGGGAGAATTTGTTCATACAATTGGAGATGCACACATTTATACGAATCATTTTGAGCAAGTGGAAAAGCAATTGGCACGTGAACCACGTCCGTTCCCAAAACTTACATTAAATCCAGATGTGAAATCTGTGTTTGATTTTGAAATGGAAGATTTAACGATTGAAGGATATGATCCACATCCAGCAATTAAAGCACCGGTTGCAGTGTAATTGTAGAGGAGATGAAAAGATGATAGTTTCATTTATGGTCGCAATGGACGAGAATAGAGTAATTGGTAAAGATAATAATTTACCTTGGCGTTTACCGAGTGAATTACAATATGTAAAGAAAACAACGATGGGTCATTCGCTTATTATGGGAAGAAAAAACTATGAAGCGATTGGTAGACCACTGCCTGGAAGACGTAATATCATTGTAACTCGTAATGAAGGGTATCATGTTGAAGGTTGTGAAGTAGCACATTCTGTAGAAGAAGTGTTTGAGCTATGCAAAAATGAAGAAGAGATTTTTATTTTTGGCGGAGCGCAAATTTATGATCTCTTTTTACCATACGTAGACAAGTTATATATAACAAAAATTCATCATGCATTTGAAGGAGATACATTCTTCCCAGAAATCGATATGGCAAATTGGAAAGAAATTTTTGTTGAAAAAGGGTTAACGGATGAAAAAAATCCGTATACGTACTATTATCATGTATATGAAAAGCAACAATAATAATAGAGGTTGATGTGAATATTCGCATCAATCTTTTTATTTGTATCCATCAATATAGGTTTATAGATGAGATTCGATAGTGCTATAATGAATGGTAGCATGTAAAAATGCTAATATTTTCTAAAGTATTGATGTAGAAAGAGGAGGAGAATCGATTGAGAAAGATATGGGGGATTCTTTTTCTTTGCTTAACATTCATGTTAGTTGGATGTGGTAAAGAAGAAAAACCACAAGAAGCGTTTGATACATATGCAAAAGCATGGAATAAACAAAAATTTGCAGAAATGTATGATCAATTATCAGAAAAGGCAAAAAAAGATATTTCAAAGAAAGATTTCACTGAGAAATATGAAAAAATTTATGCTGGCATTGAAGTGAAAGATTTAAAAGTAGAAACAGGGGAAGTAAAAGAAGATAAAAAAGATGAAGGTCCTGTTCCTTTTAAAGTAAGTATGGATACAGTTGGCGGTAAAATCACTTTTGGTCATGAAGCAAAAATGGTGAAAGAAAAAGATGGAGATAAAGAATCTTGGAAAATAGATTGGACTCCTGATTTTATCTTCCCAGGGATGACAAAAGATAGTAAAGTGCGCATGCAAACGACAGAGCCAAAACGTGGAGAAATATATGACCGCAATGGTAAATATCTTGCGGTAAATGGTAAAGCTTCTGAAATCGGATTGATTCCTGAACAGTTAGGGGATGCTGCTCCGCAAACGAAAGAAACGGTAGCGAAGTTGCTAAATATGTCTGTAGAAGAAATTGATCAAAAACTAGCAGCTAAATGGGTAAAACCAAATTACCTTGTACCAATGGGAATATTGCCTGAAGGAGCAACACAAAATACGTACATAGATTTACCGGGTGTTGCAACAAAACCAGTCAATATTCGTTCATATCCATTAGGAGAAGAAGCAGCACATCTTACTGGCTATATTGGAAAAGTGAATGCTGAAGATTTAAAAACGCTACAAAAAAAAGGCTATCAAGCAGATGATCCAGTAGGTAAAGCTGGTTTAGAGCAAGTACTGGAAGAAAAGCTACGCGGTAAAAAAGGCGGCCGTGTCTTCATAGAAGATGCACAAGGAAAAGAAATTAAAAATTTAGCAAAAACAGATGCTGTTGATGGAGAAAATGTAACTTTAACGATTGACAGTGCAGTTCAAAGCGAAATTTATAATGAAATGAAAAATGAGGTAGGGTCAAGTGCAGCAATTAATCCAAAGACTGGAGAAACACTTGCACTAGTGAGCACACCAGCTTATAACCCAAATACCCTTACAAGAGGGGCGTCAAAAGCGCAACGTGATGCGGTATATAATGATCCGAAAAAACCGATGACGAATCGATTTACACAATTATCAGTTCCAGGATCTGTATTTAAGCCGATTACAGCTGCAATCGGTCTTGAAACGAAAACAATTGATCCAAAAGAAGAGTTAAAAATTGAAGGATTAAAATGGACGAAAGATTCTTCTTGGGGTAATTATTATGTAACACGTGTAAAAGATGCAAATCCAATTGATTTTGATAAGGCAATGAAATACTCGGATAATATTTATTTCGCACAAGAGGCTTTGAAAATCGGAAAAGATAAATTTATGAGTGAAGCGAAAAAGTTCGGATTCGATGAGAAATTACCAATTGAATATGGATTCCCAGCTTCTAAAATTGCAAATGGTGGTATTAAAAATGATATTCAAATGGCAGACACAGGTTATGGACAAGGGCAAGTATTAATGACGCCACTCCATCTAGCGTTAACGTACGCACCAATTGTTAATGATGGAAACATACCTTCTCCATATATTATTAAAACAGATAAGCAACCGAAAGTTTGGAAAGAGAATGTCATTTCAAAAGGAAATCAGGATATATTAAAAACTGCTATGACGAAAGTAATTAATGATCCAGATGGTACTGGGAAAATTGCTAAAATTGATGGAATGACTCTTGCTGGAAAAACAGGTACAGCGGAATTAAAAGTATCAAAAGAGGCCGAAGGAAAAGAACTAGGCTGGTTCGCTGCATTTGATTTAAATTCACCAGATATGGTCATTACAATGATGATTGAAGATGTAAAAGGTAGAGGCGGAAGTAATATTCCAGCTGAAAAAGTGAAACATGTGTTTCAAAAATAGAAAATGATGAAGACTATCTCCATGGAATGTGGAGGTAGTTTTTTGTTTCACCAAAAACATATTGAAAAGATAGTGTTTATTAACTTACGAAAAAAAAGTAGCTATTTTTTATTGACATTGAACATAACTTTTTGTATCATACTTACATAAGGTAAGTTATTTACTTTCGAATTATAAATCTCAAATTAAAGATAAGATGTGTAAAAGGGAGAGAATACAATGACAAAAGTACTATTTATTACAGCAAATCCAAATTCAGCAGAAGGTTCTTTCGGAATGGCAGTAGGAGAAGCTTTCATCGAAGCTTATAAAAACGAACATCCACAAGACGAAGTTGTAACAATTGATTTATTCAACACTACAGTACCAGCAATCGATGCGGATGTATTTGCTGCTTGGGGTAAATTTGCAGCAGGTGAAGGCTTTGAAACTTTAACTGAAGTTCAACAACAAAAAGTTGCAGCAATGAACACAAACTTAGAAACATTTATGCATGCGGATCGTTATGTATTCGTAACTCCAATGTGGAACTTTAGCTATCCACCAGTAGTAAAAGCATACTTAGATAACTTAGCAATCGCAGGTAAAACATTCAAGTATACTGAAAATGGCCCAGTTGGCTTATTAGAAGGCAAAAAAGCACTTCACATTCAAGCAACAGGTGGCGTTTATTCTGAAGGAGCATACGCAGCTGTAGACTTCGGCCGCAATCACTTAAAAACAGTATTAGGATTCATTGGTGTAAATGAAACTGAATACATTGCAGTTGAAGGTATGAATGCAAACCCTGAAAAAGCACCAGAAATTAAAGAAGCAGCAATTGCTAATGCTCGTGAATTAGCAAAACGTTTCTAATATAGAATACTTAAAAATGTCCAAGCACTTGCTGTTTGGACATTTTTTCTTCTTTTTCCTTCGTTTGTCTAGTATAATGAAGGTCGGAATGATAATAGGTGGGGGTTCTGTATGATTCAAACGTTTTTTAAAATCTTTTATTTAATTTTAATCGTAATTGCGATTACACCGAGAATGTGGCGTCTGAAAAGACAAGTAAATACGATGTCGCCACAAGAAAAAGATAATGTTGTGTATAAAACGACAAATTGGTTTGGTAAGAAAATGGTACGTGTAGCTGGTGGGACAGTTGAAGTAAAGGGACTGGAAAATGTTCCAAAAAATAAGCCGGTACTAGTTGTAAGTAATCATCAGAGTAATATGGATATTCCTGTTTTACTAGGTTACTTAAATAAACCAATTGGATTTGTTTCAAAAGCAGAGATTAAGAAGTTTCCAGTTGTACCAACTTGGATGGAACTTATGAATTGTGTATTTATGGTTCGTAATGATCGTCGTCAATCTCTTCAAGCGATTAAAGATGGAATTGGGCTGTTAAAGAACGGGCATTCAATCGTAATCTTCCCAGAAGGGACGAGAAGTAAGGGTGGCGAAATTGGAGAGTTTAAGGCTGGGAGTTTTCACCTTGCAGTAAAATCTGGTGTAGCAATCTTACCTGTAACATTAGATGGGACATATAAAATGTTTGAAGCGAATGGAAACCGTATGAAACCAGCTCATGCAACAGTAACAATTTCTAAGCCGATTACAGCTGAAGAGTATGCGAATATGGATATTAAAGAATTAACGAAGCATACACAGGATGTTATCGCATCACAATTACATAAGTAATAAAAAAAGGTTTCAGCTTAATATAAGCTGAAACCTTTTTTTATGCTGTAGGTAAGACATAAAAGAGTACGCAGAAGAACATCATCGCACTACCACCTAAAACGAAAAGATGCCAAATGGCATGATTGAAAGGTAACTTTTCCCAAAGGAAGAATATAGCCCCTACAGAATATAAAATTCCGCCTGCTAAAAGTAGTGAAAAACCATGTCCAGTTAGATTTTCATAAAGTGGTTTAATAGCAACGATTATGAGCCATCCCATTATGATATAACATAATGTTGATGCCTTAATAAAGCGACGTACAAAGAAAATTTTGAAGATGATACCTCCGAGTGCTAGTGTCCATATAATAGCGAGTAACGTCCAGCCTAATGGTCCGCGAAGCGTAATAAGTAAAAAAGGAGTATATGTGCCAGCGATTAATAAATAAATGGCTGAGTGATCTAGTATAGTAAATAATTTTTCTACTTTTGGATGATGAATGCTATGTAACAAGGTCGAAAACAAGTACAGTAAAAACATGCTTACACCATAAACCGTAAATGCAACTACAGCAGATGCGGTACCATGCTTAGAGGCATGAATAATTAATATAATTAAGGCAGGGATGCTTAAAATGGCACCGATACCATGTGTAATTGCATTTGCAATTTCTTCTTTCACAAAATGTGTCATTCGTGTCATTTTTTCAGTCATAATGCAAATCCTTTCTACTATCATAAAATAATATGTCACTTCCCTTACCATATCATACACAAGGGCAATAGAAAATGAAATTTGTATAATTGATTATATTTTTGAATTTTTTTGACAAAAGGCAATGGATTTGTTGACGTTTTCAAACTTTTTTGACAAAATAAAATTATGCAATAGTAGGACAAGGAATCTACTAATAAAGGGGATGGAGAAATGTTTTCAAATATTGGCTTTCCAGGATTAATTTTAATTTTAGTAGCTGTACTCATTTTGTTTGGGCCGAAAAAATTGCCGGAAATCGGAAAGGCTTTAGGGGAAACGTTAAAAGAATTCAAAAAATCAACGAAAGAATTGACGGATGATGCATTTCAAGAGAAGGAAAAGAAAGAAAAAATGTAATGAATTTTCCTCGAAATGGATAAATAAAGTGTGGTGAACGAGATGGAAGATCGGGAAATGAGCGTAGTAGAACATATTGTTGAGCTTCGCAAACGAGTAATATATACAGTACTATCCTTTGTCCTATTTTTAATTATCGGATTTACTTTTACGAAGGATATTTATTTTTGGCTAGTAAAAGATTTACCAATGAAATTAACTGTTCTCGGTCCAAGTGATGTATTATGGATTTTTTTCTCGATTGCTACAGTATTTGCTATCGTTTGTACAATTCCTTTTGCTGCTATACAAATTTGGTTATTTGTAAAACCGGGTTTACATCCAAATGAACAAAAAATGACAGTAATGTATATACCGGTATTGTCTATATTATTTATTGCAGGTTTATGTTTTGGATATTTCGTTGTAATGCCGTTTTTATTTCATTTTTTAACTACGATAGGTAATGAAATGTTTAATACGATGTTTACGACAGAAAAGTATTTTCATTTTGTTCTTAATTTAACAGTTCCATTTGCTGTAATTTTTGAATTACCTGTAGTTGTCATGTTTTTAACGAGTATTGGACTGTTAACGGCGGAATTGCTAATAAAAATAAGAAGGTATGCTTACGTAGCATTGATTATCATTGCATCGTGTATATCACCGCCGGATTTTTTATCACATAGTTTAGTAGCAGTACCACTTATTTGTATTTATGAAATTAGTATCGCTTTATCAAAGATTGTCAGTAAGCGGAAAAAGAAAAGAGAAGAAGAAATACAGTCGAAAAGTGCCTCGTTATAAAGGCACTTTTTTTATTTATTTGTTATACTTTAGACATAAACGTATACAATATATAGAAGAAAAAAATTATAGAATCTCCAAAATTTAGACAAACTTTGCGCTTTGCTAAGTTTATACTAAAATTATTAAGCAATATACGGATAGCGGGATTCCTGTCTGATCGGATATTTAGGATGGAGGATGAATAGAGTATAAATCTTCTAACCAAAAGGACTACAGGGATTGACTAAGGATACTTTTGTATTCATAGAAGTCTCCACTTTAAACAACGTGTTACAGCGTAAAGTAGAGGAAGTTCAAAAATCCAATGAAAAAGAGGATTGATATTGTGATTACGAAAAGTTTTTATTTCACTCATTCAACAGGGGATTGTATTAAAATATTCGAAATCCCTGTCCTACAGGCACAGCATCCATTATCGTTTCTAATTCAGTCTCGTCTTCAATTATTTATTGCAAAAATTCAAAAACAAAAGCACCCAAGATTTTCGTATTCTTTCCGTGAATATTTGCAAAATTGTTTGAAGTGGAATGATTATTTAAATGTATATAAAACAAATACCCTTGAAAAAAATGCATGATACAAAGTATGGACAGGGTTAGTAAACTCTGTCTTTTTCATTTTAGGTATAAAAATATAATTAATTTGGTGAAATTTGTTCGAAATTGTTGAAAGCACAGGGAATGCTAGTATAATAACAAGGAGAGCGTATTGGAAAGGGAAGAATATAATATGCAAAAAATTAAAATTGTAACAGATTCAACTGCAGATTTAACGCAGGATGTAATCGAAAAGTATGGCATTCATGTGCTACCATTATCAATCTCTGTAAATGGACAAACATATTTAGATCGCGTTGATTTACAACCTGATGAATTTATTGAAGAAATGATCAAATCAGAGGAATTACCAAAAACATCACAACCGGCAATGGGTACATTTGTAGAAATGTATGACAAGTTAGGTGAAGATGGAAGTGAAGTACTTTCCATTCATATGACAAGTGGAATGAGTGGTACTGTGGCAACTGCCAATAGTGCTGCATCAATGACCGACACAAAAGTAACAGTTGTTGATTCTCAATTTATTACACATGCTTTAGCATATCAAGTAATAGAAGCTGCAAAAATGGCAAATGAAGGACGCTCACTAGAAGAAATTTTAAAACGTGTAGATGAAGTGAGAAAGAATACTCGTTTATATGTAGTAGTAGATACATTAGAAAATTTAGTGAAGGGTGGGCGTATCGGTAAAGGAAAAGCGTTTATCGGTTCGCTACTCAATATAAAGCCAATTGCTAGCCTTGAAGATGGTGTTTATAACCCTGTAACGAAAGTGCGTAGCCAAGGTCAAATTGTAAAAACCTTAGCTAAGTTATTTGAGGAAGATACAGCTGGAAAAGTTGTAAAAGCTGTTGCAATTCCGCATGCGAAAGCAATTCCTTTAGCTGAAAATGTAAAAGCGGCTGTTGAAAAAGTGAGTGGATTTGCTCAATCAGAAATTTTCTTTACAACGCCTATTATTAGTACTCATACAGGTCCGGGTGCAATCGGATTTATGTATTTAGCAGAGTAATAAAAAAGCTACTTGAAATGAATTTTCAAGTAGCTTTTTTATGTGAATAGAAAGTAAGAAATAAGAAGGGTTATACAGGCACTCCCGCTAATGATATAGCGAGTCTGTAAATATTTATTCATAGAAAACACCCACTGATTAAAGTTTTACTTTATGATTTTCTATAGTATATGTTGGATATAGAAAATAAGTAGTTACGTTATACGTGTAATGTTTCAATTTTTTCATTTACTTGCTTATCGTTTGTTGCGCTATTATAAGTAAAAGTTTGGCCTAAAAAGAGTACATGCAGTTGTTCCCACGGTAACATACGTAAATTCCAATTATTACGGAGCCTTGTTACTGCCTCGCGAGGTGTTTCATCGGCAAGGGCAAAAGCTCCGTAATGCATCGGTATAAAGTGTGTAGCGTTTAAATCTAAATAAGCTTGCACTGCCTCTTCAGGTGAAACATGAGATACTTTCATAAACCACTCTGGTTCATAAGCGCCAATTGGCATAAGGGCAATATCAATTGAAAAGCGTCTGCCAATTTCTTTGAAACCTTGGAAATAGCCACTGTCACCACAAAAATAAACGGTTTCTTTCGTTGGTTCATTATTAATAATCCATCCCCCCCAGTGAGATGTATTCATATCAAATAAGGATCTTCTCGTCCAGTGCTGGGCCGGTACGAAGTGAAAGGAAACATCATTAATGATCGTATTTTCCCACCAATTATACTCTTCTACACGAGTAAATTTTTTGCGAGTAAATAGTTTTTTCAGTCCAATAGGTACAAGGTATAAAACATCATCATTTAGCTGGCGAAGCGTTGAAAAATCTAAATGGTCATAATGACCGTGTGAAATGAGGACAATATCAATTTTAGGTAGTTCTTGTATAGAAAGACCAGGTTCAGTAAGTCTTGGAACTAATTTTAATTTAGTAGCCCATACTGGATCTGTTAATATATTCAGCCCATTCGTTTGGATAAGGAATGTGGAATGACCAATCCAAGTTACAGACGTCTTTTCAAAGTTGTTTTGTAGGAATTTACTTTGCTTAACAGGTGATTGTTCTACTAAAAAAGAAAAATCCTTTTTATTTTGTTTTCGTTCTTTTCGCCAACGTATAAAGGAACGAATTGATTTTTTTGTACTCACATTATCCATGTTTTCATAACGTTTTGTCATGAACATCACCTCATTTAAAATCGTTGTAATTGTATTGTACCGAAATGTTGTTAAGGAATACAGTGTATAACATGGATGAATGTTTAAGGAATTGTTAAAAAATAGGGGGATGCGTTTACAAAAGTAACAATAAAATTAGTTTTGCAACTTCTATTTAGAGAAATAATAGTAAAAAAATAAATTTTGTCTAGTAATTGGCTTGAAATAAAGAAGTAACATACGTAAATTCGTACGATTTCGTGAACAAATGTAGTAAACAATTTTCTCGTAGTGTTAACTTTTGTTATGATAAACATAACCTATTTAAATTTAGGATAGAGAAAAGAGGTTTATAAATGAAGCGTTATCAAAAAATAATTGGTCTTATGGTTGTATTTTGTCTCTTTGTACTTGCTGGATGTAGTGGATCGGGTTCAAAGCTTCGTAAACCATTGAATTGGGATTTAGAAACTTTCCAATTTACAAATCAAGATGGAAAGTCATTTGGTACAAAAGATTTAAAAGGGAAAGTTTGGGTTGCTGATTTTATGTTCACAAATTGCCAAACAGTTTGTCCGCCAATGACTGCCAATATGGCAAAACTGCAAAAGATGGCCAAAGAAGAGAAATTAGACGTTCAGTTTGTTTCGTTTAGTGTAGATCCAGACCTTGATAAGCCGGAGAATTTGAAGGCTTTCATTCAAAAGTTTACAGAGGATACTAGTAACTGGAATTTATTAACGGGTTATTCATTAGATGATATTACAAAGTTTTCAAAAGATAATTTCCAATCACTTGTAGATAAACCTGAGGATGGTCAAGTTATACATGGTACATCATTTTATTTAATTGATCAAAACGGAAAAGTAATGAAAAAGTATAGTGGTATTAGTAATACGCCGTACGAAGACATTATACGTGATATGAAGAGATTAGTGGATTAAAAAGAAGGGTGCATAGCACCCTTCTTTTTTTACATTAGTCTATGGATAAAATGTCATGTTGTTGTGGAAGTTTTGGTGCCCGAATTTCTAACACGCCGTTTTGATACGAAGCTTTCGCTGCTTTTTTATTAATTGAGTACGGTAATTTAATCAATCTTGATGCTTCTGAAATGGAACGTTCTCGGCGATAATAGTTATGAGATGTTTCTTCCTCGACCTCTTCAAGTATCTCTTCTTTTACAGAGACTTTTAAGTATTCACTTTGTATTTCAATTTGAATTTGTTCTTTTTGTATACCTGGTAGTTCAGCTGTAACAACGAGTTCTTCACCAACTTCATATAAATCTACGGGGAATGTTAATAAACGATTTCCTTTTTGGAAAAAATGATTTAAATCAGCGATTACATTGCGAAGTGGTGTTTGCTCGAAGAAATCATCAATTTGCTTTAAATAATTGCGAACCGGTGGGCGAGAAGAGTCTTTTTTTTCTTCACTCATGGTATTCCCTCCTAGAAATCAATTTGCAATATCATATGACAAAAGCGGAGAAAGGTGATTGCCTAGTTTTCATGTTTTCATAAAAAATTGTTAAAAATGTGAAATGGAGTGATTTTTTTATAGTTTTTGGTCGCCATATTCAATTGATTATGCTAGTATAAATAGGGTTGATATAGTAGTATATAGACAGAATGAAAACTGAAAGAGGGTAAGAAGTATGTGTGGTTTTGTAGGATGTTTATGTGAAAACCCTAGAGAGTTTTCAGAAACAGAAAAACATCAATTTGAAAATATGAACACGATGATTTTCCACCGTGGTCCAGATGACGAAGGATATTTTCGTGATGAACATGTACAATTTGGCTTCCGCCGTTTAAGCATCATTGACTTAGAGGCAGGACATCAGCCGCTAACTTATGAAAATGATCGATATGTAATTATTTTTAATGGTGAAATTTACAACTATGTAGAATTACGTGAAATGTTACTTGAAAAAGGTGCAACGTTTGCAACACAATCTGATACAGAAGTTATCATTGCATTGTATGCACATATGAAAGAAAAATGTGTAGACTATCTTCGTGGTATGTTTGCATTTATGATTTGGGATCGTGAAGAGAAGAAACTTTTCGGTGCACGTGACCACTTCGGTATTAAACCTTTATACGTCGCACAACAAGGTGATACTACATTCTTCGCATCTGAGAAGAAAAGTATTATGCATGTGATGGAAGATAAAGGCGTTAATCCAACGTCACTACAACATTACTTTACGTACCAATATGGTCCAGAGCCAGAAACATTAACAATTGATGTTAATAAAATCGAGCCTGGTCATTATTTCGTAAAAGAAATCGGTAAAGAGATGGAAATCCATCGCTACTGGAAACCTTATTTCAATGCTTCAAGCGCAACGAAAGAGGAGCATATCCAAGCAATTCGTGATGTGTTGTATGATTCAGTAAAAGTGCATATGCGCAGTGATGTACCAGTAGGTTCATTCTTATCTGGTGGTATCGATTCATCTATTATCGCTTCTATCGCAAGAGAAATGAATCCAAATCTTTTAACATTCTCAATTGGTTTTGAACAACGTGGTTTCAGTGAAGTTGATGTTGCAAAAGAAACTGCTGAGAAATTAGGCGTTAAAAACCATAACGTATTCATTTCAGCGAAAGAGTTTATGGATGAGTTCCCAAAAATCATTTGGCATATGGATGATCCTTTAGCAGATCCAGCAGCTGTACCATTGTACTTCGTTGCAAAAGAAGCACGTAAGCATGTAACAGTTGTTCTTTCAGGTGAAGGTGCAGACGAGCTATTTGGTGGTTATAACATTTATCGTGAGCCAAACTCACTAAAAATGTTCTCTTACATTCCTAGCCCAGGTAAGAGCGTTCTAAAAGCATTAAGTGGTGCTCTTAAAGAAGGATTTAAAGGAAAGAGCTTCCTAGAGCGTGGATGTACGCCAATTGAAGAGCGTTACTATGGAAACGCGAAAATCTTCCGTGAAGAAGAGAAAGTTGAATTAATGAAGTATTACAATGAAAGTGTTAACTATATGGATATCACGAAACCATTGTATAACGAGATTAAAGATTATGATGATGTAAGCAAAATGCAGTACATTGACATGTTCACATGGTTACGCGGTGACATTTTATTAAAAGCTGATAAAATGACAATGGCAAACTCATTAGAACTTCGTGTACCGTTCTTAGATAAAGAAGTATTTGATGTTGCATCTAAAATTCCAACTGAATTTAAGATTGCTAACGGAACTACGAAAGCTATTTTACGTGAAGCGGCACGCGGAATCGTTCCAGATCACGTATTAGATCGTAAAAAACTTGGATTCCCAGTACCAATTCGTCACTGGTTAAAAGACGAAATGCATGATTGGGCTATCAATATTATAAACGAGAGTAAAACAGAGCATTTAATCGACAAACAGTATGTATTAAACTTACTGGAAGCACATTGTGCAGATAAAGGCGATTATAGCCGTAAAATTTGGACTGTACTTGCGTTTATGGTATGGCATCAAATTTATGTTGAGCATAAATACGATACGAATAAGTTCCATGAAGAAACGAAACGTGCGTATAGCTTAGTTTAATTAGAAAAACCTTAAGATCGCATATGGTCTTAAGGTTTTTTTCATAAATAGGACGTATTATTGATACAATAATAGTAAAAGGATGGACAACATATGATTACGTTTGAAAAAGTAACTGTAGATAATGAAAGCGTTGTTAAAGAAATGTTTCGCTCACATAGTTTAACTGAGAATCAAGTACAGTATTGTGTGAAAGTTGATGATACATATATTGGTGTAATAGACTATAGTGTACAAGAGGAGAGTGCAATTTTATCGCAGTTAATTATTCACTTTGATTATCAAAGTTACGGTTATGGGACAAATACGTATTTTACATTTGAAACGATGATGAAAGAAAGAAACGTGAAAGAGATAAAGGTATTACAAACGGAATTAACAGAACAAGCAAAAACTTTCATAGAGAGCTTTGGTTTTAATGAAGAAGATGGAATATATGTGAAGAAAATATAACGATGAGTAGTTGTGCGAGATAAATATAAGGCAGGTGGATATATGACGATGACTTCTGGTCTTGTATTAATTGGAGGGTGTTTTATAGTAGCAGAGCTAATCCATATGTTCATTCGAAAAAGAATGAATAAGAAAAGAAAGCCGTATGAATTACAATATGCCCCTGTGTTTTTCCTTTTATTTTGTATGCTTATTACATTACAAAACATAACGAACTTTCCACCGCTTTTAAATATTTTTTTTAAGTTCGGTTTGCTGTATAGTAGCACTGGAATAGCCCTTTTATTTCTTTTATTTTGCATACGTTATATTCACTATCAATCGTATATATTTATTTTAAATTGGTTAAAGCACAATGATAGAAACCGCCTTACATAAGGCGGTTTTTTTATTTGTAATTGTAATGGTTTTGAAAGTTATACGTATGCTGATTTATTTAATAGTAGTTCCATATATCAAAAAACAACGAGGTGCAATTTGACATGGAATATAAATAAGTGGATAACAAGATACAGGTATTTTTGTATATAAAGCTCAAAATTTCATTAAAATTTATAAAAATAATTAGATGATTTAACATATTATCTATTATTAGTATGTGGTACTATATGTTCTTAATCTGTAACGTAAGTAGGTGTATAAATTTGAAATGTTAATCAACTAGTTTATCTTAAGTGCTGACAAATAGCAGGATTAAATTTTGGGGAGGTTTCGTTTTTTTATGTTTAATTTGGATATTTTATTTCTTGAATGGATGACCAGTGTGGAGGGAAGTGTGCTTACAATACTTTTTAAACTTATATCTAGTATTGCAAATGAAACGTTGTATTTAGTCATTATTTCGATTTTATATTGGTGCGTTTCTAAAAGAAAAGCATTTCATATGATTGTTATGCTTTGTTTCTCTGGGTATATAGGGATAGTGGTAAAAGAATTCATGAAAATCCCGCGACCGTATACATACGAAGGAATTCAGGCTTTATATGAAAAATCAGCTGCAGGTTATTCTTTTCCAAGTACACACGTCCAGTTAGCGACAACATTTTGGGGCTCTTTTATGATGTTATGTAAAAAGAGAATCATTTGGATCATTGGAATTATTTTTATAATATTGGTTGCTACTTCTCGTCTATATTTACGTGTACATTGGCTCAGTGATATAATAGGTGCCGTTTTAATTAGTGTCATAGTTGTTTATTTATATACGAAAGTAACAGAGGAATTAAGTGATAGGAAATTTATATTGTTACAACGAATTGTATTGGCAGTTTCACTCATTATGTATTTTATGACTGACCAAATAGATAATTTAAAATTACTTGGAGTTTTGACAGGTTCTACGATTGGTATCATGTTAAAGAATCACTTTATTAAAATGAATGAAAATAATAATTTTAAAATACAAGTAGTAAAAACAGTTTTAGGCCTTAGTTTCATGTTAATGATACAGCTCATACTAAAAAAAGTAATACCTGATATGTATTATGTACGTTATGCATTGACTGGAATTACAATTACTTTCTTATGTCCGTTTATGTTTCACATGTTACGGTTAAAAAGTGAATAGCAAATAAGTACAAAAATATTTCGAATAAAAATGAGTTCGAAATTATATATATTGAAAAAGTTTTCTGATATATCTATTGACAATGTATGAGATATACATTAATCTTTAAATGTTAATGAAAATCATTTTCAACTAGGAGGATTTATGACACGCACTAAAAATATTCTTATACTTTGCATTATGTTATTAATGGTCATAATTGCAGGTTGCGGTAAAGAAGAAGAGAAGAAAGATAAAGATACATCAGTAAAGGCAAAAGATTCATATAGTATAAAGCATGCAATGGGCGAAACGACAGTAAATGGTACACCAAAAAGAGTTGTTGTTTTAACGAATGAGGGTGCTGAGGCACTTTTAACTGTTGGAGTAACGCCAGTTGGAACGACAAAACCACGAGCTGGGGATGAATGGTATCCTCATTTAGCGAATGAGTTAAAAGATACGAAAGTAGTAGGAACTGAGCGTGACATTAATTTAGAGGCAGTAATGAAGCTTCAGCCGGATTTAATTATTGGAAATAAAATGCGTCACGAAAAAATATACGAGCAGTTAAAAGAAATCGCGCCAACAGTATATGCTGAAACATTGCGCGGTGATTGGAAAGAAAACTTTACGCTTTATACAAAAGCTGTAAATAAAGAAAAAGAAGGGCAAAATGCTCTTAATGATTATAAAAAGCGTATTGCAGGAATAAAAGAACAATTAGGTGATAAAATTAACTCTAAAGTTTCAATTATTCGCTTCGTCCCAGGTGATGTTCGTATTTATCAAAAAAATTCATTCTCAGGCGTTGTATTAAATGATATTGGATTTAAACGACCACCATTACAAGATAAAGATGAATTTGCGATAAAAGGAATTACAAAAGAACAAATTCCAAATATGGACGGGGACTACTTATTCTATTTCACATCTGATAAAGATGCGGATAAGAATAATGAAGGAAACACGTTAGCGAAAGAATGGACAGAAGATCCGCTCTTTAAGCAGTTACAGGCTTCTAAAGATAATAAAGTATTCGAAGTAGATGAAGTGATTTGGAATACAGCAGGTGGTATTGTAGCTGCAAACCTTATGTTAGATGATATTGAAAAATATTTTTTAAAGTAAATGAATGGTCGAGTACATCACCTTAAATGGGTGATGTACTTTTTTATTTGTGAAAATACAGAAAATTCCTTCTTTTGAGTGTGGATAAGTTGTACAATTAAATCAATTATGGAATAAAGGAGTGGGAATGAATGAAAGCTACTCATAAAGATTGGATTTTGTTTAACGGAAGAATTGTAAATACGAAGGAAGAACAGCCGATGATTCCATTAGAGGAGAGAGGCTTTCAATTTGGTGATGGTATATACGAGGTATTCAGACTATATGATGGGAAGCCACATTTATTAGATCTACATTTGGAACGATTCTTTAATTCTATGGAAGAAATAAAACTAATTCCACCTTTTACTAAGGAGGAGTTAGTGGAAGAGTTGCATCAAATGATTGAAAAAAATCAATTTCAAGAAGATGGGAATGTATATTTGCAAATATCAAGAGGTGCTCAAGCACGTAATCATGTATATGAGTCAAATATGCAACCAACATATTTTGCAAATATTGTTTCCTTTCCAAGACCAATTGCTGCTATGGAACTGGGAATAAAAGTTACGGTAGAAGAGGATATACGGTGGAAGTTTTGTCATATAAAATCTTTAAATCTGCTACCTAATATTATGATTAAAAATAAAATAAACGAACAAGGCTATCAAGAAGCGATATTAGTACGAGATGGAATTGTAACTGAAGGGTGTCATTCAAATTTCTTTATGGTGAAGAATAATAAATTGATTACACATCCGGCTGACAACTTCATTCTACACGGCATTACACGTCACTTCGTTATTACATTAGCGAAAGAGTTACATATTGAAGTAGAAGAACGAGAATTTTCACTACAAGAAGTATATGAGGCTGATGAGTGCTTCTTTACAGCGACACCACTAGAAATATTCCCAGTCGTTCAAATAGGTGATGAACAGTTTAGAACCGGCGAAAGAGGACCAATTACAAAGAAACTCCAAGTTGCATATGAAGAAAGTATTCGTTTATTTAAAGTTACGAACTAATATTGAAGAAAAAAGCTGGTATTCCTCCAGCTTTTTTTCATGATATAATTCAAACATAGGACAAGATTTGAAAACGTTGTAAAAAGGGGATTTAATGTATGAATTATGAAGATTTTAAAGAAGTAATTCACGGTAGACGAAGTGTTAGGAAGTTCACAGAACAAGAAGTATCCATTAGTGACATAAAAGAAATTATTGATTGTGCTCGTTATGCACCGAGTGATACGAACTCACAAACTTGGGAGTTCTTGGTCATTATGAACCGAGAGAAAATTAAAGAAATTGAGCAAATGACTTGGGATGCATTACATAAACTTGCGGCAAAAGCGGCAGAAAACGGAGAAGAGAAAGCAGGGAAATTACTTACCCGTTCATTTGGACCATATGCAACAGCTTTCTCAGAGGCACCTGTATTAATCGTGTGTTTGGCAACACCATATGAATCAAAATTTCGCGAAAAGATATTTGATCCAATTACTTTTGTTCCAGATTCAGTTTGGGAAGAAGAAGGAATTAAGAGTAGCTGTTTAGCGGCACAAAACTTAATGTTGGCTGCACATGCGAAAGGGCTGGGTACTTGTCCAATGACAGGACCGGTATTGTTAGCTCAAGATGAACTACGACAATATTTACAAATTGAGTCTGAAAAACAAATAAATATGGTTATTTCACTCGGTTTTCCGAAAGATAAGCCGAAGAAACTTCCAAGAAAAGAAGTAGATGAGATTACAACATTTGTTTTTTAAAGCTTAAAATAAAAAGACATTGAATGAACAATGTCTTTTTATTTTGGACAGGTATGTAATTAATTTGTTGGGCTAAAATGATAGATAAGAGGGAATTACTATTTATTTCATAAAAAAAATTAATGTTCTATTAAGGAAAGTATGATACATTAATCGTGGGCAAGATTCTATTTGTTCATGAAAGTGTTGAAAATAGTCTTAAAATTTAAAAGTTATTTTTGTATAATAAATTATAATGAAATGACAGGGGGGATGAATTTTGAAAAAATTCATAATCACTGGATTGTCTGTATTGTTATTAGCCGGTTGCGGTGCTCCACAAGAAAAAGAGGATGCGCAATCAAAGCAGGAAGAACGAGTTGTAAATGCAAGTAATGAGAATATAGTAGTATTCCCTGAAGGTGCAGTACCAGTTGGTGAAGGAAAAGTAAAAGTTATTACACCAGATGGTACTTCTGAAAACGGCAATATACCAACTGTATTCATCAAAAAGGATACTTTAATTCAACATGTTGAATTAGAGCTTTCTAATTTTCAAAATGATAAAGAAACATTTATATTTGTAGATCAAGTATATGCAGATAAACATCAAGTCACTAGTACAACACAGACAACAGTACAATTAAAAGAAAAGACACTTGAGACAGGTAGTCATACGATTACTGCAGTTCAGTATGAAAACAATGATCCAAAAGGAAAGGTTATTAGTTTAAATCAAGCAACATTCGAAACAAAACCAGCGTCATAAGAAGAATAAAAAGTACATTACTCAAAAAGTAGTGTGCTTTTTTGTTTATACTAGAGGATGTAACAGTGAATAACTTGTTTCGTTTTCTAATACGATTAAGTAGGAAGAAATCACTTGTTTCTACTATGATAGAGAAAGAGGCTGAAGATGTGAATCGGTGTATTCGTATCGTCTTGATTATTTTAACGATGTCAGTCATTTGGTTTATGATCCAAGAGGTGACTCAAATTACGCTCAATTAACAAATTCATGATTTGTTAATAGGAGCTATTTGTTTTACCATTGTTTATCTATCATATGATAAACTCAGGTTAAGGTAAGTTTTACATGAAAAATGTAGGTATTTCATTTGAAATGTCGAATAGTACATACGATGTCGTAATAACAAATTTTCTATTGTTTACTGTGAAACAGGAGAAGGGGAGATAGTGGTTATGAAACGAGCTCTTATTAATATTGATTATACATATGATTTTGTAGCTGAAAAAGGTGCTTTAACATGCGGGAAACCAGGACAAGAAATTGAGAAGGAAATTGTCCATATAACGAAAGAATATATTGAAAATGGGGATTATGTTGTCTTTGCAATCGATAAACACGATGAAAATGATGTATATCATCCAGAATCAAAGTTATTCCCGCCTCATAATATAGCTGGTACAAATGGAAGAGATTTGTTTGGTGAATTACAAGATGTGTACGAAACATATAAAAATGCAGAGAATGTATATTATATGGATAAAACACGATATAGTGCATTTGCAGGAACAAACTTAGAGATGAAGTTAAGAGAAAGAGGAATAGAAGAAGTTCATCTTGTAGGTGTTTGTACTGATATTTGTGTTCTTCACACAGCAGTAGACGCTTATAATAAAGGATTTAAAATTGTTGTTTTTGAAAAGGCGGTTGCATCTTTTAATGAGCAAGGACATGAATTTGCCCTTGGACATTTTAAGTCATGCTTACATGCAGAAGTGAAGTGAAAAAAAGAGGCCTTTAAAAAGGTCTCTTTTTTCGTTTAAATTGAGACGAGGTTTCGCTCGATTAGTTTTTTTATGAACGGACTAATTTTTTCTGGTAACCCATTTAAGTCAAAAAATTGTACATGTAATGATTCTAATCCATCAGCTTTTAACGTACCACCTGTAATATCTTTGCAAAGATATGCGATTGTTATAGAGTAAAATTCATCTCCGTTCGGTAATTTTACAAAAAATTCTTTTCCGGAAAATACGCTTATTAACTGTAAAGAGCCTATTTCAATCCCTGTTTCTTCAAGCACTTCCCGTCTTCCGGCTTCTTCCGTTGATTCGCCAAGTTCAACGAATCCACCAGGGACAGCCCAAATACCACTTCGTCTCTGTTGTAGTAATATTTGTTCTTTTTCATTGAAGACAGCTACAGCAACGCCAGATAAATTGAGTGGTCTTGATCCAATAACTTCTCTTAGTTCTTCGATATAGCCCATTGTTAGTTAACCCCCGCGAGTCAAAATATTTACAAATGAACTATTCGGTATTGTGTTAATATTTTCCTTTTTTTGAGATATGTAGCGCAGTCATAAAATAAAGTCGGTTATAAAAAATTCTAATGTAATCTCCCTTTAGATAATGAAAAAGGGTATATTTATAGAAGAAAGTGTAACAAGTTTTAAGGAAATCAAAAGGTATGACAATAAATTAGTTTTTCATGAAATTTTCATTAGTTAAGGGTGTGGATGGATGAGTTTATTAACGTATACTGAAGAATTTTTTAATTATGTACGTGAGTTTTTACTTTTAAGATTTTTACTATTTGCATTAGTTTTAATCATTATCTCTTTTGTAATCAACCGTATTATTGATTGGTTTTTTAGGAAATCAAGCTTTTTTGATGAAGAGGTAGAGCAAACGATTCAAAGTGTGATTCGATCTATTTTTAGATATATCATTATCATCAGTCTAATCATATATTTAATTAGCCAATTTGTAGATATAAAAAGTATCATTGCAGGTGCAGGGATAGCGGGAGTTGTTATTGGTTTTGCTGCACAACAGATGTTAAAAGATGTTATATTAGGCTTTGCGAGATTAGCGGACAAAGAGTTTCGTGTTGGCGATTTTGTTACTTTTAACGGAACAAATTCAGGAACAATTGAGGAAATTAGTATTCGTTTTATGCAAATTCGTGAATGGTCAGGAAAACTTCTTACGATACCACACGGAGAGATTAGGACGATACAAAATTTTAATAAAGGATGGATGCGCGTAATTGAACGGATTACGGTAAGTTATCAGGAAGATCCTACAAGAGTTAAGGAATTGTTAGAAGAAGTTTGTGTTAATTGTAATAAAAGATTGGCTTCGAGTCTTTATAAAGTAGAGGATGAAGCTGTTGAGCCGTTTAAATATGTTGGTGTCACAGATTTAAACCCGAACCTTAAATATGTTGGATATGAATTTTGTATTACAGGTTTAATAAAGCCAGAAGATTATTTTGAAACTTCTAGACAAGTAAGGTTTGAATTAATGTCTATGTTCCATAAGAATCAAGTGCAAATGCCAGCAGCAAATATGGTCGTTACTACTGAAAGTTTACAGCATAACCATGGTGGACAATCTTTATCGGACAGCTAAAATAGAATAGTTTGTTAACAAAAATCTAGCTTCCAACATTGGATAGAAAAATAATAAAATGATTAATTTAAAGAAAGAACTGAAGGAATTCAGTTCTTTCTTATTTGTAGAATTTAGAAATTTCTTAATGTTATAATGATAGATGGTGATGAAAATGAACTTTGAAGAAAAAGAGATGCATCGTTTAGAAGCATTAAAAGCAATTGCAGAATTATTAAATGAAGCAACAGACTTACAAGTCATGTTAGAAAAAGTGTTACATACATTGTTACAAGTTATGAATTTACAAACAGGGTGGATATTCTTTATCGATGAAAGTGGAAAGCACCGTATGCTTGTAGATGAAAACTTACCACCGGCTCTTACATGGAAAGAGAAGAAGCCGATGTGTGAAGGGGACTGCTGGTGTGTAGAGCGTTTTGTGAATGGCAGATTGGAAAAAGCGACAAATATTATTGAATGTAAGCGAATAGAGGATGCGATTGAGTGTAATTGGGGAGAGACAGAAGATGTTACGCATCATGCGACGATTCCACTTAGGTCTGGATCGGAGAAGTTTGGTCTATTAAATGTAGCCTCACCTCAAAAAACACACTTTTCAGAGGAAGAATTGGCATTATTAGAATCGATTGCATTTCAAATAGGAACGACAATACAACGTATTCAGTTAGTAGAGAAAGAACGTAAATACGTAGTGGTAGCTGAAAGAAATCGACTTGCACGTGATTTACATGATTCAGTAAAACAATTGTTATTTTCTATAATGCTAACAGCAAAAGGTACTTTAAATATGACGCAAGATAGAGACTTGCAAGAGATGTTGAGCTATATTGGAGAATTATCACAGGAAGCATTACAAGAAATGACACTTTTAATTTGGCAATTAAGACCGGAAGGATTAGAGAAAGGTTTAGCAGAAGCAATTAAAAATTACGGAAAGTTGTTAGGGATCCACGTGGAAGTTCGAATTGATGGTATGGTTTCAATTGGAGATGAAATAGAAGAAGTTTTATGGCGTATTAGTCAAGAAGCAATACATAATTGTAAAAAACATGCTTCATGTGAAAAGGTAAATGTTCTTTTAAAAATAGAAAATAACCAGTTGTATTTTTACATAGAGGATAACGGAATAGGATTTATACAAGATCACGTAAGAGAGTCAGCGCTCGGTTTAAAAAGTATGAAGGAACGTATTCAGTTAATGAGGGGATCATTTCAAATAAAAACTGAGCTGAAAAAGGGTACAAAAATTGAAATTCAATTGCCGGTTTAAAGGGGAGAAGAAGATTGAAGATTAAATTACTACTAGTTGAGGATCATCATATTGTTCGAAGAGGACTTGTATTCTTTTTAAAAACGAGAGAAGGATTTGAAATAGTTGGGGAAGCAGAAAATGGTGAAGAGGCATTAACATTCATTCAAACGGAAAGACCAGATGTAGTATTAATGGATCTATCAATGCCGAAGATGGATGGTATAGAAGCAACAAAACGGATAAAGCAATATGATAAAACAATAAAGATACTTATATTAAGCAGTTTTTCAGAGCAAGATTATGTTTTACCAGCACTGGAAGCTGGAGCAGATGGTTATCAATTAAAAGAAGTACAACCTGAGCAACTTGTTGCTTCTATCATTGCAGTACATGAAGGAAATGCGAATTTTCATCCGAAAGTAACACCAGCACTATTCGGACGATCAGCAGTTAAGAAAGAAAAAGAGAACCCTTTTTCCATGTTAACAAAAAGAGAGCAAGAAGTACTTCGTGAAATTGCGAAAGGGCGAAGTAATAAAGAAATTGCAGCAGAGCTTCATATTACAGAACAGACTGTGAAAACACACGTTTCAAATGTTTTAGCTAAATTGGAAGTAGATGATCGTACGCAAGCTGCATTATATGCGGTGAAGCACGGGGGAAATAATAAGTATGAATAATTATGTCCCATGTTACGACAGAATACATAGGAGTATTTAAAATTTATCCCGCTATTTGCGGGCTTATAATTAGTGGGAGATGTACAATACTCTCACTGATTAAAGTTTCAATTTATAGTAGTGCTAAATAAAGGTTTTTCTTCTTTCTATAATTAGGTACAATAAAACTACGATGGAAGGGGAAGATATGCTATGCCAGGTACAAGAAGTGGGATTGGAAAGATTCAGGCTTCGTTAAATGGTTTATCACCGAAATTGCGAAGTATTGCCGAACATATATTGAAACATCCACAAGATGTTGTACATAAATCTATTACAGAATTAGCTGAAGTTACGAATAGTTCTGAAGCTACGATATTCCGCTTATGTAAGCACCTCGGTTTTCAAGGGTTTCAAGATTTAAAGATTACATTAGCTCGTGAAATTGTACATACTCCTATGCAAAATATTCATGAAGAAGTATCGGCAGAAGATAGTATGGTAACTGTTGCTAAAAAAGTTTTTCATTCGCATATTACAGGACTGCAAGATACATTGCATTTGTTAAATGATACAGCGCTAGAGCAAGCCGTAAAGGTATTGCAAGATGCAAGTCGTATTGAGTTTTATGGAAATGGTGGTTCTGGTATTATAGCGATGGATGCATATCATAAATTTATGAGAACGGGTATTTCTTGTATTGCTCATACAGATTCACATTTTCAAATTATGGGTGCGGGTTTACTTACTAAAGAAGCAGTGGTAATTGCAATTTCTCATTCTGGTAGCAATAAAGGGTTACTGGAAGCGTTAGAAGTAGCAAAAGCAAGAGGAGCTCGCATTATTGCAATTACGAGCTATCAGAAATCAGCATTAAGTCAACTTGCTAATATTACATTATATACTTCAACACGTGAGACGGAATTCCGTACAGAAGCAAGTTCATCAAGATTAGCACAGTTAAGTTTGTTAGATACTTTATACGTTGGGTTATCGTTACAACGCCAAGAAGAGACATTGCAAAATTTACAAAGTATACGTGAAACAATTTCGATGAAACGAATATAAAAAGTCCTTCAGTTGAAGGGCTTTTTATATTGGTCAATAGTTTGATGATATATAATCTAGGTTTACTCGTTATAATCTTTTTTGAAAATATAATGATAATAATTTCCTATATTAAAAAATCTTTATTTATTACTTCGCATCTTGAATTCTAATAAACGATACATAGATGAAATCTCAGTTTTCCCTTCAAATATAGTAAGAAAACATTTGGTTAATAATTCAAATATTGTTCAATATTTAACAATAAGCTTTTAAAATTACATGTTATGATGAACGTGTAATGATGATTGAACATTTAAATTTGGTGCAATAATTGGCCGAAACAGTGCAGGTAGAAGTTGTGAGATGAACTCATTAAAATTCTAAAACACTAAAGGGGAGATCACATATGAAAGCAGTAGTAGTTAATAAAAATAGTAAAGCAAACATTGAAGTTATTGAAAAGGAATTACGTCCGTTACACTCAGGTGAAGCGCTAGTAGATGTAGAGTATTGTGGAGTTTGTCATACTGATTTACACGTTGCAAATCATGATTTTGGAAACACAGATGGCCGTATTCTTGGTCATGAGGGGGTAGGTATTGTTACGAAAATTGCTGATGATGTAACTTCACTAAAAATAGGTGACCGTGTAAGTATTGCATGGATGTTCCAATCTTGTGGACGTTGTGAATATTGCATAACTGGTAGAGAAACATTTTGCCGTGAAGTTAAGAATGCTGGTTATTCAGTAGATGGTGGTATGGCAGAACAATGTATTGTTACAGCTGATTATGCTGTGAAAGTACCAGAAGGATTAGATCCTGCTCAAGCATCATCAATCACATGTGCGGGCGTAACTACATATAAAGCAATAAAAGTATCAGACATTAAACCTGGTCAACCTATCGTCATCTATGGGTGTGGTGGATTAGGTAACCTAGCTATCCAATATGCTAAAAACGTGTTTGGTGCAAAGGTAATTGCAGTAGATATTAATGACGATAAATTAGCATTAGCAAAAGAGGTTGGTGCGGATATGACTATCAATCCAATTTCTCAAGGTCCTGCTGATAAGATTGTTCAAGATGAGTTTGGTGGTGCTTATGCTGCTGTAGTAACAGCCGTTTCTAAAGTAGCGTTCAATTCAGCAGTTGATGCAGTACGTGCTTGTGGTAAAGTCGTTGCAGTAGGTTTACCAGTAGAAACGATGGATTTAAACATTCCGCGACTTGTACTAGATGGAATTGAAGTAGTTGGTTCTCTAGTCGGTACTCGTAAAGACTTAGAAGAGGCATTCATGTTCGGTGCAGAAGGAAAAGTAGTGCCGGTTGTTCAAACTTGTTCTCTAGATAAAGTACAAAATGTATTCGAAGAAATGGAACAAGGTAGAATTCAAGGACGTATGGTAATCGATTTTAAACAGCATAATTGTGATTGCAAATAATTCATTTTAAATATAAAAAGCATGAGTCTAGCTAAAGACATGTAAAAAAGTTAGACGGCAGAAAGAAGATGATCCCTGCATTCAACAGGAATCATCTTCTTTGCATTCCACTACTATCAATGTCGACTAACGAGAAAGGATTAAAGGTTCACTTTATCTACAAACGAAAAAGAATCTTTACTTTTAACAAATTTTTTATGATTTGGAACGGTTTGAATTGCTACAACTTGCGAATCTCTTGCTTTCAGTGCATCTTGAATCCCGATTGTCATAAGCTTTATAAATAGAATCGTAATAAAGAATGAAACGAGAGTATACAAAATAATCCACCATGAAATATTCATTTCATAACGATTTAATCCAATAAGGCCTGCCCAATCATTAGATAGAGAAACAGGTTTGAGTACTCCGTCATAGAGTTCACGCATTTGTATCCCGCCAATTACAATATCAAGCAACGCTAAATGGATAACGAGTATGAGTGCTTGGACGATATGTTCCATGAATAACACAAATAAGCGATCAAGTAATAAGACTCGTAAGTGTTTTTTGATAATATGAAAACGGCTAGCCCCTAGCAATTGGGAACTTAAAATGTAATCTTGTTTCATAAATTCCTCAACCTCTGAGGATATATATAAAGAAAGTGTAGGCAGAGCGACGAAAATAAGTACGAGTACTTGATAAAAAGCAAATGAAATATTTGGATCTAATCTATCAGCATTTGATACGATTACAATATTAACGGGCGTGATGAGTATAAATGCGATAAATAAAGTAGGAATGTAATAAAAAACTTCTGAGCATGACTGGAAAAATCTCTTGAATTTTGGAGCATATAAACTTAAGAGGATTCCTATACATGTTCCGAATAAAATTCGAAAGAAGCTAATTGCCACGGCTAATAAAATGGTAAATTTTGCTCCTTCTATAATTTGTAAGAAAACAGACTCTCCAAAACGATCAGATCCAAAAGGCGGTATTAACGATGGTGGAAAGGGGGCCTTTCCAAGTAATTCGTTATTGTCATTGTAAAGTAACTGAGGAGGTTTTGGGATGTTATCTTTAAAGAACCAACTATAAATAAAACTAGCTGAAACAAGTATGAATAAATAAGTAAAGCCGATTAAAAAGCGTTTTGATTTCCAAATAGATTTCATAAAGCTGCTCCTTTCAATTGCTTTTGCCATCTATTCATCATGAAAGAGGTTATTTGAAAAATGGCATAAAACGGTAAGATAATCATGACAAGTATAATAAATGCAGCGGGAGGTGAAATAAACGCCTTCTTAAATAAAAATTGAATAATACCTTGCATATTAAAAACAAATTCTAAAATGAATAAGTTAGAAAGTAAGAAAACAAAAATCGTTTTTAAATGGTAGAAGAAGTGGATAGATATATTTTTGAATAAATGAATGCGTAGTATATAACTTGATGAAAGACCTTTTCCATATGCAACCTCTACGTAATGTTTTCCATGTTCTTCTTGTATGTATAACACCATCATCCGAAACATTTGTAATGTAGGTAAGACCGCTAAAGATAAAATAGGGAGTAAATAAGCGCGATTTTCATTAAAAGAAATAATGGTGAAAGGAGCTTCCCCAAATTTCTTAAGTACCCAAATGAAAAATATTTGCAAACAAATCATCATCATCATATCAGGGACAGCTTCTAATATGAACACAATTCGGTTTATCCATTTTTTTATATAATCTTTTGCTAAAAAATAAAAAAATGCCATGCTAGATGAGATAAAGAGCGCAAGCAAAAAGGCCACAAATAATACAATAAATGAATATAGGTAAGGTTCTAAAACAGTTGGAAATAATGGTGTTGTTTTTAAATGACCAAACTTTGGGTCTGATCCTATAACCAACAATGATTCAGGTGAGAAAACCTGTTTTAACATAGTAACGATCTGGTTAAAAAAATAAATTGGTTGAAAGGTGAATCCTTGTTGAGTGATAAATAAATAAGGTAAATTTAATAATAGTAACAGTGATAAAAGAATTGATGAAAGCTTAATTGTGAATTGAGATATTTTATGTAACATTAAATCCCTCCGACATCTTTTTACAACATTATACAATAAAGTCTAATAGTATTTTTATTTTTCTGAAAAATAAAAATACTATTAGATTTTATAGTATGGAACATATATTTACAAGTTAATAAAGTGATAGTAGGATCCGCACTCTAAGACTATTAAGATAAAAGGACGAGTGAACTTAATACAATAAAAACGAGCAAAGTGCACAAAATTTCCATTGCGGAGGTAGTTGCTGTACAACTCCTTTTTCATGCAAATGAGTAGAACGTAAGGAAGGACTATGTATGTGTTGTTAATGAAAGAAAAAGAGAGTGTGTTGCGAAACGTAAAGAATATAACGCAACTTTACCGCGGGGAAAATCTAAATTTAGTATGTAAGTGAAATGGAATGATGGGGATATATTTTTTTGTTATGAAAAAAATTTTCTTTTTAAAACTTGATTAATGAAAAAATATTTTATATACTAATTCATGTAAACGGTTTACTAGATCGTATTTTGCTAGAAACGAAGGGAAGATCCGCATGGAAACAAGGGGGAGAGTAATCGGGATTGATATCGGTACCACAAGTACAAAAACGGTTGTATTTACAGAAAAAGGAAAAGTCGTTGCATCACATGCAGTTGATTATCCAATTATTCAACCGAACGTCGGATGGGCTGAGCAAGATCCTGATGTAATATGTGCTGCTGTATATAAAACTGTAAGCGTTGCCATCCGAAAGGGTAACGTGTTACCAGAGGATATTTCTTCAATCGGTATTAGTACAGCAATGCACGCATTAATTGCAGTAGATAAAAACGGTGCACCATTAACGCGTTCTATCATTTGGGCAGATAATCGAAGTACGAAACAGTCAGAAAAATTATTACAACATATGAATGGTCATGAAATTTATAGACGAACGGGTACACCAATTCATCCGATGTCGCCACTTTCTAAATTATTGTGGATGAAAGAGGAAGAGCCAGAATTATATGCGAGCGCATATAAATTTATTTCCATTAAAGAGTATGTTATGTATCAATTGTTTTCACGTTACGTAGTGGATTATTCAATAGCATCAGCTACTGGGTTATTTAATTTAGAAACATTAAACTGGGATGAAGATGTTTTAACGTTGTTACATATGTCACCAGAACAATTATCAACACCAGTGCCAACTACATATATTTTGTCGGGTATGAAACCGGAATTAGCACAAAAGATGGGTATTCGTGAAGATACGTCAGTTGTTATTGGTGCAAGTGATGGTGTTCTTGCGAATGTGGGCGTTGGGGCAATATCGCCTGGCTCAGCTGCAATTACAATTGGTACAAGTGGTGCGGTTCGAACAATTTCATCAAGTGTTAATACAGATGAAAAAGGAAGAACGTTTTGTTATGCATTAACAGACGAGCACTGGGTGATCGGCGGACCAACGAATAACGGCGGAATATTACTGAGATGGTTACGTGATGAATTTGGTAGCCCAGAGCAAGAAGTAGCAAAAAAACTTGGCATTGATCCGTATGATTTATTAATTAAGTATGCGGAAAGTGTACCAGCTGGAGCGGGTGGATTGCTATTTTTACCGTTTTTATCTGGAGAGCGTGCACCGTACTGGAATGCAAATGCTCGTGGTACATTCTTTGGAATAAACCTTCAGCATAAACGAGAACATTTTATACGTGCAGTCATGGAAGGTGTTTGTATGAGCGTATATTCTGTTGCACTCGCAATCAGGGATTGTACAGGGCCACTTACTGAAATACGCGTTTCAGGAGGTTTTGCGAAATCTGCATTTTGGAGACAAATGTTATCCGATATGATGGGAAAAGAATTGCTTGTTCCTGAAAGTCATGAAGCATCTGCGCTTGGGGCAGCGGCAGTTGCTTTATATGCTGTAGGAAAAATTGATTCTCTTGAAGAGGTAAAGGATTGGATTGATATTGTTCATCATCATGTACCGAATAAAGAAAATACGGCTATATATTTAGAAATGTTTTATATGTATGAACGACTTTACAATCGCTTGAAAGAAGAATTTGATTGTATAGCTGCTTTCCAACGTAAACAATAGGGGGATTGGGAGAAATGGTAGTTGGAATCGTACTAGCGGCAGTTGTCATACTACTTTTACTTATTACAGTAGTAAAATGGCATCCGTTTGTCGCGTTAATTTTAACAGCAATTGGTGTAGGACTTGCAATGGGAATGCCATTGATTGGAACTTCACCAAAAGATCCAGGGATTATCGATTCTATTAAACTAGGGCTTGGTAATACGTTAGGGTTTTTAGCGATAGTTTTAGCATTAGGAACCATGCTAGGAAAAATGATGGCCGAATCTGGCGGTGCTGAACGAATTGCTACCACATTAATAGATCGTTTTGGGAAGAAACGTGTTCACTGGGCGATGATGTTCGTTGCATTTTTAGTAGGGATTCCAGTATTTTTCCAAGTTGGATTTGTACTACTAATTCCATTAGTATTTACAATTGCGTTAGAAACAGGGGTATCACTTATTACAATCGGTATTCCACTAGTAGCAGGTTTATCTGTTGTACACGGACTCGTTCCGCCACATCCAGCAGCGATGGCAGCAGTAGGTATTTTTAAAGCAGATGTAGGGAAGACAATTTTATATGCTTTAATCGTCGGACTTCCAACTGCAATCATTTCAGGTCCGCTTTACGGGAAATGGATTGGTGCTCGTATACATAAAGAAGTACCATTAGATATAGCGGAGCAATTTATTGAAAGAGATAAGAAGAAGGAGCTTCCTAGTTTCGGAAATACATTGTTTACAATTTTACTTCCAGTATTTCTAATGCTAGGTGCATCAATTGCGGAAGTAGCACTAAACAAAACAAGTCAACTTGCACAAGTATTGCACTTTATTGGAGATCCAATCGTCGCGTTATTAATTGCAACGATATACTCTTTCTTTAGTCTTGGTTATGCAAAAGGTTTCTCAAAGGATAAAGTATTACAATTTACAAACGATTGCCTTGGGCCTATTGCGAACATACTGTTAGTTATCGGTGCAGGCGGCGCATTTAATAAAGTATTATTAGATTCTGGAATTGGAACGACAATCGCAGAAATGGCGAAAGAATCTCATATTTCACCGATATTATTAGGCTGGGGAATTGCGGCACTTATCCGAATCGCAACTGGATCGGCAACGGTTTCTATGATGACAGCAGCTGGTATTGTTGCGCCGATTGCAGCAAGTACACCAGGTGTAAATGTTGAACTACTAGCACTTGCAACAGGTGCAGGGTCATTAATTTTATCACATGTAAATGATTCTGGATTTTGGATGATTAAAGAATATTTCGGAATGACTGTGAAAGAAACATTATTAACATGGACTGCAATGGAGACGATATTATCTGTTGTAGCACTTGGACTCATTTCGTTATTAAATATATTTGTATAGAATGGGAGATTGATTAATATGAAACTAGGTTTAATTGGATTAGGAAAAATGGGATTCCCATTAGCAGAACATTTATATGAAGACAAGCATGAAGTAGTGGTATATGACGTTAATAAAGAGCTTGTTGAAAAGGCAGGGGCAATAGGGATTACCGCTCGTCATACATTAAAAGAAATGATTGCTGAACTAGAAGCTCCTCGTAAAATTTGGGTAATGGTACCTGCGGGAGAAGTTGTTGAATCGGTACTAAAAGATGTATATCCATTATTAGAGGAAGGCGATATCGTTATTGAAGGCGGGAATTCATTCTATAAAGATACGTTACGCCGTGCTGAAGAAGCGAAAAGTTTTGGTTTACATTACGTAGATATCGGTACATCAGGCGGTGTAGAAGGAGCTAGATACGGTGCTTGCTTAATGGTTGGTGGAGAAAAAGAAATTTATGATCAATTAGAACCTTTATTTAAAGATTTAGCAGTAGAGAATGGGTATTCTTATGCAGGCCGCGTCGGAAGTGGTCATTTCTTAAAAATGGTTCATAACGGTATTGAATACGGAATGATGCAAGCAATCGCTGAAGGCTTTGAAGTGTTAGATAAAAGTGATTTTGATTTCAATTATGAAGATGTTGCTAAAGTATGGGCAAACGGATCAGTTATCCGCGGTTGGTTAATGGACTTAACTGAAAAGGCATTTGCAGATGATCCTAAACTTGATGGCATTAAAGGTGTGATGAACTCTTCAGGAGAAGGGAAATGGACTGTGGAAACGGCACTTGAACTTCAAGCGGCAGCACCGGTAATCGCAATGTCATTATTTATGCGCTACCGTTCTCAAGAAGATGATACATTCCACGGAAAAGTAGTTTCAGCTCTTCGTAATCAGTTCGGTGGACATGAAGTTGTGAAAAAATAAGGTTGTTTTTAAAAAGAAACTTGTGCATAGGCGCAAGTTTCTTTTTTTATAGTTTAAGAAATTTCTAATTTAAAAATACCAATCAATCATTGTTTATTTGTACTGATTGTATCAAATATATAGTGAAGCATGAAAGATGTCCCAACATAAAAATAAGAATAAATAAAATGAAATTTTCATAAATAGTAAAAGGATGATTATGTCATCAGTGTAGCTATGAAGTGGTGTTACATATGAAAAGAGCGTGTTAATAAAATATGAGGTGGTTAAATGGGAAATGAGCAAGTGAAGAATGCAGGGGAAGAAAAAAAGTTATGTCTTTGTATGATTGTTAAAAACGAGTCTAGAATTATGGAAAGATGTTTAAATGCTACAAAATCAATTGTAGATTTTGTTTCTATTTGTGATACGGGATCAACTGATAATACACCTGAAATTATTGAAAATTGGTGTGAAGAAAATGAAATCCCTGGAACAGTTCATCATGAACCATTTCAAAATTTTGGCTATAACAGAAGTTTAGCAGTTTCATTAGCACAAAAAACATATCCAGAAGCAGATTATTTATTAATATTAGATGCAGATATGATATTAGAAGTTGATCTCGAGTTTGATAAGACTAGTTTAACGGAAGACCACTATCTTACAATGCAATATGATATTCATATTAAGTATTGGCTTACACGCCTTTTGAAAGCTTCTTTACCATGGAAATCTGTCGGTGTTACTCATGAGTATTGGGATATAGATCGTTCCAAAGTTGGTGCGAATTACAATACGAGAGTAGCTAGGTTAGAGACGCTTGTCGTTAACGATCCTGGGGATGGTGGTAGTAAAGCTGATAAATTTGAGAGAGATGAGCGGTTGTTGTTACAAGGATTGAGTGATCCAGAAACAACGCCAGATTTGCATATAAGATATTTATTTTATTTAGCCCAAACTTATTTTCATTTAAGTCAATTTGAAGATTCGATTAAATGGTACAAAAAAAGAGTGGAAGCAGGTGGATGGGTTGAAGAGGTGTTCTATTCGTTATTGCGAATAGGATTTTGTTATGAACAATTAGCAAACCGTTCAGCAAATAAACAATATGAGGTAACAGAAGTGGATGAAAAAGAAAATGCTAAGGCGCAAGAAGAGCAATATACAGCATTAGCTATTCTTTATTTTCAAAAAGCGTGGGAATATAGACCAACTCGGGCTGAGCCATTATACCAACTTGCAAGAATGTATCGATTAAAATCTCAAAATAATATTGCTTTGATGTATGCGTTGCAAGGGAAGGAAATTCCTTTTCCGAAAAATGATCTGCTATTTGTAGATTATCATGTGTATGATTACTTATTTGACTATGAGATTTCTATAAGTGCTTTTTATATACCGCATAAAAAACATTTAGGTGCAGTATCACAAAAATATTTGGAATCGAGAAAAGAAGAGCTACCGTTGCATATAGCAAATATGGTAGAAAGTAATGCGAAATTTTATTAAATACATTGTCGGTTAAAGGAGTAGTGGAGTAATCATGGAATTAATACGATGGGCGCTAGAACTAGGGGAATCCGTGCATGGAAATACGTATGAAGAATTGATGCCACTACTAGATTATTATTATGATCGTGATCATTTAAAAGCGTATTGTATCGCAAATCTCCTTATAGACATGGACGTAGCAGAAGAGCATCGGCAAAAAATCGAATTAAGAAGGTGCATTGCTGCTTATTATGCTGGAATGTATAAAGTAGCAAAAAAACATGCAAGTGAGCTTTTAATTAGATATCCGGATGTGGATTTATATAAAAATAATTTAAGACTAATGGAAGCTTATTTGAATAAAGAATATGATTATTGTCTTTTTATATGCCCAAAGACGTATGGTAGTTTTATAGATGTTGCGCGAGCTTTGAAATGGCGATTGGAGCAGGAGGGGAATAAAGCAATTATTTCAGAAACAATACTAGAAAATGTGAAAAATACAATTGTTTTTGGAGCGCATACGTATGCGCATAATCCGAATCTACTACCAAAAAATGCAATTGTTTATAATTTAGAACAGCTATATGAAGGAAGTCCTTATGCGCATCCTCTTTATTTAATGTTATTAAAAGATAAGGAAATTTGGGATTATAGTAAACAAAATATAGAATGGTTAAAACAAAAAGGAGTAGGAAAAGAAATAAAACATGTGGAAATGAACTATGCCCCAACTCTAGAAATAAAAAAAGATGCATTTGATGAAGAGTTAACTGAAGACATTGATATACTGTTTATAGGTGCTCTTAACCCAAGGCGACAAGCTATTTTAGATCAATTAAAAGTAGTTGCCCCGAATTTAAATATTGTTTTTAAAAATAATGCGTGGGGAATTGTTAGAAATGAGTTGATTGCTAGGTCTAAAATTATATTAAATATTCATTTTTACTTATCGGGTATTCTTGAAACTCCTCGAGTTTCTTATGCAGTGGCAAATAAGAAATTTATTATCTCTGAAAATAGTAATCCCGAGGACGAGATAGAGTGGCCAGGAATAGTGTTTACTCCGTATGAAAAAATAATAGAAAACGTTATGAAATATATAGAATTACCAGAAGAACGTATTAAATTAGCAGAAAAAGCGTATAACCATTTTGAAGCAAAAAGAAGCATAGACATACTGAGCGATAAAGCGGAAGAAAAGTAATTGTGAAGAACTCCTACTTTCGTATGAGTTCTTTTTTTCGTCTATCATACTATTTTATCAAGCTAGTTCCCTCTTTATATTGTGTTTTGTATAGAAATTTCTGATAATATATAAGTATAACTGAAAAACAAAGGAGAGAAATAATTATGAAACTAGTCGTTATTAACGGTACGCCAAGAAAATTCGGTAGAACTCGTGTGGTGGCAAAATATATTGCTGATCAATTTGAAGGGGAGTTATACGATTTATCAGTAGAGGAACTGCCTTTATATAACGGGGAAGAATCACAACGTGAATTAGAAGCGGTAAAAAAATTAAAGGCATTAGTGAAAACTGCAGACGGTGTAGTACTATGTACACCTGAATATCATAATGCAATGAGTGGAGCGTTGAAAAATTCGTTAGATTACTTAAGCAGTAGTGAATTTGTTCATAAACCTATCGCATTACTTGCAGTTGCTGGAGGCGGTAAAGGTGGCATTAACGCATTAAACAATATGCGTATTGTTGCTAGAGGGGTGTACGCAAATGCAATCCCAAAACAAGTTGTGCTTGATGGACTTCATGTACAAGACGGTGAACTGGGAGAAGATGCAAAACCGTTAATTCATGATCTAGTTAAAGAATTAAAAGCATATATGAGCGTATATAAAGAGGTGAAAAAACAACTAGGAGTTGAGTGATATGCCATCTCTGTATAAAGATTCACGCTTGTATTTCATTCTAGGGGCCAATAGTCTATCAGCTATTGGTTCCGGCATTGTTATGATAACGATTCCGTGGTTGTTAATTAAAGAGAATGGAGGAGAGACAACGTTTGGTTATGTATCCATCATCGCAACTCTTATTATGTTTTTATTAACACCGTTTATCGGGCAGAGTATTGATCGTTTTTCAAGAAAATCTTTATTATTATGTAATGAAGGTATTGGGATAGTCGTTATTGGAATGATGGCTATATGGGGATTTACTGGGCAACCTTATCATTCTATTCACTATATTCTAATATATATAGCAGGGTCATTTTACTATTTATTATTTTATCCTACAATATTTGCGTTTAACCAAGAGATATTTCAAGCAGAACATTATAAAAATTTAAGTGGAACAATGGAAATACAAGGACAGTTAACTCAAGTTATTTCAGGAGCGGCTGCTAGCTTCCTTATTGAAATCATTTCTTTAAAATGGATCTTGTTAGTAGATATGTTAACTTTTGCAGGAGCATTTTTCCTTTTCTTATGTATACCGTATGTAAAGAAAAAGGAAGTAAAAAGAAAAGTAACATTTAAGAAGCAATTGTTCGAAGGGATTCACTTTATGCAAAAGCGTCCGAAGTTCTTTTGGTTTTTACTGGCGACTTATATGCCGTTTATCGGTGTCATGATGGCAAATTATTTAATCCCGGTATATATCTCAGATCTATTAAAAGCCAGTGCCTCTGTATACGCAATAGAAGGTATGATGTACGGTGTCGGAGCGGTTCTTGCGGGAATAAGTATTCCAATTATGATGAAATATGTAAAGACAGAAGTTTCAATCGTCATGACGATGTTCATATATGTAATTTCAATTACCGTAATGATTATTGAACCTTCCGTAATGTTGTTATATGGACTTGCAATTTTTCATGCAATTGGAAATGCGGGTACAAGAGTGGCAAGAAATGTATTGATGATGGAGGAAATTCCAAATGAAGTAATGGGACGTGTAGACAGCTTATTTCGATTAATTGGTACAGGAATAAGAATTGTATTATTAATGCTGTTTACAGCTGGTGTATCTAAAGTAGGTGTCATGGTACCGTTTTATTTACTAAGTTTCATATTGATCCTTTCGTTAGGAATTGCTATAAACTATGTAATCTCAAAACGTAAATTCGAAGCGAGTGTTTCTAATAAATCGATCGTTTAAAAAATACTTCTGCCTTCCTTTCTTTTTCTATATAATAAAAAGAAAGGGTAATTAACTGTTACGATTTATTTAACCAATTATAACGAAAGTTAATTAAACATATCAGTAAGCCCTGCTAGTCAAGTGATTGGCTAGTAGTGAGGGTTAACTGCGGGCAATCCCTAAAGCTGATTGAACTACAACGTGGCTAGAAATAGCGAGCGTGAATGTCGCGAAAGCAGAAAAAATCAATCAGATCGTGCAAGGTTAAATCCTAAACACTAGAACAATGGGTCTTCCGCCTCGAATCATCTAAGTCAAAATGGATAAGATGAACGTTCAACGACTATCTCGTATAACTGACGAGAGTACACCACAAGCCTATGGTGGTGGAAAAATCCTCTATCTCTAAGTAGATAAACATATAGTCTGCGCTCATGTGAAAGCATGAGAAGTTCATAAGAGAACTGGCTAAGGAATTGCGCCCTTAGTTGAACGAGATAAATTTAATTAAATCTATCAAGTCTCATTGAATCTACCGAATCTATGCATTATGGTAAATTCAATGAGGTGAGAATAATAATGGAGTTTTTACGAGTTAGTCAAGTATCGGAATTAACAGGTTTGTATCCTAGTAGTCTTAGGAGAATGCTGATGGAACATGCTACTATTCAGAAGAATCAATCTTTTATTATCTGAAAGGTGAGTGCTCGAATAATCGCACAGTAAAGGAGTAGGCTTCTGATGATATTGGCGAAGAAAGTTAGACTGATTCCAACGCCTGAACAAGAAAAAGTGCTTAGAAACCATGCTGGTGCTGCAAGATTTGCCTATAACTATTGTAAAAGAATGAGTGATAGATATTATAAGCTATTTGGAAAATCTGTTTCACAGTTAGCTTTACAGAAACGATTTACAAAGATCAAGAAGCGAAAGAGATATGAGTGGTTAAATGACATCAACGCACAAGTTCCTAAACAGGCTTCAAAAGATTTTGATAAGGCGAGGAAAAATTCGTTCGAAAAGTACAAAAATGGTTCTCACACTTCTTATAAATCCAAAAAAGATTTAATCCAAGGATTTTATGCCAATTATGAAAGACTGATTATAGGAAAGAAAGTAGCTCATATTCAGTCTATTGGAGAAGTGAAAACAAGCCAACAACTACCAAGAAACAAAAAAACATCCAATCCAAGAGTTACATTTGACGGTCGTCACTGGTGGATTAGTGTAGGGTTCCAAGAAAACTTTGAATCACAAGAACTAACCAATGAGTCGATTGGTGTGGATGTTGGTTTAAAAGAGCTGTTTGTAGCTTCTAATGGTACGAAAGAACGAAATATAAACAAAGATGCCAAGGTTAAAAAACTTTTGAAAAGGAAAAAGTTAGCACAAAGAGATATGTCTAGGAGATTTAAAAAAGGTGTAAAAATTCAATCTGCCGGATATGAAAAAGCTAAAACTGAGCACCTGCGGTTATCTAGGAAAATTACGAATATCCGAATTAACCATATCCATCAAGCAACAGCTAAATTGGTGAAAACCAAACCAATGAGGATTGTTGTGGAAGACTTATCTATCTCAAACCTGTTAAAAAACAAAAAACTATCGAAAGCATTTTCATTTCAAAAATTACACTTCTTCTTTCAATGTTTATCATACAAGTGCGAGAAGTATGGCATTGCGTATGTAAAAGCTGATAAATGGTTCGCCTCAAGCAAGATTTGCTCATGTTGCGGAGTAAAATACGACCATTCAGTTCAACCAGAAGGACAGTGGAGTTTAAAAATACGTGAGTGGTGTTGTTTTGGGTGCAATAGCCATCACGATAGGGATGTAAATGCTTCGATAAATTTATCAAGATGGGTAAAATAAATGCTTGATAATAGGAGGTAACGATACTGCCTCGTGTGGAGTGTTATACCCCTCGTCCCTTCGGGGTTGCGAGAACACGATGAAGCACTAACTCGTGTAAATTTGATTGAATTGTATAGATTTAGTTAAGTTTATCGTATCGGAGTGCAAACTTATTTATGAACAAATGGATCTTGCTTATAATCTTATTATTTCCACCACTGTACATTCTTTATATGACGTTTCGAATGAAGAAAGTTGCTCGTGAAAAATTGAGTAATCACTCTCTGTACGTTCTTATTTTAGGCGCAAAGTTATTTGGAGATAGACCGTCTTTATCTCTTCAAAACCGTTTGGATGTAGCGTTGGAATATTTACATTCCCATCCTGAAACGAAAGTAATTGTTTCAGGTGGTCAAGGGGAAGATGAAGATATACCGGAAGCTCATAGTATGAGAAACTATTTAATGGTACATGGTATAGATGAGAGTCGTATTTTAATAGAAGATCAATCTACAAATACGTATGAGAATTTAAAGTTTAGTATGGATTTATATGATGTGAAACATGCGGTAGTTGTAAGTAATACGTATCATTTGTATAGGACCAAAATAATTGCAAAGCGTTTAGGCATGAAGATGGAGGCACTAGCTGCTGAAACACCAATGCGCTCTAAGAAAAAAATGTATGTACGTGAATATGCTGCAATAATGAAAACGATATGGTTCGACCGTTAGAGCTCAAATTTGAGCTCTTTTTTAATTATAAAGCGTATCATTTGAAATGAATGCCGTATTCCATCAAAATAAAGGAAACAACATTAAAGGAGTTGTATTTGTGATTCAATTTAATCATGTGTCAAAAGCGTATGAAGATGGCATGAAAGCAGTGGATTCATTGCATTTAGAAATTAAAAAGGGAGAATTTTTTGTTCTCATTGGTCCGAGTGGTTGCGGGAAAACAACGACAATGAAAATGATTAACCGTTTAATTGAAACGACTGAAGGATCTATTTTAATCGATGGAAAAGATATTCAACAATATAATATTAATGAATTGCGTTGGAATATAGGATACGTATTGCAGCAAATCGCTTTGTTTCCGCATATGACAATTGCAGAAAATATTGCAGTTGTTCCTGAAATGAGAAAATGGAGCAAAGAAAAAATAAAAGCTCGTGTCGATGAGTTGCTACAGATGGTCGGGCTAGGCCCAGACGTATATCGCGATCGTATGCCTGATGAATTGTCAGGAGGGCAAAAGCAGCGCGTTGGTGTCGTAAGAGCATTAGCCGCAAACCCGAAAATCGTTCTTATGGATGAACCGTTTAGTGCGTTAGATCCATTAAGTAGGGAACAGCTTCAAAAGGATATTGTACAATTGCAAAAGAAGATTCAAAAAACAATTGTATTCGTAACACATGATATGCAAGAAGCATTATCACTTGGAGATCGTATTTGTATTATGAAAGAAGGAAAAGTAGTTCAATTAGATACACCAGAAGGTATTATACATAATCCGAAAAATGAGTTTGTAGAAGAGTTCATTGGAAATCGTGGACAACCTTGGTATGAGGGGAAAAGTATAGAAGATGTATTGCCACTTGATGAAAGTATACGGGTAGAAGGGGATGCATTATCATTGCATTCTTCTTTACAAGAAGCATTAGTTCGTGTACGAGCTGACGAAGTCGTTCCAGTTGAAGAAAATGGTCAATATGTTGGAGCTTTAACAAGTCGTCATATTGTTAATTACATTGTTGAACAAATGAAGGAAAGAGGCTAAACAGTGACTGATTTTATACAAACGTTCCAAGAGCGAAAAATAGAATTACTAACTGCATTAAGTGAGCATTTACAAATATCGCTTATTTCACTATTTTTTGCAGTAATTATTGCGGTGCCACTTGGCATTTTATTAACGAGAAAACAACGAATGGCTGAATTTATAATAGGAACTTCTGCGGTTATGCAGACAGTGCCATCACTTGCATTACTCGGACTTTTAATTCCGTTAGTAGGAATTGGAAAACTCCCAGCCATTATTGCATTAGTTGTGTATGCACTATTACCTATTTTACGAAACACATATACAGGAATAAGGGAGTTAGATGAATCTTTAATCGAAGCAGCGAGAGCTATGGGGATGAATAGCTGGAGAAGACTGTGGAAGGTAGAGCTTCCTCTTGCATTACCAATTATTATGGCCGGTATTCGTACGGCGATGGTATTAATTGTTGGAACAGCTACATTAGCAGCTCTTATAGGTGCTGGTGGGCTCGGAAAACTCATATTACTTGGTATCGATCGAAATGATCATGCGCTTATCATTTTAGGGGCCGTACCAGCCGCGTTACTCGCTTTATTCTTTGATGTAGTACTTCGAGTGCTTGAGAGTCCAAAACGCTCTTCTAAGCGTATTATATTGACGATATGTATTACTTGTATAATGATTGCTTCTCCCTTTCTTTGGAACACACAAAAGAAAGATATTGTTATTGCCGGAAAACTTGGATCAGAACCTGAAATTTTAATTCAAATGTATAAGCAGCTTATTGAACAGGATACCGATTTACACGTAGAATTAAAACCAGGTCTTGGAAAAACAGCATTTGTATTTGAAGCATTGAAATCAGGAGAAGTAGATATATACCCTGAGTTTTCGGGAACAGCTTTATCTACTTTTGTGAAAGAAGAGCCAAAAAGCACAAATCGGGATGAAGTATATGAGCAGGCTCGCATTGGAATGGAAAAGAAATATAATATGGTTATGTTGAAGCCGATGGAGTATAACAATACATATGCACTAGCTATGCCGAAAAAAATAGCAGATCAAAATAATATAAATACAATTTCTGATTTAGGAAAAATGGCACAGGATGCTAAAGTAGGATTCACATTAGAATTTGCTGATCGTGAAGACGGTTATAAAGGAATGCAAAAATTATATAACTATAAGTTTTTAAATGTGAAAACGATGGAACCGAAACTACGTTATAGTGCAATTCAATCAGGGGATGTTAACGTAATCGATGCATATTCAACTGATAGTGAACTTGAGCAGTATGGACTGAAAGTGCTAAAAGATGATAAAGGGTTATTCCCACCGTACCAAGGTGCACCATTATTAAGAAAAGAGACGTTACAGAAATATCCTGAACTTGAAAAAGTATTAAATACATTATCTGGGAAGATTACAGATGAAGAAATGCGAAAAATGAATTATGAAGTAAATGTGAATGGAAAAAGTAGTGAAGAAGTTGCGAAACAATTTTTACAAAAAGAGAATTTACTTCGTTAATTTTACAAGAAATATACAAATTTATATGTATGAAATGACCGTTCATTACAAAATGAACGGTTTTTTTGTGCATACTTATACATTTTTTCAAAAAAGTATTCCATTTTTCTTCATTTTCTTTTAGAATAAGTAATGTTTTCCTGAAAAAATATAAGAGAAACGTCTATTAGAGAAAAAGGTGACTTTAATAGTTGAACGAACATAACACCTAGAATGACAGATGGGGTGGTACAAATAGAAAAGAAGTTAGGGTTTTTTCCATTAATTGCATTAGTAGTCGGAACGATGGTTGGTGGCGGTGTTTTTAGTTTACCGCATGATTTAGCAGTAGGAGCAAATAGCGGCTCTATAATAATTGGTTGGTGTATTACAGCGATGGGAATGATTCCACTCGCGCTCGTATATCAAACGTTAGCAAGACAAAAACCGGAGCTTGAGGGCGGAATTTATAGTTATGCACGTGCTGGTTTCGGAGAATATATCGGATTTAACAGTGCTTGGGGATATTGGCTAGCAGGAATTTTAGGAAACGTTGCAACAATCATGTTACTGTTTAGTACATTAGGTTATTTCTTCCCCATTTTTAAAGGTGGAAATAATGTTGCGTCTATCGTTGGTGCATCACTTTTATTATGGACACTTCATTTTCTAATTTTATTTGGAATTCGTGAAGCATCTATTATGAATGTTATTGCAACGATAGGGAAATTAGTTCCAATCGTATTATTTATTGTTGTAATGGTAACAGCGTTTCGCTGGGATACATTTACACATGATTTTTGGGGAGAAGGAACTATATCAGTTTCCTCTATACTTGGTCAGGTGAAAAATACAATGCTTGTAACTCTTTGGGTTTTCATTGGGGTTGAAGGAGCGGTTGTATTATCTGGTAGAGCGAAAAATAGCCGAGATGTTGGTAAAGCGACAGTACTTGGACTTATTTTAGTAATGTCTATTTATATTTTAATTTCTGTCTTGTCTATGGGAGCGATGACAAGAGGAGAGCTTTCCGTGTTAGAAACCCCGTCAATGGGACATGTATTAGAACATGTTGTTGGGACATGGGGCGCCGTTGCGATTAACATTGGGTTAGTTGCTTCACTTGTAGGTACATTAATAGGCTGGTTTTTACTTGTTTCTGAAATTTCCCACGTAGCAGGAAAAGATGGCGTGTTTCCGAAAGTCTTTACGAAAACAAATAAAAAACAAACGCCACATATGGCATTATGGATCTCAAATGGCGTTGCCCAAATTATATTTATAATCGTTCTGTTTTCAGAATCAACATATCAAATTATGTATTTTATTGCTTCAACATCAATTTTAGTACCATATTTATTATCAGCGTTATTCCAATTTAAATTAGTTATTACAAACGAACTAAAAGATGCAAAAGTAAAAAACGGTTCGTTAGCTTTAATTGCTTCTACTTATTCTGTATGGCTTCTATATGCAGCAGGTTTGAAAAATTTATTACTTGTTTCAATCGTGTATGGAATTGGGATTATTGTTTACATGTATGCAAGAAAAGAAAAAGGAAATCGTTGTTTTAAAGGTATTGAGAGATATGTAATGTGGGCAATTGTTATCGCAGCTATCACATCACTTTATATGTTATTAACTGGAAATATAAAAATGTAAAAGTCCTTTTAAATAAAGGGCTTTTTTCTTTGTCTAGAGAATATTTAATACATAAGATATTCAGGAGGGATGAAAATGGAAGAAAAAGAACAGTTAACCAGAATTGTTGATTTAGCGAGTGAAGTAAGGAAAGTATTAGTGCAAGAATCCTTTTTTAATCATCATCCTGAACTACGAGGAGTGATTGAAAATTTAGCGAGTGCTGTAGAGAATTTGGCGGAATTACAGCAAAATACAGATGAAAACGCTGAAGATCGATTACGATATGTACTTGCTAAAATGAAAATTGCTCATAATGCCATTTTACAAGAGAAAAAAGCATTTCCATCTCATTAATATACGTTTTAATTTTGAACCTGGCGGATAACGTCAGGTTTTTTGTTTCTAGTTTTTCGTTTCTTTCATACACTAAGAATAGTATGAAAAAAAGAAGGTGACGAAGGTGAGATTACATAAAGCTCTTCAGCCAAGTTTTATAAAAAGAATGTACTATATGAGGTTTATCGGAAAGTTTACAAAAGCAGAGAGAGAGAAGAATGGAGAGAACTTCTTTGTACAATGCCTATCGCCAATACCATTCACGTTACAAGAGCAATTAAAAAATGAACCATACGTATTTGAAGGTTTATGTAGCAATAAAAAGAATGAAAAAGTCTTTTCGGAATTAAAGAAAAGAAAATTAGAAAAGCAATTGGTTATGTTTCGTCTCTATTATGAAAGAGGACATATATACGTGGAGTTAATTTGTGCAGAAGAACCACGAGAAATGGCCAATGGCTATAAAATGATTCCAGTACCTAAAGTTTCCGAATACAAAAAAGGAGAGTCTTTAGAAAGAAAACTTGGAAATGGCTATTTGTCATTTCTAATGCCAAAATATCCGAAAGACTTTGAGCCTCCCGAATTATTGTGGCACGATGGAAGGTTATATGGAAATATATCTTTAAAGTCATCATCAATTAGTTCAATCGCATATTTTGAACAGCAGCGGGAATGTAAGTATATAGACTTAAATGACTGGATGAAGTATGTGGAAATAGCGGTAGAAGATCAATTGTATTTTGTAAGCAATCACATGTATGAGCAATTAAAAAAACGAATGACTGAAGAAGGTAAGCATGTAGAAGTAGAGGAAATAAAAGTGCACAAGGATGAATGGGAATGGGATGAGCGTGAATCCGTCTTTTTACAGTATGTAAAAAGTTTTGTACGTAATAAAGGGCTATATTTGGATGAAACGGACATTTATAATTTCCATATAAGTGCGAAAACAAATATGTTGACGATTCTAGGTGGTATACCAGGCGCTGGGAAATCCCGATTTGTGCAAGCTTATGCAGAAGCACTTGGATTACAGTATGGGGAAGAATTGGTTTGGATTCCGATTTCACCATCGTATCAAGAACCACATGATTTACTTGGTTACCTTCACCCAAATGGTACTTTTATTGAAAGTGAAACAAAATTAGTTAGGGCGTTAATGAAGGCAAAAGAAAATCAAAATCAACTATATATAATCGTTTTTGATGAAATGAATATGTCACATATTGAGCATTGGTTTACTCCATTTCTATCTGTTCTTCAACTTGAAAAGCAAAACCGTATTCTAAATTTGTATGAAGGTGTACAAGAAAAAGAAAATCCAATTCCATCAACAATTGAAATTGGTGAAAATATTATATTTGTAGGTACAGTAAATTTTGATGAAACAACGAAAGAACTCTCAGATCGATTATTAGATCGGACGAATTTAATAACGTTACAAAAGATTCCGTTTTGTGAGATGTGTATGGAACAAGAGAAAATTGTATTACAACCACCTCTGAAAGTAACTGCAGGAGAATTTCGTATAAGCTGGGTCAGGAATAAAGCGATGATTGAGGTGTTTTCTGAAGAAGAGTTAGAACTATTAGATAAGTTACATGTTGTATTGTCATCACATGATATGTCAAAGGGAATTTCATTTCGATGTGCAAACGCAATCGCTACTTACTTGCAAAATATACCGTTCCAAAATAATCATTCCTATATGATCAGTAGAGAAGAGGGATTTGATTTACAAATCAAGCAACGTGTATTGACGAAAATAAGAGGTACTGAAATGATGGTTGGGTCTTTACTTTCTGAAGACGTAAAAAGGGGGGCGACATTACTACCTCTTTTGCAATCGCCACTTGCAAACAGAGTATCTACATTTGAACACTCTTTAGCATATATAAGAGAAAAGCGTAGAGAACTGGAGCTGTATGGCTATGCAAAATGAAGGGCGATATGAAACAGAAATCGTTGATACGAAAGAAACACTCCCTTTTGTATTAAAGTTAATCATTGGAACTGAGGCAAAGGGGGAATATATTTTATTAAATCGTCTTTGTACATCTACTACAGCATTAGTTCAATGTATTTATAAAGTACAAGAATTAAAACCAATTAGATTGCATTACCATTATGAAAGTCCAATGAATATTACTTTTATATGGAATAAAGTATATGAGGGACAGAAAAATATAAAAGAGTCAAAATATGAAATAAATGAAAAAAAACAAAAGGTATTAATATATGAACATGGAAAAACGGAATTCTTTTATCCATGGCGTTGTGGATTATATCATTTTGAAGTGAATATAGAAGATAGAACGTATTATGGCGCATTTCAAATCGTTCCCAAAAATTTTTTTGATAATCAATTTGAAATGATTCAAAACTATGTAAAGTCAATTTTGAATGAGTTGATTTTAGATAGAGGTTATTATAAAAAGACTTTCTCTGCACTTAGTGATATTGAAGATTCTTCTTATTTAGTGTTACTTAGAAAGTTGCCGCAAAAAATGAAAAAGATAAAGCAAATTTTTAAGAAAATAGAATCGAGTTCAAAATTTATACATGAATATAAATGGGAAGAAAAAGAGCGGAAAGCAACGAGAAAAGGAGCCATAGTGGCGGAAAGAAAACCGTATGCAAAATATTATAATCGTAAGTTTATAGAACAAAAAAATAGTAAGGAAAATGCATTTCTTAAATTTAAAGCGATGCAATTTTATTTCTATTTACTTGAAGCTGAAAGTTTTTTGCGACAAACAATTGAAATATTAGAAAGAGCAAAAAGGAAGAAATCAGAAGAATTTCAAGCTGTAAAAACGATTATACAAACAATTGAGCGTAATGGATCAGTGACCGATAGAGAGAAACAAAAATATAAAAATATTCATTTACTAAAAGAGGCGGATTTGCGAAAAAGCTCTATGAAGATACAAGAATATAAAATATTAGCGCACTTTGTACATGAAAGTGTACAATACTTTCAAACTTTAATGCATTCTCCATTTTGGAGAGAAGTTTCCGAAACAGGTAACATGTACTCACATGATTTACCGATACCACATCAACAACTACTACAGCATTTAGATGTACTTCCACAATATACAGAACAATCTCCATCTTTATTATTTGTTTATAAACCAACATTTTTAGTGTATGAATATTACGCTTTTTTTATCGTTATTTCCATGTTAGAGCAAATTGGTTTTGAGGCTAGAAATTCCATTCGTGAACAAATTCAAGAACATTTTTATGTAGATGGATTACAGGATGGAACGACAGTAGTTTTACACCGAGATGATATTAGAGTACATGTCGCATTTAATGATTTAATTGAAACTCATCCCCTTATTGCATTAAGTAAAGGGAGTAATTTTTATAATGGAGAAGATACGAAGAAGCCAGACATTCGCTTAGACTGTTATGTAAAGGAAGAAGGAAAATACGTATATCAATCTTCTATTATTATTGAAGTGAAGTATAGCCCAATGTACAACATTTTTCAGCACGTTGGAAATACGAAGGCAACTGAGCAAATGTATAAGTACTGGTCTATAAAATATGTAGAAGAACAGGATGGAAAGAGAGTCTATTATCGAAGGGCCATTTATGAAGTTATTTGTGTATATCCAGGAAGTCATATGCATAGTAAAAAAATTGAGTCTGGATGTGGTGTGTTCTTGCAATTATATCCATATAAAACGAAACAAGGGGAAGAGAAATTAGCCGGAAAACATGGAATGGTACAAATTTTTGAGAAGTGGTTAAAAAGCATGAAGAAGTAAAAAAATCCTTTTTTATAAAGGATTTTTTTAGATTAAGAAGAAATATATGCTGTATGGAAGACAGCTTTATACGATTTGAATTTGAAAGTAATATAAATATATTGTTAGAAGAACGGTACATGAGGGATAAAAGACGATTAAGATGGAATTTAATTCGTTTTGCAGAATATAATAAGTCATAAATATTTTTAGTTGCATACGAAGATTTGTTCTTATATGATAGATAGTGAAAGCGTTATCAAAAACAGAGCGGCGATGGGAAAGGCGGGTAAATATGTTCCAGCGTGTTCAAACAAAAGAAGAACATTTTTGGTTCGAGCAACTATGGGGAGATTTTTGTGAAGAAAGAAACTTAATGTTCGTAGAACGTAATTTAAATCCATCACGATTTTTATTAATAGAAGATGAACATCATATTGGTACAGTAGAATGTATTAAGTATACGGAACCAGAGCAATCGAATTCTGAGTTTTTCTATCCGTTTTCTAAAAATGATTTAGTGAAAGATTTAAAAAATGTGTATGAAATAGGCAAGTTGAGTATTGCGAAAACGTCTCGTGGGAGAGGACACTTCAAAAGACTAACAGCTATTTTATTTATGCATGCATTAGAAACGAAAGCAGAATGGTATATTGCAGCAGTGACAAAAAGAATGTATATGTATTTATTAACACTCGGTTTCCCAATTGAACCGGTAGATAAGCCATTTCAGTTTCATGATACTTTACAAGGTGTACCAGTGCGAATTCATGCCCGAAAAGGGGCTACGCATTTGTATTCTTTAAAAGAATTTCGAGATGTGATTCAAGGGAATGCTCATGCACAGGCATTAATCGCAGAATACAGTAAGAATATTATGTTAACAAAATAAAGCGAAATGAATATATATAATAAAAAGAATACTATTTTAATATGAAGTCATTCTTCATGAAAAAAGACCCTTATTATTTTAATAAGGGTCTAAAAATTATAATCCAAATATACTAAAAATCATTTTGCGGCGCTTCGGCTTCTTTTCTCGTTCATATGTTGGTTTTGAATCGGGAGTAATATATATTGGTTCTTCTTTCTTGAGGGAAGCTTCTAGCTTTTGAATTCGCTCTAACATTTCCTCCATTTCACGGCGATGTTGTAAAAGTTGGTACGTAACAACATCATTTGCCTTATCTTGCATTTGTTCTTCCATTCGATCTAGCCTTCTCGTAATAGTGTTTAATTGAGCTGCTAATTGCTCAAATTCATGTGATGATTTGTTTTGAACGATTGTATTTACTGGAGTTTTTAATTCTTCAACATCATTTGATGATGTTTTTTGAGTAGGGTGAGAGTTTTGAGACTGCTCTATTTGTGAAAGATGGAATTCTAACATTTGATCTAAATCTTCTTGTGTGAAAATAAAGTGACCATATTTATTTTTTTCTATCGTAAGATTTAATTGTTGTGCAATCCGGACAACAGCCTTTGGGCTAACACCTAATTTTTTTGCGATAAATGGTGTTTTATATTCCAAAATAATCCCTCCTATATATATCCTGTTGAATGATTTCGATCTATGAAGGAAGTTCCCTTCTAGTGTGACAAAAGAAGTGTGGAATCGGCAAAGAAAGTGTTTTTTCACGAAATGAACCTGTGAAGAATATATCGTTTATATAAAATGTTTTATCTTAAGATTTAGAACTATTTGACTAAGGGAAATGAATTAGATTATCATAATGATAAATATCTTTTTTATGTATGCATATAATATATAAAAAGGTGGTTGCTAATGTAGAATTTTTTTAGAGTATTAGAATGCTTACTTCACTTGAATAAAATTAAGTAGGAGGTGGCTTCCTTGCTTACAATGTAAGTAAGGAGAAGTATTTGGACATATATAGTATAAGTATAGTGATTGTTTTAATTGCCTTAACGGCATTTTTCGTCGCAGCAGAATTTGCAATTGTTAAAGTGCGAAGTTCACGAATTGACTATTTAATTGCAGAAGGAAATAATCGCGCAACATCTGTCAAAACAGTCATTACAAACTTAGACGAATATTTATCTGCTTGTCAGCTAGGAATAACAGTTACAGCTCTGGGGATTGGGTGGTTTGGTAAACCGGCGTTAAAGCAAATGTTTGACACGCTTTTTGTAAATTTGAACATTTCTACTCAACTAGCAGACATTTTTGCTGTAATTTTAGTGTTTTTGTTTATTACATTTTTACATGTTGTAATAGGGGAATTGGCCCCAAAAACATTCGCGATTCAAAAAGCTGAACAAGTGAGTTTGTTTGTTGCTAAACCGTTAATTTTCTTTTATCGTATGGCGTTTCCATTTATTTGGATCCTAAATGGGTCAGCTCGAATTATTACGAAGTTGTTAGGGCTGAAACCACCGAAAGGGCACGATGAGGTTCATTCAGAAGAAGAATTACGGTTATTAGTTTCAGAAAGTTACAAAAATGGAGAGATTAATCAATCTGAATATAAATATGTAAATAAAATTTTTGAATTTGATGATCGTATAGCGAAAGAAATAATGGTCCCCCGAACTGAGATGCATATTATAAGTAAAGAAATGCCTGCTGAAGAAGCTTTGCAAAAAATGTCTCGGGAAAAATATACGAGATATCCAGTTGTAGATGGGGACAAAGATCACGTAATAGGCTTTGTAAACTTTAAAGATATTTTCACAGATTTTGTGCAGCATAATGCAGTAAGTAATAAGAAAGTAGAGCAATATATTAGGCCAATCATTTTAGTTATCGACTCTATCCCAATACACGACTTATTTTTAAAAATGCAAAAAGAAAGAACGCATATTGCTATATTGATAGATGAATATGGTGGTACGTCTGGACTTGTTACAGTTGAAGATATTTTAGAAGAAATAGTGGGAGATATTCAAGATGAGTTTGATACGGATGAACAGCCAGAAATTCAACAAGTTAGTGAAACGAAAACAATACTAGAGGGAAAAGTACTTGTTAGTGAAGTGAATACGTTATTAGGTTTAACAATTGATGATAATGGTGTTGATACAATCGGTGGTTGGATTTTAACGAAGAATATAGAAATTGCTGAAGAGGATTTCATTGAAATTGAAAATTATAAGTTTTGTGTAAAAGAATTAGATGGACACTATATAAAGAGATTAGAAGTTACAAAAACTGTAGAATCAATTGTTATTTTAGAAGATGAAAAACAAATTCCATTTCAAGAACAAATTAGTTCGTAGACTCTGCTATATGGCAGGGTTTTTTTGAGCATAATATTTTTGGCAGAATAAGGGCTATGATACAATGGCATAAGCCAGACCTTTCACTAGGTGAAATATTGTTGTATACATATATTTGGAAGGAGAAGATTTATGAAAAAGCATTTATATATAAATGGAGATTGGAAGTCTGTAAACACTTATAAACCATTATACGCACCATATTCTGAAGAAACGTTAGCGGAAATTGCACAAGGAACGGAAGAAGATGTACAAGAGGCTGTTACTGCTGCAAAAAATGCAATGAAAAAAATGAATACATTATCTGCATATGATCGTGCGACTATTTTAGAGAAGGTTGCACAAAAAATGGATGAAAGAAGAGAAGAATTTGCAGAGATTATTGCAAAAGAGGCTGCAAAACCAATTCGTGCTGCGAGGGGAGAAGTAGATCGTACCGTTCAGACATACAAATTTGCAGCGGAAGAAGCGAAGCGTATATACGGCGAGACACTGCCACTTGATGCAGCACCTGGTGCAGATGGGCGTATTGCATACACAATACGAAAACCGATAGGGGTTATAGGAGCTATTACACCATTTAATTTCCCATTAAATTTAGTGGCACATAAAGTCGGCCCTGCAATTGCTGCCGGAAATACAGTTGTGTTAAAACCAGCTGATCAAACGCCATTATCGTCTTACGCATTAGTTGAATTATTTGAAGAGGCAGGATTGCCAAAAGGAGCTTTAAATATTATTTCTGGTCCCGGTTCAACTGTAGGTGAGGCGATAGTTACAAATGATGATGTTGCTTCCATTACTTTTACGGGAAGTCCGAAAGTTGGAATTGGAATTAAGGCAAAGGCTGGGTTAAAGCGAGTTACGTTGGAACTGGGATCAAATGCTGCTGTTATTATTGATGAAGATGTAGAATTAACAGATGAAGTAATTGAACGTGTAAAATGGGGAGCATATGTAAACAATGGACAAGTTTGTATTTCGGTACAACGTGTTTTTGTACATGAAAAGAGAATGGATGAATTTCTTTCAAAGCTAAAGATAGCGATGGAAACAGTTATTGTTGGTGATCCATTGCTGGAAGAAACGGACGTATCGGCTTTAATTTCGAAAAAAGATGTAGAGCGAATAGAAATGTGGGTGCAGGAAGCTATTAAGGAAGGTGCTACTGTTTTATACGGTGGTAAGAAACGTGATGCAAGGATTTTTGAACCAACTGTATTAACAAATGTTCCAGAGTATGTATCTGTTCAGTGCCAAGAAGTATTTGGTCCACTCATGACAGTAAATACATTTAAAGAATTTGATGAGGCAATTGAGCAAGTAAATCATTCACGTTACGGTCTACAAGCAGGTGTGTTTACAAATAATTTGTTTAAAGCAATGCGTGCAATTGATGAGCTAGAGGTTGGTGGTGTCATGATTAATGATATTCCAACGTTTAGGGTAGATCATATGCCTTACGGTGGTGTTAAGGAAAGTGGTACGGGGCGTGAAGGAATTAAATATGCAATAGAAGAAATGACAGAAATGAAATTAGTGTGTATTAAAAAGTAAAGTAGAGCGAGCTTAAATATCCTAATAAAAAACGAGCTGGAAATGTTTACGATTCCATACTCGTTTTTTTATTGTTTGTTTTACGTTTCTCGGAACGATTTAATTTAACCAAGTGTACCTTTTACTTCATTTCTTGTTTGAAAATAGCATCTTCTACATAAATTTGTTCTTTGTCAACAGCAGTGCTATGAGATAATACTAAACCGATTGGTGTTTCTATACCTTTATTTTGAACAATTGTAAAAGGAACATTTTTTTCATTTGCTAATTTAATGTATTTTGATAAATGTGGGTAAGCAATGCCACCATTTAGGAATATTTGTAATGATTGAGAAGAGCGCATGCTACTAGCTACTTCAGAATATACATTACTTTGCATTACTTGACCGATAGTTAAAGCGATTTCTACACGCTCACGTAACGTAGTTAAATACATATTACGTTCTTCTGGTTTGTTCTGCTTTTGGCCGTAAATGCCTTCTTGGAGATAATCTTCCACATTTTTATTTACCATATTTTTCACACCTTTCATTTTCTATTGTACGAAAGAATGAAGCAGGATGCAAAAAAAAGTCGCATCGAATGTAAAAAATTTTGAATGAAAGGAAGGAAAATGGAATGTATCAATCTAAACAATTAATAAGGACATTAAAAATTTTATCAACACATATTAACAAAATGTGACAATAATCTATTAACGAATCGCATTTTTTGTGTTAATATTCAAAATATAAAGGGTGTTCGTCGCATGGAAATGGAGGGAATGGGGGTTTTTCCAATCGATAAGGATATTAAAGAAGTATTTTGTTCGCACTTGAAAAACAACAGGCACCAATTCGTTGAGAACTGGAAAAACAAAATGATAATTTCCGATAAAGATCCATTTAAACTAGAAGCAGTTCAAAATGGAGAGGATTTATTAGAGTTAATTATCGAACTTACTATGGAAGAAAAAGATATAGATTATCTTCAGCCATTATGCGAGAAAATTGCTATTGAACGTGCAGGGGCAGATGCGAATATTGGAGACTTTGTTTATAATGCAAATGTGGGAAGAAATGAACTTTTCGAAGCGATGTGTGAATTAGATGTTAGCGCACGTGAATTGAAACCGATTATGGCCCAAATACATACTTGTTTTGATAAATTAATTTATTATACTGTTTTAAAATACTCGGAAATTATATCAAAAAATTTAGAGGAAAAACAGCAATATATTAACGAAACACATAAAGAAAGGCTGACGATTTTAGGGCAAATGTCAGCAAGTTTTGTACATGAATTCCGTAACCCACTCACTTCAATTATGGGATTTGTTAAATTATTAAAGGCAGATCATCCAAGTTTATCTTATTTAGATATTATTTCGCATGAATTAGACCAATTAAATTTTCGTATTTCGCAATTTTTACTCGTATCGAAAAAAGAAATGTGGAATAAATCAGAACAATTTTGGCTTAATGATTTGTTTCAAGATATTATACAGTTCTTATATCCGAGTTTGGTCAATGCAAATGTTTCGATTGAAAAGAATTTACCGTATCCAATTCCACTTGTTGGCTATCGGAGTGAAGTGAGACAAGTATTTTTAAATATATTAATGAACTCAATTGACGCTCTAGAATCAATGAAAGAAGAACGGAAAATTATCATTGATGTATTTGAAGAAGATCAATCGATTCGAATTGTGATAAAAAATAATGGGCCAATGATTCCAGCTGAAAGTGTAGAAATGATTTTCGAACCATTTGTAACTACTAAAAAGTTAGGAACTGGTATTGGATTATTTGTATGTAAACAAATTGTAGAAAAACATAATGGGTCCATCATGTGCCGTTCAGATAACGAATGGACAGAATTTCAAATTGTATTTCAAAAATAAACAGTCTACACCAAATGAATGGTGTAGACTGTTTTAATTCGTAAGTATAACGGCTTCTAATTTAGGATCTTTAGTTGAATAACCTAAAAGTGAAATTGTATATATGATGTTCGGTTCGACTTTGAAATTCGGTATAGTTAGTAAGACGCTGGGATTATCGGCGAGTGAAACTTCAATATCTGCTGTACCAGGACTAACTTCCAAAAAATCTGTTATTTGTTTAAAGAGTACATTTTCAAATAAATGATCTCCACCTTTTAAATCTACATTTACAACAGGGGTATCTGGAGAAAAATGTGCAAAGCGTATTTTTGCTTGACCAGCTGGTAAATGTGTATTATCAAGCATAGGTTGTAATTGTAGATGATTGTCACTATTTATTGCGGCAAAAGTATAAGTGTGATTCCCCATTATTGGTACTAAAGCTGAAAAGATGGGAGTTTCATCTCCAACAGGGACAATATCTATACGGTATTTACCTTGCACTAATGTTAAATAGGGACTAAATTGTTTAAATGAAATATTTTTAATAACCTTTTGCCCGTTTACTAAAATGTCAACCGCAGGTGTATTGGAAGCAGAGTGAAAAAAACGTATGTGTGACGGTAAAGCAGCTTCTTGTGAATCTCTTTTTTCATACGCCTGTACAAGTTTCGTAAGCGCATCGTAATATTTCATATATAGTTCTACATATTTTTTCGGATTTTTAAATTGATAGTAACGAGCGAGCTGTTCGTAACGTGCAGCTTCTTGTCCATATTTTTCGATTTCAGATTGAGACATGAATATTCCTCCTTTGTCATCATTAAAACTATATGCTTAACAAGAAAGAGGTTATGCGAAAAAATTGTTTTTTGAAGGAGAAAAGTTGAAAATTAATAAAGAGTATTGCTTAAGGATAAGTGTTTTTTAGGCGAAAGAGCCTTATAATTTTCTAGAGTATACAGCAATATATCATCTATGTTAGATGATGATGTACCGATTACAATGTATATTTCGAAATAAAAAACCTTAAGAGCGTATGAAGTAACATATCGAAAACATGTCCAAAAATCCTTAGGAAACTAGGGATTTTTTTAATAATGGGCAAATACACATACAAAGTGATAATTGTCCTACATAAATTATAAAGGAAAGGTAGTTTAAACATAAGGAAAGGAATAAAATATTGGGATGGGGATATCCAAAAAGGAATTGTGAATGGAGTTATGGACGATTTTGTGCTTTACGATGTAGGATGAATTTTGAATTTGTAACATTATTTTTTCTATTTACGTTAGCAAGTGGCAGTATTAACCGATAAAAGAGCGTCGTGCCGAACTGATTAATGTGGTTAATCGGTTCTTTTTTTATTGTATAAAACTGAGGAGAATGTATGTAAAATATAGGTTTCTATAAAAATAATTGCTATGTATTTAGTAGGATTAATTGTCGATATTTGTTTGAAAATATGCAATATAAAGTAGGAGAATAGGAAGGAGTTTAAAGGGAGTTTCGTCGAAGTTTACACAATGTCGGCAATTGAGGGAAGCTGATATTATGTTAAGAAAATATGTAGTGAAGCGTTTATTTTATATAAAGGAGGGTTATTGGAGCGTATAGATAAGGGTTGGTCTTCGTTTTAAGTTCTGAATTTTCTGTTTTCTAAATTAATATTTAGTACTCATTTGTATATTTTATAATAGTTTTTTGATAAAATCACTGCTTTCGCAGAGGGTTCTTTTTTATGAAAGAAACGTCAATTTTCTTCATATATATATACAAATTGGAGAAATGGGGGAGCGCTATGCGCGATTACTTAATTAAACCACTTGTTGGTCAGCCGTATCCAATGATTTCACATGGAAAAGGTGTGTATTTGTATGATCAAAACGGAAATAAATATTTTGATGGCTCGTCAGGGGCAATTACGGCAGGTATTGGGCATGGCGTAAAGGAGATTGCAGATGTTATAAAAAAGCAAGCAGAGGAGATTGCTTTCGTTTATAGATCACAGTTTACGAGTGAACCAGCTGAAAAATTAGCGAAGAAATTAAGCGATTTAAGTGTAGGAGATTTGAACTGGAGCTTTTTTGTAAATAGTGGTACGGAAGCAAATGAAACAGCTATGAAAATTGCAATCCAGCATTTTCAAGAGCGAGGTATTCAAGGGAAGCATAAAATTTTGTCACGATGGATGAGTTATCACGGTATTACGATGGGAGCCTTATCAATGTCTGGGCATCCACTGCGCAGACAACGTTTCGTGTCAATTTTAGAAGATTATCCAACTATTCCAGCTCCATATTGTTTTAGATGTCCGGTGCAAAAGGTATATCCAACTTGTCAGCTTGCTTGTGCGACTGAACTAGAAAGATCAATTGAAAGAATTGGTGCAGAACATATCGCAGCTTTTATCGCTGAACCGATTATAGGAGCAGCTGGAGGCGCAGTCGTTCCGCCGAAAGAATATTATAAAGTCATTAAAGATATTTGTAGTCATTACGATATTTTATTTATTGCTGATGAAGTAATGACAGGGCTTGGTCGTACTGGCGCATGGTTTGCGATGGAGCATTGGGGTGTAGAACCGGATATTATGACTCTTGGTAAAGGTTTAGGAGCTGGATATACACCGATGGCAGCGACGATTGTAAGTGACCGTGTTATGGAGCCAATTTTACGTGGATCGCGTTCTGTAATGAGTGGGCATACGTTAAGTGCAAATCCATTATCTGCAGCAACAGCTCTAGCTGTTATTGAATATATGGAGAAACATAATCTACCTGAAAAAACAGCAGAAAAGGGAGAGTATTTAATAAAAGGACTACAGAAAGTTCAGCAACAATCGACAATCATTGCTGATGTGCGCGGAAAAGGGTTGCTGATTGGTGTAGAATTGCAACCGTTTACAAAAGCGTCGGAACTTATTTCGGTTGCAGCTAAAAATGGTCTTCTTTTATACCAAGCTGTTTCAGGGCAAGCAGGAAAAGAAGATAGTGCACTGCTTGTAGCACCGCCGATGACAACTACATATTCCGAGTTAGATGAATTACTTTCAATTTTTGCAAAAAGTGTAGAAGAAATGATGCAAAAAGGAGGGCATAGTATCGCATGACAACTATTACGAATACATTCGATAAATTAAAAGAGATAGAGGAAGTAATTTCTTTGTTCCACGATGATATGACATTAATGTTTGGAGGATTTGGGGGGATTGGATCCCCTCCATCTTTAATACAGGCGATTTTAGAAAAAGGAGTTACAAATTTAAATTTAATAGGAAATGACACGGGATTTCCTGATGTAGGAATCGGTCGTCTTGTTACGAATGAAAGAGTAAAATCATTAATTACTTCACATATTGGTTCAAATCCAAATGCAGGAAGACAGCTAAACGAAGGAAGGTTACAAATCGAGTTTTCTCCTCAAGGAACATTAGCAGAGCGTATTCGTGCTGGTGGTGTAGGACTTGGAGGTGTATTAGTTGATGTAGGTGTTGATACGATTGTAGAAGAGGGAAAACGTACAGTTGAAATGAATGGCAAGACATATTTAGTTGAAACAGCATTAACTGCTGAGGTTGCGATTGTATATGCGAAAAAAGCGGATCCGTTTGGTAATCTTGTGTTTGATAAAAGTGCTCGTAATATGAATCCTCACGTAGCTATGGCAGGGGATATAACGATTGTAGAAGCAGAAGAAATCGTTCCACTTGGAAGTTTAGATCCAGAAGAAATTGTTGTCCCAGGAGTATTTGTAAATTATATCGTACCGTCGGAAGGAGTGAATTGGAAATGGGTATGGGCGTAGAAGTGAGAGATAAGATTGCTAGGCGTGCGGCGAAAGAAATACAAAATGGTATGATTGTAAATTTAGGTATTGGTATACCATCGCTTGTACCGAATCATCTTCCTGACGATATAAACGTTATGTTTCATGCGGAAAATGGAATTGTAGGTATGGGACCTACGCCAAGAAAAGGGAATGAAGACGAAAATTTATGTAACGCAGCAGGTTTACCGACTTCTCTAATTACAGGAGCGAGTTATTTTGATAGTTGCACAGCGTTTGGGATGATTCGAAAAGGTTTATTAGACATAACGATTCTTGGTTCATTACAAGTAAGTGAGAATGGTGATTTAGCAAACTGGATTGTACCAGGAAAACGCGTTCCAGGTATTGGGGGAGCGATGGATTTGGCACAAAAAGCGAAGCGGGTCGTTGTTGTGATGAATCATGTCGATAAATACGGAAATGCAAAGATTGTTTCGGAGTGTACATTACCATTAACTTCAAAGAAATGTGTAGATTTAATTATTACGGATATGGCAGTTATGGAAGTGACGCAGGGTGGACTCGTTTTACAAGAATTAATGAGTCCATACACAGTGGAAGATATAAAACAACATACAGAAGCTGATTTCAAAATTGGCTCTAACTTACTAGTAATCGAATGAGGGGAGATGTAATATATGGAGCAATTAAAAAAGAAAATTTGTGATTATATCGAGAGTCATGAAGAGGAAAGCGTAAAATTTTTAAAACGATTAATTCAAGAAAAAAGCGTATCTGGTGATGAAAGTGGTGCGCAGGCAATTGTGATTGAAAAATTACGTGAGCTAGGTTTAGATCTTGATATTTGGGAACCTTCATTTTCTAAAATGAAAGATCATCCTTATTTTGTATCACCGCGTACAAGTTTTTCAGATAGCCCGAACATAGTGGCAACTTTAAAAGGAAGTGGCGACGGGAAATCTATGATATTAAATGGACATATTGATGTCGTACCAGAAGGAGATGTGAATCAGTGGGACCATCACCCTTATAGTGGTGAGCAAATAGGGAATCGTATATATGGTCGTGGAACAACGGATATGAAAGGCGGCAATGTCGCACTGATGCTTGCGATGGAAGCTATTATTGAATCTGGTATTGAATTAAAAGGAGATATTTATTTCCAAAGTGTAATTGAAGAAGAAAGTGGCGGGGCAGGAACATTAGCGACTATATTACGAGGATATAAAGCAGATGGTGTCATTATTCCAGAACCAACAAATATGAAGTTTTTCCCGAAACAACAAGGGTCCATGTGGTTTCGTCTACATGTGAAAGGCAAAGCAGCACACGGTGGAACGCGTTATGAAGGAGTAAGTGCAATTGAAAAAAGTATGTTTGTTGTAGATCATTTGAGAAAATTGGAAGTGAAGAGAAATGACCGAATTACAGACCCGTTATTTAAAGGAATCCCCATTCCAATTCCAATTAATATTGGGAAAATTGAAGGTGGGAGTTGGCCAAGTTCTGTTCCTGATTCATTAAATTTAGAAGGAAGATATGGTATTGCGCCGAATGAGACTATAGAGGCAGCAAAAGAAGAGTTCGAGAATTGGATCGCTGAATTAAATAATGTGGACAATTGGTTTGTTGAAAATCCTGTAGAAGTAGAATGGTTTGGAGCGAGATGGGTTCCTGGTGAACTAGAAGAAAATCATGAGTTAATTACAACACTAGAGCATAATTTTGTTGAAATCGAAGGGAATGAACCGATTATTGAAGCATCTCCGTGGGGGACTGATGGAGGTTTATTTACACAAATCTCAGGTGTACCAACGATAGTATTTGGTCCAGGAGAGACGAAAGTAGCACATTATCCAAACGAATATATAGAAGTTGATAAAATGATAGCTGCCGCAAAAATTATTGCATGTACATTACTAGATTGGTGTGAGGTGAAAAAATGAAATACTATGAATCTTTTAGAGAACAGACGAATGGCTATACAGTAGAAGGCGTTTTAGACTATTTTAATAAACGTATTCGAGTAGACCACTACACAGGAAATATTCAGAGGATTATCCAAACAATTGACGAATTAGCAGAGAAGCATTCTTTCACTAAATGTATTATTAAAGGAAAGGGAGAGCATGTTTCTACATGGCTCTCTTTCGGTTTTTTATTGGAAGCAACAATACCGCATTATTTTCAAGGTCACGATGCATACTTCTTCGTGAAATTTATTAATGATGAAAGACGAAATAGTATTCATTGGGCTGAGGAAGATACCATTTTAAGCGGTGTTAAAGCAAAAGAAGTAAAGGAAAAAATAGTACCAGAGAAATTTTTATTAAGAAAAGCGACAGAAGAGGATGCGGAAGAATTAGCGGCTGTCTTTGGAAAAGTATTTGAAGTTTATCCGACTCCTTTAAACGAAGCGAGTTATGTAAAACAAACGATGAAGGAAGACGATACAATATACTATGTGTACGAATTCGCGGGGGAAATAATTAGTACAGCATCTGCAGAAATGAATATAAAAGAAGGAAATGCAGAATTAACGAATTGTGCTACTTTACCCGAATATCGTAAGCATGGGTTTATGAAAAGTTTACTAATTAAGTTAGAAGAAGAACTGCAAGAAAAATCGATTTTCTGCTCCTATACAATTGCTCGATCGCTTTCTTTCGGAATGAATGCGGCCTTTCATCAGTTAGGTTATACGTATACAGGAAGACTGGCGAACAACTGCTACATTTTCGATAAGCTGGAAGATATGAATATATGGGTGAAAGATTTGTCTAAATAGTACGGTATAAAAAATAGAACGGAATCGTCATGCTTATAATCGCATATAGGTATGCCGGAAATTCGGCATGTGATTGCTGGATTTTCGGCAAAAGGGGGGATGACATTGCTAGCAGTTTCGACACAAGAAGTCATTGAAGCGATTTTGGGCAGTATTGATGAGGCTATACACGCAGTAGATGAAAATGGTATTACAATTTTCTATAATACTGTAGCTGCAAAACACGATGGGTCAAAAATTGAAAAAGTGTTAGGAAAACATTTGTTAGAAGCGTTTCCTTCTTTATCTAGGGAAACGAGTACGTTAATGAAAGTGTTAGATACAAAAAAACCAATCGTTCATCAAGTTCAGCATTATCAAAATTTAAATGGGGAAGACATTTGTACAGTAAATACGACGTTACCTATTTTTATAGATGGAAATATTGCTGGGGCTGTTGAAATTGCAAAGGATTATTCCACAGTTCAAAAACTTACGGATACAATTGTAGATTTGCAGTCAAAAATAAAGCGGTCATCTAGAAAAAAAGTAATTAAAAAGCATGTTGCATTTGAGACGATTGTGACGGATGATGCTCGATTTAAACAGACGAAAGAATTAGCACAAAAAGTAGCGCCAACTGATGCAAATGTTTTAATATATGGGGAAACAGGAACAGGGAAAGAGTTATTTGTACAAGCGATTCATGAAGCTTCTAAACGGAAGAACAAGCCATTTATTGCACAAAACTGCGCAGCTTTGCCAGAGTCGCTATTAGAAAGTTTATTGTTCGGAACGACGAAAGGTAGCTATACTGGGGCAATTGAACGAGCGGGATTATTTGAACTTGTAGATGGTGGGACATTGTTTTTAGACGAACTGAATTCAATGCCTCTCGATTTACAAGCGAAAATGCTACGTGTATTAGAAGATGGTGTTATTCGTCGAATTGGTGATAATAAGACGAGAAAAGTAGATGTTCGCGTTATTACTGCAATGAATCAGCCACCAGAAATATGTTTAAGAGAGAATAAAATTCGTACTGATTTATATTATCGATTAAATGTCTTTTCATTGTATATTCCGCCGCTACGTGAAAGAACTGAGGATGTCTTATTATTAGCGTCTTATTTTTTGAACGAATATAATAAAAGTTATAAAAAAGGTGTACTTCAAATGGATAAGGAAGCGAAAGAAAGACTACAAGCTTATCAATGGCCTGGCAATGTTCGTGAGCTAAAACATACGATTGAACATGCTGTCATTATTGCAGAAGGGGATACACTAACAGCCAATTGTTTACCGCGTACATTTCGGAAAGAGAATTTGCCAAAGAAGAAGAGCATATTGCCACTTAGAGAAGCACTTCATCAAACAGAAAAGGAATTAATAGATCAAGCGTTAATTGAAACGGAAGGGAATATATTACAAGCTGCAAAAATGTTAGGTATCCCTCGCCAAACGCTTCAATATAAATTGAGTAAGTACGACAAAACCGCCGAATAATTGGCGGTTTTTGTGTGTTTGCACCAATAAAAGAGCGTTTACATATATAAAAAGTAATGAATATGATAGTATGTATGGATTTTATACAGTGCTTACAAATATTTTTTCGTTTATGTAATAGCGTTCACCGTACATTTACTTATCAATAATGTAAAGTTGGCATAACTATTGCTTATATAAAGGATGAGCGTATAAAAAGGGGGAATAGCAATGTTACATGATGTATACAAACCAAATCGTCACTGGAAGGATATCGAGTTGTGGAAGGATGTTACTGAAGAGCAATGGAATGACTGGGTTTGGCAATTAACGAATACGATCAAAACTTTGGATGACTTAAAGAAAGTGATTAATTTAATACCTGAAGAAGAAGAAGGCGTTAAAATTTCAACAAAAACGATCCCGTTAAATATTACACCGTACTATGCTTGGCTAATGAATCCTGATGACCCACGCTGTCCGATTCGGATGCAATCTGTACCGATCTCGGAAGAGTTATATAAAACAAAATATGATTTAGAAGATCCGCTTCATGAAGATGAAGATTCACCAGTTCCAGGTCTAACACATCGTTACCCAGACCGCGTATTGTTCTTAGTAACGAATCAATGTTCTATGTATTGTCGTTACTGTACACGCCGTCGTTTTAGTGGACAAATTGGAATGGGTGTGCCGAAGAAACAATTAGATGATGCAATTGGTTACATTCGTGATACACCACAAGTACGAGATGTATTAATTTCTGGTGGAGACGGTCTTCTTATTAACGATAAAATTTTAGAATATGTATTAAAAAATTTACGAGAGATTCCGCATGTCGAGATTATTCGTATCGGAACGAGAGCGCCGGTAGTATTCCCGCAGCGTATTACAGAAAACTTATGTAACATTATTAAAAAATACCATCCAGTATGGTTAAATACACATTTCAATACTTCTATTGAAATTACAGAGGAATCGAAAAAAGCATGTGAAATGCTAGCGAATGCTGGTGTTCCAGTCGGAAACCAAGCAGTAATTTTAGCTGGTATTAACGACAGCGTTCCAATTATGAAAAAACTTATGCATGACTTAGTAAAAATCCGTGTACGTCCATACTACATTTATCAATGTGATCTATCTGAAGGTATTGGTCATTTCCGTGCACCAGTATCTAAAGGTCTTGAAATTATTGAAGGTTTACGCGGTCATACATCTGGTTATGCGGTTCCAACATTCGTTGTAGATGCACCAGGAGGCGGCGGGAAAATTGCGCTTCAACCAAACTATTTAATTTCGCAAAGTGCAGATAAAGTTGTGCTTCGTAACTTTGAAGGTGTTATTACAACGTATCCAGAGCCAGAGAGCTATATCCCAGGAAGAGCAGAAGGGTACTTTAAAGAAATCTATCCAAACTACGAAGAAAAACGTTCAGATGTTGGTATCGCAGGTCTTATGAGTGATAAGAAATTTAACCTTGTTCCAGACGACTTACAGCGTATGAGCCGTCGTAAAGACTATGAAGATAATGACACTCATGCATCACTAAAAGATAAACGTGATAAGCGTGATCAACTTAAAGATAAAAAGTATCAATCGCAAATGGCTAAATTAGAAGAAAACGACAAAAAAAATGAGGGTGATGCAGTATGAATTGTATGTGGTGTGACAGTACAGAAGCGAAAGAAAGCTTGAATACTGTATATTGGGAATTACCAGATGGTACGAAAGCCATTGAAATCCAAGAGACACCATGCATTTCTTGTTCCTCATGTGGTATGGACTATCAAGCAGATCAAACAGTGAAAGAAATAGAAGATCAATTGTTTCTAATTTATACGAAAGATCTACCAAAACAACTAACATATGAAGAATTAATGGGAAGACCACGTCTATTAAAAAGAAATTATTTCGACTTTTAACCAGCTTTTATGCTGGTTTTTTTCTTTTTTGCCTTGTATAATGTATCCAAGTTAGAAAGGCAGGGAATATTTTTGAAAAAGACATTTTACCACTATATGATGAAGCATCGTGCAGCTTTATTTAGTAATGAAGTATCGAATTTAGCAGAAGCAATGTATGATGATTTAAGCTTTCCAAAGCAATCTGAAGATTATGATGAAATTAGTTCATACTTAGAGTTAAGTGGATTGCTAGAAAGTATGTCTATATTTGATGAAGCTTGGGATTTATACATACAAGAGAGATAAGAACTATATGAATTTTTTGACGTGAAGCTAGTCTATTTGCTAGCTTTTTTTTACGTTGTAAATAATTTTTTTATACGGTGATATTTTTTATTGAAAAAATTTATGAATATACGCTTCTGTGATAAGCGTTTTTATGTAGGTTGCATATACTGTTATCAAAATCACGACGTCAAAAAAAGGAGAGATATAGATGGCGAGAAAAAAGCAACCTAAATATAACGTAGGGGACATAGTCGTGATTACGCTATATGGAACCGTTGGTAAAATCACAAATATGAAGGTTTTAGATGGAGTTTACGTTTACGAAGTCAATAATCACGATGGGTTTTACGTAGAGCAAACGTTGCAGCACGTTTCAGAGCAAGATATGAAAAAAGGTGAAACTGAGTGGATTGAATTAAATTATAATTTCACATTTGGTGATCTCGTGCAAGTAACAGGATACGATAAAGATGTGTTTCGAATTGTTGGTTTTCGTACAGAAGTATGGAGATATAAAAATGACGCATGGGAAGATACTATATACGAATTGTCACGAATTACGGATGGTGAATGGTTAGAAGCGGATGAGTCAGATTTAACGTTACTTGCTAATGCTCAAACGGCAAATGCAATTTTGAAGAAAATGAAACAAGATAAAGCTGGTATGAATAAATTAGATTTAGGAAAATTAAAGTCAATTAACAACTCAAAAAAAGTGAGTGTTAAGACAAATCGTCAAGAGATCATTGATGGATTACTTGATATTTATAACGATTATCAATTGTTATTCGATACATTTAAAGATGAAGAATACAAAATTGTTATGGATGTTGTTCATAATTATTTAGTTAAATTGACAGAGAAAAAATAGTTAACTAGAAAGAGAGAATGAATTGAACAACAACATATGCAGTATAAGGTATGCCTACAATTATTAAAAAAATAAAAAGCCATTTAATAAGAGAGTCTGCCCATTGATCTTCATGCATGAACTCTTCTTTTGTTTGCCCTACTTCTTGTTCTACCTCATATTGGTATTCCATAATTAAATCCCCCTTTTTGATAGCTTGTACTACCATCGTATGCATCTCGTCCAAAGGATATGACCTATAAAAAAAGAAAAACTATTTTTCTAATCTCATATACATAATTTTGAGATTTTTTCATAAAACAGAAATAAAGGAGTGATGCTCATGAAGGAAATTGAGGTCGTAATTGATACGGAAGAGATTGCGGAGTTTTTTTATGAGCAACTAATTGAAAGAGGGTACGTCCCAAAACGAGAAGAAATTGAAGATCTCGCAGATATTACATTTGAGTATTTATTAGAGAAATGTATGATTGATGAAGTTTTTGATGAAGAGGATGAGTGAAAGTAACGGCGGGCTTAACTCGTCGTTTTTTACTCTTTACAAACTTGTCACAAATATATTCGGAAATTATTGGTATAATTAAAAGGAAATTTTACTCAAGAGGTGAAGGGATGTTCAAAAAAATTATTGATTCTTTATTAGGTAGGAAAAAAAATCGTTCGTATTCTAGTAGTGATTATCGCCATAGAGGTCGCTCTTATTCAAGTAGCGATTATAAACGACGTTCATCTGGTTATGGGCATCAGCATTATAAAAGAAAACGTAAAAGTCGTAGCTTCTTTTCAAGTAGCTGATGAAATGGCGTCGTATACTAGCTTTATTTGATAGACCACTGCGAAAAAATACAATCGTTGCAGAACGTTATAAAATTGAATCAGTAATTGGAATGGGCAGTTATGGGGTTACATATGTCGTTAATGATTTACAAATAAATAGAAATAAAGTCTTAAAACAATTAAGACAGAGTAAACAAAGGTATGAGTCAGGTAGAAAATCATTTGAACAAGAGAAAATGATTTTACAAACATTAAATCATCATGCAATTCCTAGTTTATATGATCATTTCGTATGGGAGAAAAAAAGCTTTTTCGTGATGGAATATATGCCTGGTAAAAATTTCGAAGATTATATTTTCTTAGATGGGCATGTATATACAGAACGTGAAGTTTTAAAAATTTTATATGAAATATTAGAAATTGTATCGGTGTTTCATAATAAAGGTATAATTCACCGAGATTTACGCATTCCAAACATATTAATGAAAGAAAACCAAATTAGTATTATTGATTTTGGATTAGCTAAATTGAAGGGTGAGGGTGATGAACGAGCTACAGCTTATGAAGGTGAACAAGCTTTGATGCGAGAAGTTCACTTTCGTAGCGATTTTTATGCGCTTGGTCATTTCTCGTTATTTTTATTATATGCAGGCTATGAATCTAATGAAAAACATGAAAAACCATGGTATGACGAATTAACTTTGGAAAATTATAACCGTGAAATGCTTATGCGAATGTTACAAATAAAAACGCCGTACTATGAGAATGTACAAGATTTAAAAAAAGATATAGCTTTTGCTTTAGAAAGGATGGAGGTTCCGTGTTTCAAAAGTTTTTAGCAAGTGTTGGTATTGGTAATGCAAAAGTAGATACAGTTCTTGAAAAAGATGAGTATATTGTTGGAGAAGAGATACTAGGGAAGGTTCATATAACTGGTGGTTCAGTTAGCCAACAAATTGAAAGCATTTACTTAACATTATCGACGTCGTATGTACGAGAAGTGGATGATAAAAAAGTAACAGCAACATATGATTTAGAGCGAGTTCGTTTAACAGAACCTTTTTCTGTTGAGCCGAATGAAAAAATAGAAATTCCATTTTCATTTATAATGCCAGTTGAAACCCCGCTTACACTTGGAATGAAAACAGTTTGGGTGCATACAGGTCTTGATATTAAACGCAGTATAGATCCAAGTGATCGTGATTACATTCAAGTGTTGCCCAATGCACTATTAAATAGTGTGTTAGAGAGTGTAAATCAATTAGGTTTTAAAGCGCGTCATATAGAATGTGAAGAATTACCGTATCGATTACGTAAGCAAGTTCCGTTTGCACAAGAATTTGAGTTTGTTCCTGTTTCCGGAGAGTATTATGGGAAATTAGATGAACTAGAATTATTAATCTTACCAAGCGCTTACGATCGCCTAGAGATTATTATGGAAGTAGACAGAAAATCTCGCGGATTAGCAGGTTTATTTGCAGAAGCGCTTGATCTTGACGAGAAAGTGATTCGCTTTACAGTAACGAATGAAGATATTCAAACAATGCAAGAAAAAATTAACAATTATATTTTTAAATAAACTATGCATAAAAAAGAAATGGAGAGGAAAACTAAAACAACCGCTCCATTTTTTTGTATAGTGAGGTTATGTATGTGAAACGATATCGACATTTATACTTGTTAAGTTTTACGCTACTCATTTGTTTTGTCGTATTATCACTTTCGTATCATACCGCTTGTATTGAGAAATTTGACAATATAGTCGCGCATTTTATTCAAAGCTTTCGAAACGATTACTTGACAGCTTACTTTACTTGGGTGTCTTTTATCGGTTCCAAAAGAATATATTTTCCGTTACTCATCATTCTTGTAATGTATTTTCTCGTTAGAAAAAAGTTGCTTAGTGCATTACTTCTAACAATTAATTATTATGGATCTCGTTATTTAAACAGTATGCTTAAACTATGGTACGAACGAGCAAGACCTGATGTAACGCAGCTTGTTACTGCAACTGGATATAGTTTTCCGAGCGGTCATACGATGAATGCTACTGCTTTTTTAGGATTTATTGCATACGTCACAATTACTGAAGAACGTATTACATTGCATAAAAAATTGTTGATTATTTTTATAGCGAGCTTTGTTGTATTATCTATTTCAGTTAGCCGAATATATCTTGGCGTTCACTATCCATCTGACATATTAGCAGGATGGGCAGCTGGCGGTAGCTGGCTCGTTTTATGTGTTATATTTCATAAAGCGTTCATTAAAAAAGAACCTATGTCATAATAGGTTCTTTTTCCATTGGTTCAACATGAATGTGTGCATGGTAAATGCCAAACTTTTTCCGGAGCATAGCCTCGATGTTATCAGTAATACAATGACTTTCACCAACATCCATACGAGCATCTACTTCGATTGTAATATCAACGTACGTTTGATTCCCGTACATACGAGCGCGAATATCTACGATGTTTTCCACGCCGCCAATATGTTCAATAGCACCAGCGTACTCTTCCATCTTATTTGGATCGATTCCATCCGTTAACATATGAGAAGCTTCTACGAAAATCTCCCATGCAGTTTTACAAATAATAAGGCCGACAATTAAAGCGGCAATAGGATCTAAAATAGGCATTTGGAACTGCGAACCGACAATACCTACTACTGTACCGATACTTACGAGAGCATCTGATAAATTATCCTTTGCAGCGGCTTCTAATGATTTACTTTTTGTGCGCGCTGCAATCTTTTTCGTATATAAATATACAAAGTACATAACGACAGCAGAAAATAAGGCTACCCATGCAGCAAGTACATTAGGCGCTACTTGTTTCGGATTTAAAAAAGATTGAATAGCACTAATAATAACTTCTAATCCGACCGTTGCCATAATAAAAGAAGCAACAAGTGATGCAATTTGTTCTGCGCGTGAATGCCCATAAGGATGATCTGGGTCACGAGGTTTACGAGAGATTTTTAGACCAATTAATATCGCTAAAGAAGCACCGATATCCGTTAAGTTATTTAAACCGTCAGCACGTAATGCGCTAGAGAGGGTAATATAACTGATGATAATTTTCATAGAGGATAAAAATATGTAGGCCATAATGCTGACAATAGCACCTTTATCAGCTTCTTTATGAGAAAGAGTATCCATTTTAATCACTCACCTTTCTACAAGGAATTTCTTTCTATAAATAGAGTACCAAACGAAACTCGTGTGGGTCTATACAAACATTGTTGACGTTTTTTAGGTTTTTAAGAAGGGGATAACAAAGTTTCGTGAAGGAAAAATATGTTGTAAAGTGCAAAGTTAGGGTGTGAACGCGATTTGGATCGAGGGGATAGGGAAAAGGATAGATGTATTATGATGAATCCGTATACTACACCGCTCAAAGGTGATTGGGCAAAATAAAAACCCTCTAGAAAATATATTTTAGAGGGTCTTCATCTTAGTATGCTTCTAAAAACTCAGTAACTTGCTCTTCAGTTTTTGCGTTAGCACTATGTAAGTGGCCTAGCTTCTCACCATTTTGATATACAAGTAAACTTGGAATACCCATTACTTGATACTCTTCAGCGATACTTGGGAACTCATCTTTATTAATAGAATACCATTCAAACTTATTGAACTCTTCCATTACATCTCCGATAAAGTTGTCCATACGCACACAATCTGGGCACCATGTAGTAAAGAACTTAACAACTACTGGCTCCTCACTTGCGATAATGTCTTTGAATTCCTGTTCAGATTTGATTTCTTTCATGTTTTGTTTCTCCTTTTTCACTATTAATATTTTAGGTTGGAACCTCACTTTTCTTTATAAGCTTTTTCTAGGGTTGTGTCAAACTTCTGAATTGTAAGGTTACTATTATAAGTAGGGTAATTCAAATTGTATTCATGATAGCCATTGCTATAACGTTCTTTTTTTCCTCACATATTTTTATGAGATGTTTATGAAGCGACTGAAATGTAATGTCGGATAAAACAAGCAATCTCTTTCTGGTACTTAGAGAAGGTAAACGGTGGATAATCATTACTCATAAATTTTATGAGTGAATTAAACAACAAGCAGGAAATTCAAAAAAAGATGTAGGGGATGCATGTATGAATTTAGAGGAATCGTTATAAGAACGTATTCGTAAAGTTGTGAGAGAAGAGATTAGGGCGGCGTTATATGAGTTCCAGCAATAATCACAACCCCAAAAAGTAATATGGGTGAAAGAAGCGTGACTAACAAGAGGGGAAATTGCTGCACTGTATAGAGTGAAAGAAAAAACATGATGTGGAACGCGAAAGGGATCATAAGAACATCTTAGGAATTATTTAGCGGTTAAGAAGTCAGGGGAATTAGGATGTTGAAAATGGGTGAAGAAACAAAAACGCCCACCTTGCATTGTTTGTGAGAAACAAGAAGGTGAGCTTCAATTAAAAGAAACGAATTGGATTTGTGAAAATTGTGCCCAAATTACGCATGAACAAGGTATTGAAAGAGATACCTATACCCTTTATATCTTATTCCATAAATAACAAAGCTGGTGGGCTTCTGATTCAAGAGCTATTAAATGATCATTATTAATAGAGTTATTCGTATACATTCTGTTCTTTTGGATGTTAAGGACAGTATAATTCACATCGTTATATTTATTTGAAAATGTTGATTCATTTAATAATGTCAGTGTTGAGTTGATGTTATATTTATCAATTCGCTCTTTTTTTCCTTTGAAAAATAGTTTAATAAGATGCGGCTCATCATTAATGAGCAAACCGAGTTCAGGTGATGAGCGGACGATTAAATTATCTGATAACCAATGTGATTTACCTGGATCAAACCAAGAGACTTCTTTGTTTTTAATAAATTTTTTGTACTGCTTTATAACATCAATGTAGTTTTGCTTTTTCTTCTGATCAACAGTTTGTACTAATGTTTCAAAACAATCAAAAGGTAGTTCGTTTTTATGAAATTTAATAACAGTTTCTCGTAATTGTTTCCAGTAATCAAAAACCGGGTGATATTCAGGTTGAGATTTTAAATTCTTTACAAAATTTGTTTTAGCTGCACTACTTTTCAGTGTGAAGTCTAAAAATTGTGTAAGTCCCACTTTAATTTCCGCCATGTTACACCTCCTTTCCAAATGTTACTAATTCAATATTGGAAAGGGAAATCCTGCATTTTTAAGGAGGTGAACTAGATGCTAGAAAAACCGATGTTCATACACAATGGTAATTGTAAAGCTGATTCGCAAAAATGACGAAAATCCCAATTTATTTTATATATTCAGCCACGGTGTGTGAGTGCTGTGGCTTTTGTATTTCTTATTGAGCTTGGTATTCATGGAATACTTTCTAAGAGGAGGAAACTGGAATGGATCTACACCCACTAAATGATAATAATCCGAAAAAAGCATTGGAAGGGTTTTTAAAAGCAGTGGAGAAAGCCCAGAAAGAAGAGAATGAAAAATCAAAGAAAGCAAATAAAGAAGATGAGTGAAGCGCGCTATCGTTAAAATGACGAATAACGTGCTTTTTTATTTTTTTCATAAAGCGCATGCATATTCATGGATTTACAGATATTTGTTACGTGGGCATAGTGTTTTTGATAAATAATATTATGGAAATAAACGGAAATGCAATTATATGAAAAAAGGTCCTGTTGTTTCCAACAGGACCTTTCCTAAAATGGCAAAGAGTAACTCTTACCTTACTCTTCTCGTATATAATACATGAAAAAGATAGATGTGTATACAACAAGAAATTCCAATATAATTATTTGAATATAGTGTTTAAGAATAATAAGGTGGAATTTAAAATAAGGAATTAAATTACAAATGTTGATTTATCAGGTGATTCAAATGAATTTCTATCAAATTGTAGTTAATAAAGTGATATTGAGATAATAAGATATGTAATTTTGCATACCAGATTTTTAAAGCGAACAAGGGTATGGAATATTTAAATAATACGGAAGTTGAGGGAGAGTAATACTAAAATTTCATTTGTTTTTTACTGTAATAAATAAATTTATTTGAATAGAAGCGAAAAATAGAGGTTTGCCTTAGTCATTTATGAAAGTCAAGAATATTTATAACCATAGGAGTAAATACACAGGTCCGATTTTTGTAATGATGGAGGGCATTGATATGGACATAACTCAAAGTATGGCAAGAATAGTGGTAAATGGAAAGGATCTTCCGTTTATTTCAGTTAGAACTTCTGTATGGAATCAAGGACCTGTAAATGATTTAATTGTTTCGACAAACTTGAGAGCCGAGGAGCTTTATCAGTTTATGTGGTCACAAGTGCCAGTAATGCTTGCGATGTATTTTCTTCAAGGAGCGGACTTAATGCGGTTTGCTAGAATTAATGGGATTAATCAAAGTGTAACGGGAGAATATATATATCATTTCTCTTGGGGATAAAACGAATGTAAAGTAGCTTAACAGCTGCTTTTTTATTTTATAAAAGAATTTTAGAAGATTAGAAAATATGATTAGAGCGTGATATAGATAATTTGTGACTGTTTTTCACGTTCGTAAAGTTAAGCAGTTACTTCATTTCATACAAGGGGGACTTTGAATATGAAGTTTTTAAGGAATGAAAAAAACAGAGAGACATATATTTTTGTCTCTCTGTTTTTTTATTCACAAATAGTTCCAGTTGCTATACCAGTTGGAGCAACGCCTACTGGAACAGTATCTATAACCATATTTGTAGCAGTATTGATAACAGAAACAGTATTGCTACCTTGGTTTGTAACGTAGGCGAGAGTGCCATCTGGTATGATGGTTACTTGATCCGGGGATAAGGCAACAGGAATTGTATTAATTACAGTATTTGTCGCCACGCTTATTACTGATACATTATTACTAACTTTATTTACAACGTAAATACGTGTGCCATCTGGTGTAATATCTATACCAACCGGTTCAGTACCTACGTTAATTGTATTAATTACGGAATTAGTAGCGGTGTCAATAACAGAAACAGTATTGCTGTTTTGATTTGTGACATAGGCACGAGTGCCATCTAGTGTAAAGACGATTATTCTAGGACGAATGCCAACAGGAATAGTAGCGCTAACTGTATTAGTAGCAGTATTAATAACAGAAATTGTGTTGCTTAATTCGTTTGCGACATATGCAAAGGTTCCATTTGGAGAAACGGTGATTCCTTGCGGAGCGTTACCAACAGGAATGGTAGCAACAACTGTGTTAGTAGCAGCATTTATAACAGAAACAGTATTATTACCGTGATTTCCAACATAAACAGTTGTATTATTTGGAGAAACAGCTACACCAATCGGGTCGCTTCCAACAGGAATGGTAGCGATAACAGAATTTGTAGAAGTATTAATAACGGATACGGTATCAGAAAAAATATTAGTAACATAAGCGCGAGTCCCATTTGGTGAAACGGTTACTTCAAGAGGAGCATTATCTACAGTAATTGTAGCAACAACTGTATTTGTTCCGGTATTAATTACAGATACTGTATCATCTGTGGGATCGTCTATGGCCCCTGCGTTTGTAACATAAACAAGGAAATTACATGCAGGTCCAGTGGGGCCGGTTGGCCCAGTCGGTCCCGTAGGTCCTGTTGGACACTCACAATCTCCAGTCGGTCCTGGTGGTCCTTCCGGTCCTTGAATACCTTGCACACCTTGAGGTCCAGTCGGCCCTTCTGGTCCTTCCGGTCCTTGAATACCTTGCACACCTTGAGGTCCAGTCGGCCCTTCGAGTCCTTCCGGCCCTTGAATGCCTTGCACACCTTGAGGTCCAGTAGCTCCTTCTGGTCCTTCCGGCCCTTGAATGCCTTGTACTCCCTGAGGTCCAGTCGGTCCTGGTGGTCCAGGAACTCCCATTCCAGTCCCAGAGCCAGTGGGTCCAGGTGGTCCAGGTGGTCCTTGAAGCCCTTGCACACCTTGGGGTCCAGTCGGTCCTTCCGGTCCTTCTGGCCCTTGAAGCCCTTCCACGCCTTGAGGTCCAGTAGCTCCTGCAAGTCCTTCCGGTCCTTGAAGCCCTTGCACACCTTGAGGACCAGTAGCTCCTTCTGGTCCTTCTGGCCCTTGAATACCTTGCACACCTTGAGGACCAGTAGCTCCTTTAGGTCCTGAAAATCCTCTAGGTCCTGTCGCTCCAGTAGGACCGGGTATTCCGATAATATTTAATAGAGAACTATTCAATATTCCTTGCAAAATTAAGTTGAATGTTTGTTGTAACAATGGGTCCGATATATTGGAACAACTAATGAGCGAAGATAAATTTTGGAATAAAAATTGGAATAACGCAGAGATTTGAGTAAGAGATGCAGTGGGCAAAGAATTGATTAATTGAGTGATAGTTCGTATAACTAAATTTTTATTTGGAGTATTTGGTTGTACTGCAATGATTAAATCATTTAACGCTTGTAATGATGATTGGAGTATTTGTATAGTTGTCGGATTTGGCGTGGTAAAGAAAGAAAGGATAGCTTGATTTAATTGGTTAATTAGGGACAATAATTCTTGTTGCTGAGAAAATGAGAAAAAAACAGGTGTACAACAATTACTTTGATCACAAGGGGATATAGAAATAAAACAGGGAAATTGGAATTTTTTGCACGGATCGTTTGAGTTTTGATTATTTTTCATAATTACCTCCTTTTTAAAATTTTATCATCGTTAAGTATGCTTTAAGAGTTTGTATTTTCTTCTGCATTTAAAGGATTTGTAAGTATTTGTGTAATGTTCAGGAATATTTTTCTTCTAAGTATATGTTTAGAAAATCAAGACGTTCTTATGGGACGTATAATTAATACTTGGTTATTAACAAGAAGTGTAAGTAAGGCTAGAAAACAAAATGGAAATATATTTTTATTAACTTAAAACATAAAAGAGTAATTTATTAAGTGTTTTAGTGAAGAAATCATCTATTTGCAAAAACTACTTTGTTTTATAGGAAAAGTAATATAAATGGAAAAAATTTAAACACTCAAATAAATAGCGAACCGAATGAAAAAATAAAGGAAGACAGCTGATAGAAATTGCAGGAAGTTGGATACAGGCCGTCGGTTCCGTAATTTCATTAATTGGACAAATAAGTGAAGAAAATGAGGAGTTGGAAGGGAGCGATTGATAGACTAGTTTAAAAAAGTAAAATGTAACTATTTTCTAAAATGACAATGAGTAATTTTCACCTTGTTTTTTGATGAACCATTTTTATATGAAAATCATATAATATATTGTAGGACAAGCAACCAGTTTATAATCTATTAAATACTCCAAGAGCTTACCTTATATATATCTTCGCATCTACTGATCTAGATGCTCTTTTTTTATTGAACAAAACACCCATTTGGAAAGGAGGTTAATAATGGGAGTGACATTAGAAGAATTAGAAAAGTGTTATAACAAAGCCTTTATTGAGGGAGCAGAGTACGTAGCTGTTCAGATTGAAATGGATGGATTTCATAGCGATGAAGTAATTATTAACGACAAATACAGTATAGACTCTAAATTAAAGTATTATAAGAAAACATACAATGAAAATTTAGAACATAGATGGATTCCAGGGATTCGTATTGTAGGTTTTGCATATGGCTATTCGTTCTCAGAAATTCTACATGAATTAGGGTTGCTAGTGAAGAAATGATTAAACAAATAGCAGTTATTTTACGCGATGCCGTGCTTTTAGTGGTGTCTTTTTTTGTTGTGAAGGAAAGATATAAATAAAAAAGAGAGCCTAAGCTCTCTTTTGAATAGATACCTAACGTTTATGCACAGATTGGAATTCCTAATGCTATTAAGGTCAATGCTACTTGAAGAGAAAGTTCTAATCTAGCAATTTCGATTCCAGCGACTGAGACCACTAAAAGAGGTTGTCCATTAACGAACAAAACACAGCTTTCCATACTTTCGCCTCCTTCCGAGTAATCTAATATAGTATATGAATAAAATTAAAATACGTAATAGTAAGATTAATAGATTTAATAGAAATTGATAATTTAACCTATGGTATAAAAAAATTAAGTAGACTAATACCTGATTTATTAACACTATATATGAAGGACAAGAATATATTAGGAGTATATAACAACGTAGGAGTGGTAAATATGTTCTTTGCAAAGTTACGCGGTAGGAATGAAGTTCCACCAGTAGAAACAGGTGCTCGAGGAGAGGCTTTCTTTAAATTAAGCCCGGACAAGCTTAGCTTAAAATTCAAGCTAGATTTATTCGATATAGAGGATGTAGTAGCTGCCCATCTGCATCTTGGGTCAAAAGGAACGAACGGTCCTGTTGTAGCTTTTTTATTTGGACCTATAACAAATCCAGTTTCAATAGAGTGTGCAACTCTTACGGGAATGATTACTCAAGAAGATTTGGTCGGGCCGTTAGCGGGTCAAACATTAGGTACTCTTGTAAATGAAATCATATCTGGAAACATATATATTAATGTTCATACAGTACAACATTCTAATGGTGAAATACGAGGACAATTGAATTATTGTTAATGAATAAAAGTAGTGAAAAATAAAGCATCCGTTTAGGGTGTTTTTATTTTGTGAAGGTTGTATAGATAAGTAATCTATTTTTAGTAATCTTAAACATTCATTTCTAAAATTTTGAAAGTAGTCGAATTTAAAAAATAGTTATCAGAAACTTGTTAATGAAATGCCCCTTCAAAAATTAAATTAGTATTAGTAGATGAACCTTGTAAATGAAATATGAAAGTGTAACAGATAATAAAAATCTTTAAACCTAATCAAAGCTAATAGATTAACTCTCCGCACCCACTGAAATAAAGAATCATAACATAACTTGTAATTACTTTTAGGGAAGTGAGATGAAAGTAATGTTTTATTCTTATTTTGCTACTCAAGCTGGTATGCGACCAGCGTATGGTACATCAATAACGTTTAGTGGAGCACAAAGTACAGTTCAAGCTGTTCAACAAGCATTACAAATGCAACAACAAATGCAAATGCAGCAACAAGGTATCCAGCCGTATTATTCATCTATGGAGTATTTTTACCCAGTGCATCAAATCACACCGTATGGAAGTTCTTTTCTTACTATCCCATATGGAACTGTATTTAATCTATAAATTGAAAGTTTAATCAGTAGGGGGCAGGTATCCCAAACCGAAATTCATCTCCCATCGAGCGCTGGGCTATCGCCCTTCCTACGCCTTTGGAAGGAGAGTTTTTTCGGTAAATTCGTTAAGTTTGAATGGATTGCACTATACATCTAGGTTGTGTTTTTATTAATATGTTTTCCTCTCAAGTGTATATAAATAGGCGATAAGTATAGTGCTAAAACAATAGCTCGTCCAAACATTGCGAATCCCCCTTACATAATATGTGGTAATAAGCATGAAAGGGGAACTAGCATGTCTTGCTATTACTACTGTAAGTATTGTAAAGAGTATAAAAAGAAACAGCATGATTGTTGTAAGAGCACGAGTAAGTGTAATGACAACGAGGAGAAGCTTGTTAGGGCATCTGCATTTAGAGCTAGAAATACGGTGAATCAAACGGTTCCTGCCAATACTTTTGTAAAGGTATTGTTCCAAAATGAACAATTTGATTTAGCAAATGAGTATAATCCAGTAACGTCTATTTTTATTCCGAAGACTAGGGGAGTTTACTCTATTATTGGAACGATTGGTTTCTTTCCAAACGATCCTAGTTTAAATTATAGAGCTCGTGTAGAAATTCGTGTAAATGGAAACGCAGCAATAGCTATAGATAATGACTTTTTCGGTCCAATAGGTTTTGGAAATGTAGTAAGTGTTTCGACGATTATTCAATTGAATGAAGGAGATCAAGTTGAGGTTTATGCACAAAGTAGCATAGACGGAGTTTTAAGTCCTTCAGAAGACGGCTCACATTTTGAAGCTGCAAGATTCCCTTCTCCAATTAAATAAAGTCCAGTAAACAAAAGAGAAAGAATAATCCTCACCGAAATGGTGGGGATATTTTATTCTATTGAAAATAGTAACAGTTTGTCCAAACTATTCTAATCTATATTGCATAGTATGTAATAATAAATTTAAAGGGGGACTTACTACGTCTTGTTATTACTGTAAGTATTGTAAAGATTATAAAAAGAAAAGTCATGATTGCTTTAGAAAAAATAGTCAATGTGATAGAAAGTATGTAAAAGTGAATTGTTGTGATGATAAGAAAGAAAAGCTTGTAAGGGCGTCTGCATTTAGAGCTGTTAATACAATGAATCAACCTGTTCCGGAAAATACTTCAGTTAAAGTATTATTTCAAAATGAACAGTTTGATTTAGCGAATGAATATAATGCAGCAACATCTATTTTTATTCCGAAGACTAAAGGGGTATATAGTGTATTAGGGAATATAACATTCTCTCCAAATGATTTTAATGTAAATTACAGAGCTAGAGTTGAGATTCGTGTGAATGGAAATCCAGCAATAGCAATTGATAATGATTTCTTTGGGACTGGTGTATTTTTTAACAATGATGTTTCAGTAACGTCTATTCTTCAATTAGAAGCAGGGGATTCAGTTGAAGTTTTTGCTGAGAGTAGTGTTACTGGAGTAATTGTACAAAATGTTAATGGTTTGAATACGGTTCACTTTGAGGCTGCAAGATTCCCTTTACCAACTGAATAACGAAGACAATACAACACTTTTCAGTAGGTTTAGTTAATCCCCTTCACCAAATGGTGGAGGATTATTATTGTTTTTCTAAAATATATAAGTAAATAGGTTAAATGTAGTTTTTTTCAGGAGCATTTCACGTACTAGGATGTAAGGGGGAAAGGGGTATCTTATTTTGAGCATTGGATCTTCTACAGGTAAAAAAAAGAGTACAACGAAACATATAACATGGTTGTGAAATTTCTTTTGCATTACATTTGCTAGTCGTCTTATGGAATAGAAAAGACATCTTAATTTATTAATACATAAAAGGCCGTATAATTACGGGCTTTTTCTTTACTATATAGAAATTACATATTTAACATAGGTTTGTGTAGGTATTGCTATTGTATAGAAAGGAAAAACATTAAGACGATTACACTATATAAAAATAAAATAAATCCTAAGATGAGTAGTATGGGATGCAACTTGAACATTTTTGACCTCCTTGAGTATATAAAGAATTTTAATACATATTTGGTCAATTTAGAAGGGGAATATATTAATGAATGATGATTGAATCAATCAATACACTAATTTAACAGAATAGTGAACGTATAATAAATAAAGGAGTATTGTTGATTACACATTGATTAAATTGTTTATAAGCAGCAGATAGGTTGATCGCCCGTGAAATATAAAAGTGAGCAGGTTTATGTTTACAGAATGAGAGATAAATAAAAAAAAGAGCATACATAAAAAGTACGCTCTAAAGAAAGATAGGTTTTATGAGTGGATAATTTCCATACGATAATATATGCTCGGTTAATAAAAACGTGTGAAAAATCAATAGATTATCAATGGAATAACATGAAATGAGTAATTTTGGTCTATTCCCGTCGTCGCGGAGCTAACCAAATTGTAAGGATTGTGAATAGAATGGATTAACAACTGGATAATGATCGTACTTCAGTTTCGTATTTCTTATAGTTTGGATATTGCGTAATAGTTTGACACTTAGGTGTGGAAAGTTGGTTAATTATAGAAACATTTGTAATTACCTCGTTACATGGACCGAAAAATGTGATTTTTAGTTTTGAGTTTGGTGGAACTTTAACCACGATAGGTTTTTTTTTCATAAAATCAGCTCCTCATATGCAGCATCTTATTCTGCACTTTTTCGTTCAGATTATAAAGGCGTATTAATATAATATGAAATTTTAGTTGAGTTGATAATAATATGGGGTTTTATGCCGTGGTGAAAATGTGGGAAATGCATAGGAAACTGAGAATGTTCTATAAAATGTTTAATCGATATAATAGGTAAAAGCAAAAAATAAGTAATTTATCTAATACACTTTTTTCCTTGATACATATTATAGTAGTAAGAATTGTATTAGGAGGTAATGAAAGAGTGCAAGAAAATGTACAAGCTCAGCTTTCACCACCGTGGATCACATATTTCAATGAGTTAAAAAATTCAATTGGTGCTGATCCAACTGTTTCAGTTGGTCCGCTAATTCCAGTTGGCGGGAATTATATTATTTTAGTGCATGCGTTAAGTAATGAAAAAGCGATAGCGTTAGCAACGCTTCTAAAATCTTTTGTAGAATTTGGGAATGTAAGTGTAACAGTTATTGTAACTAATAATGAAAATAACATTGTAAATCCACTTCCATGTCCACTAGATGCATTTGAAATTGCTCATTTATTTCAAGTGGCGTTAGAAAATAATCCTTATTTTGAACAAGTTGTTGTACAGCCGCAGCTTCCTGGTGGATCAAATGTTGTCTTTCCAGTTTTTACTGCGCAAGTGATTCAATTTTTTAATGATGATATTTCAAATTTATGTCAAACATTTACTGGTGTTGCTGCAAATGTATTTCATGATGTAATGAACGATGACATTTGTGATATCCCAATTTTATTCTCCACAAGCTGTGTTCCGAGCGGTGAGAGTGCACAATTACAAAATACAGAGTTGACACCAAAACTGTTTTACTAAATTGTAAGAAGACATTTTCATTAATAGAAAATGTCTTTTTTGTATGCATAAACGTTACTTTGTCTAGCTAATTACAGGTTAACAAGCTGTGAATCATGAACGAAACTGCCACTGATGAAAGAGTTACAGAATTTCATATAGTATGTAAAAGTAGTCTGTTTGAATTGAAAATATATAAGAAATGTGAGGGAAATCATTTTCGTGAATATAGAATAATCGCAAGAAACACAGTAAGTTAGCTGTCATACATATGTTTATTAGTCTAAAGAAGATTAATATCGATGAGTAGTAATAATGAAAACGTTTCTAATAATAGCGCTAATGAAAGGTTAATTAATTGATATTATTTACTAATAGATGATAGTGCATATCTCGAATTTGTGAATGAGCTGTATGAAAAATAAATAAAATTAGTGGAAGTTTAATTAAAAGATTATATGTTTTGAAAAATAATATAGATTCTCCTTATTTATATTATAGATAGCTAGTATTAGGCATAAGGGGCTTTCAATAAGACAAGCTTTGAATATGATATTAAAAAGGGGATGAATTGTAGTGGGGTATATTATCGATATTTCAAAATGGAATGGAACTATTGATTGGGATATTGCAGCATCTCGGCTAGATTTAGTTATTGCTAGAGTTCAAGATGGCTCGAATACGGTAGATTTTATGTATCAAAATTATGTGAATGAAATGAAGAAACGCAGTATTCCATTTGGTAATTATGCATTTTGTCGCTTTATATCTATTGCTGATGCAAGGAAAGAGGCACAAGATTTTTGGAGTCGTGGCGATAAATCTGCTAAGTTTTGGGTGGTGGACGTAGAAATTCAAACGATGATGGATATGCAAGGGGGGACACAAGCGTTTATAGATGAATTACGCCGTTTAGGTGCGAAAAAAGTAGGGCTATACGTGGGGCATCACACGTATGTATCATTTGGAGCACGTAATATTGAAGTTGATTTTGTATGGATTCCTCGTTATGGAGGAAATAAGCCAGCATATCCGTGTGATATTTGGCAATATACTGATGCGGGAAATGTTCCTGGTATTGGGAAATGTGATTTAAATCAATTAATAGGAAATAAGTCGCTTTCTTGGTTTATAGGTTCGGATCAAGTAAATCAATCTATTCAATTTAACAAAGAGAATACACAGCAATCAAATGGTATTGGTATTGCAGTTTCAAAATATCCTGATGGATATGGCATAAACGTATATGAAAATCCTACGAATCCTCAGTTTACAGGTACAATCACTCAAAAAAATCCATATTTAGTCTTACATGGTTATTGGGAAGACGCAGATAAAGATATGATTTGCTTAGGCAATGATAAACAGTGGGTATATGTAAAACATTTTGATGTAGAATGGTTTTATGCAGTTTCAAAATATCCTGTTGGGTATGGAGTGAATTATTATGCAGAGCCTGAATGTATAAATTATAAAGGAAATATTGATGGATCAAAATCTTTTCGTGTGTGGGGAAGAGCCAAAAATGCAGTAGATATCGGGCAAAATAATTGGATACTGGAAGAACATGTAACTATTAAGAATCTATAGGAATACGTAAAGGGTCATTTTACTGATAAATAGTAAGATGACCTTTAATATTTGAACAAAAAAGAACAAGATACATAGTTTATTCAAATGAAATGAATTACATGTGGAAAACACATTGTTAACACAAGTACATTGTATAGTTATTCTTATATAATAATAAAAGTGAGGTATTTTGAATTGAAAAAGAAAAAGCTATTTTTAGGAACAATTATTTCATGCGTACTACTGGCATTATCGGCATGTGGTTCCTCAGACAATGTAGTAACATCAAAAGTAGGAAATGTTACAGAGAAAGAGTTAAGTAAAGAATTAAGACAAAAATATGGGGAAAGTACTTTATACCAAATGGTGTTAAGTAAGGCGTTGCTAGATAAATATAAAGTTTCAGATGAGGAAGCAAAAAAACAAGTAGAAGAAGCAAAAGATAAAATGGGTGACAACTTCAAATCGACTTTAGAGCAAGTTGGATTGAAAAATGAAGATGAATTAAAAGAAAAAATGAAGCCAGAAATCGCATTTGAGAAAGCGATTAAAGCGACTGTCACAGAAAAAGATGTAAAAGATAACTATAAACCAGAAATGAAGGTAAGTCACATTTTAGTGAAAGATGAAAAGACTGCTAAAGAAGTGAAAGAGAAAGTAAATAATGGAGAAGATTTTGCAGCTTTAGCGAAGCAATATTCAGAGGATACTGGTTCAAAAGAACAAGGTGGGGAAATAACTGGTTTTGCTCCAGGGCAAACGGTGAAAGAATTTGAGGAAGCTGCATATAAATTAAATGCAGGACAAGTAAGTGAGTCAGTAAAAACAACTTACGGGTACCATATTATTAAAGTGACAGATAAAAAAGAATTGAAGCCATTTGATGAAGTAAAAGATCAAATTCGTAAAGATTTAGAACAGCAAAGACTACAAGATACGACAGGTAAATGGAAACAGCAAGTAGTTAATGATTTATTGAAAGATGCTGGTATTAAAGTGAATGATAAAGAATTTAAAAATACATTTGAATTTCTAGAAAAGAAATAATGATTGTAATTAGAAAAGGGAACCTATATAGGTTCCCTTTTCTAGTTAGTGTGTGTGTTATAAATAGATAGTAAGACAATATAATATTACATTTAAATATTAAGAATTTCAATGGGAATTTATGTATTTTTTAAAAATTGGAATGATCAATGCTTCATAGAATGTTGATATTATAATGTTTCGTTTGCTTAATTTCATTCCACTATTTGCATGTAGTCTGATTGGCGCGGGCTAATTAAAACCTGAAGTGATTTAAGTTTTTCTTTATTGAAGTGGATAAACATAATTTGCAGAATGAAACATACAATAGTATTGAAAAAATATTGATGTTAAATGAAGTGAAAAGCAGAGCATTCTACTAAAAAAGAATGTTCTTTTTAGTATGAAATTTTCAGAGGAAAGAATGCTTTTAAAGAAATTATTTAATAGATAAATATATTACGTAGGAGGAGAAAATATGAAAGTAATTTTTCAAAGAGAAGGTGGAGGGAAGGTTTTTGAATCGTATGATGAAGATATAAGCAACTTATTAGCTATTTTAAAAGAAACGAAAGGGATCAAGATTGGGATGGTTGAGTATGAAGTATTAAAATATGAATTAGAGTATTTTCGTAACCCAAAAAAAGCAGTAACAGAGAGGGAGTTACATATAATAGTACAACCAAAATATATGTAATAATAGGGGGCAATTATTTATAAATAGTTTTATACATTATGTACGAAAAGAGAGTGTTTAAATTGCTCTCTTTTCATAGAAATTCATAAGGAATGAATTGTGGTTCGTTATAAATTCCTTAAATTTTGTGAGTTCGTTCTTTATAATATATGCTTTCATTTATAGTTGGTTAATAAACTTGAAAAATTAAAACTTTTTAGTTTAGGCAGGGATTTTATATTCGAGCAGATAAATATTCATATAAAGTATTTTGTATATGAATATTGGAGGAGTAAAAATGAGTTTAGCAAGTTATATAGGGTGCAATGTAGAAATTCCGTTAACGGATCCAGATTCTAATGATGTAATTGTTTTTGGGTCGTGCTTTTCAGATGAAAGTATGCTTGAAATTGTACAAGAGTTTCAATTTCAAACAAGTTACACGTATGAAGTTTCAACGAGCTGGGGCATTGAACTTGTTGAGTGGCAAAGTGAAAAGGAGAAGAAAGAAGCTAAAAAAAGCTATTAGCTTTATGCTCGATTATGGAAGGTTATTTAAATGAGGGGGACTATTTTGAATTATTCAGTTGTTGGGTTGGTGATGAAGATCAGGAACGAGTGGGAGAATTAAATTAAAAATAAATCATTTTAATATAGATGAGATTTGTATCCCGGAAAGAACGCTTGTCAGGATAGAAAAGTAAATATGGAAATATACGTTATTAGAAAAAAGCGACTTCACTTTGTATGAAGTCGCTTTTTCTGTTGATATGTGGACGGCCTATTATATAAGAAGTGAAAAGCTCACTTGATGAAGAAAAAATAAATGATGGATAAAAATATAATTTAAATCATTCCAAAAGAACGTAGGTTCGTGTATAATTAGAACGAATGTTCTTGTATGTGTAGATAGTATACGAATAAGAAATAAAGTGAAACTTTAATAAGCAGGGTGTTCATCGTCCGTTATTTATTAGCTTTCACCAATTAAGCGTTAACGGGCAGTTGATTTTCGTCTTACCTCCTCGCATATAGCGGATTTTGAGGTAGGAGCTTCACTACCTGTTAATGCCGGATAAATATGAGCCTAGCATTATGAAAGAATAATTGAGTACCATTATGTGTGAAATTGAATGGATAAATGATCAAGGAGATAAAGAAATGAATGATGTAAAGGTGCAGAAAATAGAAAGAGAATGGGTTCCATTTACAGTAATGTCGGAACAGTTGTTAAGTTTGCGAAAGGTTATTGGAGAGAAGTTTAAAGTACAAAAACCGCTCTTAACAAACGAAGCAAAAGAGAGAATTTCTGATAAATTATTAACGTCATTATTGTCTGAGAAAGAAATATTGGTGACATATTTTGAAGATGGTTACATCCTTACAAGTTATATGACAGTAGTGCATATAAACCCGCTAAAGCGCATTGTAATATGTACGGACGCATTTTATAAAACTTACGTATTTAATACTTCTGATATTATTGAAATAACGTAAAGGAAGCTGAAATTTCAATTTTAGCTTCCTTTACGTTATTTTAGATGAGGGATATAAATAATGAAACGAAAAAGCAGCTAGCTTCATACTAGCTGCTGAGCCCCAGGGAAAGGGAGAAAAAGATAGGGTACTCCAAAAATCAATAATAGCTGTGTAACAGCCTAATTATAGTATAGACAAATTTAAAATTCCTAAACAGAACGATGAAAAAATAGGATTAGGCTGTACCCACTTGGTTTTGATCTGCAAGGTCAGAATCAAACGTATTAGTCGCGCTCACGCCATTAAAAGTATTAACAACAAAACCAACGTTTGAAGCACCAGATCCATTATAAGCCTTCGTATTTTCTTTCGGAGAAACGTTGTAGAAATCGCCTAAGTTAAATGAACCGTTACTATTTTGTACAACTAAATTCCCTACAACTGAGGGCATAGTTTTCACCCGCTTTACAATCATTTGTTAACATTACTATATGGCCTTATAGTCCAAATGGTTCATGTAACAAAAATTGTGGAATAGTAAAACGTTTGAAGTGTAGCTTAATCCTAAAATAAAAGTATGTTAAAATTAATGTAAGGTCGATTAATTTTAAAAAACAATTGTATAATTAATATATACAAAATCAAAGGAGGCAAAATGTAATGAATAATGTTATAAAAAAAGTAGATTTAACAGATGCAAAATCAAGTAATCTTGTTGCACTTATTTATAGCAATGAAGTTATATTGGTTGAAGAAGCATTTTGTCCAAATGAAATAAAATTAAAGTTTAATGAAATTGCAATTTTATCGGCTATTAAAACAGCACATATAATGAAAGTATCCATCAGAAAAGAACTGGAAGCAATTTTTCATGACACTGGTGTTTTATTTGTGAAGCATAGTGTTGATTATGGAAATAGTCAATCTATCACTATGCATTTTGAACAATTCAAAAAGTTGCAAAATGAGATTGAGAATTTAAATAAAAATCGGTAATCAGAATAGATGAAGATTCTTTCATAGAGGTTAACTGTTCTATGTTGAAAAAATGGTTTAAAATTTTTTTAGATGAATCTCACTGTAAGCATAAATATGGTTTTATTAAGGATAATGAAGATTTTAAAAGAGGTAATCTAGGTGTAACTTTTATATATTGTGTGAGAAATGCGGGAAAGAGAAGCTGAAATATAAAAGCAATAACGAAATAAATAATGACTTTTTTGATATATAAGCAAGAGTAACTGTTATGGTTACTCTTTTTGCTTACATAAAAACACCTACTAAAGTATGAAATGAGTTGATACTTTAGTAAATGGCTGAATGAAAAGGGAGAGTGTAAAATTTTATAAAGGAGGAGAGGTATATGCAGCGAAACGAAACTGGAAAAGTTGTAATGATTACAGGAGTGACGCAAGGATTAGGTCGTGCAATGGTTGATCGATTTCATGAATTGGGATGGAATATATATGGCTGTGGACGTTCAAAAGATAAAATTGAAGAATTGAAAAAATATTACGGTAATATACATGATTTTCAAATAATCGATGTTTCAGACTCCCAGCAAGTAAGTAATTGGGCGAGTTATATACTTCATAGATATAGAGCACCTGACTTGTTAATAAATAATGCATCGATTGTTAATAAAAATGCGCCACTGTGGAAAGTAACAGCTCAAGAATTCGAAAATGTAATGAATGTAAACGTAAATGGTGTAGTAAATGTAATTAGGGCATTTGTCCCAGCGATGGTAGCTAGGAAAGAAGGAATGATTATTAATATGAGTTCTAGTTGGGGCCGAGAGGGAGAAGCTGAGCTGGCGCCATATTGTGCCTCAAAGTTTGCAATTGAAGGTATCACGAAATCTATGGCACTTGAATTACCCTATGGTATGGCTGTAGTTGCTTTAGATCCGGGCGGAAGTATTAGGAGCCCAATGCTGTATTCATGTGCACCACAGTATGTAAATGAATCACCCACACCTGAAATGTGGTCACATCATGCGATTCAATATATATTAAATATAACAATAGATAAAAATGGAGCTTCATTGACATGCCCAGAATGTATGTAAATATATTTTGAATTGTATACGTATCTTTTAATTAGCATATTTTCAGTGATATACGCTTTGTCTAAAAAAAGTACCTTAAAGGTGCTTTTTTGTATGATTAACACATTTTAGAATGCACAAAATTACATATAGAAAATAAATATGAGATAAAGGATGTCATTTGTGTATGGCGAAAAAAGCACTAGAAAATTTCTAAATAGGTGATAAAAATGAATCCAAGCGGTTTAAAAGTGACAGGAGCATGGTTTCAAGTAGGAGGAAATCTTACTGCGGCTATTGGGACGACAAGAGGATTTATTGGAGAAGAGAAAGTTGAATCAGATCTTGTAATTGTAGGAAGCTCATTACAAGCCCTCGGTTATATATTACAAATAATAGCGAGTAATGATACCGGAAATGAAGCTGAAAGAGAAAATCAAAATATGTGTTTGGAGAATAAAAGTGAAATGCTTGATAAAATGGGCATTGAATTATTAGCATTAGGGAATATATCAAATGTAATAGGAACATATTTTAATATAAATAAACAATTGAAAGAGAATGATTATCTCATAATTATCGGGAACAGTTTACAATCGATTGGTGCTTTTTTAGGAGTAGAAGCAGCTTTACTTCAGATGAAAGCAATACAGAGAATTATAATACTAGGTAATTCTTTGCAAAGTTTAGGTGCTGGACTTCAAGCGTATCAAGGTATTATTAATGTATCAAAGAACGAAATAGAAAATGAAGGCAGTATGGTTGATAAGAAGAATGAGAAGATAATAGCACTCATTGGTATTTGGATACAAGCAATAGGAACTATTATTTCTGCGATTGGATTAACTATAATAGAGAAAGAAGACAGATTAGAAAAAATAAAAATATGAAAATACACATTTGATAAAGGAAGGGGGATTTTAATTTTACATACGTGGTAAGATTGAAGTAGTAGGTTTTTAGGCATTTGAATAGAATATATAAGAGTAGAAAAGTTTTTCATGCTTAATTGGAATTTATGAAATATAAAAATAATTGGTTTTGTGAGCGTATGAAAAGAAGAGAGATAAAAAATACAAAACAAGGAGTTTTCAAGAGATGATGTATTTATTGGCAATTCTACTACCACCAGTAGCCGTATTATTTTGTGGAAAACCATTTCAAGCAATAATTAACTTCCTATTAACATTAATATTTTGGGTTCCAGGAGTTATACATGCGATATTAGTTGTACATGATAAAAAAGCAGACCGGAGATTAAAAAAACAAATTGAAGCATATGATGAAATGAATAAGAGGAATAGAAGATAGCTAAGTCGTGAAATGATTGTAAAAAGAAAGGGGGACTACCTCCTTTCTTTTTTTCATTCTGTTTAAGTTTAAATTTTAGTATAGCGGTAAGAATTTTTAATATAAGTATTGTGATAATTAGTTTTAGATTGTGCGCTTAATAAACCGGTGTAAATGTTTTCAGGCACGTTAAAGAAATCATACATTCCATTCTTTAATTGAATGCGCAAAATCATAGAAAAAGGATTATAGCCAACAGCAACTATATTTTTTGAAATCACGGGAGATAGTTTCATCATTACGCAACTCCTCACTTCTCATTTTTAATAATTTCTTGTAGATGTTGAGGTTGTGGTGTTGAAATCCTTATAATTAAAGAGGTATTATACTTATATGCAATATATTAAATGTTCGTTATACGTAATTATAAGGAAGTTCACACGAAGTACATATCGTTGTGCTATTTTTATTTCACCTTTGATTTATAAATAAGAAAATATTGACCATTTGAAAAAAAGGTATATTATTTATACGAGGTATTAAAAATTCACTTTTTACATTCTATGCTTAAAGGGGCAGCATTATTAGGAAAAATAGAAGTGAAAATAGTTTGTATAAGAAGTATTCTAAAATTTATAATCTGTGAATTAGGAAAATATTGAATGCTCCAGGTCGATATACTTTCTTAATTAACTTCAGTTTAGAAAGTGACCTCAATATTTTTAAGTAAATCAACGGGAGAATTGAAAGGCAGGAGAAAGTAACATGTCAGAAAATTATCGTTCTCGAGAGGAACGACGACAAGTTAAAAAGAAAAAACAGCCAGCTTCTAAAACACAAAAACCAAAAGGGAAAACTTCATTCTTTCGTAAGTTTTTAATTACTTGTTTATTACTTGGTATTGTTGGTTTAGTGGCGGGGGTTGCTACCTTCTTCGTAATGATTAAGGATGCACCAAAACTTGAGAAAGCAAAACTTGTTAATCCGTTATCCTCAAAAATTTATGATAAAAATGGCGATTTGGTATATGAATACGGGAAAGAAAAACGGACGAATGTTACGTATGATCAAATTCCTAAATTAGTAGAAAATGCATTTTTAGCAACAGAAGATTCACGTTTTTATGAGCATAGTGGAGTAGACTTTAAAGGTACTGCCCGTGCTGTCTTGGTGAGTCTTAAAGGAGATTACGGTTCACAAGGTGGAAGTACAATAACGCAACAGGTTATTAAAAACTATTTCTTATCGATGGAAAAAACATCAAAACGTAAAGTTCAGGAAATATATTTAGCGTATAAGCTAGAACAACAATATTCAAAACATGAAATTTTAGAAATGTATTTAAATAAAATTAACTTAGGAAACCGTTCATATGGTATCGCAACAGCAGCACAAAACTACTATGGTAAAGAATTAAAAGAGTTAACATTACCAGAAGTTGCGATGCTTGCAGGTTTACCGAAAGCACCGAATAACTATGATCCAACGAAAACGGACAATATTCAAAGAGCAACAGAAAGAAGAGATGTTGTACTAAAATTAATGAATCGACATGGTTATATTACGAAGGCAGAAATGGAAGAAGCTTCGAAAGTTAAAGTAACAGATGGACTTAAAACTGCAACTGTTCAGGCAATGCCATATCCTGCATTTATGGATGCGGTTGTGAAAGAAGTTGAAAAAGAATTGCCAGATGCTAACATTGGTTCTGACGGTTTAGAAATTTATACAACTTTAGACCGAGATGCACAGAAGTCTGCTGATAGGATATTAAATGAAAATATTATTAATTATCCAAATGATAAATTCCAAGGTGCTTTCACATTTATGGATACGAAAACAGGTGAGGTTCGTGCTATAGGTAGTGGGCGCGGTGAAAATAAAGCAGTATTTAAAGGGCATAATATGGCAATTGAATTAGATCGTGCAGCTGGTTCAACGATGAAGCCAATCTTTGATTACGGTCCTGCTATTGAATATTTAAAATGGGCTACGTACCATCAAATTGATGATTCTCCATTTAAATATTCAACTGGACAAGAACTTCGAAATGCGGACAGAAGTCATTTAGGCCCAATTACTATGCGTGAAGCATTAAAAATGTCACGTAACGTTCCAGCAGTTAAAACTGCAAAAGAAGTAGGACTTAATAAATCAAAGGAATTCTCTGAGAAATTAGGTATTACATTTAATAAACCGCCGGCAGAATCTACCGCTATTGGTACAAACGAAGTATCACCAACTGAAATGGCGGGTGCTTATGCGACATTTGGTAATGGTGGAAAGTATGCAAAACCGCATTTTGTTAAGAAAGTAGTTTATCCAGACGGCAAGTCACAAAGTTTTGAGCAAAAACCAAAACAAGTTATAGCTGACTCTACAGCATATATGATTACTGATATGCTTCGTTCAGTAGTAACATCTGGTACTGGTACAGCAGCAAATATTAGTTCTTTAGATGTAGCTGGTAAAACAGGTACAACAAACTATGATTCAAAACAACTAGCTCAATATAAAATTCCAGAAAGTGCGACTCGTGATAGTTGGTTTGCAGGTTATACGCCGCAATATACGATGGCGGTATGGACTGGATATATGAAAGATGGTAAAGACGAGTATATTAGTAGTAAAAATACGAAAATTGCACAGTTGATCTTTAAAGAAATGATGAGTGAGTTTGCTACTGACAAATCACGCTTTAAAATGCCAAGTAGTGTTATTCAAGAAGGTAGTGAGCTACGTATAAAAGGTGAAAAACGTGATTCTTCACCAAATACGAGCGTACCGGATACAACGGAACAACCAAAACCAGATCAAAAGCAAAAAACTGAAGAAGAGAAAAACAAAGAAGAAGAAAAGAAACAAGAAGAGCTTAAAAAACAAGAAGAACAAAAGCAACAAGAGGAACTGAAGAAGCAAGAAGAACAAAAGAAACAAGAAGAAGAAAAGAAACAAAATGAACAAAATAATGGAAATGGCCAAGGAACGACACCTCCAGCAAATAACGGAGGAGGCCAAGGAAATACAACACCTCCAGCGAATAATGGAGGAGGCCAAGGAAATACAACACCTCCAGCAAATAATGGAGGAGGTCAAGGAAATACAACACCTCCAGCGACCACACAACCAGATACTGGCGGGAATGCAGGAGAAGTCCCTGTCAATAATGGACAATAAGAGAAGTTAATAAAAAGTACAAAAAAGCACTTAAGATTTGTAAAAATTACAATCTTAAGTGCTTTTTTATCGTTTAAATTTAAATGTTAAAAGTACCGTAGAAATTTTGAAAATAAATTGATGGAAAATGATAAAAAACTTGAGCCTGAGGCAATGGAGTATAACTGGGGTTGTAAAAGGTAGTACTACTTGGATGTGCGCCATGATGCCAAAATGAGGGAGTAACTTGACCTGGAATTTGATATTGTTGCCAAGTTGCAGGAAGTTCAATTCCTACATCGGAACTAGCTGTATGAACGGCTGGAACGTGTATCCCAGGAGTCGAAGGAACGGCGGCTGTTACTCTTGAAGATACCCACATAACATAATCACTCCTAAGTGGTGATAATAAAGTAGTATATTCTTTTCACGCGTATAAAGGTACATATAGATAGGACTTTAGGCTAATGTATACTTATAAAGTTGTAAGACCAATTTATATTGATGGTGGACCATTTATTATAAAAAGTTACGTCTATTTACGGAGGGAAAAGGGACTAAGAAAATGTAAAATGGAGGTGTTAATTGCAAGAATATACGTGTTTATGGAGGAATTTTAATGGAACGATTATGGACGAAATCATTTATTCAAATGACTTTCGCAATGTTATTTTTATTTACAGGATTTTATTTACTTGTACCAACGCTCCCGCTCTTTATTAAAGAGATAGGCGGCAATGAATCACAAGTTGGACTTATGATGGGAATGTTTACAATAGCAGCAGTTGTAATACGACCGATTATCGGAGGAATGTTAGATCAATATGGGAGAAGATCTTTTATTATTTTCGGACTCGTCTTTTTTGGGATAACGATGTATTCTTATAATTTAGCATCGACTATTGTTCTTTTAGCTGTTTTACGGGTTATTCATGGCGTGACATGGGCTGTTTCTACAACAGCTGTTGGAACAGCAATAACTGATATTATTCCAGATTCACGCCGTGGTGAAGGTATGGGTTGGTACGGGATGGCTATGACAATTGCAATGGCGATCGGCCCAATGATTGGATTATCGGTTGTACAACATTATTCATTTCACGGCCTATTCTTGTTGGCAACTCTTTTATCCTTTATGGCAGTCCTATTATCGTTCATGACGAAAATGCCATTCACACCACAAAAAGAAAAAGGGAAAATGCAGTTGTTTGAAAAATCGGTTCTCTCCATTACAATTGTAGTTTTCTTTTTATCATTTGCATATGGAGGAATTACGACGTTTTTACCGCTATTTGCATCTTCAATCGATGTGAATCCTGGGACATTCTTTCTTGTATATGCAGTTGCTTTAACGATTGTAAGACCAATTTCAGGAAAACTATTAGATAAGTATGGAGAAGTATTTATTATACTCCCGGCACTATGTATTACGATTATCGCGATAGTTGTATTAACGATTTCAAATAGTTTAATAGGGGTAGTTATCGCAGCTGCATTATACGGTGTTGGATTCGGTTCAGCACAGCCCGCATTACAAGCAGCGATGCTTACAATTGTTGATCCGAGTAAAAGAGGAGTTGCTAACGCTTCATTCTTTACCGCATTTGATTTAGGGATTGGACTTGGTGCGATTTTACTTGGAGTTGTTTCGCAAATGTTCGGTTACCGTATTTTATTTGCAGGTAGTGCAATTTCAGGACTAATCGCTTTCATTATTTTTGTCATTTTTGTAAAACAGCGATTAGGTAAAAAAGAATTTGCGTAAACGAGAGGAACAAAGATCAAAATTTTAATTGAACATGACGCTCTACAATGGTTTAAGGAAGAATTCTGAATATAGCATGTTAATAGTCTAATTCAGCCTGGATATTCTTTAGGAATAGTCTTTAGGAAATTATATGGTAAATTATGTAAGTTGATGATCTTTAGCACTTTCAAAACTATCATTTAGTTGTAGGTTAGTACGGGGAAACGTAGGAATTTAATTTAATTATGTAAAATAATAACTTTTTTAAAAGTAAATAAGTTTTATATAAGAATTATATT
>NZ_JASHJA010000060.1:0-12873 GCF_030733445.1 Bacillus sp. MMSF_3353
AATAATTACGGTATATGAAATTATTAATAATAAAATAAAAAAAGCTCCCCTGAAAGGAGCTCCTTACCTTACAAAACATTTAAGAAATCATTCTATTACCAGCTCTACTTAAGATTTGGAGCATGGTTATAACTCATTCACCCCTGTTTGTTACGATAAATCATTGGTCAAAGACTATTCTTTTTCTGTGTATTATTTCAAGCTCTTTAGATGTTTTCTTTTTGTGAAATTTACCTCAAAACAAATTAACTAGATAACAAAACGTAAAATAACAATGCAGCAGCTTCTTGCCGTTTCATACTTTGTTTTGATAGATAATCTGCTGATCCATCTTCATTATATATAACCTCAGGCCCTACTAAACGATGACCTACAATGTTTTTCACGGATTCTATTGCCCAATCATCAGTGTCTCCCTTTAATGTTGCATCTGCAGATGGCGCTCCTAACATTTTTAAATACTGCCAAGTAATCCATGCTGCTTCTTGTCTAGTAATTGCACGGTCTGGATGGAATTGTTCTCCTTCTTTTTCATATAAAATACCAATTTCATATAACTTTTGAATATGTGGTGCATACGGATGATTTTTCACATCAGTAAACACTGGTTCTTTTTTTGAAGGTGGTGCAAAGTAAGCAATTTGAGATAACCAATAAACAAATTCTGCTCGTGTAAGAGAAGATTCTGGAGTGAAATTCCCCTCCTTATTGGCTTGTAATACCTCGTATTGATGCAAGGGATCTATAAACTTAGCATATGGATGATTTTCATCTACGTCTTTAAATCTCTCAGGCTCACTTAACTTTAACGCTGAGCTGCCAGAGTTCCAATGTATCATTTCTTTCACAGTACCATCTTTGTGAAGTTTAAATGCCATATAATTCCCTTTTTCATCCTCAAATAGTAAAGGGTCTATTTGTTTTAGCTCCTGTTTACCATAAACCTTATCAGTTACATATAACTTTCCTTCACTTATGTTCACATGTGACACTAGGTTTTTTAATCTCAAATCACGGTAAACCCCTTCAAATTTCTTTAATTCTTCTTCATTAGGGTTTAAATATTCAGGCTTTATCTTATCTGGGAAATATTCATTCATAAAATCATCAAATACTTCAACAGGTAGTGCTGAACTATCTTTATTTGTAACTACAAAAACTCCAATTTTATGCTCAGGAATTAACCACATTAAAGATGAAAAACCTGGTATATTTCCACCTTTCCCAAACACATATTGCCCATTATGACTTTGCGGTGAAAAGAACTCAAATCCGTATGTCATATTAGGGTATTTGGGATGTAAAGCAAATTTTGTTTTTTGCATATCTTCTACGGTTTCTTTTTGTAGTATTTGGTTATTTTTATATTTACCATCATTCAATTGAGCAATCATAAAATTGGCTACATCACTTCCTGTAGAAAACATACTCCCTTGTGGCATATCTGTTGGTCTTGTTTGATAAAATGGAATGGCATTACCTTTAGCGTCATATCCTGTTGCAAGCTTTTCTTTAATAAAATTAGTCATAACAAAACTGCTATTATGCATTTCTAAAGGGTAAAAAATATTCTTGGCCATATATTTGTAAAAAGGTGTGTTTGTCAGACTTTGAACAATATACCCTTGAAGCATAGAAGCAAAATTATCATATGTATATGTATCTCCTGGCTTTCTCACTACTGTGGGCATATTATCTTCTACATAATCTTTAAGCATAGTATAATCATTCTCTTGATAATGGATATCCTCTGGTCTAGGATCTACGTAATCAAACCCTGTTGTATGGGTAAGTAAATGTTCCATTGTAACTGGTTCACCCATTTTATTTTGATACTTTAATCCCCCCATATAATTTACTATATCTTTATTTATGTCAATTTTACCTTGTTCAACTAACTGCATGACAGCGCTAGCAGTAAAAACTTTTGATATTGACGCTAATCGAAAAACTGTTTTTTTAGGATCAATGGGAGTACTCTTTTCTTTATCGGAAAATCCGAATCCCTTTTGAAATAAAATTTGATTATCCTTTACAACGACAAGAGCTACACCAGCTGCGTTTTCTTTTTTCATTTTCTCTGGAATTACTTTATTGGTAAATGCTTCTACATCTTTAGGATTTAATGTTATAGGTGTAACAGTTTCGGCTTTTGAATAATTGCTCCCCAGAAAAAATAACAAAAAACATACACTTACAGCTACTAACCTTTGAAAATAAATTTTCATTCCTTTATTCCTATTACCCAAATTAATTCCCCCTTTAATATTAGATTTATTGATTATACATCTATAGGTTAACCAACCATATTCTACCACTGCATTGATATTTTTTCTAATTTTATTTCAATTCTGTCACTTATTAACTTTTCTCCTTTAGAAGTAGTCTATATATTATTAGGTCTTAGTTATAGAAAATGCTCGACACTCTTTAATATAGGACTTCCCAGCAGTTTTTTCATAACATCCTACTTAGAGAAGACAACCATCGTTTATAATCAATAAAAATTGGCTATTTGGTGATGCGAGTACTATTAATGATCGATCTAATTTTTTTGAGAAGTTAGATAAAATTAAAAGATAGACCTACTGCATTATTTACTGGAAAATATTACGGATATGCTAATATATAGATATTAGTATTAGGAGGATTTAGATGATGAAGAAATCAGTATTAGCAGTTGGTTTATCGGTTGTAATGCTAGCAGCTTGCGGCGAAAAAGAAATAGTTCAAAAGGAGCAACCAAAAACACAACAAACAACGGCGAAAACAGAACAACCAAAAGATGAGCAGACACGAATGGTGAAAAGTGTTGAACGTAGAACCAAGGAGATTATAGAATATTTCGGTGGTATTGTAACAGCGGTTGAATTAAATAAAGAAAGTAACTTGTATGTCTTATATGTTTTCGTTGATAAAACAGCATTGTCAAATGCTGACGAAGGCCTACGGAAAAATTTTAGCTATAGAACAAGAACAAAGTTAAAAGACGCCGTTGCGCAGAGTGGCTTGCAAGAATACGACAAAACAACCATAAGATACTTCACATCAGATGGTAAAACAGAAATCGAATTTGAATAAGCACTCACGGGAGTGCTTTTTATTTTCACTTGTTATTTCAAGGGACGGAAGATTGTTCCGAACTTTTGACAATTAACCAAGGTACGTAAAATTATTACGCTCTTTTCTTTCAATGCATCTTAACTTTGATTCTTTCTCATTATTATAAAAGCTACCATTCTAGCAAGAATAGAACTAGTTAATGGATCAATTATTACAATTAAAAAATCGTTCAAAAGCGTACTCCCTTTGAATTCCCCCCACTTTCACTTCATTTAAAAATGAGGGATTCCTAAGTAAAGATTCTTTCAAACTCTAATTTATTTGACTATCCCCGCATCCCTTACGGTTTGAAGCCTTATCGCTTCATTCTTTAAAATAAAAAATTGTGAAATTTTATAGCATTATGTAAGACATTTGATATCAAATATACTACATTCACTATGAAATTAGTTTATTTATAGGATTTCTATTGATTAACAAGGTACTAAATTGACTCTTAAGAAGTCATTACCATTGCATTTGTCGAAAAATTGAAAAAATATGTGTAGATAGATATCATCTTAAATACATATATAATTAATTTTAATGCTCTGACATAATCCCACATAATTCTTAAACCAGTTTTTTGTGCATTATTAAATAGAATATTACACAATGTCAGTCTTTAAAAGATTATATATCAAAACTTTAAGAGAGGAAGATAAACTATGAAGATGAAAAGAAAAATCATGATGACAACAGCACTTGCAGCTACGTTAGCTACAGGTGCACTACCTTCTACATCAGTGTTTGCTGCAGAAAAAGAGGCTCCTATCCAACAAAAAGAGGCACAAATGAGTATTCAGCCATTAGCACAAAATAATTTAGAAACAGCTGTTAATGCTGCCTTAAATGGTCCAGAAGTCAAAAAAATAAAAGTATTTGAGCATGAATTTAATGTAAAAGAAATAGAAGTAGTAAATCTAGGTGGAGGAAAAAAATATGTTAAAGGACAAATTTCTCATCATTTAAGTTTCCGTCCAGATGATCAATTTTATTATGAGTTTACTGTGCAAGATGGAAAAGTAGTAGATAAGCCTGTATTTAATATTGATAGAGGTGGTTGGACACCATTTGCTGCTCCACTTTTATCAATTCTTGCTGCGTATAATGGAATTCCAGTTAATCCAAATGATTTAAATGCACTTGGTCAGCAGCTTGGGAAAGTTATAGATGGAAGCTGGGAACATGCAGCTCAATCTATCGCAACTGTAGTTAGTCTAAGTTTTAATGAATAGAATCTTTTAATTTTTATTAGCATTGTAGGGACCACTTTTCCTGAATAGCCTTGTTTTAAGAAATTCCTGAAACAGCTATAAATAGATTTTTACCGCTCACTCACATTATCTTAATTTGTTAACCACCTTATTATTCATAATATGTCACAAAATAGAAGTCTTTTTAAGGCTTCTGTTTTGTTTGTATACAATACAGCAAAAAGCTTATTTTTTACCTATCTATGCTTCCATTCTTTAAAAATCCGTTTGGCTATTAGATATAAATTATTACAATAAACTAATACTATCTCAAGTTAGCTCACTACCCCTTTTTCAATTACAAAAATTCATTACATTAGGAATAGAAAACAATAAATATAGTAAAAAAACCATCTTATTATAGCTATTGTTTAAAGGTTAGGAGAGATAAAATGAACAAAATAAAAAATTTCTTTAAAGTTAGCATCCTCACTTGTTTTACACTGGCAAGTTTAAGTACACCATCTACAATTTTAGCTGATAGTCATCCAGGTTATTCCTATGAATCCAACATAGGTTATCAAAATCCATCGTGGATGTCAGAAGTAGCAGATTCAACAAAATTAAGTGAAATATCTATTCCAGGCACTCATTGTACAATGGCTTTACATGGAGCAAGTTTTCTTGATGAAAATTTGACAAGAAATCAAACTATGAGTCTACCCCAACAATTAAATTCTGGAATTCGATATGTAGATATGCGCGTTAAACGTGTAAAAGATTCTTTTGCAATGTACCATGGTATTGTCAATCAAAAAGCAGTATTTGAAGATGTATTAAAAGAAGCAATCCAATTTTTGAAGGATTATCCGACAGAAACAATTTTAATGCGCTTAAAAGAAGAAACTACTCTCGAAAGTGGATCCCTATCATTTGAGGAGATATTTTTAAAATATAAAAACGATAATGCTTCATATTTTTGGGATCCTAATTCCGTACCAACTATAGACAGAAACAACCCTACTTTAGGAGATATCCGAGGAAAAATTGTAATCTTACAAAACTTTACATCCTCTCAATTGTACGGTATTGATTACGATAGATTGAACATTCAAGATAAATTTGAAATTGGAAGCGGACCAGACGAAATATATGAAAAATGGAATGCGATAAAAAATCATTTGCAAAGTGCAAATACTAACTATAATAATGGAAAAATATATCTTAATCATTTTAGTGGTACGGGTGGTGCAGCCGCATTTTTAAATAATGTATATCCTTGGTTTGTTGCAAGCGGAAAAGAGAATAGAAATACTGATAGTAACCCTAAGTTGATTCAAACGAATTCGACTCATGCTTGGAGTGATTTCCCTCGCGATAGAAATGGGCAAGTATATTATGGTGGGATGAATACACTTGGGACTGAACTCTTACAACAAGGTGGAATTAGACATTCTGGTATTATCGCAGCTGATTTTCCTGGGCCAGGTTTAATTGATAGTATCATTAAATTAAATGGTGTACATTCAAATGAAAAAGAGATATTAATTTCGCAAATTTCATCCGAATCTAGTCCTTTATCCGGACAAAAAAATCGATCCAGTCAAAACTTTAAAATTGATAGTTTACCTGCAGGTACTAAAGAATTAAAATGGGTTATTGAGCCTTCAGAGAAAGATCATCCTTCTACTATCTCTTTCAATGTAATGATTGATGTTTCCTTAGGTACCGATTCTATTCGTTGGAAAAACATTTCACATGGATCTAGGACTGAGGCTTACACAAATACTAAATATTATATCGCAAGTCCAATTGGTGCCACTAGCAAATTCACTGTGAAAATATACGCTATTACAAATTAGAAAATAAAAGAATCCCCTTGGAGTTCCTTTTTGAAGGAATACCGTTGGGATTCTTTTCTGATTTTATTTCGTCAACATTAGGATGGTGAGTAAATTTATCGTTTTCCGACAGAAGACTCCTTCCTCAAAAATGTGAAGGTGTGAAACACCAATTTTAGGTGGGAGATGAATGTCGGTTGGCATAAGCCAACATGTTTGCTATCATTTACTTGTACAGATTGCTCTTTGAAAACTGAAGATATGAGGTTGGTTGCAGAAAAACGTTGCAACCGTAAAATCTTCAACGTTCTTTCGCCCCACGCTTGCCGAAGTTGCGAAAACCAAGCTAAAGTAGGTAGTGTGGTGAGTCAACGTACAAGATACTTATGTTCTCACCGTAGGGACTACGGGTAGAGCCTGCTAAGATAACCGGTGGATACACCGGTGTTCGCAGGAATCTCCCACTTTAAACAGTCTGTAAGGACGTTAAGTGGTGAGTAGTTCAATAGCATATCATTTAAACCATTAATAGATTTATATTTGGAACGACCCTTTACTTTCAAAGAAAAATCCATTAATGTTAACTACATTTTCCCGCTTATCATTTATTCAAAACTGGCTTCCAAAGCGATAGGGCAAAAATCCAATTTGTGTCACCATTGCCTTGATAATCTTGAACTGCTTCATACACTTTTCCCTCATGTACTACTCTATCACCTTTTGTATATGCTTTTCTTGCATCCCATTTTTCATATGTGGAATCCTCTGACTTTGTTACTACATTTAATACATCACTGCTACTAGATTCGTTTCCAGCTAAATCAACCGCCGTCACTACATATTTATACGATGTATTAGCCTTTAATTCTTTATCCATAAAGGATGTATTAGCCGTTGTCCCAATTTTATTCATAACTCCAAAGCTTTCTCTATATACAATATAATGGTCTACACCTACATTATCTTCAGACGGACTCCACATCAAATCAACAGTGGTCGCTGTTGTACTCATACTATGTAATCCTTTCGGTTGCGTCGGACCTTCTATATCTGGGATTTCATTTGTTGTCTTAACCTTTAGTTCCTCACTTTCTTTTGATATGTTTCCAGCAGAGTCTAACGCTTTTATTGTATAGGTATATTCCGTATTTGCTTTTAGTTTTTTATCAATAAATGTTGTACCTGGTACCGTATCAATTACTTCCCCATTGCGTAACACTTGATATTCCTTTACACCTATATTATCCGTAGAAGCCTTCCATGTTAGTGCAACACTATTGGCAGTAACTTTAGACGCATTTAATTCAGTTGGTTGACTTGGAGCTACTGTATCGGGAGTTTCATTATTTACTAGATTTACATCAATTACATTATAAAACGCATTTGACGTATCTGCTACATCCCATACAGCTAAAATAACATGATAACCATTGCGATCAGTTGGTACATTAATTGTATGTGTTAAATTATTTGATGCGGCAGAACCATCATGTTTCACAGTTCCAATTGGTTCTAATTCAGCACGTGTTAATGGTTTATTAGGATCCCATCCCTTTTTTGTAATGTAATAATGCCATTTACTTGTAGGATGTGCAGCTGTATATTTCCATGTAAAGGTATTTGCTCCACCTTTAATCGTGTTTTTGAACCAGCGATTTGATGTTTGTTGGTCAAGAATTCCTCCAAACAGTCCTCCTGCCGAAGCGATTTTTCCATCAATCGGTCCCCCATCTGGGAATCCTTTAGGTGCTTCTAGGCTTTGAGGTTCGTACATTATATTTCCACAATTTAAATTCAACGCTCCATAATTCTGACTACATAAAGCAGCACGACTGCTTGGCTTTTCAACAAATCCATGTGCATAAGCACTTTGAGGAATCATAGTAATAGCCGTCACCCCTGCGGCTAAAACACAAGCACCAATTCCTTTTTTACTTTTTCTTAATCTTTCAAATTTAGATGTAAATTTCAAATTCATTCTTGTCCCCCCAATATATTATTGCTATCGCTAATATAATAGCAATATAGAGATAAACGAACAAATTACTAATAAATATACTAATATCTCTCATACATTGGTACGTTTATTATTATTTTTAATCTCATATAAAAATAAAATAAATACAATAAGTCTATTTTGTAACATTATGTATTAATAGAGCAATGAAACCCCCCCTTATTTTCACAAAAAATTCAAATGTTAATTTAAAGAATTATATTTAACCTTATGTAAAAAAATACAGTTTTAAAGTAAAAAAGTCTGGAAGGAACTGATAATATCAGTTTCTTCCAGACTTTACATTCCCATTATATAACTTGCAAATAAGTCATTTCTAAAGCTAAATTCACACATATTTTCTAAATCTTAAAAAATACAATAAATAACCTACTTATATTCACATGGTGAATGCACACAAATCCTTTAATCTTAGACATTTACTCCTATAACCACATAACTACTGTAATTTATATATTGATTTACTTCAGAATGTTCAAACTCATATAATAAAATTACCAGGCAAAATGAACTACTCACCACTTAGCAAAACATAAAGTGGGGGCTTCTCAGTTGCACGACGAAATTAACCTTTCGTTTCCCTGATCGTTTTGTCCAACTTAACTTTATAGTCCTTTTTAATAGTCATCTCCTACCCTATTAATCCTTATTTTAAACAAATCATCAAGAGATTGATTATGTAAGATAAGAAAAGAGAATTATAAATCCAATTTTAACCATAAATTTCTACCAATTTATTATATTATTTTTACCTAATAAGGTACAGAAACAAAGGGGAAAACTTCAGTATGTTTGAGGTTTTCACTAACGTTTTTAGGGTGAAACGTTTAAAGGGTACATTACTGAATTTTATTAAATGTCCCTGTACCTAGTATTTAAATTAACTTATGTCAAAATATTTTACAATACAAGTATGAAACGTTACATATTTCTATATTTAATGATACATTTCATCAACTTATCTCCCCTAATCTTTATGCTAAATATAGGAATTAAAGCTCATTGAGATATAATTTTAGAATTCTCATAATAGCAAATGAATAGATTAGGCACATAACTGTCACAAATTAATGACTTATCCATTTTCTCAACCATGAAAACTTTATTACCACTTCAATATTTACACTTAAACTAAAACACATCTATACTCACAATCAATTAATAATCTTTCAAATGAGTCAATTGTTTTATATTTTTTATTTTTTTATTGTACATTTATACATTTGATGTTAGGATTATGCCTATTAAAATTGAATCCCAACGATTCTTCTTTATAATTCCTATATTTTTATTATCAAATAAAAATATAGATTCTAAAACACGATCAAAATCAAAACAAAAATGTCGTTATTTCACAATGATGTCATGAAATACCTTTAGAATGGAAAGACATATGCAACAACGTGTTAAGGGGTTACAGGGGGAACAAAAATGAGAGACTTTTTTGATGATAAGTATAAAAATATTGAATTAAAAAGGAGGTTAATCAATTTAATAAGTGAAATTAGCGAATTCAAAGGAAAATTAGCTGCTTATCAGGAACAAAACCCTGACATATTTAACAATTTAGAAAGAACTATACCACTACATTACATAAAAAATTTCACAACTATTTATGAAGATGTAAAAGTTCCTCATAAAAGATTAAAAGAGCTTATTTTAGATGATATAGTACCTCAAAATATCTCGGAAGATGCTATTTTTTGTTATTATCAAACACTTTCTTTTGTACATAAAAACTCCTGTACTTTATTAATTAATCCAGCAACTATACAGGAATTACATTTTCAACTAATACATTACCTTACCTCTGACAGTGCCAATTGGCGTGAAAAACCTTTTATTATTCCAGGTATTCCCGAGCATGGAATGCACTTGAATAGTTACCGCATTCTTCCACATGAACTTATCCCACAGTTTATGGAGCAATTATGTGATCAATACAACTCATTAAATACTAGTAAGGGGCTACATTCGCTTTTATTAATAGCTCGTTTTATATTAAATTTTTATTGCATAGTCCCTTTCAATCAAGGTAATGGCAGGCTAGCATTTATGTTAATGCAGTTGTTGCTAATTAAGAGTGGACATACATTTGTAAAATATGTATGTTTGGATAAGTATATTAAGAAAAATGAATCTGAATATTACAATTCGATTTATAAATCTTCGGTAAATTGGTACTGCGAGGAACATAATAGTAGCTTTTGGTTAAAAACGTTTTTAACTATTATATTAGAGGCTTACAAAGATCTGCATAACACCGTTCTAGATTCTATATGTAAACATACTAAAGTTGAGAGAATTCAGGATTTTATATTTAAACAAAAACAACCCTTTACTAAGGAAAGTATTCGTAACAGATATCCAGACATTGCAGAGAGTACAATTAGTAAGGCTTTAAATTCCTTGCAATTATTTGGCCATATTAAGCTAGTTACAAAAGGAAGAAACGCAAAGTGGACTAAAGTTTGACCATATTTTTAAAACTCTTACAGCTCAAAAATTCAATTATAACGTTAGCAATCGTTTCAATGATTTTGGGCTCAAATTCATTGAATTATATTTTAAGCTATTATTACTACTTTAATTATTTCTAATTCTTACACAACTTTTTATAGGAAAAGGTACGTTTCCCTCCACCTTTTCCTATAAAAATATTAGATATTAATACAGAAAAAATGTCGAAAAAAGTCGTAATTTAATATTCTTTCTTTATTTTCTGGTTGTAAACGTTTCATTTTCATGTTAACATCTTAATCAAACAATAGATGGTAATACGACTGAAAGTATTTCTTTCCCTTAGAAACATATAAACGTACGGTAATATCAAGAAAGTAAGGCCAAAGAAATGTTTGATACCTACCAAAATAACCAATAGGAATTTTGCACATATATTTTTCTGTTAATTCAGAAAAAACATTTTGTCCCTAAACAAAATTTGTTAGCGTGCAAAGTTCAATTACACTAGAACACCCAAATAATTGTAATTTCCTTTTTTATCGAGCATTAAGATATGAAAAAAATTCTTCCTAGAAAATTCAGCTGATTAACTTAAAGAGATCTAAATTACTGCCTTAAATGCCATCTATTGTTGATAACATATTTACCAACTATAAAAAAGAGCCCATCAAGGGTTCTTTTTTATTATAATCATTCAAATTTCAATTCTAACTCAATACTTAGATTTCCACACAAATTACCTCTACTTTTTTGCTCTCAACTATTAATTTTTATTCCCAAGTTGTTTAAATTTGTGAATAAAATTACATCAACTAAAAATAATAAATACAACTAATCGTTACATATTAAAGAGGTGTCAATATTGTCCTTAAATGAAGAAACCTTAGAAACTAAAACCAATAATACCATTGAAAAAATCCAAACAAGTAACTTAAAAGAACTTAAAAATACTTTAGATAATATCTTTGATATTAGTGCCGATTTAATTGAACACCCTTTGCAATTAAAAACAAACACGAATATTTTACTATATTATTTTGAAGGCCTTACAGATGGTGTCGCTTTAAAAGGAAATGTTGTTACACCATTATTACAAAAAGTAAATGAAGACAGTCAAATATTTAATTCTAATATTATTGCTACTCATACCAAAATAGTATATACATGGAATGAAATTAAAGAAGGATTACTTGAGGGTCAATGTGTTCTATTTATGGAAGGAGAAAAGCGGTCACTTTTAATAAATACAAAAGGTTGGGCAGAAAGAGCAATTCAAGAACCAATTTCAGAAGTTACTATTAAAGGATCCCATGATGGATTTATTGAAAATGCCACAAAAAATATAGGCTTAATTCGTCGATATCTTCCTTCTACAGAGTTGAAAATCAAAAAGCTGACGATTGGAGAACGAGCCACTTCTTTCGTCTATTTAATTTACTTAGGTGATGTCGCGAGCGTAGATGTAGTCCAAGAAATAGAAAACAGAATATGTAGAATTAAAACGGATGCGGTATTAAGCATTGGTGAGCTATCTAATTTTACAAAGGATCAAAATTGGACTCCTTTTCCACAGGCTTATTTAAGCGAACGCCCAGATGCCATTTCAAATCATATACTCGATGGAAAAGTAGCAGTGTTAATGGATAGATCCCCTGGTGCAATGATTGTTCCAATGAATTTAATTGGATTCTTTCAAACTCCAGATGATTATAATATTCATTGGCTCATTGCTTCATTTTTTCGCGTATTACGATTTGCGGGATTTATTATAGCTATTTTTTTACCCGCATTTTATATTGCTATCGTCTCTTTTCACTTTGAAATCATTCCTATAGATTTATACACTTCTATCGCAACGTCAAGAGTCAAAGTCCCTTTCTCTCCCCTACTGGAAGCATTTATAATGGAAATTACACTAGAAATGCTACGTGAAGCTGGTATTCGCTTACCACAACCAATTGGACAAACCATTGGGATTGTTGGAGGGATTGTAATTGGGCAGGCGGCTGTTCAAGCTGGTCTTGTGAGTAACGTTATGGTTATTATCGTATCTATTACAGCCATTGCATCATTTATTGTTTCTAATTACGATTTATCAAGTTCTATACGCCTTATTCGTTTTCCAATGATGTTATTGGCATACTTTTATGGCATTGTAGGTATTGTTAGTGGATTAATGCTCTTATTTGCTCATTTTGTTTCACTAACTTCCTATGGTTCACCATACGGATTGCCAATCGCACCATTTCGTCTC
>NZ_JASHJA010000061.1:0-11051 GCF_030733445.1 Bacillus sp. MMSF_3353
GTATCAAATTTTCTGAAAAAACTCAATATTAGGAGGAATTCATATGAAAAAGAAAATTAAAATTCGTATGGTTGAAAAACTTTCAACTTTAATGCCTTGTCATTATTGGTAAAATTGACTAACAGGTCGTGTTTAATACTTAACACGACCTGTTTTATTCATGAAAGGAGATGTGTATTTTGTTTTATCCTAAATTAAAAGATATTTATAAACCAATTTCATATATTGAAGGAATAATTCGTGTTGGGCTTGATGGTTCTTATTGGGAGATACCAGATGAAGAAGGAATTATATTTGATATTTTAAATAAATTAGATGGATCTTTTTCTATAGATAAAATTAGTAATGATTTAGATATAGATTTTGAAAGTCTTAAAGAATTAATTAATATGTTAGATAACAATGGTTTGATTGAAAGTGATTCTTCTAATAATCATTCTTTAGATACTTTAGAATTAGAAAGATATCGGGCTAATATAAATTATTTTTCTAATTTTTCTTCTATTAGTAAGAGTAAGTATGAATATCAAGATAAGTTGAAAAATGCATCTGTAGCAGTTTTAGGTTTAGGAGGTGCTAATGTTTTATTAGCAGAATTAGCTGGAATGGGAGTAGGCAAAATTGTAGGAGTTGATTATGATTCTATAGAATTAAGTAATCTTAATAGACAGTTTTTATATACTGAGCATGATATTGGGAAACTAAAAGTTGATGTAATTAAGAATAAAATTGAAGAAATAAATAGTAATGTAGATATGAAAGTCTTTAATAAAAAAATAAATAGTGCTTATTCATTATTTGAGGTGATAAAGGATGTTGACTTGGTTGTTAATGGTATCGATCAACCTCCTATATTAGCTACAAGATGGGTTAATGCTGTTTGTAATTATTTTGGTATTCCTTTTATACAGGGTGGAATAGGTAATTTGAAAATTATGTGGCAATTAATTAATCCTACTTATAATGGTTGTTACGATTGCTTTTTGATTAATTCAATTAGAAATGAACCGATAATTGAGCATCAAATTAGATTAGCTTATAAAACAAAATTTGATGGTAGAAATACATCTTTTTCTCCACATGTTGCTTTATTAGGAGGAATATTAGGTTCAGAAATTGCTAGATATTTTACTGGATATGCTAAACATACTGATTTTTCAACTTCTATGGCACTAGATACAAGAACTCTTGAAATAAAGAAGAGTGGAAGTTGGAGTAAAATTGAAGATTGTCCTACTTGTAGTAAGAAGTCTAACCAAAATGAATTAGAACCGATAGATATCGAAGAATTAATAAAGATTGCTAAGGGTGAATCTTATGTCGATGAAAATATCACATCAGTCAAAAGTTGAAGTGAATTTATCAATACAAAAAGAAGGAGAAGATTTTACGGTTGGGGATCCTGTAAGAGAGATTTTTATTAGAGTTCCTGTGGAAGCTATTGAAATAATAAATTTATTAGATGGTAAACATTCTATTGAAATGATTGAAAAGATTTTAATAGAGCAGAAAGAAATAGAAATAGATGTTTTAGATTTTGTTAATAGTCTTAAAAGATTAAAATTAATTTTTAGAGTAGATGGTATAGAATGGTATAGTTTGGAAGGTAAAGGAAGTAATAAGTATTTATTAGCATTATCAAATGTTTTTTTTAATAAAAAGGTAATATATTTATATTGCTTGTTTCCTATATTTTGTTTAATAATGTTAATCTTATCCCCACAACTTTTACCTAGTTATACGGATTTTTTTCTTTTCAATAATATTGGTTTGAATATGTTAGTTTTCTTTTCTATTTCTTGGATTTTAACTTTTTTTCATGAATTATCACATTATCTTGCTGCATTAAAAGCAGGAGCTAATGTGAAATTTAGATTGAGTTTACGTTTATATTGGTTGGTAGTTGAAGCAGATATGACCTCATTATGGGGACAAGAAAAGAAAAAACGGTATGTCCCCTTTTTGGGTGGTATTTTTTGGGATTTCTTCGCTTTATTTATTAGTTTTTGTTTACAATTCATTTTATTAGAACAAAGTATTTTTTATGGAATATCTCGTTTAATTGGTATTATAGTATTTTTGAAGCTTGGTATGCATTTGTTTTTATTTATTAAAACAGATTTGTATTATGTGTTTATAAATTATAAGAATATTCCTAATTTACATTACACTTCCAGAGTTTTTTTGTCTAAATTTATAGGTTCAAAAGAATCCAGAATTTTTTGGACTGAAATTCCAGATGAGGAAAAAAGAGTAGTAAAATGGTTTAGTGTTTTATATGTTATAGGAGTCTTTGTTTCAATTTTTATGCTGTTATTTTATCAATTACCAATTATGTATGTAGCTATTCAACGTTCTGTTTATGCTGTTACTCAGTATTCTTTTTTATCTTGGGGATTTTTAGATGGATTTTTTGCTTTATTAATAATGTTTGTAGAAGGAGCGATTTGGTTAATAGGAGCTTATACAGTTTATTCCTCTAAGGTAGGATCAAAAGAACAAAAAGAAAGTTTGTAAAGAGAGGAGTTTTTAATGATGGAGAGTGTGTTAACTAGTCCTAAATCTAATTTTTTGTTCGGTCATTTATTAAAAATGAGAAAAGATCCTTTGAATTTTTATTTGGATTGTGCTCGTAATTATGGTGAATATGTAAATTTGAAATTTGCTTATAATTCTGTTGTATTATTAAGTAATGTAGAACATGTAAAGTTTGTACTTAAAAATAATGAATTGTTTAAAAAACCTAAATCTGTAGTGAATCAAAATAAAAGACTTTTAGGAAATGGTTTAATTGTTAATGAAGATGAAAATTGGATTAAACAAAGACGTTTTATACAGCCAGTTTTTAAGCATGATAAAATACCTTATTATGCAGATGTGATGGTTAATTTAACGGAAGAACATATTGATAATTGGAAAGATAATGAGATTAGAAATATTGTTCCTGATATTATGAAATTAACTTTATCTATTATTGGGAAAACAATGTTTGATTGTAAAGTTGGAGATAAGGCGGATTTAATTGGAAAATCTTTGGAAAAAGTAATGGATTATTTTTACAAGGGGATTCCTACGTTTATTCCTACATTAAAAAATCATAGATATAATAAAGCGATTTCAGATTTAGATGCTGTTATATTTGAAATAATTGATTATAAAAGAAAAACAAATAATAAATCTGGAGAAGATTTGCTTTCAATGTTATTAAATTCTCATGATGATAATAATGAGATGATGACTGCTGAGCAAGTTAGAGATGAAATTATGACCTTTTTAATTGTTGGTCATGATTCAACAGCTGAGATTATATTATGGTGTATTTATTTACTCTCGGAATATCCGATAGTTGAAAAGAAAGTATATGAGGAAATAGAGATGGTAACTAAAGATGGAAAATTCTCTTTTTCAGACATTCCATCCCTTGTATATACGAATAAAGTTATAAAAGAAACATTGAGATTATATCCTCCGGCCTGGGTTTTAAGTAGAGTAGCTATGAAGGATACTAAAATTGGACAATATGAAGTAGATGAAGGTACCAATATATTGATAAGTCCTTGGGTTCTTCATAGATTAGAATCTAATTTTGTAGATGCAGAAACTTTTAATCCTGATAGATGGGATAATACTAAAATAGATAAGATGGGTGCTTATTTGCCTTTTGGTTTAGGACCTAGACAGTGTATTGGACAATCTTTTGCAATGATGGAATTGATTTTAGTTTTGGTAACTATATTAAAACGTTTTAAATTGAAAAGGACGGAGAGTAGTACTTTAAATCCAATACCAATGATGGCATTAAGAGTTGGGGATACATTAAATGTCAGAGTGAGTAGTAGGTCTAACTAAATATTAACAGGAGGAAATTTTATGAAAAAGGCTCTTTTTTTAATTTATGATGGATATGCTGAATTTGAAATTAATATTTTATCGTTCTTTCTTAAAGATAAGGGATTTTATATTGAAACTGTAGGTGTTTCCGATGATCCTTATATAGAAGGAGAAAGTGGTTTTTTTACTGTTCCGAAATTAAAATTAGGTGAAGTTGAAGTTAGCCAGTATGATATCTTAATTATACCTGGAGGTAATATTTTCCCACTATTAAACAATCAAAAATTATTAGATTTAATAAAGGAATTTAGATATGAGAATAAGTGGATTGCTGGTATTTGTTCAGCATCTGCTTTATTGGGCGCCTCAGGTGTTTTAAATAATATTAAGTTCTCTACTTCTTTAAATTCAAAAGTTAAGGAAGTAGAGAACTTACATGATTGGACAAAAAAACAATTAAATTGTGTTACAGTAGACAGTCGCATTATTACAGCAACTGGTTCTGCTTATGTAGAATTTGCTGTAGTTGTTTTAAAAGTATTAGGTTATTTAGATAGCTATGAAGAAGAAAAAGAAACTATATTATATTACAAAAACCTTATTTTGGAATATTAATTTGAACGAAGTAATATTTTAAAATTAGATAAAGGAAGTATTATGTTTTATTCATTAATTAATGTAGAATTGGGCGTTATTTAGGAAGCATATGGATTAAACAAATTTTTAAAGTAGAGGTATAAAAAGTGGTGTAGGTCAATCAAAACGGACCTAGCGAAGCAAAGGGAGTATTTGACTTGACCAATTGCACTACACCCAAACCCTCTTGGCACTGAACAAACTACGTTTGTTCCTGCTAACCGGCGAGGGAGCCCCTCAAGGATTGAGGGGTTGGGGAGTTCGATTGATGGGGGCTGGGGAAGAGATCCCCAGTGGGTTTGGGCAAAGCCCAAGGTTTGTTTTTGTCATGCTTAGCATGGCTCGGCACAGCCGAAAAGCGTCGCAGACCCCTATTGATTTTGATGCGTTAGTGTCAAAATACGTATAGGGTTACGTCAATTGACACAATTTCGTCGCCTTGCTAGACTTATTGTATCAATTCATCTAAGGGAAGTGGTGGCACTTTATGTTGTTCTCTATCTCATTTAATCAATCTCACCAAAGTTCATTAAGCCATAATAACAGAGAAAACATTCATGGGAATCCTGGCATTGATCCATCCAGGTTAGAAGAGAATATCTATTTTGTTCAAAAGGACATCCGAAGTATATACAAGGATGTCTTTCAAGAAGCGGTGGACAAGTATAATGAGAAGCAAAAACGAAATGACCGTAAGATTCAGGACTACTATGACAAAATACATAAAAATGAAAAGACACATGAGCAACGAGAATTGGTTGTAGCGGTTGGGGAGGGTAAAGATGACCCAAAGTATAGGGAAGCTAAAAAAGAAGCGTTAAAACAGTATGCAGAGGCGTTTCAAGGGCGAAATCCAAATCTAGTAGTCTATAACATGGTTTTACATGATGATGAAGCAAATCCGCATTTACATATTAACTATGTACCGCATTTCGAAAGTAGTCGAGGATTAACGAGGCGTGTCGGAATGGATAGAGCCTTGCAACAACAAGGCATACAAGGAAAAGGGACGGAGCTAATTGCGAATTGGAGACAATTAGAAACGGCTTATATTGAATCTTTGGCTAAAGAACAAATTCCAAATTTTGAACGTGCCAATGTGGGTTCCCATAAATATATGAAAGTCCGTCAATACAAAGAATATGCTGAAGCTGTTTCTAACATAGAGAATCAAATTACGGAGATAAGCAAGAGATTGCCGGATAGCAAGATTACGCTAAAGCCCAAAAAGAAAGAGATCAAGACGGAGGTAAAGCCAAAATTAATTGGTAAACCTGAAATTATTGAAAAAGAAACAGGCAATTATGTTTTTTCACCAAAGCAACTCGAAAAAGTAGAAGAATTGATAACTGCAGCAGTCACTGTAAAAACAGATTATGAGCGTTTGCAGAATACGGATTTGGTAAAAGAAAATAAGGAATTGAATCGTCAAGTTGATAGTTTACATGACTCTTTAAAAGAATCCCAAAAGATAAATTTAAAGTTAAAAGAGGAGAATAGAAAATTAAATGCTGAAATAGGCTCATTAAAAACTCATATAAAGGATTTGAAGGAGAATATAAGAGTTTTGTATCAACAGACGAAAAAAGCTTTTAAAGAGAAATTTAAGGTGTTTAGAGGGATTGTTAAAAATGAATTGGATAGCAAGGGAGTAGATAATCAATTTGAACGTGAATATAAGAGAGAAATGAGCAGACAGCGAGATTTTGATAGGGAACGGTAAAAAAATAGGGAAACTTTGTTTTTATCTTCAAGGTTATTGAAAACGTGATAGAATGAAAAAAAGAGCCATGCTGGAACATGACTCTTTTTATAGGGTATTCTACGAAAATACCTAGACTTCATTTATCTGATTATAGATTATCATAATTTGTTTTATAATCAAATAGCAAAAAATAGGTGTTTTTGTTGATTCCCTCAATTTAGAGGAGGAATTAACAATGAATGAAGAATTGGGACAAGCTTTAAATCAAGCTGATAGAAATGCTAGAAAAAGAGATTTTGAGAAAGATGGAAAACAAAGAGATCAAGCTGAAGAACTAAAAAAGTCTCTTTTACAACAGTTAAAAGAATTAACTGGAGAAGATCATTATGTTGGAACTAATAAAGATCCATTTGCAGGAGAGCCATTTAATCAAGTAATGCACAGAAATTTAGATCTGTTGAATAGTATTGGTTATTTAACTCAAGCGGAAGAAAGTTTTTTATTTAGAATTCAAGCTTATTTGGAATTTAGAAGTAATGTTATTATTTGTAGAGATGATAAATTTAAAAGGAAACGAAAGAGTGCTGAGGAAGATTATGAGTTACCAAAAGCAGCAACTGTTTCTGAAATTGCTGAAATGATAGGGAAATCAAGAGAAAAAACTTCTTTGGTTATGAATTCATTAAAGAAAAAAGAAATTTTACTTAATCCAGAAGGTGCTGGACAAATTATTGAAAATGGTCGCACTGTAAGTCCTAGAACATGGGTGGTAAATCCTTACATAATGATTTGTGCACCTCGAAAAAATGAAGTGAAACTTGATAAATTAACGATGAGATTGTTTCAATATTCTTTGAAAAATCTTAAAGATCAAAATGGTAAAAAGGTAAAATTACCAGCTAGATTTTTTTAGACTATATCAATTTGATATAGTCTTTTTTATATGTATTTTACTTATTTGTATTTTTTTAGGTGTGACGAAAACGTCACAAAAAGACTTAAAAGTGTGACGAAAACGTCACACCCTTAAAAGTGTATTCAACCCAGTCATATCAAGGGATTCACACGTTTTTTGTAGATGCTCTCTATTATCACTATTATTAAAGGCTAAAAGTTCCGCAAGGAACAGGTAGTATTTTTGAGCAAATAACGCTCAAAAATCTCCACCTTCAGAAAAAGAAAAGTCGGTTCGTTAATCCTCACCTAAAGGCTATCGCCTTTTCTTTTTTTTTCTGTCCTTGCGGAACTTTTTTCGGCTGGTTTTTAGCTTTCGCCAAGCCGAACAGACCAAAAACGGGGTTAAGTTGCTCGACTTGGATCAGCAATTGTACCAGCTGAACCGCCAGTTCTTCCGTTCAAAGTATTCTTCTTTTTCTATATGAAATTAACGCTATGTGGGGTTTCGTCCCCACACGACGAGCCAGCACTCACACCCAAAAACAGGGGTAAATAGCATGATAAAACATTTTTACACCTTAGAATCACGTTATTATAAAGAAATTTGGTAGTCTATAATTAGCCTTTAACTTAACCTCAAACTTAAGGGAGATGTATAGATGAACATTGGTAGACAAATACAATATTTTCGTAAACGGGATAATATGTCCCAAGAGAAGTTAGCAGAAAAAATTCATGTTTCCAGACAATCTATTTCTAATTGGGAAAATGAAAGGAACTATCCAGATATTCATAATTTACTAATGATGAGTATTCTCTTTAATGTCTCCCTGGATGATTTAGTTAAAGGAGATGTAAAGATCATGAAAGAAGAACTTCAAAAATCAACTTTCTTTAAGTGGAGTTACATCATGTTAGCATCAATGATTATACTTCCTATTTCTATTGCACCTGTATTTTACTTTTTTGGTTATTACGGTCTTATAATACCTTTGATACTTACGATTTTGCTTATGTTTTCATCACAGCAAGTTGAAAACATAAAAAAAGAGCATAATTTAAAAACTTATCGTCAAATAGTTGATTTTATAGAGGGAAAACCTGTAAGTGAAGTAAAGCCTAATATAAAAGACAAATTATTAAAAATAGGTTTGATGCTTGTAAGTGCTTTAATTAGTTATAGTTTGATTTATTTAGGATTGAGTGTATTTGGAAGATAACTTAGAAAACTATTAAAAGTTCTCCGGATTGTTTAACTGGAGGACTTTTGTGTTTACATAATTATCGATATAGGAAGTACAGTATTCTATACTTAAATAAAAATACATTACTGGAGATGTGAAAGAATGGAAATTATTAATAAACAGATAACACTCGAAGAAATAGAAGTGTTAAGAAACCCATTAGATAAATTGCATGAATACCATAATAGTAAATCAAAATTTTTTTCTGGTGATTATCCAAGAATTACATTTGAGGAACGTATTAAAGAATATGAAAAAAACTTAAAGTATGGAGAATATGGGATCGAATTGTTAATTGAAGCGGAAACGGACAATATATTAGGATTTTATATAGCATATGGTAAAAAAGTAAGCGGGAAGATCGAGGTTCTATTTGTTGATGAAAAATACCGAAGAAACGGATTGGGTTTGAAATTAATGAATAGTGCAATGGAATGGTTTAAAGAAAAACAAATATATGAAATTGAATTAACAGTAGTGTACGGGAATGAAGCTGTATCGTTTTATGAGAAATTGGGATTCTATCCACGTTCAATTATTATGACAACTAAATCATAATTTAATTTAACTTTATTTTAAGTCTTCAGGTGAATACTCTATACATATTCAGTTAACATAACGCCCTATTATCGGTAGCAAAGACTTTGATAGAATCCTTGTGTTTACAAGGTTCCTTGTCTTTTTGTTTATTTATCTTTTATACATGATTTTATACATCGTTGATATAGCGGGGATTCTGGGGATCCTGCTATTCTTTTTTTGCATAAAATCTTGTATATAGAAAAAAGATTTTGATGTTATTATCGAGAAGTAATACATATCGGTGGTAAAATCGGAATGTATTTCGGAAATTAAATCGTTTTTAAAATCGGTTTTCATATCGGTTGTAAGTACATTCCGATTTTGAATGGAATGTTGGTTTAATCTTGTTTTTTGAGTAAAAAACGTATTCCGTTTTTTGGGGAGGAATAAAAATTGGAACTAAAATCGGAAATGCACACACCGAAAATTGTTGCGGATCTTTTAGGAATCACACCCGATTTGTTAAAGGTATGGTCAAATGAATTTAATATACAAACGGAGCGAAGTCAGGGAGGACATCGTAGATACTCGAAGGAAAATATAGAAGAATTAAAAGCAATAAAAGAAAAAATACAGGCCCAAAAATGGTCTTACGATCAAGTTCGGTCATGGCGAAACGGAGAACTTGATTCGTTTGTTTCAAAAGAAGAAAAATCAGAATTAGAAAAGAAACTGAATGAAGTATTAGAAAATCAACAGTTACAAAATCAATTTAATCAAGCACTCGTTCAGAAACTACAAGAAATTACGAATGAATTGGTTACGACAAAAAAACATTTAGAGAATACGGAGAAAAAGTTAACTGAAGTAGAAGGGAAAAACAGTGAATTAGAAGTTTTTATAGAGAAGAAGCTAGAGAAACGAGATCAGTTATTGCTTGAAAACATTAGAGATATGCAGGTACAAAATCAGAAACAAAAACGGAAAGGTTTTTTCGGTTTGTTTAAAAAGTAAATTTGGCTGGTATTTTATGTAGGGTTCTAATGTCGGAAAAAGAAGAATAGAAATATAGCATACATACAATAAGGGAATGCAGTATAGATCAGTCTACAAGCATTCCCTTGTTATGATTATGTGAGGTATAAAAAGATACATAGTTCGTTAATGTAAATCAATTCTTTAAAAATAGTGAATTTAAAGCAAAAATAAAAGAGGAATATAGAATTTAATCTATGTTCCTCTTATTCTCTTCTTCATAAATTCCATTAACGGCTTTTAATGTCAATACTAGACTAAATCGATTTTTATCCTTTATTTTTCCAACGGCATGGTAGGAGTTTTTTCCAAAAGAAATTCCTACTCCGGTATTATGTATAGGTGGGATTGTTTTTATTAAGCTTGATGGTTTTTTAGATGAGAAAATCCCTAACATTCCCCCGTCTTGTTCTTCCCAATTTTCATTTAGATAAATAAGAAATCTATGTGTAAAAAAATTATTATCTCTTTGTGTAGGTTCGGCATAATCTGAATGAATAGAAGTTCCGTCTCCTTTATTGTGTTTAACAGCTGATAATATGAAATTATCTTCAAATTCAATTTCAAATATTTTTTGTAGTTCATCTTTTAATATTTTTAATGTTTTAGGAGAAAAAAAAGATTTTAGATTTTCAGGACAATATTCTTGTTTAATAATAAATTCATTTGATTTGTTATTAAATTCATTTCTGTTTATAAATAAATCAGTTTGTTTTAACCATTGTAAAATTTGGTTTGCTAGGTCTATAGATAATACTTTATCTATAAATATATGTTTGAAAGGTTTTTGATATATATTTAAACCTTCAAATATTATTTGTTGTTGTTGAGGATGTAGTGTTTTCATTATTTACCTCATTTCTTTTATATTCATAAATAAAAGAAGAGAGGTTTTTGGTTATTTACCTTTCTTCTTTTATTTTAATAAAAGTACATATTATATTTTATTCGCCTTTTCCTGGTGGAATAATTTCGCTTTTTCCTGGTGGAATAATTTCATTTGATGATTCCCAAATAAAATCTACTAATTCAAAATTCATATCTACCCCTCCTTTTTGAAAATTCTGAATTCATTATATATTAAGAAAAGATTATAGGTCAATAGGTAATTTCAAGAAAAAAACTTTTTTGTGATTTTTTGTATTTTTTCTGTAAATCTATTTACTTATTTCTGAATTTAT
>NZ_JASHJA010000062.1:0-10003 GCF_030733445.1 Bacillus sp. MMSF_3353
ATTTGGGCCATAATGGTTATTGTATCAAGGTATTGGAGATTTTTACTTAGTAAATTTCTAAGTAAATAGTTTAGTAAATAATAATTGAATATACTGGATTCATAAGGTTTAAATTTTATAGTTGAATTAAAAAGAAAAAATTATAGTACATAGAAAATATATATGATTTATGAATTATTTTATTGAAGACCAATAAGGTTATAAAGAACTATAGGAAGACATTACAAATAGCCTTGCTGTATATGTTTTTTTTAGCAAGGCTATTTGTAATTGGATTTTTTTGATTTTAATCGTGTTCTTCTAAAAAATTATAGAAAACAAATGCATGACTATTAGTTGTATCTAAGAGTGAGCTTGTATTTTGTGCATTACGTTTTCTACGTTCTTGCTTCTGTTTAGATTTTTGAATAAACATTTTTATGAAATGTGCAGGATTACTGTTTTCAGCTTTATTAAACTGGAACCATTGCACACATTCTTCAAAATCCCATCTTGTGTAGCGATCAATATCCGGTGACAATCTTAAAGCAATTGTATACGCATCATTTTCAGATAGGTATGTTAGCTCTTGACTCAAGATGTAGTAATACGCTCTTTTCTGATCTTCACTCAAATAATCATTTAAGTCTTGTAATCTATTATTTTTTACTTGTTTCTCATGATGGACAGCAGTTTTTGATTGCTCTTCAATGCCGAAAAACTCTAAGGAAGGTGAAGGTTTAAAATTGTTTTTTTGCATAAATTCAAGATCTGTTACATCAGACTTTTTACTAATTTTGTTCTTTAAAAATCTAGTAAAAGTAGCACAAACATCAATTGCTACAGCCCATCTTATCTTGAAATATTCAACAATTTTTAAATAGTTATTATGTATTGTTAAGATGTAAACAGAGGGAGCAATCTTTCCATGCCGTCTTACCTTGATTTGTTGGCATACTCCTAAATCTTGCAGCCAATTAAAAATGTAATTAATAATAGGTTTTGAAATTCCAGATTTTTTGCTGATGTGTTCTTGTCTAACTTGACTATAGCCTTCTTGTACTAAATAAGATAAAACAGTCTCTAAAGCTTCGTATTTCCTTTTGGTAAGATAATCTTTTGTGGTAGCACCTTCACACTCTAGGACAATACTATCAATATAAGAAGTTATTTTCTTGATTTCTTGATTGATAGATCCAGAAGTTTTAGATAAGTGATGAATGTGGGGACTTAGTTCCGCTTTTGCTCGACTAAGCAAAAAGTTTCGCAACAACACTGAAAAAACCTCCTATTTTTCCCACCGCAAATAAAAAGGAAAAACAGCGGTTTTATATTCACAATGTATATGCATTATGATATAATTTTAATATCAAGTATGATACTAAAGAGAAACACATATATTTATAGTGTGAATTAAAACCCTATCTTAGAAGTTTTAAATTGGTTCCGGTCGCCAAACTAGAAGCCAATTTAAAACTGGGCGGTGGGGTTTTATTTTTTTGTTTTCTAAAAAACTTTCGTTCATAGGTAATTTATTTTTATTTTACAATTGTATGTACATAATATCAACACTCTAAGTTCATATTTGAAGAATAGGTGCAAAAATTGAAGTATTTCACATTTGTTTTCAATTAAATATCAGAATATTCACTCAACAATTGAGCAAGAAAAATTTTCTAGGTACTGTGGTATAATTTTCTTACTCATATGTACGTTTCTGAATATTCGTGAAAAAGACGAGGTGAAAATACATGAAGAAGTTATCTAGGGAATTTGATAATTATTTATCTTCTAAAAACAAAACATATACTGATCTCGCAAGAGAAATTGGAGTTGCTAAATCTACTATCTCTAATTGGATTAACAGGGATAAAGAGATATCCGTATATACATTTGCAAAAATTGCCTATGTCATATTTGCAAATGATAAAGATAAACAAGAACAAAAAATAATAGATTATTTAGGTACTTTAGAGGATAGATTAAACATAAATGTTAAAGTTGCCTTTGCCATTGCTCATTTGAACGATCACGTATTATTAATTGAATATCTCGCTGGAATATGTAAAGAGAGCAAGGATGTAGAATTGAAACGATTTGCAGATATATTTAATTTATATATTGATCGTTTGAAAGGTAAAAATGTCAGAGAAGTGTACTTGAATATCCAAAAAGCTAGAAATTCTAATGTGGATGTAGAAATTTTTTGTGATATACTCAGTATGTTAATTCTTTGTGATTTAGGGGATTTTGGATTAATGCAAGGTTATAAGGAAAGAATCGAGAAGAATATTAGAGATGATAAATTAGTAACTAATATTTTCTTAAAGGGTTTATACGGATTTTGGGTTAAAGAACTTTGGAGTTATTCAATATTAAGAAAAAATAACTCTCTACAATTTGTAATAGAAAATGGTGAATTAAGAACATATAAGGATATTGAATTCTTCCCTGTTATGGAAGCTTTGTTGAACATTAGGAGTGGAGAAAACTATATGTTTTCTGACTATAAAAAATCTTTATATTTCTTTCGAGAAGCGTTAAATGTATTGAAAGGCGCAAAAGGGAGTTTAAAATACAATATAGCTCTAAATGATATTAACTTCATTAGAATCTTTTGGTGGAAAGATTTAAATAAAATTGATTTCGATAGATTACACCCAGCTGAATACGCTTTGTTTTTAATTAAAAAGGGAAAAAATCAACAAGCAATAAATATACTTGAAGAAATTAGAGCAAAAAGAAAAATGTTAACACCACTTCAAACTTGTTACTTGGGAATGGCTAAACAAGATATACATTTAATTAAACAATCTATTGATATGTTTAAAGTAAATAATGATTTTTTGTATGTAAAATTTGCTGAAATAATATATGATAAATATGCAGAAAATATAATTTAGTTGTCAAGGGATGGTGAAAAAATGGTGAAAAAGTTATATGTATCAATAGTAGCCGCTATACTGTTATTAACCTTAGTGAATAGTTCACTAGGTAAAATGGAAACACAACAGTACTCCCAAAAAGCTAAAAGTTCTGGGAATCAGTATATGGTATATAGAATGATGGTCGATCCCGGTGGTGGTGGATAATTTTTCTGTATTTTATTTAAAATATATATTTTTACAAAAGACATCGTTTTGAACGGTGTCTTTTGTGATTTTATAAACTGTTTTATAAATCCCTAGACGGGGAATTGTGAAAAATTTGTGTTGTTTTTCACAATATAAAAGCAAAAAAGGAGGGGCAACAATGGGAAGAATAGGATTAAGCGTAAATGAATTATTAGAGATTGTGAAAACAATTGATTTACAAACTTTTAGTGAAATTGTGGAGTTATGTGCGAGCTATGAACAAGAGGAATAGGAGATTCCCTATTCCTCTTGTTCAACTTGCGCTTTTAATTGACTAGCATATTTTAATAATTCCTCTTCAATACGGGGTTTATGTTTATCTGGTACACTCATGTATCGTTCATAGAGTAATCTGGCTAAACGCTCAACTGGATCTTCACCTTTAATACTTTTTAAGAGGTCTTCATCCGGAATTTCTTTTTTTAATAAAGAAGACACACTGACATTTAAATAAGTAGCAATTTCTTCTAATTTATTTAAGCGTGGTGTTTTTTCTCCAGTTTCCCAACTAGATACAGTTCTATATGTAGTATTTAAATCTTCAGCCATTTCTTTCCGACTTACTCCTTTTATAGCCCTTAATTTTTTTATATTTTTCCCCACAATATTTTTATCGATTGTCATTTTATTTATCACTCCAATTTTATAATTTTGCATAGTAACATAAGATTTCTAAAAAAGACATTAACACTAAAAGTGTATAAAATGAGAACTTAAAGTGTTGACTTTAGGCTCAAAGACTAATAAACTGTATATAGGGGGTGAGACACTTGACGATTTTAAGAGAATTTCGTGAATCAAAGGGTTATACAATTAATGAGGTTTCAAAAGGTTCTAAAATTCCAGTAAGTACTTTGTATGATATTGAGTCGGGTAGAAAGGGTTTAATTTCTAGTCGGGCAAAAAGTATATCGGATTTTTTGGGAGAACCAGTCGAAAAGCTTTTTTTGGCAACATATTATCGAGCAAAGTTGAAATGAATCATTTTCACGAAAAATAATTATACATTTATATTGTAAATGAACAGTCTATAAAAGGTACAATTTTATAATTATTTTTTAAAATATAATTTCGGAATTCAATAAACATACAGTGAAGAATTAGAAGGAATCGACACCGCCTACACCACAGACACCACACCCACAAAAAACGGAGCAAATAGAAGCACCGTAACCACAGGTACCGACCAACCACAAGTAATCGGAAAACCTATCATTCCACAAATAGAGAAATCACAACAGATTGTTATAAAACAACAATTAGAACAAAAACCAAAGAAAATTGAAACATTTCTTCCAATAACAGGAGATAAAGCCGAAAATTCATACATAAAATGGATTGGTATTGCATGTATCGTACTAGGTTTATTTGAAGCCGTATTTGCAAAAAGAAACCATAAAAAATTTCAATTGTGATATGAAATAATATGAAACTTATTTCAATGAAGTAGATGGAAATCCACTGAGCTTTACTATTGGATTTCAAAATGCATGTATACTCGTAATTCTCATTTGGACAGTTGTTTTTTTGATAGGTAGCAAGATATAAGAAACCAAGAGGGAGGTGATATGAGATGTCAGAAATCTATGTCGATAAAATAGGGGATTTAGGGAAACTTGAGGAAGACGTTATGCGGTGCAAGGGTACTTTGTTGCCTGAAGAATTAAAGCAAGCAATTTTAAATCGCTCAAGCTGAAAGAAAGGTATGATTTCTGGATAGAATCCGCTACAAAATTATTGGCAGGAAGTATTTTGTATTTAGATCAATGACATGGAGATTTATACTATTCAGATTTAGAAAAGGTTAGGGATTAGGGAATTAGTACAACAAGCAAAAGAAAAAGATAACTTTCCTTTGGAGTTGAGGGAGTTATGGAAGAAAGATCATCCGGCCTATCAAATCATTAACGTGTTAGCCTTATCAGCAAAAAAACAAGGCAAGGCACATTCAATACACTTTTACGAATTTTAGATAAGCAGCAAGAAAAATATGAGAAATTCGAGAAACAGGGAGAGTATTTTTAGTTTCAGTACTAGTTATAAGTCGAAAATGAAATAGGAAGGAGTGCAAAGTATGTTAGGTGTAGATAAGAAGTATACAAAAGTGATTAGAGCTTTAAAAGAACCGAATGAAAGGATTGCTGGTGTCATAAAAGCTCGTTTTGGAGCTTATAAATCGGTCATAGAAGATGTTCAGGAAACAATCAATGATTTTATTTTTATTTTTGATCCAAAAGGCATCTTTTATGAAGATACACATTATGAAAAACGAGAACAAGGATATGAAATCATCAAACATGATTTACTAACTGGTTATGAAACACTACAAATGGATCTAAAACAAAAATCCGTTGTGTACATTAGTGTAGAAACGGAAATAAGTACGTATCAAGAGAGAGGAGAAGCATTATCAAATTTTCTTCAATATCTAACAGAATGCAAGAATATAAGACCGATTCACCTGGTATTTCATCAATATGATTTATACCCAATCCCTCATATGGAGCAGTTTTTGAAAGAAAGCGCAACATACCACATTCAGCATTCAATCGTAGTTGAATCTCAATCCGCATTACAACACATATACGGAAAAGAAGCAGCGCAACGCATCATAACCTCGTATAACACAACAATCTTAGCATGATCTAAAGCACTCGTTCACTATTTCATCCTATCTAGATGGCTAGAAAACTAGACAGGGGAGAAGCGCTTTTCTCCCTTCTTTATCAAAAATAGGAGGCGTTCATATGGGAAAAGAAAAAAGACTCACATTTTATGATATTGCGGCATCACAAGCTCATAGTGTTAAAACTTTTGATGGAAAAACATACGAACTGAAAGGCACCATCGCAATTGAAAATAGCACAGGAAGCATTGAAAAGGTGGCTCAAATTTATTATCAAGTGCGCTCGGTTAGAGATGAACATCAAAACTTAATTGCTAAACGAAAAAATAAACATGCGGAATTAGTAGCTGTCAAACAAAAATGTAAATAAAAAAAGCGATTTTGAAGTGTGCTGAGAACATAGCACAAAGTAAGTCGCTCTTTGACAATTTAAATATATATTGCGTATCTTTTCCTTTCAGTAATGTTGTAGAAGGATAGTATACGGCTTTCAATATATATGCGTGCCTCCCTTCGAAAGGTCACTAGAGGGGTTAGGTATACGATTATCGTTGGGTGAGTAAGATCGTAAAACTCATCTGTGACCACTGGGGAATGCAGTGTATCAAAGACCTGTTTGTGTCAGTACTCGTGAGGAATATCCTATTTTGACATTCTGAAGAAGCGAGGAACATCACAAAAGTAGATACATAAGGTTCTACGTTCACGCCAAAATACGTAGTGCGGTATTGGGCATATAGAAGCTAGGTCGGGATTAGTCTCTATACGCATGCCAATACAGGGTTCGTCATTCCAGCCATAAATGATATTTCCATTTTCTATCCCACTTTCCTTTAAATGTTATAAAATAAAGACAGATGTTGGAGTTTAAAAGTGTCTCATCACACTTCAAAATCGCTTATAAAACTATGACATAGGGAGGAACATGCATGAGTCGTAAAGGGTGGATCATTTCCGCTGTTGTTGGACTGTTAATTGCAATTGGTATTGGTTCAACATTTGTCTTTAGTTCGGGAAAAGGGGAAGTAATGGAACTTAGTCCGTTAGAAATGAAGAAGTTCATGAGTGAGGATGGCACAGGTTTTGTAATATTAAATAATGATAAGAAAACAAGAGCAGATATACTTTTTAAAGTCGAAAAATTAGCAAAGCAAAACAATATATTGGTTAGGGAATTATTCGGAGGTAGAGAGGATGTTCCAAGAACAAGTAATCAACATGACTTCGGCTTGTCACAAAAACGTGATACTCTAGCTTACTATGAAAAAGGAGAGTTGAAGAAATCAATAAAGTTTGAAGAAATTAAACCATCTGATTTTGAAAAAGAAGTTACCTACTTTATTCAAAATTGCAAAGAACAATATCAGAAGTAATCACATAATCATTGAAAGGTGGTGATATAGTGGCGATTACACAGAGGGAATTAAAAAAAGAAAAAGATATGGTAGCAAACCTATTAAGAGCCAATGGTCAGGATTATAACCATTGGCTACATTTACATCATCAGAAGTACATTGAAGAAAATCAAGATCTAGTAATGAAGGCTTTGCAAGCTTATAAAGCAACAGCAACAGAAGTGAAAGAAGAAAGCAAGCCGAGCGTATCAAGTCAGCTTAGTAACGTATAAGCACTTAAAAATGAAAAGGGAGTGAATGTATATGTCAATGTTGGAAACATTATCTCACATGTTAGTGTTAGGTGATGCGATGGACGGTCTAATTAATACAGGGAATTCATTTATTGCATGGATGCAAAGAGGGGCAATGGTTAGTACAGCGATTGTATTTTGCTGGGGCGCTTATCTACTAATTTGGGGCGGTGAACGAGGAAGACATAAATGTATTTGGTGGTTTCTTGGTGGGGCAGCCGGGCTCGTTATTGTAATGGGATGCCAATACTTAGCAGAGAGCGTAAATAGCAATGTGAAATTTGGCCAAATCTTATTCCCGTTTTTCTGGATGAAATAGTGAAAAAATATAATTAAGGCAATGAAGAGGCTATGCAAAGGGTATGGCTTTTTTTGTTGCCTTTTTTTATTAGAATTTGAATTTGATACAAAAAGGAGGCTGGATTATGGGGTTTATCGTACAGTCCTTTAAAGAGTTTTATAGTAATCCAGTAGGATTCTACTTGATCGTGACACTGATAACTATGTTAGCATTTACTGTTTGTTATTTTATTTTCATGTGTATGGTGTCAACTGAGCGAGCTTTTGATTTTTTAGGAAGATTGTTAAGAGACCTTTTACCATTAGCGTTTTTATTTGCTGTCTTCCTTGTATTAGGTTCTTTTGTGTACTATGCATTTTAAGATCAATCGAAATGAAAGTAAATATAAATCAAATGGAAGAAAGGAGAAGCCATGTTTGTCATTTTTAAGAGTAGCAATGGAACAGAAATTGAGTCGGGTAAGCAATATTCGTTTCATGAAGCTTATATCTTAACGAAACGATTAGAACGTATTTATAGAGAAGCTGGGCGACAAGAACATATTGATTTCGATTTGTTAGATGGTCATTCCAATGAAATTTATAACGGTACGTTATCACTTGGTTCGAGATATGCAGATCACATTTTTGATCACATTTCTAAAAAAATGAATGTGATGCAATTAGATCCGGAACAAGAGGAACAAAAGAAGGAGCTGTTAGAAAAATTAGAAAGAGAAATCAATGATTCTCCTTTTCATGAAGAATATGAATATCAAGAAGAATCATCAGAAAGGAAGGAAGAACCCTCTTATAGTCCAGCGAATGAAGTAAAAACACTAGTAAAGCCTGGAAAGGAAAATAGAAAAGGATTCAAGATTATTGCGAGTGTCATAGGAAGCGTGGTGTTAATTGGAGCTGGTGCCATATTTGCCTTTAAGTTATTCTCTTCCGAACCAGTTTCGAGTGCAAATGCTGGCTCGGAACAATATGTAGTAAAAGGATTACAACAGGCAGCCATTCAGCAGTATGGAGAAGCCGTTAAATACTTCGATAAGGTCAATTACACAGAATTAGATAAAGATAGTCAGAAGGCAGTTCTATTTACTTATTTATTAAACGGAAAGGCAAATAAGGCCTTACAATATGAACCGAAATTTGCAGAAAGTGTGGTTGCTTATTTTATTGGGATAGACAACATGAATAAAATCAATGAAATTGATGTCAAAAATGATGTAATCGACTTTGAAAAAGCAGCACTTAATAAGAAATATGAGGAGGTAATTAAGCTTAAGGGTAAAGTCAATATGGACGGTAGACGTGAAAAACTCATTGTTGAAGCTTTTGTAAATCTAAAAAAATATGGAGATTGTTATTCCTTTGCTAAAACGCAAGGAAATAAAAATGTAATGAAAGAAGTCAAAGAATTAGAGAAACGAGATATTCAACAATCTACGATAAGTGAAGAGGAAAAGAAAGCTAAGATTGAAAAAATTGATAAAGACCTACAGAACATCTAAGGGGGAGAGAATAACATGCCTTTAAATTATGAGAATCTGTACAAAAAAATGGGAATTGTTTTTCTTGGTGGTTCATTGATATTAAGTACGACAGGTTGCAGTTGGTTTGGAAGTAAGGAATCATCAAAAAGTAAATCAGCTATTACAAAAAAAGTAGATAAGAATAAGCCGGAGGAAAAGAAAGGAGATCTGAACAAACAAGATTTTGAAGCAATTACAGAGAATGCAATTCAAAGTAAGGATAATGAAGTTGCTTATGTACTCGGAGAGCTGGATAAATCAAAAATTAACTTTAAAGAAAAATCTATTGTAAGTAATCTTCAAAATGGGGATGACACTACTTCTCGTGTTCTAGCACTCTTTGATAAAGAAACGGTAGATAAATCAATTCAAGATACAGCAAAAGACAATGTGATTGCAGCTATTACAGATAACAAGCCACAAGTCACCGTGAATGGAGATCATTTTGCATTCGGTGATCAAAATATTGATTCTTCAGTAGCGAGTATAGGTGATATTCTTCCACCAGAGAAGAAACCAGATTCAATTGTGAACCCACCAATTATAACGGAGGGTGAGAATGGTAATACGGAAAATACAGGGACAGAAAAACCAAAGCCACCAGAGCTGGAAAAACCAACAAATCCAGAGAAACCGACAGAGCCAGAAAAACCAACAAATCCGGAGAAACCGACAGAGCCGGAAAAACCAACAAATCCAGAGAAACCGACAGAGCCGGAAAAACCAACAAATCCAGAAAAACCAACAGAACCAGAGAAGCCAACAGAACCAGAGAAGCCAACAGAACCAGAGAAAC
>NZ_JASHJA010000063.1:0-9488 GCF_030733445.1 Bacillus sp. MMSF_3353
ATATCCAAAAGCTGTGTGCCGCTTATTTCATATGACTGAGTTAGATTGCCTTCTAATATATCTTTAACTTTTAGTACTATGTTTATATTGGTATTTGCGCCGTTGCTCAGCAAGGAGACGGCTGTTCGTTCATTTAGCAGTATGGCTACTTCGGTTCTGAAATTTGGATTGCCCCCAGTGTGTTCTATAATCGTTTGTTCGGCGTTTACGGACCAACCTGCCGCATAATACATACCGTTGACAGCTGGAACAGACATATCACCCCTATGTGATTTTTCGATAACCGTGTGAAATATTCCGGGTATGTCCTGCACAATACCCATCTGTATGCCCATCCAACGCGCCATATCTTTTGTATTAGAAATGATGTAGCCTGCCGGTTTATTCCCAGCATAATCCGGAGCTTTAAATGGAGTTGTCATAAAAAAGGAAGAACGGTAGCCCTGTGCCAACTGCCCAGTCGCTTGAGCATCTTCTTTATAAACATACGTCTGGTGAAGACCTAATGGCTGAAATACCTGTTCCTTCATAAAGTCTTCATAGCTTTGTCGCGACACAATCTCAATAACCAAACCCAATACGTCATAATTAACGGTTCCATAGTTATACTGTTCACCGGGAGGGAACGCCAATTCAGCATCCACGAGCATTTCCACAGTCTTTTGCAACATATCCGGTGTATTGCCTTGTGGAATATTTTGAGTATGCATAATATTTGTTAGACCACTGGTATGGTGAAGAAAGTTATTTAGTGTAAGACTTTGCATATCAACAGGTTTCCCTTGATACTTTAACGTAAACCAAGGTAAATATTTTTGGACAGGGTCAGTCATTGAGAGCAGCCCTTTCTCTTCCAACAGCATAATACCCATACCGGTAAAAGCTTTACTGACTGAGGCTAACTCATAGAGTGTATTTTCACTTGCAGACAAACCCTTTTCACGGTCTGCATATCCTGAAGAAAAGTAGAACACTTCATCATCAGCAAGTATTGAGATTGACATTCCCGGCACACCTGATATACGACAGGCATCATCTAGCAACGCTTGTATTGCCGCAGATTGCGAATCTGACAACGCATAACTTTGTGTTGCGAATCCTAAGGATAATATAAATATCGTTAACACAAAAACAATAATCTTTTTCATAAACTCTCCTTTTTGGAAAATTATAAGAGAATAATATAAATAACCTCCTTTTACAACTACGAAACTAAATTTTAATTTATCTTTCTATTCACCTATATAGTATCAAGTAATTGTAAAGAATTACACTTAAACGAACAGATGCGTTAGTTCAATAAGAAGTAAACAACTTTATTATTCATTTTTTAAGTATTATATAAACAGATGGATGTAATTTGAAACAACTTTAAAGAGCCTTATTACGTAGAATGTAGTAAGGCTCTTAGCTTTTAATAATCAAAATTTAGTAACTTTATTATTATTACTATTATACAATAAATAAGTAGAGTTTTTCCTGCAGTAACTTCACATAATTTTTTATACATTACTGTCCACGATGGTGCATCGTGGACAGTTTTATTAGTAATACCATGAATGGAGGTTGCTTCAGCTGGAATATTTAGAAGAACAAAAACGTTCCGCTAAACAAACTTCATTATTCCTTGATTTAGCTCCTGGAATTGGAGAAGTAAAACAAGGTATACAGCTCTTTACGGGCGAGGAAATGTTTACTCATGATAAATATGCGCCAAGTGACTTTGTATGGGGAACACTTACTGCAGTTACTGGTGGTACAACAAAAGTAATTGGCCGTACCTTTGGTAAACTAGGCGATCTGGAGAAAAATGCACAGAAACTTGGTAATGTAACAAAAAATGTATCAACAGGTTCTTTCGATGTAGCAGCCTTTGATAAAAAAATCGCAAAAATGAATATAAATGAAAAAGCCGCTGAAATAAAAATAGCCTCAAAAGGCATTGCTGAGCAAAATGGTTGGAAAAAAGACTCAAAACTGAGCAGAGTAAATAAAAGGGACGTATATGTTGATTCAAAATCCAATAATCTTTATGCTTTAGATACACAACATGGTAGATTTGAAGTACTTAATAAAAAGGGGAAACATCAGGGAGAAGTAGACTTTAATTTAAACTCAACGAAACCTGCGGGACATGATTTGAAAATGGGTTAAGAAAGGATTCATATATGAATGAATTAGTAAAAAAAGCAATACAACATTTTTATGTAAATGGAGCTGTAAATGAATATTTACTTAGGTGTGAAAATAAAATTGAATTACCTAAAGAATTAACTGTATTTATTCATAATGCACACATTCAAACAACACCTGTCAACATTGATGATATTTGGCCAGCAGAAAAATATGTATTCGATTTTAAACCATATAAGAAAGAGAATTTAAATATTTACTACAGCAGTACTTTATTAATTTCAAAATTGGCACCTGTATTTTACTTACAGCATGAATTTTCAGTTGACTGTCCTGGCGATACGTCACTCATGTCAACTTTAGATGGATATGACACACAGCCCTATACGAGTCAGCAATTGGAATTTGACCAACAAGTTATTCAATCTTTAACATCGAAGAATTATACACAACTATCCTATGCAGAAGTAAATAAGGTTGTAATGAACCTCAAATTCCCAGAGGGGGTAACAATTTTTGGACCTCAGGTGACTGTAGAATACGCTATGTTTCATGATGTACTTGATTTATGTCCAGAATAATAGTCACTACTTCATATAGTAAATATACTAGTTTCATACGGTGCAAAATAAACATCGTATGAAACTATAAATACACTACCTATAAAATAAGTTAGGAATACTCAAATTGAATATTAAATATGATGAATACGAATTATTGGAAATTTTCGAGAGTGAACCAGAAGATTATTTTATTCCTGGTGCAGGTGCATATAGATATAGTAAAATAGACAAACTGGGATTTGAATTAGTAATGATTATGTGTTATTACGAGGAAACTGTTGAATTAAAAATGTGTTATGAAAATAATTGTATATTTGAAACCAATATGGATTCGGCTAAACGAATCTATACCCGCAATGATTCATTGTATGTCCAAGGTGGCGTAGGAAACAAAACAATTGAAGTGAAATTCAAACCACATTTTACGATTCAAATAGAGGAACTCTAAAACATAAAATATTAAAATGACATAATATACGTTTACCTTAGTTCTTTAGGTAGTTAGGGTTTGACATACTAACTTAAAAGAAAAATGTTGAGCAGTTCATCTTCATTATACATCAATTACATGTTACCCTCAAATATAGCAAAAGGTGACCAAGATAATAATTTTCGTTTTGAAGAATTCAAAAGTGTTAGCAGCCATACTAATGAATTTAATAAAATAAGGAAATTTCTATGACTTCTCTCTTTTGCTTTATTCGAACTTTGTTTGAATCTATTTATATGACCATCTTTAACCAAGTATAGCCTTTAAAATCGACACTTTGTTTGTAGTAAATAATACATAATTTTGTTTTACAGTTCTAATTAATATACGATCAGTTGTCGCATATGCAGTTCCGATACGGATTGCAGTTGGTTCTTCAACTCCCGCATAGGTAGCATCTTCGGTAACCTCAAGCACATCACGTAATGGGATTGTAACCTCCGCCAATTGCCATGAAATTATTAACTCTTCTTTTGTTTTTTTTACATCAATACCTAACATTATACCAAGACCTTTCTATAATAGAATGCTACACTTCTTATCTTATTATAAGAATTTTTAGATTATATTTCTACATGTATGAATAGAACTGATATTTTAAGGATGTCAAAAGTACGGGAAGATATACTATCAATCTATTAAGAAATACGTTATGAAGAAAAGTTCACAGGGAATTAATATGGATTTGACATGGCTGAAGTATGATGAATGAGTAACAGTAGGCGCTGTAGGAAGGAAATGAATGATGAGACTTAAATTAGTAGGAACCTTAACTTGTATAGTAGTAATGTTAGGTATCTTTATCATTTACACCAATATATCTATTGGTAAAGAACCATATAAGACAAACCATGAAACTAGTGAAAACTCCATAAATAAAGAAAAAAATAGTAAGCAAAATGGGACTTCAAATAAGATAGCAAGTTCTTTTGCTAGTGTACAGGCTGTAGTAAATAAGGAATATGGTTTACCCGAAGACTATATGCCAGAGGATTTAGTTGTCCCAAATGTACCGTTTTCATTTAGTGGAACGGTAGAAAAGAGTCATCTTCGTAAAGAAGCAGCGGAAGCGTTAGAAAAACTATTCCTTTTAGCTAAGCAGGATGGAATCCAGTTGAATGCTGTTTCAGGATTTCGTTCCTATGAGTATCAAAAAGGCCTGTATGCCAACAATGTTAAAAAGAAAGGGCAAGAGCATACGGATCGCTTCTCGGCAAAGCCTGGACATAGTGAACATCAAACGGGATTAACGATGGATGTTTCTTCTAAAAGTGCAAATAATGAGCTAGAGCTAACTTTTGCGAATACGAAAGAAGGAAAATGGCTGAAAGAAAATGCGCATCGTGCAGGTTTTATTATTCGTTATCCAAAAGGTAAAGAGGGTATTACTGGATATGCTTATGAACCGTGGCATATTCGCTATGTAGGAGATATTGCTGAAAGTATATATAAGAAAAAACTGACTTTAGAAGAATATATGAATCTGTGAAAATAGAATTAAAGAATTAAATTTGCTAGCGATAGCAGTAAGAGTGTAAAAGATAGGGGTATGAAACAAGGTATTTCTTAATGCTCTTAAAGGGTATGCCATGGGATTGTAAACGATACTACTATTTTAGAGATGAAAGATGGCGAATAATATCTTTACAGTAATGTGAGATGTAGGATCTTGCGTCAGGTGCAGAATGATAAGTATTAGGTTAATATATGATGGAAATCAGAAAGCAACGAAAAAGAATATAAAGATTACGTATTCGGTTTTTTACTAAATAACAGGGCATCATTCTAATTAGAATGATGCCCTGTTATTTTTAGCATAATCTATTGAATTACTTTTTCAATTTTAGGCATTACAGCAATTGGTGGTAAAGATTTGGTCCATGCAGCAGCATAAACATTTAACTGTTCACCTATAGTGTAATTTTCACCATCTGAAATAGGAACCCTTAAAATCTTATTTTGATTTACTAACTCCCACCAATCATTTTGGTAAGCGAGAGCTTCATCTTTTGTAGATGTAGAAGCAACCACTAAATAATTGTTTTCTACTGAAATGACATATCCAGTAAAAGGATCTTGTTCTTGTTTATGAATAGAATAAATAGGTGCAGTGCTTACAGACGCCTTATTAGAATCTGCAAATGCCGGTGTTGATCCGAAAGTAAATCCACATCCTAATGTTAAAGCTGTTACGGTTGTTACTAATTTTTGTTTTTTTGTAAACATAATACATATCCCCCTTATATTTTATCCCTACACTAGCAATTTTCTAGTTCTATCATATAAAACCTTTTAATATTAAGATGTTTAACAGTTCTGTCACATATAATCCATAAATGTTAAAATTATCTATTAATGGAAGTGGATTTGTGTTATGATTCACTATGTGAAATATTATTATTACATTCATCCCCCGATGAATGTATACCCTTCCTTAATTGTAAATATGTTTGATTTTATTGGTGAAGAGGGAGGAAATCCCTCTTCTTTTTTTGTTCCTTCTAAAGTTCGAAGGTGCCTTGAGCAATAAAATTTGATTTTTTTAAAACAGTTGAATTACAGCCCTTCCCGAACGAGAAAGCCCCTCGCGTTTAGGCAGGGGATGAAAGGGAGGTTGGATAAGGAGTGCTACTAAAAACCGCAAGGTTTGTGGCACTCTAAGTATCCAAAATGTTGGTATCTTTTATTTTTTTCTCTTTCGCGTTGCAGTTTTATAATCCAACTGATACAATGCAAACATGATGAATGATTATAGAAGAACCAAAACAACCGTGTCATTAATTAACTATCATTTTGTGTTTTGTCCACGATACAGAAGAAAGATTTTTCTTAATACAAAAGTAGAAGAACGTTTCAAAGAGTTGGTTCAAGAAATATGCGGAGAATTGGATATTTCTATTGTTGCAATGGAATGCGACAAAGACCACGTTCACTTGTTCTTAAATACACCACCAACACTTAGTCCTGCTGATACAATGGCAAAAATTAAAGGAGTGACATCAAAACGTTTGAGAGAAGAGTTTCCTCATCTTCAACACTTGCCGAGCCTATGGACGCGTTCTTATTTTGTTTCTACTGCTGGAAATGTATCAAGTGAGACAATAAAACATTATGTTGAAAATCAAAAAACGAGGGGGTGAAACTTGTGCCACAAACCATCACAGTTAAAGTTAAATTGCTTCCAACAAAACAACAAATCATGCTATTGGAACAAAGTAGCCACGAGTATATAAAAGTCATTAATGCCCTTGTATCTGAAATGGTTGAAGCAAAGAAAAGCACAAAGAAAAGTACAAAGGATATTGAGGCCAATATCCCAAGTGCGGTGAAAAATCAAGCAATTAAAGATGCGAAAAGTGTGTTTTCTACAAAGGTGAAAAAGAGTAAATACAAAATCGTTCCGATTCTAAAAAGACCTGTTTGTGTATGGAATAACCAAAACTATTCATTTGACTTCACGCACATTTCAATTCCGTTTATGGTAAACGGAAAGTCAACTCGTTTAAAGGTTCGCGCTTTATTAATAGACAAATATAATCGCAATTTCGAATTGTTGAAGCACAAGTTAGGTACACTCCGTATCACGAAGAAATCTGCTAAATGGATTGCTCAAATATCTGTCACGATTCCTACAAACGAAAAAACGGGAACAAAGATTTTAGGAGTAGACTTAGGTCTTAAAGTTCCTGCGGTAGCCATCACAGATGATGATAAAGTTCGTTTCTTCGGGAACGGTAGGCAAAACAAATTTATGAAACGTAAGTTTCGCAGTGTTCGCAAGAAGTTAGGAGAAGCTAAGAAACTGAATGCCCTTCGTCAACTCGATGATAAAGAACAAAGATGGATGCAAGACCAAGACCACAAAGTAAGTCGTGTAATCGTTGATTTTGCAACGGATAATAATATTTCTGTCATTCGATTAGAGCAACTAACGAACATTAGACAGACGGCACGAACAAGCCGTAAAAACGAAAAAAATCTACACACTTGGTCATTCCATCGTTTAGCACAATTCATCGAGTACAAAGCGACATTAGTTGGCATAAAGGTCGAATATGTGAACCCTTCTTATACAAGTCAAACATGTCCGAAATGTTCTGAAAAGAACAAGGCACAAGACAGAAAATACAAGTGCCAATGTGGATTTGAGAAACATCGTGATATCGTTGGGGCGATGAATATTCGCTACGCAACTGTGGTTGGCGGTAATAGTCAATCAGCCTAAGAACCTATATGGTCTGTCTTAGGAGGGGTGATGGCACACCCTCATCTTGAAGGCTGTTCAAAACAGAAATGGACTGCGAATGCTTAGTCATTCAAGAATCCCATCCGTTACACCGTAAGGTGTAGGACTTGCGGCTTTAGCCGTGGGAGTGTCAAACGCGTTCACTTTATTTAGAAGTGAGAGTGGGGGAGTTCAAAGAAAGATGGGGAAATAAAGCTCTGTCTCTTGATAAAAACTTATAGAAATAAAAATAAGATAGTTACTGTTGGACAGATAGTAAATCACGATTAATATACTAGGTCTTACGAGCACGATAGAAAATATATAACTTCATAAAAAGAACTCCTATGTTACTTAGGAGTTCTTTTCGGATGAAGTTAACAAAATTATAGAATGTTGAACATTAGTTTGTTTTTTCAACAATAGGAGAAATAGCTTTCACAGGAACACCAGCAAGTAAAATAGGGCTAAAATCAAAAGATGCAGCATAAACGTTCACCGTATCACCGATTACAATATCTTGTAATACTTCGGTTGAAGTTTCAACTTCATAAGTTATGTTGTTACTTGAAACTAAGATTGAGTTATCCGATTTTCCTGTAACATTTCCTGTGATTTTTTTGTATTGATTCTCTAAAATATTTTGTTCATTTCCTTTTTGAATAATCGCGTTTCTTGCCTCGAAAGGTAAGTCCTTTAGAAGGATAGGGGCCATTTCAAATGCTTGAGCATAAACATTTACTGTATCACCTATCTGAATGTTTGGTAGTACTTTTGGATTAACATGGGCACGAATGGTTTGATTTTTACTTGAAATTTCTAGGCTATCTTCGGATTTTTTTGTCACTGTACCAGAACGTTTTTTTAGTTGTGCTAAGAGTTTTTGTTCTTTATCTTTACTCATTACATGGTTTTCTTGTTGTTTGTTAGATTCTTCGTTTATTTTAGAAATAGAACTTACATCAGTGTAAAATACAGTTTGTCCATAGATTTTTTGATGTTTCCATTGATCTTTGTTAGCAACTTTAACTTTGTCACCGTTTTTAAAGTTAGAGTTACTACCATTCGGGAAGTCTATAGTCACTTCTTGATTATTTCCATTAGCATCTTTATATGCAACAGTCACATAATAAGGATCTGCATCATTTATTACCCCAATTACATGGTTTTCTTGTTGTTTGTTAGATTCATCATTTACTTTAGAAATAGAATTCACATCAGTGTAAAATACAGTTTGCCCATAGATTTTTTGATGTTTCCATTGATTTTTGTTAGCAACTTTAACCTTGTCACCTTTTTTAAGGTTAGAGTTACTACCATTTGGGAAGTCTATAGTCACTTCTTGACTATTTCCATTAGCATCTTTATATGCAACAGTCACATAATAAGGGTCTGCATCATTTATTACACCAACTACAGTATTTTCTTCTACTTTTGTATGTTTGTGGATTTGATCAGATTTTGCAATAAATTGTGCAGCTTCTGCACGGGTAATCGCTCTATTAGGGGACCAGCTATTTCCGTCTTCAGTGCCCTTAGAAATTTCTGTTTGTATTAAAATATTTGCATATCTTTCTCCCCAATGCCCTTTTAAATCCTCAAATGTAGTTACACTATTTTTAGCAACTTTATTTTCTAATTTATAAGCATTTGCCACCATTGAAGCCATGGATGCACGATTAATCAAACCTGTTGGAAGGAAGTTACCATTTCCATCTCCTTTAATAACACCTGCTTTTTCAACAGCTGCAATGTAAGGTGCTGCCCAGTGGTTTTGAGCATCTCGGAAAGATGGTTTAGCATTCTTATTAATTTCTAATCCAAGCATTATAGCCATTATTTTGGCAGCTGAACCGCGGTCAATTGTTTCAGCAGGAGCAAAAGTACCATCGGGTTTTCCGTGTAATGCGCCTTTTTCAACTAGGTAATTTACAGAAGGGCTTGCCCAATTTGGGACATCTGGAAATTTATGAGTATTTGCAAATGCACTAGATGAGTAGGATAGTAGACTTCCAGCAAGAATTCCTGTAGCAATTAATTTGTATTTCAAAATGTAACACTCCTAAAATAATATTAC
>NZ_JASHJA010000064.1:0-9411 GCF_030733445.1 Bacillus sp. MMSF_3353
TTGCGAACAGACGACTGAATCGCAATACTATCCACTTCTTTCAGCCAAACAAACTCTTTCTTCATGGCAGGAAGTTTCGCAGAGCATGTACCATATGTCATACCTTTTCCTGTTTCTTTATATGCATGATCCCATAGAGATAGGAAGTGATTGAATACAAAACGAGAACAACCAATCGTTTTATTGATTAGTGCCGCTTGTGATTTATTTGGATAGATACGGAATTTATATGCTTTATTGATCATCATTCATTTCACCCCCATTTCGATATGAATCTATCATACAACAAACATACATTCGGTGGGTAGTGGAGTAACAGTTTATGTATGTTGAACAATTAAGATGGCTTTCTGCCATCCCTTGTCCAAAGCCAATTCATCTCCCACCTACTCACTTCGCGTTCCTTGAGGAAGGAGTCTTCTTGGCTAAAATGATAAATAGTTCATGAAATTATCCCCATTGGTGAAAGTAAATGAGAGACTCGATATATAAGTAAGAACTTTGGGGGAGTATATACCAGAAAGGTATAATTATAAAATTGTTAAAGCTTAGTATAATTATCGAGATTTTCACCTTGTTTGCTTTTCTAATAGGATAAGTTGAAGAAGATAGGAAGTTTTTCTTTGAAATAAGCTTTTTTGATAGGAAAAAGTTTTTTTCATAACTAGAACAAATAAATGGATAAGTTCATATACTGTATTGTCGTTAAAGTAAGACATTATTCTCTCTGAACCAAGGAATCACTAGCACAATATGTGATTCCTTGGTTCTTAAGTATAATGTCTATGAGTAATTTGAAATAACCGAAGAAATAAAATCTTTGTTAATGGGCAGTCACAGGATTCTAGGTATAATAGGTTCACAATTTAGACTATAAAAGTTAATGTCTCTTTAGCTAAGAAGACTCCCTCCTTAAGAAACAAGCAGTGAGTATGAGTAAGGGGGATAGTTTAAAGTGCGGAATATTGTTTGATTTGGTTAACACATAAATTTAGCATCTCTGTACTGGTGTAAGAATTATAATGTTTATACCATTCTATTGTATTTTCTAAAGTCTGTTGTAGGGACCACCTCGGTTGCCAATTAAGCTTGAATTTTGCTTTACTAACGTCAAGGTTTAGTAAATTTGCTTCATGGAAATTCATTGGACCCATATTTTCTGTTGTCCAATCCCCGCAACCCCAAATATCTAGTAAACTCGTCACTAATTTTTCTACTGGAACAATATTGTCTAGGGATGGTCCGAAATTCCATGCACCTGAAAAAATAATATCATTATTAATAATTTTTTCTGTGAGGAGTAAATAACCGCTTAAGGGTTCTAATACATGTTGCCAGGGTCTAATAGCAGTAGGATTTCTAATAATAATCTTTTTATTCGATTCTAATGCTCGTATACAATCAGGAATAATCCTATCTATTGACCAATCACCACCACCAATTACATTACCAGCTCGAACGCTTGCAATTATTTTCTTGTGGTGAGAAAATTTTTCTTCTGATAAATAAGAATTTCGATAGGAAGAAATTAAAAGCTCACAGCATCCTTTACTTGAACTATATATGTCATGACCGCCCATAGGATCAATTTCACGATAACCCCAAGGCCATTCTTTATTTTCATAGCACTTGTCACTTGTCACCATAATTCCTATTTTAGCTGATTCATGTAATCGAATTGCCTCTAGTACATTCATAGTTCCTAGAACGTTTACCTCGTATGTTTCTCTAGGATATTCATATGAATACTTAACTAGCGGTTGTGCAGCTAAATGGAATACAATTTCAGGGTTATAATCGGTAAAAATTTTATTTAGTTTACTAAAATCTCTTATGTCACCGCGAATGTCTATTATATCATTTTGAAGATTGGTAACATTAAAGTTGTCGTTTTTATTTTTAGGATCCAATGAATATCCAATTACAGTGGCACCTAATTCCTTCAACCATAGGGATAACCAAGAACCTTTAAAACCAGTATGTCCTGTAATTAAAATTTTCTTTCCGTAAAAAGCGTTATTAAAGTTTTTGTTTAACAATTAATCCACCTCCTTTAGTACAATATTTTCAGGGGATTAGATATAAATGTGTATTGTTTTTATACCAATCAATAGTTTTAATAATTCCTTCTTCAATATTAATTCTAGGTTCCCAAGAAAGAGATTCTTTAATTTTGTGAACATCTGCTTCAGGAACCCATCTTTCATTTGTTCTAGAGGAAATTACACCGTAATTTGGTCTGGAATTGGTGTTCAAATGTTTGAATAATAATTCTACATAATGTTTTAAGGGATGAATGGTACCACTCCCAATATTAAAGATATCATTTTGTACAGTGGTATTTTCTACTGCTAGGATACAGGCATCTATTATATTTTCTATATAACAATAATCTCTTAATTGATTGCATAAAGTTAAATTTACATCTTTATTTTGCAACACTTGCAAGATAATATAGCTGAATATTTTATGTGGCTCCTCAGCCTCTCCGAATATGCCAAAAGGTCTTAGTGTTATAAGATTAATATTGTTTTCGCTTGCCATTTGATGGGCTAATATAGTAGCAGCAGCTTTGGTACTTCCATAGATATCCACAGGAGTTAGTAGCATATTTTCATGAATAGGTTCCATTTTATTGCCGTATTCAGAACTACTACCCATATGAATAATTTTTTTACAATTTACTAATTTTGCTGCCTGAATTATGTTACATGTCCCTATAATATTTGTTTCTATAGCGTGCATGTAGTCTATATGGGCAGAATTTACACCATAGGCTGCCAGGTGAAAGATATAATCCGGGTTAACTTTCTTTATTACATCTTGTACTTGTTTTTTGTCTCGTATATCTATTTCATAGGTTTCAATATTTTTTAGAATATCCTTTAGTCTCCAAGAATTGGATGATGTTCTTATAAAAAGAACAATTTTTGCTTGTAAATTTAAAAGTCTTCGTACCAAGTGAGAACCAATAAAACCATATCCACCAGTAATAAGAAAAGTTTTATTTTTAAATGAAGTAATCATAGTGATAATCTATCCTTTATTAAGATTTATTTTTAGTTAATGGAATAAATTCACTTATTTTAACATAAGGAGAATATCAGTCTTAATTGTGATGAGGGGAGGAGTATTTAAAATAATTTTTTATTGTATTTGTATCAATTTGGCCAGCAAATAAAGGGGATGGGGATTTTTGAAAAGTGTTATGAAGGATATGACATGTCTTGTTCAATTGTTCAATATAAGGAATATATATATGATCTAAAATCGTTGGAGGTAATTCTAAAGTTTCATGTTTCCACAAGTCGAACTCATTTGGATTAATAATCTGCATACTTCCAAAATGAAAAGCAATTAATTCATCTTGATCAATAAGAACTTTATTATCTGTTTTTGATATAGAACTGCTATTTAGAATTACATTCCAAGGTGCTGCATCAATACCTTTATGAGACATGATTTTTATATTAGAAAAAATGTTAGGAATGTGATTTAAATATTTTTGGTCACCCCACCTATTCATTTCAACATCATAATGATTTTTGCAATATTCTAGGCATTTATCTTTCCACCATGTTAAAATTTCTTTACTATTTTGATCGTTTTTAAAGCCAACTAAACCAGCTTGGTATATACCGTGTATGCTTTCAATTTCAGTAGAACTTCTTTGGGGGCATAGGAATATAGAGTATTTCCACCATTCATCAAGAATGATATTAGGTGCTGTAAAGAAATACATATCAGCATCACAATGTATAATGTGATCAACCTCGGGATAAAGACTAAGGACATGTAGACAAAGAGGTGCTTTTAATGTCCAACAATATTCTTGTAAATTTCTCTCATTTTTTATACTGAGGAGTTCATGATTTTCAAGATCTTTTACCGGAATGAGTATGGCGTGCTTTAATTTTAAATTCTCCAATATTTGATAAGTTAAATCATCCATACAACAGATCCATACAGTAAATTTAGTGTTGAGATTTTCTAAGGAATAATAAGAGGTCAATCCTTGAATTAATCGTTCTTTACTTATAATCATAGAAAAGTTCATAAAATGGTTGGATTGATTCATTTTTCTTCTTAATTGTGAATCTTTATATAAGGTTTGAGCTTCATTTATATCTTTTTTACTTAAAAATTGTTTCGTATTTTTATTAAATTTTTCTTTTAATTGCTTTAAAACAAATTGGATTCTCTCTAAATAAGGAGTGTAAATATGGTTTAATATATTGTTTGGTATTGAAATTGCTCCCAAAGACCATAGATCAAAATCATTTTCAGTAAAGATAGTAATACATGCAAAATGGTAAACAACTAGTTTATCATTTTCAATAAATACATCATTGTTACTCTTGTCAATTTTGTAATCGTTATTATATATACAGTTCCAAGGCGCAGCATTTATACCTAAGTTATTGGAAATTTTTACTTTTGGAAAATAGATAGGGATATAATCTAAATACTTTTGGTCGCCAAACTTTCCCTCCTCAGGTTCGGCACTACACCAATCTATACATTTATTTTTCCACCAACTTACACTCTTTAGTCCATAGAGATCATTCTTAAATCCAATTAGACCAGCCTGATATTTGCCGTACATTTTTTCTACCCAATCACGATCTCTTTGGGGAGTAAGGAAAATAGAATGTTCACCCCATTCCTCAAAAATAATATTAGGATCAGAGAAAAAGCATAAATCACCATCACAATATAGAATAGATGGTAAATGGTAATTTACCAATAAATATTCTATCAAGACAGATTTTAAAGTCCAACAATATTCATTTACTTTTCTTTTTCTCTTAATTGCTTTTAGTTCACTATCTTCTAATTCTTCAACTTGTAAAAGGTTTACGTTAATTAGACTCATTTCTTTTAATAATGAATATGCAAAAGGATCTATACAACAAATCCACAATGTAAATTTTTCTGAGTACTGCATTAATGATTGCTGTAAGGCAATGATTTTCAAGACATATTCACTACCTACAATGACACAGAAATGATTATTTAGATCATGTTGTTGATTATAGAATTGAGGGTTAATTAGTTTTTGAGTATTTTTAGGGGAGAGATTTGAAGTCTTAATTTCTGTTGAAAGCGGGTTAATTATTTTCTCATTAGAGGGGATATATAATCGAGGTAAACTTATTTTTTTATCATTAAAGCTCAATGTTTATTCAGTCCTCTCCACTAAAATTTATTAGGATTCCAACTTTCATCTACGGTTTTTAAATCTTTAGGTGTATCGACACTAGCCCAAAAATCATTGTGTTCATAGACTGCCAGCTCATTATCTTTTATTAAATTTCGGAGAGGAGCTTCTTCTAGAACACAATCATCACTATTACCTAAATAATTGAATATTTCTTTGTTAAATACAAAAAACCCGCCGTTAATTACTTCATCAAGTAAGGGTTTTTCTTTAAAATCAATAGCAATTCCATTTTCAACCGCCAATAGGCCATATTGACTATTCTTTTTAATTCCAGTTAATGTAGCAATTTTTCCTTTTTCTTTATGGAATGCTATTAGTTGATCAATATCTATATTGGCTAATCCATCGCCATAAGTTAATAAAAAGGTTTCACCCTGTACAAAGGGTTCAAGTTTTTTTAGCCTTGCCCCGGTCATTGTATCAATTCCTGTATCTATAAAGTGTATATTCCAATTTTCTAATTCCTGAAGTAGCGTATATTGACTGGTTTTAAAATTCAAACTAAAGTCATTCTCTTTCCAGCTAAAATCCATAAAATATTCTTTAATTTTCTCACCTTTATATCCTAAGGGCAAAATGAAATCAGAATGTCCATATTTTCTATACCAATTCATTATATGCAAGAGGAGAGGCTTTCCTTGAACTCGAACTAATGGTTTGGGAATGTCCTCTAAAATTCCTTGCATCCGAAGCCCTTTTCCGCCACACAAAATTATGACTTTCATAGATCTATTTCCTTCCTCTCTATATATTTTACTAATTTAAACTATGTAGCTTGTTTGATAAATGTATACACGGTTGTACCATAATGACAATCAACTAAAAAAATATGTTAGATTTATAATTCAAATGCTGATTAAATGTGGAGAATACGCACTGTAGTTTATCATCAATTGTATGTAAATTAGGTTATTTTAAAAATTAATGCTTTAGTTATATTTAATACTAATGAAAGACATTGCTTGTTTGTAAGATAAAAGAGGGGGAGGGAAATCAAGGGAATTGAAGAATCTTATAATGAAAAATCTAAGAAGACATAATTATACTGAAAATAAGATAAAGTATGAAAGTAAGTAGTCATGAACATATTACGTAGCAGAATAAACTGATTGTATAAATGATTTCAAAGAAATTAACTATTTAAAGGAAAAGTGAACAAATATTACATTTTACATTCTAGAAATCTAAAAAAGAGCACCGCATAAAGGTGCTCTAGTCATGAAATTAATTTTGTAAAGAACTATTGATCCTATAAAGAAGGACTTATGAATTATTATATGAACGGATAATGAATTAAGTGTGTATCAATTAGAGGGGAATTTTATTTCTCTACGCCTATTTTAATCTACAGACAAAATTATGTGAAAAGTAAAAAGAAAATTAATAAGTTAATGCTATTTTATTTAAAATATAATCCCAATCGGAATCATCACCTTCCCATCTATCCTGATAACGTGGGAGTTCAATTGAACAAACCCTCGGTATGCCCCAATTTTGTTCAACAATATTAGATAGATCCTCCTTAAAATTAACGATAAGAATATTAAAATCTTTATTTGTAATTTTGGATAATACGTTTTCTAATTCAACTGCTTCATCTCGATTTCCCCAAATTCTAATGAATAAAATTGATTCACTACTAGTTATTTTTTCAAGGAATCGATTAATTTTAGTGTCTAATTTAGCTTTAAAAGAAGGATAGATGACTTTCCAATCCTCATCTGAGTTAATAGGAAAGTCATGCATTGAAAAACAATTATAATAAGTGTCCTTTATACAGTGGGTAATTCGTTCTGCCCATTTAGTTTGATTATCAAATTCTGATTCAATAAGACCGTAACTTTCTGAACCTTCTATGACCATATTTTCCAACTTCATAAATTTTTCGAATCGATTTTGAAGTAATCTGTTTACATCTGAAAGTGATGGATAATAAAACCAATCTAAAGGTCCAGAAAATGTTCTTAAATGGTGCCTTTTGATTTGGTTAGTAACTTGGCACAATCCTCCTAAACTTACAATTAGGCCATAGGATTTTTGTATATCCTCTAGGTTCATCCTCATCATCCTTTTTATAGAATAATTTAAATTATCTCTTCAGTATATGATGCAATAATATATTGATGTGGACCTATATATCAAAGTAGATAAAGCCAATACATTCATACAAACTTAAAAAATCAAAATGCCTAAGTTAAGGAATTTAATCTTTGATGTTATATCATGGAGTTGCCATTGGAATGAAAGTGGTAGGGAGATTACACGAGGGTTATATATTCTCCAGCAACCTAAATTAGAAACCTGTCCTTGTTTACTTCAGTAAAATTTTAATCCTTTTAAAAAATCCTTAGATAAAAAAGAAAAATCTATTGGTTAGCATTTAACCAGTAGATTTTTCTTTGAATTAGCATCTTTTACATAATAATTATTGAAGATGGAAAATTCCATTAAGAAATGCTATTAAATACTAGACTAATTTCTAATGGTCCCAGTATCTTTTATTTTGACGTGTGTTTTTACATTTATTTTAGCCTCTGCTAACGATTGTAACCAATCTCCTTTTACTTTTTTCCACTCTTTATATTGAAAGGCTCTAGCGTATAGGGATAATCCAATTGGATCAATTTTATTCTGCTGTATCTCATTTAATATACTTTTTAAATTATTATTAATTTCTTTTTCAATAGTACTTTTTAAATTATTTATATTTTTTTTATTATCATAGTGCCCCTTCTTTAAATTCGGATTGGTTTTTTCTATTAAAGCTACATTGGCATTGATATCGAGATTAAATATAAACTTTCCGTTTTGAAAAGTAACATCTACCTTCCTTGTCGCATTCTGTATGAAGATAGAAGTGTTTGTTTTTTTGTTTGATTTTTTAGGCGGAAGCGCAAGGTGTAGTATCATTCGGCCGTTACTTTTTGGCTTATTTATAAGATTGAAAAATTTAACATCTTTTTTAGGAATATGAGTTAAGTATTTCCCTTGGCGATTTAAAAATGCAATTCCTACCGTGTCGATTTCATTCTTTGTTTTTTTAATAAATGGAACAGTTTGCGTCATTCCTTCTTCGTTTTGTTCTCTCATTAATTGTTGAATTGTAGAAGAGACGGATTGGTTATTTTGAATGGAGGATTCGATTACACCATTTATATAAGATGAAAGTGATGGTTTACTAGGTTTGTGAATTTTAAAAATTTCTTCTGCAGATCCATCTACAAGTACTATTTTAGCATTAATGGTAGCGTAAGGATCACGGTAAGAAGAATCAAGCTCCTGCAACCAATTTGCTTCTTGCGCTAATTTTTTCCCAATTAAAATGATTTCAGCTTTGGAAGCTGTCATAAAGCCCGTTAACTTCGTATCTATCTTACTGAATCCAGTATATACAGTTGATGCTTGTGTCCAATGTTCTATAGTACTTTTTGGCTGTTTATGATGAAAGAGTGGTATACTTGTTCCAACTTTTATGTCTCCATTAGAAGTTCTATCCAGGCCAATTAACAGGATTAATGAAACCTTTTCAAGAGGAATTCTCTGACTACAACCAATTATATATACACAACAAATTACAATCCATATCCATTTTCGAATCAAAGTTGTTTCCTCCTAGTAACCCAAGTAAAAAGAATACTGTAAACGAAAAATAAGATCGGTAATAGAATAAAGAAAATGACATTTAAGATATCCATAAGAGAATAAATAAACAAATATTGATCTACATCGGGATTTACGAAAATAAATAGGCCAACTATAAATAACACAAAAGCAAGTAGCGCCCAATTTCGGGCGTTTTTTTGAAGTGATATGGTCATAGATTTAAAACTGAAAAATAAATACGGATATAAAGTAGTGGAGAATACAATTAAATAGTAAGCGATATAAATAATTTCTAAACGTTCCATGAAAGAAAAACGAACCCCTTTTAACAAATGAAATACGGGCCAAATTACATCTTTTATCCCCTCGGGACTAAAGTATATATAAGAAAGAATAGTCACATATAGATAGAAAATCATGGTTCCAGTATTCGCTATTAGTAGTCCTTTTATGGCCTTTTGTTTTTTTTGCAAGAACGGATATATATAATATGCAATTTCTAAGCCAGCATAAGGGGTAATGGTTTCTTTCGTTGCCTTTACAATAGGGTATAAGCCATCTTTAAAAATAGGTAGTAGGTGTAA
>NZ_JASHJA010000065.1:0-9264 GCF_030733445.1 Bacillus sp. MMSF_3353
ATATAGAAAGAACGGAGGGGTATTAAATGAATAAAGTACTATCTTTACAAAAAGAATCTATTTCTAAAGATGTTCAACTAAAGGCGAAATCCTCTAAAAGTGTTCAATGTAAAACAAGTAGCAATGCAAGCTGGTTCTTCTGCTAAACATTAAATACTTGTTTCTCCATAAAGACAATAGAGTTTGATCAATCAAACTTTATTGTCTTAATTTAATGAGGTGAATATAAATGAATGCATATAAAGTGCTCCTTCTAGCAATTAACGATAGAAGAAAAAAGTTACTTCTAAGTACGATAATAATTGTATCAATTTTATTTACAGTAGCATCCCTAGTATTCCCGCTTTTAGTGAAAGATATTGTCGATGAATTTTCAGTTAATAAGATCAGTCTTTGGATGATTGGTGGGTTGGTATTATTTCTAATAGCAAAGTCTATAATTGAATCAGTAAATCAGTATATAATAGCTAAATTTGGTAACATGATAATTCGTGATTTACAAAAAAATATATATACTAAGATGCTCCATTTTAAAGTTGACTTTTTTGATGAGCACCATAGTGGGGAATTATCCAGTAGAATTGTTAATGATACGGAAATTATAAAGGATCTAATAACGTACCACATCCCTAAATTAGTTACGGGTGTTATTATGATACTTGGTGGATTAACATTAACAATTATTTTAGATTGGAAATTAACGATTGTTATACTAATAATCTCTCCATTTATATTTGGTATCATCTTTCCTCTTATGAGAAAGACGGAACAAACGGGGGATAGACAACAAAAGGAAATTTCTGTTTTTATTGCAAAAACTCAAGAGACTTTTAAAAATATAAAAATGGTGAAGGCTTCTACAGCAGAAAAGCATGAAAAGTCAATAATGTATAAGTGTATTGACAGGCTGTATAATGCAAACTTATATGAAAGTAAAATTTTCGCCATGGTAGCACCTTTAGTGAGCCTTTTACTTATTCTAGGTTTATTAATAGTGGTGGGGTATGGAGCTTATAGAATATCGGTAGGAACGTTATCTATCAGTACATTAATTGCGTTCGTTATTTATGCATTTCAAATGATGACCCCAATGAGCTCAATTAGTGGGTTTATTGGAGAGTACCACAAAGCAAACGGTGCTATCAAGAGTTTAAATACTATAATGAATAATAATGAAATTGAACAAACTAGCAATACTAAATATGCATTTCAAAACGAGGTATCCTTTAAACAAGTTAACTTTGGATATAAAGATAACTTGATTCTAAAAAATATTACTTTCAATATAAAACGTGGAGAAGCTTTAACTATTGTTGGGCCGTCTGGATCCGGAAAAACAACTTTAATTAACTTATTGGAGAAGTTTTACTTTCCAACAAATGGTGAAATAACGATAGACAATGTAAATATCAATCAATTGAATACTTATGAGTTGCGAAAAAACATAGGTATAGTAAGTCAAGGTTCCTCATTAATTAGTGGTACTATTTTGGAAAATTTGCTGTATGGTCTTGATGAAAAGTATATTGATGAATCTAATATAAGAGAAGCTTTAAGATATGCAAATTTAGAAGAATTTGTTGAAAAGCAAAAAGATAAACTTGATACGAACATAGGCGAGAGTGGTGATAAATTATCAGGGGGGGAAAAACAAAGGTTGAATATAGCCAGATTATTCTTAAAAAACCCGGATATAATTTTGTTAGATGAACCTACATCTAATCTAGATATAGAATCCAGAAATTTAGTCTTAGAGTCTATAAAGACACTTACAAAGGGGAAGACAGTAATTAAAGTAACTCATAATTTAGAAGAAGTAAAACCGGATGATAATATATTATTCCTTGAAGATGGAGAGATTGTATGCAAAGGCTCACATGAAAGAGTTAGTGAAATAAATAAAAGATATAAAGAGTTTATATCTATGGTAATGTAATAAGTGGTTCTAGTATGGAAAACCAATATGTATTTAAATAGAAACAGCATCAGACTGATAGTGTTTTTACTTGAATAAGTTTTGATTTTCCATACCCCTCACGTTCTTTTTTTTAGTACGAATATTAGTATGCCTAATTTTCAAAGATTTGTTATATGTTTCTTAGAATTCTCTTTTAAGTAAGAAAACGAAGATGATTCATTTTCTTACTTAAAAGGGAATTCTTGACTTATTTTCCATTTTAATATAAACTATTATTAGAATATTTCGATTAGAAATAATTAAAAATGCTGGTGATAAAGTATGAATGCTCAGTTTAAAAAAGGCGTACTTGAGTTAATAGTCTTATTGATAATAAATAAAAGGGATGAATATGGATATGCATTAGTAAAAAAAATATCGAGTAAAATTGTCATATCTGAAGGCACTGTTTATCCAATATTAAGAAGACTAGTCAAAGAAAAACATCTAACTACCTATCATCAAGAATCAACAGAAGGACCATTTAGAAAATACTACACAATCACAAAGGATGGGGTTGATAAACTTGAAGATTTGAAATTTGAATGGAATGAGTTTTTCCTAATAATTAATCGCTTTATCGAGGAGAATGATAAACTTGAACCAGAAGGATTTTTTGAAAATACTCAAAAATAGTTTGAAGTTTATGCCTGAAAAAGAAAAAAAGGATATAATAGCTGAATATGTTATTCACTTTACTGAGGGAAAACATACAAATAAAAGTGAAGAGGAAATCTCTAAAGAATTAGGAAATCCTGTAGAGATTGCTAAAGAATTAAATGCAATTTATTCTATTAAGAAGGTTGACGAGCATAAAAATATTAAAAATATGCTTACAGCAATGTTGTCAATTATGGGATTAAGTTTAATAAATTGTATTATTATTATAGTGAGTTTAATTACACTGGTAATATTGACACCATTTATATTAGCTTATATCATCAGTGTCCCTATCATGATTCTGTCTCCATTGATTTTAATTATAATGGGATTTGTTAATGGATTTAGTACAATTGGAGTTGGAGAAGTTTTCGATTCTATAAAAGGGGTTATCGTGGGTTCTATTTTAGCATTCCTAGGGTATTATATTGGGAAGTCCTTTTTTAGACTATTCATTAAATACTTGAGATGGAATATGTTAATTGCCAGGGGGAATAAACTATGATGAGAAAGATTTTTTATAGCGCCTTTATTCTTTTTATATTAAGCGCATGTTCACAAAAGGAAAAGGAAAATGTTGATACTACAAAAGATGAAATGCCTCCTATGCAAAACGTAGAGATTCCTAGTAATATTTTTACCTCTGAAAAACAAAATAGAATAATAGACGAAGAAGAAATAAAATCAAGTATAAAAACATACTTGGATAGCTATGAAGAGTTATCTAATGCTAGTGAACCATTTCAAGAGATTATAGACGAAGAAAAAAAATTGCAAGGAAATGAATTAGAGAAATTAGGCCAAATTTACAAGCTTCTAAAAGAAAATGATAAAAATTTTTCTAACTATATTTTAAATAATACATTGCCCGAAAGCTATCAAGAAGAATCTAAAAGAATTAGCCAGTACATCACAGCTTTAAATGAGACCCTTTATAAACTAGATGAAAGACTTGATCATTTTATAGATGACGTAAGTAACGGAGATCTTCCAAAGAAACCAATAATTGATCAAGTCGATGTAGTGAATGGAAGAGAGCAGAAAAAAATAGAAAATTTCCTTAATAAGAACAATATTGATACTAAAGCATTTGGAGGGTAATGTTATTTAGTTCAAGAACTTATAGGGAGCACGCGACCCAAAAAAGAAAATTGTACGTTAAGGAATATTTTTACATGAAAAATATATTCAAAGTTACTTTACTAAAATCTTCAATTGTTATACAAGTTTTATCTCTCTACAATATCGAAAGTAAAACAAAGGAAGGCTTTCTGTATTTTAAATGTTAGCGACTGGAAGAGGGGAGATGAAAAAAAACACCTCCATTGAATTTGCATATTTAGTATGCGAATTCAGGAGGTGTTTTTTTCATGTACCAATATTCGGGTTCACCTCATATTGGTAGGTATTTTTTTGTTTATTACCTTATATTTTATAAGTTTTTTTCTAGCCAAGTAGGGGTACCACCCCATCGCTATCAAGCTAAGAAAATGCAACTACCCCCAGAACAAGATTTTGTGCTAATTTGTAATGAAAAAGCTCATTTTTTCGTTTTGGGGTGGATTTGTTTTCTTAAGTTGATGGGCATGTAAGGTGACCCCTTATATTCAAAAAGAAGAAAAACTGAACGTAAAACATCTCACCAGTATTAAACTTACGGATGGCGTCGTCGGTAGGGGTTTGGAAGCAACGGATGGTTTTGTTGTCGTATGTGGGAATGAAAAAAGAATTTTTGATGTATTAATATTTAAAACTATGGAAGATGTAGAGAAATATGAACAAAGTTTGGCGCTATGATTAATGCCTACTGACCCCCTCACAGTATACATTGAATCTATTCTACATTACATAAACAAGCCCACCTATTTCCGGAGGTGGGCTATATCTTTATTACACAATACCAAAGTATACTCTATTTTTCTTGTAAACTTTATGCAATTATACATATTTGTAAAAAAATACACTATATAAATATTACATGTAGTAAAATATATATTGTGGATACATTCTATAAAGCAGATTCTTTTGAAAGACGTAACATATTGATCTCAAATCTCTTGATATTTTGTGAACTAGCAATCTGGTGTATATAGACGATTCTGTTTTATAGGATGTGTTTACACGTATAACAAAGGGATAATACGGATAGGTTTATACTAAATGAACGTGGTTCAAGTCGGAGGAAGGCACCTTAGGGTGTCTTTTTTTTATGAAAAAATCCCCACACATTGTGAAGGGATTATCATGCTACGAATATATATAACTAATTATTTAATATATAACGAAGTGCGCCACGTATCTCTTGGATAGTTTATTGAAGTCTTTTGATATTCAAAAGTCCCTTCTTGATGATTTGATGCGTCCCATTTATATTCCCAACCTACAATAGGATTACCACCAATTATTTGTGAACCAATACTTTTTACATCAAATCCATTCATTTTGGCAAAAGGAAACTGTCCATACCCTATTTCTTTTGTGTAAACATATAAGTAACTTCCCCCATGATCTTTAGTTGTACTAAAACTATTAGGGGTAATGTATTCAACTCCACCCAATTGTGATTCCACTTTTACTACACTTAAAGAAGTTAGAGGTGCTGCTGGCCCTGCTGATGCCTCCGATGCCATTCCTAACCCAACTACCGTTGCCACTGCTAATGATGATATCCCCAATGTAACTTTTTTAAACATATAAACATCCCCTTGTTTTATAATAAGTACAAGTTTGATATTAACAGAAATTTATAAGAATATTCCTTATTTTGAAAATGTTAACAAATTCTACTTTTTTAGATATGCAATTTAGCATATTGATTGACATGCAGGATAATTAATCCTCTACTTTCAATATACAAACTATTTTCAAAAGGACCTGCTCAATTAATCCATAAAAACATAAAGTAATTTGAATCCATTAAAATACATGAGTGACTCCTTATTTTTCTCCTACTATTTAAAGGAGGAAATATTATGGGCTTTGGTGGTAGCTGCGGTGGCGGCTGTGGCTTTGCAGGAGGATTTGCTTTATTAGTTGTCTTATTTATCTTATTAATAATTGTCGGAGCTTCTTGCTTCTGCTAAAAACTATGGGAAAAGACACTCTTATTTGGGTGTCTTTTCTTTATGCATAAAAAAGCCTCATCTTCCTATAGAAAAGATAAGGCCTTTATATACTATTCATTATCCAATTCATCAGTTTTATTATAAACACATTTAGCTTCTCCAAAAAGACCACCTGTGTCCCATTCGCCACCATAATGAGCACAATTCAATGGAGAGGATACAGTATTATGGGTTATAAATTTCGTAGAATTATCCAAGTTTCCCCGGGTGTGAAAATTAACTTTACATACACGGGTACGGGAGGGAACTCCATTCCACCTGAATCAAGAACAACAACTTATGTACCTGGAACTGGAATCTCGTATACACCACGAATAGCTGAGTCAAACAACTATTATATACAACGAGGGTATCAAGGACCAAACACTTCCTATCCCACTATGGATGAACAAGATTACAATACGGTAAATGCATTTGAGCCAGTAAAAGAAACCCAAACTTACCTTGTTACTGCTTTTCGTAAAAAGGATAATCAAGTAAACTCCGTAGGTAGAAAACTAATGAAACCACTTTCCATAATTGCAGGCGTTTTTGCGGGCCTATTCTTAATTATGATGCTTATTATACCTGCTCTAATCATGGCATTCTTTTCTTTCCTATGCTATAAAAATATAAAAACACCATTTGCAGTTGTATGCCCAGAATGTGATGCTGAAAATCTATTCATTTTTGAGGAAGAGAAGATTGCATGTCGTAAATGTGAAAGTACTCTTATAATCCAAAAATAAAAGGTTCTCAAATTAACGGCTCTTTAGTAGTCAAAACAATATAAATCTAATTATAAATATAAATAGATAAAAAGAGGGATAAGTGAATATCATCATTAATTTTGAAGCGTTTAATCCAACTATAAACGACTTAGCTATTAAACTTGCTATGGTACTGTTTATACCGTTATTCTTAGCATTGATTGTCAAAGTGTTACTTATGAAATTTATGAAAGAATCGATTGCTGGCAGATTAGCAAGCCTATCTTTGTTATTTTTTATGTACTATGTATTTAAATTTATTACAGCGCAAAAGGCACCTTAGGGTGTTTTTTTATGTATTAAAAGACCTACCTATTTCCCTAGGTAGGTCTTTTATGATTTTGTATTTGCGAACGATGATATTATGACAAAACTCCTTAATCCCCAAACTCTCTGATCGTTCTTCTGCAATACGCTTAAAATACTAGTCTAAAGTACGAGCAGCTGCATAGAACGATCCAGAACCACCATTTCTGTGAGTAACTTTAAGCTTATATTTACCTTTTGGAAGAGTATTGTACGTATTTGTAAAACCCTTTCCTGCTGCTAACGATCCAGAACCAATAACATTACCTTTTGAGTCTTTCAAAGACCAGTCAAGTGTACCTTTAGTATTGTTTGTCATATGAACTCTCATATCTGCTTTTTTTACATGCTCGAACGATACTTCTCTTTCACCATTTATCAGACTGAAATCATCTTTAAGTATTTGGGTACGTTGGATAATTGGCGCTGAATTTTTAGTATTATCTACACCTTCTGTACTTGCTGATGCTGCTCCAATCGCTCCAGTTAATGCGATACCAGTTGCTAATGTTCCTACTACTAATTTCTTAAACATAATAAATCCCCCTTAAATATTTTTTATAACTTACACCTTAAATGTATCACTTCTGTATTTTTGTAAATATTTTCAATTTATATAAATATTTATTTAATTACTAACAATATTGGGATTTCATTTTATCAAATGGAAAATAGAGGGATTCGTGATGATATGTAATAATGCATGTTCATTAGGCAAAAGAATATGATAAACTCTAACCACCTGTTCTATTTTTTCAGTTATCTTGGAACCTTACTTCTTATTTACCCAAATGGAAGGCGCTTTATGGCGTCTTTTTTTTATTTTTATGAGGACCTGCTCAATTCATTCCTAAATACATAAGGTAATGTGAACCCATTAAATCACATGGAATGAACCCTATTTTTACCTTCTGATCTAAAGGAGGCACTATTGTTATGGGATATGGTGGTAGTTGCGGCGAAGGCTGCGGTTTTGCTGGAGGATTTGCTTTATTAGTTGTATTGTTTATTTTATTAATCATTATCGGATGCAGTTGTTTCTGCTAAAAACTATTGGAAAAGGCACCCTTATATGGGCGCCTTTTTGTATATTAAAAACTTACCTATTTCCGTAGGCGGGCTAAATGTGATTTTGCACAATTGAGTTATAGCAAAATCATTTATATTGAAAGTAATTAAAATTAACTTAGTAATCCTAATACCCTAATAATCTCAATTGTTTTATTATCTTTTATTTTAAAATGAAGTCTTTTCCCTATACGTTCATTAATTACAATATTTCCAGAGGCTAATTTACGTAAATGTTGTAGAATCAAATCTTCTGTAATTTTTGTTTGCTTACTTAAATCAGAAACTGACAACGATCCATATGTAATCAATTTACAAACAATTGATAATCGAGTAGAATTCCCTAATAACCCTAAAACTTTTATACTTTCGGTATAAAAACTAAAATCCATATGAAAAGCATGTAACAGATCTTCCAACCTCCTAAAATAAGATGAATATCAACCAAAATATCTTAACATAAAAATAGTAAAAAACAACCTAAAATATACCAATTATTCATTGAGAAAAATGATACTTGAATGGAAGTCCAATACATATTATTAAAATTAAAGTGGTTCGAGTCGGAGGGAGGCACCTTAGGGTGTCTTTTTTAGTATAATACTTCTAAACAAATAGAAAAGCCTCATTAGTAGAGGCTTTTCATGATATATTCTATTATTTTCTTCCCTCATATAAAGCGACATATTTTCCACAAGATAATTTTTTCACACCTTTAAAATAAAAAGTAATCCCATCTTCCTTGTATACATTATTAAATTTGTCACCAGGTTGAACAAGATATTTAGTATATACACCATTATTATAAGATACATGCGAGCTATAACATTCGTCATATGGAATATATACGTTTGCTGATGCTGCACCAATTCCTCCTGTCAATACAATACCTGCTGCTAATGCTCCTACTACTAACTTTTTGAACATAATAAATCCCCCTCAAATATTTTTTTAACTTGCACCTTAAATATATCACTTTTGTTATTTTTGTAAATATTTTGAATTTGTAGAAATATTTATTCGAATCTTATTAATATTGGTAATTCATTTTATCAAATGGAAAATAGAGGGATTTATTATGGTATGTAATAATGCATGTTCATTTAGAAAAAAATCGTGATAAAATCTAAGCACCTGTTCTATTTTTTTCAGTTATCTTAGAAACCTTACTTCTTATTTACCCAGATGGGAGGCGCTTTATGGCGCCTTTTTTTATTTTCAAAAGGACCTGCTCAATTAATCCATAAAAACATAAAATAATTTGAATCCATTAGAATACATGAGTGACTCCTTATTTTTCTCCTACTATTTAAAGGAGGAATTATTATGGGCTTTGGTGGTAGCTGCGGTGGCGGCTGTGGCTTTGCAGGAGGATTTGCTTTATTAGTTGTCTTATTTA
>NZ_JASHJA010000066.1:0-8526 GCF_030733445.1 Bacillus sp. MMSF_3353
TAAAAATAAAAATTGACGTTTCACGTTGTTTGTTTCGTTCAGTTTTCAAAGAACTACTCGGTCGCTCATTTGCGACTTCCTTATGTTAACATCTTCGTTAGTTAATGTCAACTAAGTTTTTCATTTTGTTTGCCGCGTTCTGCGTTATTGCATCGGCGACTTGTTCTATATTACACCTCTATATCCTAATCGTCAATACCTTTTATCCTTTTTATTTTATAAATTCTAAAGGGTATTGAACCTTCTTCATTTATACTCCGTTCCTAGAGATTAATAAATTGTTGCGATCACTTTCATAATTGACAGTTTATACTTTCTTACTTACACCTTTCTAAAGAATGAATAGCAAGCCAAACAAATATATATTAAAGGTAGCACTTTTTATTTCGAGTACATTCCAGCTGTATTCACAATTATCTCCTACCACTTCTCTCTAGGAATTATAAATATACCATGCATTTACTAAAAATCTAATTAACTTAGGAGGCGTTATGAAATGCATGTTAATAAGAAGATCATTTATGTATCCCATGATGCCCATTTCCACGGAGCACAGCTGCTTTCTTTACATACTATTAAAGCTCTTAAAGAAAACTTTCATTACTCCGTCGCAATTATTTCTATTGGAACGGGCATTTTAATCCACGATTTTCAAAAGTATGGTCCTGTTTATTGCCTAGAGGAAGACTACCCAACAGAAAAAAGGGTCGAATTATTAATAAAGAAGTTACTATCACAAGACTATACCATCGCCATATGTAGTACCGTCATAAGTGGTGACATAGTTGCATTACTAGCTAAACACAATATAAAAGTTATTTCATTAATACATGAATTGCCGCATTTAATACAACAGTACTCTGCCGAGGGGAAAGCGAGAAACATTGCCCAGTTTGCTTACAAAATTGTCTTCCCTTCACAGTACGTGTATGAAAAATTCCGTACAATCACCCAATTAGATCATCAAAAATGCCACATCCTCCCTCAAGGCTTGTTTAACCACAATCCTTATAAGAACAATATTGCAAAAGCTAGAAGCGAATTACGAAAAAAACACAACCTGCCTCTAGATAGCAAAATCATTTTGGGAGTAGGTTTTGCTGATCATCGGAAAGGGATAGATTTATTCTCACTTATTGCTTACTCAGTAAGAAAAGTTCATACGAATATTCATTTTATCTGGGTCGGGAGAACGGATGTTCATTTCTTTAACACACTATCCCCAAGATATACAGCACATTTCACATTAGTTGAGCCTACTCCAGATATCGGTTTATATAACGCCGGGGCTGATTTATATTTATTAACTTCAAGAGAAGATCCTTTTCCAAACGTTGTTTTAGAAGCATTAGATACAAAAGTCCCTGTTATAGGGTTTAAAAACGCTGGAGGTTTTGAAGATGTTGTTACGGAACAAACTGGCGCCTTAGTAGACTTTTTAAATTTACCGCAGGTGCTGGAAAGAATATATGAATTTATTGGAGATGAAGACTTACGATTACAAAAAGGGCGCTTTGGCCAAGAGCTTATTGAAAAAGATTTTAACTTTCTTCATTACATTTATCAACTGTTAAACCTACTTGATCATAATTACAAAAAAATAAGCGTAATCATACCGAACTATAATTACGAAAAATACTTACCTGACCGAGTTAAATCCATATTAAACCAAACCTATCCCCTTTACGAACTAATTTTCCTAGACGATGCCTCCACTGACAATAGCGTATCTATATTTAAACAGCTGCTCTCAAACGAAAATAAGCCCCACCTAAAAGTTCAGCAGATTATTAATGATAAAAACTCTGGTTCTGTATTTAAACAATGGATAAAAGGCGTCTCTGCAGCAACCGGTGATTATATTTGGATTGCAGAGGCCGATGACTTATGTGATCAGACATTTTTAGAAGAAGTAATACAAGGGTTTCATATAAATGGTGATGTTACCTTAAGCTACACACAATCAAAACAAATAGATGAACAAGGAAATATCCTGGCCAATCATTATTTAGATTACACAAATGATATTGATAAAGAAAAATGGAAAAGTTCTTATTTTCGAAAAGGGATAGATGAAATACAAGATACATTACTTATCAAGAACACCATACCTAATGTCTCAAGTGTAGTTTTTAAAAACATAGATATAAAAACAACAGAAAAACAATTAGAAAAGTTTAAAGTAGCTGGTGATTGGTTTTTCTATGTTTCTATTCTTAAAGAGGGGAACATTTATTTCAATCCAAAACCACTAAACTATCATAGACGACATACAAATAGCGTAACGGGAACAGAAGATTCATATTCCCATTACAGTGAAGTTGTACAAATGCAGAATTTCATTAAAGAAACCTTTACTATCGACAATATTTCAAAAAAGAAAATGTACACATATAGAAAGTATCTTAAAGCATATTTGAAGATTGAATGATATATTTTCTTCGCCATCAGTGTCTCTTGTAAGACGTTACTATCATTTAAGGGGGGTTACTCATTGAAAGAATTTATAGAGGCAAATAAAGATTTGATTTCCCAAATTGCACACAACTACAATGTAAATGCAAGTATCCATCCAGAGGATCATATCTTTCAATTCCTTGTCACTAATCCAGTCTTCCCATCTAAAAAAGAAGCGATAGATTATTATTTTCAAGATGGGAGAAAATCCGCAGAAACACTCTTAGATTTAATTACGTCCTTTTATCCTCCTATAGACACTCCAATAAAATTATTAGAATTCGCATCCGGATACGGCTGCGTAACACGTCATTTATTAAACCTACAAACGAACTTAAGTATAACTACCTGCGATATACATGAAGAGGCTATTACTTTTATTGAACGTACATTAAATACTTCTTCTATCTTGTCTCACCCTGAACCTGAACAAGTAAATTTGACCTCCTCTACGTATGATATCGTTTTTTGTCTATCCTTTTTTTCTCATATGCCTGATACAACTTGGTTTCGTTGGCTTCAAACATTGTATAATGCTGTTTCTCCTGAAGGCTTACTCATTTTCACAACTCATGGTTATCAAAGTAAAAAGTACTTCAGCTTTCCAGATTTAAATAAACAGGGTTATTGGTTTCTCCCTTCTAGTGAACAATTAGATTTGGATGTTCATCAATACGGGCAAACGATCGTTAGTCCCTCTTACGTATGTGACAAAATTAAATTATTACCCTATAACCCTGTCATCAAAAAATACACTGAAGGTTTTTGGTGGGAACATCAAGACCTTTGGGTAATAAAAAAAGAAATAAAATAATAAACCACGCTCTACTTATACAAAAGTAGGGCATGGTTTATTATTTTTTACTATATAAGAACTCTTCAATCCATAGCTTATTTAATCTAATTCCACTTTTGAAATCTATTTTCGGTTCCCAATTACATTCTCGTCTTACTCTATCTATATTTAAAATGATTTTTTGAACATTTTCTTGCCTTTGTTTATAGCAGGTAAAGTCCACTTTTCTTTCCGTTAATTTCTCCAATTCTACTATAATTCGTTTTAAAGAGAGACCCTTGCCGCTCCCTATGTTATACACACAAGATTTCAAACGATTTAATTGTGATAGTTGTATAGTGATTTCAACTAAATCATCGATATAAATATAATCTCGAATAATCTCCTGTGGATTCCCATATATATTAATCTTTTCATTACTGAGATGCTGATACAAAAAACAGTTTATTGCCCCAACTTTCTTTAAAGGATTTTGATATTTTCCATATGGATTAGAATATCTACATACAACATAGTCAATTCCGTATTTTTTCTTATAAAAGTACAAGTAATTTTCAAGCGACACTTTTGTTATTCCATAAGGAGAAAGTGGTTTTAATGGATGTTCCTCATCAATAGGTAAATATTTCGGTTCACCATAAACCGTGCCTCCAGAAGATGCTAATACAATTTTTTTAACAGGAAAATTTTTAACACTTTCCATGAAGTTAAGAAAAAAAAAGCTACTGTTTATATCTCCGAAAACATCTTCAATTGAAGTTGCTACATTAGACGTTGCAGCTAAATAAATAATAATATCCACATCCACTAAAGCTTTATATATATCTTCAACATTTGCTAAATCACCTTTAATAAATTCAACATCACTTATAATATTTTGAGGAAAATTATTTATATGTCTGGAAAATACTTTGACAGTTTGACCTTGTTTCAATAAACCTAATGCGAGGTTAATACCAATGAAACTATTTCCACCTACTATTAAATAATTATTCTTCCTCATAATATCCTCTCTAGTAATAAGATTTTTGCTTATCACACCTAGAAATGCAACTAAATGAACTTGGTCACTGCTATTATTCATCCTCTTATCATTGTATGCTTCCTATAAATTTTCATTATCTTTATTTTATATTTTCCTTTTAGAATCGCTATCTTATTTAAGCTGACCGCAAAAAACACTCATACTATTTACTCATTCCCATGAATATATTGGATTAGTAAAAACTTCCCTTCTCCATAAATAAAAATTTCAAAAAGGAGCACTACATGTATGAAGAGTATAAATCAGGAGCTTTTAAATCATGTAATCCTACATAAAGATCGAATCCCACATTTCCATAAAGACTTTCCACTTATACTATTCTGGAGCCATAGAAGCGGATGTACCGCCTTAGCTAATTGGTTCTTTTTTCAAATTGGATTGTTTAATGAAGCAAAGAAATACCATGACTTTATTCATTACTATGAATTCTGGGTGTATAAAAACAACACTAACTACATACCAGAGTTACAAAATGGGCTTCTAACAGCAAATAAAGATGTTTGTAAACTTGTACGGAATCCCTACAAAAGGGCCGTCAGCTCATTTTTATTACTTGCTGACAATCCATATGCTAGCCCTCAATGGGAAAATATCCGCCACTATTTGTATAATGACAAATATAGTAACCGTGGAGTATCATTTAAACAATTTTTATATTACATTCGAGCATTGGGTTCAAATTCCCTAGCAATGGACATACATTTTAGTCAGCAATACGTTCCAGGTGAAGAAAATTTCATCCAATACTATATTCCTTTAGAAGATTTTAATACACAAATCACCAAGATAGAACACACGTACGATTTGATTAAATCCAATTTAGAGCTTCTTACAAATTCAGATCATCATCGGGCTCATAAGATGCTTTATACAGGAAGCTATGCAGAACTCAGCATTACAGATGCCACCTTCCCTCGCTTCCCAACATATGAAAGCTTTTATGATGAAGAAACAATGGCGTTAGTTACAGAAATATATGCACAAGACTTTGAAATGTATCCGTACACAAAAGGGATATTCTAAGTCGATACATTCTTCAATGAATAAAAGCGAATGTATCGCATAGCATAAAGTGAAACTTTAATTAGCGTGGGGTTCTCTCCCGCTAATTATTCCATTCTACCAATCTCACTTTTATGGGTTCCCTAATTTCCACCCACTCTCTTTGATTTCACTGATTGTTGACGTGTGTGTCATATGCATTTTTTTACAAAGGAGTGATGTCATGTGGAAGGTAATTTGAAGCACAATAATGGATATTGCGTTATTTGTGAGAAGGAAACTACATTTATAGAGCATAATGATTGGCTTAGAGATCATTACTTATGTTCTACATGCCACTCTATACCAAGGCAGCGAGCTATAATCCATGTTTTAAATACATTTTTTCCTAAATGGGGTTCCTATCATATCCACGAATCCTCTCCTGGGGGAATTACAACTCAGCTACTTATAAAAAACTGCAAAAACTATACGTATTCTCAATACTTTAAAAACTATCCTCTCGGCCAATACTTTCAAGGAATTAGATGTGAGAACTTAGAAGATATGACTTTCCAAAATGAATCTTTTGATTTGTTCATTACTCAAGATGTCTTTGAACATGTAATGGAGCCAAACAAAGCCTTTAAAGAAATAGAGCGTGTATTAAAGCCTGGCGGTGCTCATGTGTTTACTGTCCCTTGGTGTCATACACTCACAAAGACTTTACAAAGAGCAAGAATCAATAAAGAAGGAATCGAATATATTGAGGAGCCAATTTATCATGGTAATCCTATTGATGAGAACGGGTCTTTAGTAACATTTGATTGGGGTCAAGATATGATTGAATATATTTATACACATGCAAATATGTATACCATTGTTTATTTACAAAAGGATAGATCACTGGGGTTAGATGCTGAATTTCTACACGTTTTTATTAGTAAAAAACACGAAAATAATTTTTAGGTACTATATAATTTGGAGGTTAACAAATGAATAACTTCAAGTTAGGAAATGATTTTGATAACCTTGTTAGCCCGCTTTCTGATGTTGAACTTCTAAATCTATTTATACAAAGTTGCTCACAAACAAAGATAAATGGCATCCCAGTACCTATGTTCCCCCCTGAAGAAATTCAACAACAGTTTGTAGGTGCTTCCTATGAACATGCTCTTTATGAAGCATATTTGTTTTATAGCCATGTAAAAACATATGCCCAAAATCTAGGTGTTCCTTTGAATAAAGGACGTAAAATTTTAGACTTTGGTTGCGGATGGGGAAGAATCATACGCTTCTTTTTCAAAGATGTTCGCGATGAAAATTTACTTGGTATTGATGTAGATCCCCTCATGATTACTCTTTGTAATGAAACGTTAGGAAGAGGGATATATAAAACAGCCAACCCACAACCTCCTGTAGAATTTATTAATGACAATTCATTAGATATCATATTCGCTTATTCTGTATTCTCACATTTATCCGAAGAAACAGCAGAAAATTGGATAAAGGAATTTTCAAGAATTCTTCGTCCAGGTGGCATCTTCATCGCCACAACACAAGCACGCTATTTTCTCGATTTCTGTCAACAATTTAAGGAACACCCTGAATTAATTCAAACGGGATGGCATAAAACTTTATCTCAAGCTTTTCCAGATATAAATCGTGCCATCTCGGATTATGAAAGCGGCAATTTTGTCCACAGCCCTACGGGAGCTGGAGACGTTAGAAACAGTAGCTTCTACGGGGAAACCGTTATACCTAGAACTTATATTAAAAACCACTATGAGAAGTATTTAAAGCTACGGGACTTTTTTGATGATACAAACCGGTTACCCCAAGCTCTATTTGTTCTCCAAAAAGATTAACTCTTTTCGCTCATTGTATAATGAAGATCATTTTGTATCTCAGCCGTATATATTAAATCATCAAAGATTTCCATATTAAGCACACTGTACAAAAGAATTCATTATGCAGCATAAACACAGTAAGTAAATAACATATCTCATGTTTTAACTAGATTCGAAAAATCAAAAGTAACTTCCCACCACTTGAACTACGAAGAACATAAGGGGGATATATCTTGAAAATAATCGCTTTTTACTTACCACAGTTTCATCAAATAAAAGAAAATGACCGATGGTGGGGGAAAGGGTTTACTGAATGGACAAATACTAAAAGTGCACGACCTTTATTTTCAGGACATTACCAACCTAGAGAACCTTATCAAGATTTTTATTATGACTTAACCACCCCATCCGTAAGAAAATGGCAAGCAGAAATCGCCAAAGCACATGGCATATATGGTTTTTGTTATTACCATTACTGGTTTAAAGGGAAGAGGCTATTGGAGGCACCCTTTAATGAGGTACTTAAGATGAAAGAACCAGATTTTCCATTTTGCCTTTCTTGGGCAAATGAACCGTGGACAAAAACTTGGGATGGTCTTGATAGTCACATATTAATGCCTCAAAATTATGGAGAATTATCGGATTGGAAAGAGCACTTTGAGTATTTATTGCAAGCTTTCCAAGATGAGAGATATATCCGTATAGACGATAAACCACTATTCATTATTTATCGCCCCGGGCATATCCCTCATTGTGAACAAATGCTTCATTATTGGAATACACTCGCACAAGAAAATGGTTTGAAAGGTATATACTTTGCAGAAACATTAAACAGCTTTCCACTTCCTAATATAAATGGATTTGATGCTAGCATTGAATTCGAGCCTTTTTATACAATTGCTCATGATAGCTCTTCAGACATAAATAAAACAATATATGAGTCTGGTAAACAAATAAACGCTTGGGATTATGATAAAGTGTGGATGTATATACTAAAACGATCTCCTCCAGAGAAAAAAACATTTCCTGGTGCCTTTGTTGACTGGGACAATACAGCACGCCGCAAAGACTTAAATAGCAGCATCTTCCTAGGTTCTACCCCTAGGAAGTTCACGATATATTTAAGCAAACAAATCCAGCGTACCTATTCTCTTTACAACAGCGAGTTTTTATTTATTAATGCGTGGAATGAATGGGCAGAAGGTACTTACTTAGAACCAGATAAAAGGTATGGATTCGCCTATTTAGAAGGAGTTAAGCAGGCAATTAACAGAGGTATGAAAGCATACAAAAAAGACGAGTCATTCTGACTCGTCTTAATAGTTGCTTGGCGACGTCCTACTCTCACAGGGACAAGGTCCCAACTACCATCGGCGCTAGAGAGCTTAACTTCCGTG
>NZ_JASHJA010000067.1:0-8247 GCF_030733445.1 Bacillus sp. MMSF_3353
TTGCATTCTATTCGGCTTAAAATTTCTGGAATTCAATCAATTATAGCTCTAAAAAACAGTTGACTAATCGTAAGAAAGACACCCAAGAAGTATCAAAAATTTTCCTTCGTCTGTTTGACCTCTTACAGAAAAACGGACGGAAATCGCATCGATATGAGAAAAAGACAGTCTTTGATATTTTAGGTGTCGTTTATCAGTGCACTGTATCCAATCTAAAGCAGAAAACTGCATAATCTTTAAAAACACACCATATCAAGGTTTATTTGGTATGCGTATTTTTAAAAACAAATAAACAAAATATCAAGCATTGAACGGAAGTTCATAGGAAACCCAACCTTAGCTTGATGGGCATGGGTTCACCATATCAAAAAAAGAAAATTGTACGTTTAGACACAACTTGGACATATTTTCACCTGTTCCTGTATGTTAAGAAATTTGTTCGTCTGATCAGCTACCGAGAAGTTAATCCCAGATTGAATTACAAAAAAGAACCAGCTTATAGCTGGTTTAATGTACCTTCATATTCTTTTATTATTTTATAAAAAGTGTTTTTCTTCAGTTCTAATAGTTCGATAAATTTAATCCCTGTTATTTTTCTGTTTTTCCACTTTGGATAAGTTTCTTCTATTTAGTATAAATCTCTAGCTATTTCGTCTTTTACTGTAATCCCTACAGCTTCTAACTCTGCAATTTTTTCAGCAAATTGTGGAAGATATCTTTTATGTGCAATTAATAGTTCATCTAGTACAAGTTTTGCTGTTTCGCCGCTAGGGATTAACGGGTTTATTATAAAGGCTTGTAATGCTAATCCGTAATCACCGGTTACTGCTGCTTCTTCCACACATAGTTCCATATTCTTCATTAATTGCAGCCAGCCTTTTTCTGCCGGTTGAAGAGAACCGAAAGCAATCGGTCTTGCTCCTGCAGCACCAATATAGGCAGAAACTTCCACAACATCGTCCGGAGCCAAATCTGGAATAGCACCATTATTCTTTGTCGAAACTACGATGTGTGTATTTTTATTTGCATAGATAGAAGCAATGGTTTCACATGCAGCATCTGAATAGTGGGCGCCTCCGCGTTTAGCCAACTGTTCAGGTTTATAATTTAAGTTAGGATCCTTATACAATTCAAATAGTTCTGCTTCTGTCTGTTTAACTTGTTGAGCTCTTGTTCCAACGTTTGGATCATTGTATTCTTCAAGCAAATGTTCTAACATCTCGTCATAACGGTAATAATAACGGTGATAGCCACAAGGGATCATATTCATCTGTTTCAATTGTTCTTTAAAAAACGGAACATCAAAAATATTTGACGGTATACCGGAATTTCCATCATACAATTTATCGATGATTTCGGAAGTTACATCATTTCCCTTCAAATCTTTAACTCGATGCCAGTGAAAATGATTTAAGCCGGCAAAAGTATATATTAGATCATCCAAGATTTTTTCTATTAATTCCGGTTCAGCTTTCATGGCATTAACTGGAACATTGCACAAGCCAATAACCTTTTCCCATTTACCATAACGAATAATTGCATCCGTAACCATTCCACTTGGGTTCGTGAAGTTGATTAACCAAGCATTCGGGCATAATTCTTTCATATCTTCCACAATGCCTAAAATAACAGGAATCGTTCTTAAGGCTTTGAAAATTCCACCTGCCCCATTTGTTTCTTGACCTACCATCCCATATGATAAAGGAATTCTTTCATCTTTAATCCTAGCATTTAGTAAGCCAACTCTAAATTGGGTAGTAACAAAGTCAGCATCTTTCAATGCTTCACGACGGTCTAATGTTAAATGGACTTTTACATCATATGGAGAAGCGTCCCACATTCTTTGAGCCATTTCACCAACAATTTCAAGCTTTCCCTTCCCATCTTCAATATCAACAAGCCACATTTCTTTTATTGGCAATTCTTCATATCTTTTGATAAAACCTTCCATCAATTCAGGAGTGTAACTGCTGCCTCCACCAATCGTTACAATTTTTATACCTTTTGTCATTTTATTTTTCCTCCTCTTTTACTTTTACTATTTTTTTTGTTATTTCTTATTTCCTGCTAAGTGAGGGAGAGTTTCTCTTTTGCAACTTTATTTACAAAAAAACATAAAAAATGTAAATTTAATTTATTAATGGGGAGAGTAATAATGAATAGATTGTTACTTTCTCCTTTCTTACCTGTATTATAAAATAAGGAGAAATATAATCAATATAATAAGGAGGGAATCATTCTTCATTTACAATTTCATTTACAAAAACAAATCAATTTTGTAAATGAAATTTACAAACGGAAATATTATGAGAGGTGATTAGATATGTTACTGACAGAAAAAATGAAAGAAGATATTTTTTCTTCATCTGAAAGGGCAATAATCGTATATCTTTTTGAGCAGAGAGAGAATATTAAAGATAAAACAACTAAACATATTTCTAAAGAAACTTACACTCACCCATCCACCTTAATTAGAATTGCAAAAAAACTAGGATATAGTGGATGGGTTGAATTTAAAAATAGTTTTCTTGATGAAATTGAATATCTAAATAGTCATTTTTCTTCTATTGATGCTAATTATCCTTTTGAAGGCCGGGATAGTATCATGACCGTTACAAATAAAATGGCTTTATTGAATCAGACAACTATTAGCGATACTTTGTCTCTCTTAAATTATGATGATTTGCAAAGAGCAACTAATATGTTGGATAAAGCTGCACATATTAAAGTATTTTCTATGTACCATAATTTATTAATTTGTCATGATTTTAAATCGAAGATGAACCGAATTGAAAAACATGTCAGTCTATGCACCGTTGATCCTCATTTCGAAGCAGCAAATTCTAATACTGAAACTTGTGCAATTGTTATATCTTATAGTGGAGAAAGTAAGGATATTGTCGGTCTGTTGCCATTTTTGAAGAGAAAGAGAGTACCCGTCATTGCTTTAACAAGTATTGGAGAAAATACCCTAACAAAATACGCTGATTGCATTTTGCGAATTACCACTAGGGAGAGATTGTATTCGAAAATAGGCAGTTTCAGTTCGAATGATTCCATCTGTTTTCTTTTAGATGTTCTCTATGCTTGTGTTTTTTCCAAAGACTATAAAAATAACCTCGAATATAAAATTCATATTTCCAGATATTTCGATCACAGAAAAAGTTCCAATAAAGTTATGCAAGAAGTTAAACACGATAATGTTTAAATGAGGTTGTAACAATTTGTCTTATTACATAATCAATTGACAATGACGCCTTAAAAAGACTTATTTTTTAAAATTGTGAAGGATTACACTTAAACTATCGAGGAGCTTTACTTCAATAACGGTATTCAGCAATCGGGCGCTTTAATTGAGGAAGGATCAGAATAATTCAATTGAATATATTAAGAGCATGTTTTGATCAATCATTATTCCAAAGGCACCAAAAGTTGGATGTGCAAAATAGCACTTAAAATAAGCACAAATTACCTCCTAAAATGACAAACTGACAGAAATACAATCGAAAACCAGTTCCAAAACTCATTATCAAAAACAAAGTACTGTAACAAACCTTAAATACGGTTTATGGGACATTCTTAACGTACGGTAAAAACAAGTTTTTTAACTAAAAAAATCCTTAACTTACAGGGAATCAACTAAGATGTTTCCTAAATGTGTCTAAACGTACACTTTTCTTTTTTTGATATGGTGATCCCTCATAGATCTTACACCTATGATGAGAGCTACCTAAGAGTATTTAGAATTTCGACTCCATTCTATTGTAACTGGCTTTCTCCATACAGGAGAAACATAATGAGCCAAAAACAGACAATCATAATTGTATAATGATAATAAGGTTATTGAATTTTGATTAATAAAAGCTAAGAGCCTACTACATTCTACGTAGCAAGGCTCTTTAAAGTTGTTTACTTCTTATTGACTAACGAATCTATTCGTTTAAATGTAACTCTTCACAATTATTTGATATTATATAGGTGTATAGAAAGATAAGTTAAAATTTAGTTTAGTAGTTGTAAAGTAGGTTATTTATATTATTCTCTTATAATTTTTCAAAAAGGAGAGTTTATGAAAAAGATTATTGTTTTTGTATTAATGATATTTATATTATTCTCAGGATTCGCAACACAAAGTTATGCGTTGTCAGATTCGAAATCTGCGGCAATACAAGCGTTGCTAGATGATGCCTCTCGTATATCAGGTGTGCCGGGAATGTCAATCTCAATACTTGCTGATGATGAAGTGTTCTACTTTTCTTCAGGGTATGCAGACCGTGAAAAGGGGTTGTCTGCAAGTGAAAATACACTCTATGAGTTAGCCTCGGTCAGTAAAGCTTTTACCGGTATGGGTATTATGCTGTTGGAAGAGCAAGGGCTGCTCTCAATGACTGACCCTGTCCAAAAATATTTACCTTGGTTTACGTTAAAGTATCAAGGGAAACCTGTTGATATGCAAAGCCTTACACTAAATAACTTTCTTCACCATACCAGTGGTCTAACAAATATTAGGCATACTCAAAGTATTCCACAAGGTAATACACCGGATATGTTGCAAAAGACTGTGGAAATGCTCGTAGATGCTGAATTGGCGTTCCCTCCCGGTGAACAGTATAACTATGGAACCGTTAATTATGACGTATTGGGTTTGATTATTGAGGTTGTGTCGCGACAAAGCTATGAAGACTTTATGAGGAAACAGGTATTTCAGCCGTTAGGTCTTCACCAGACGTATGTTTATAAAGAAGATGCTCAAGCCACTGGACAGTTGGCACAGGGCTACCGTTCTTCCTTTTTTATGACAACTCCATTTAATGCTCCGGATTATGCTGGGAATAAACCCGCAGGCTACATCATTTCTAATACAAAAGATATGGCGCGTTGGATGGGCATACAGCTGGGGATCGTGCAGGACATACCCGAAATATTTCACACGGTTATCGAAAAATCACATAGGGGTGATATGTCTGTTTCGGCTGTCAACGATATGTATTATGCGGCAGGCTGGTCGGTAAACGCCGACCAAACGATTATAGAACACACTGGGGGCAATCCAAATTTCAGAACCGAAGTAGCCATACTTCTAAATAAACGAACAGCCGTCTGCTTGCTGAGCAACGGCGCAAATACCAATATAAACCTGGTACTAAAAGTTCAAGATATATTAGACGGTAATCTAACTCAGTCATATGAAATAAGCGGCACACAGCTTTTGGATATCATTTTGTCGTCTATCACAATTATTCTTTGCCTATTGGCTGTTTTGCTATTTCTCTTAGGATTACGCAGAAGGAAAACGAATGAGCAGCAGCCAATGACAAAAAAGAGAATAATCGTAACAGTTATTTTCCTAATCGCTACGATTGCCCTGTGTATACTGTGCTGTGCTTTCGATTGGTCAACGATGCTTATTTGGCAAACATATAGTGTTCTTACAGCTTTGATTTCGTCAGCATTATTAACAGCAAGCATTACATGGTTTGTATACACTCACCGATAAAATACCTCGCTACCAAGATAAGCATAATGTTAAGTAATTAAATTTCAATTTATCGGTATGCTTAATTTGAAAAACATAAGACTTTTCGGTGTCTTTTTTAATATCATCGACAATTTTCCCAGTCAAGCCTAATTGCTATTGCTGTAGCTTTAAAATAAAGATTGATTAAAAACCCATCTGCAATCCTTATATAAACAATAATAAGAAAACCGTTAATTTGAATAAAGATTGCTCAAATTAACGGTTTTCTGTCTGATTAAATAACAACTTTTTATAATAAAGTCTGATTATTTCTTATTCCACAAAATCCTCCGTTAGCGACATAAGGATACTCCCGCCTTTTTAAATTCGTTTGAGGTCTCCTTTAATGATTGCGTACATATATAAATCATCAAATTTTCCACAAGTATATTCATAATGCCTCAATAAACCTTCTCTTTTAAACCCCCGATTTTCTACTAATTTTTGTGATGATAAATTCGCAGGATCAATTAGAGCCTCAATACGTTCCATTTCAAAGTGTTTATAGCCATATTTAATAACAGCTTCTAAAGCTTCACCAGCTATTCCTTGTCCCCAATATTCTTTATTTAATTCAAACCCTACTTCAGCTCGATAATGTTTAGGGCGCATATTAAGAAAACCACAACTACCTATAACAACACCAATGTTTTTCTGTGTAATCCCCCACCTTATACCTGTACCTTCTTCTAATATAGATTTATACCATCTTATTTCGCTCAAGACGTCATTTGGTGATTCGTATGGTTCTAACCCCATATGTTTAACAACGTCTTTATCTGATAGGTATTTATACATATCGTTAGCATCCTCTGGTGTCACTTCTTTTAAAATTAACCTTTCTGTTTCTATGATTGGAAATTTATTCATCAGAAAGTCTCCCTCTATAAGTATTGGTTTTAGTATTCTTATAATATTTTCTATTCTAGAATATCTCACTTACATTACATAGTAATCTATTACACAGCTAGACCCAACTACACCCTTATGCAGCTAAACTGTCGCGATAGTTAAAGAAAAAAATCCTGCAAACAAACGATTTTAATCAAACTTTATTATAAATAATCGAACTTTGTTTTAAATGATCAAGCTTTTTTATAAAACTACAATTGCTTCCACTAACCTGCTCCGTTCGTGGAATAAGGATTTTTAAACAACTATATTATTTTTTAAATGACTTTATTGTAAATTAAACAAATTTATTATTTCTGCACACTAATTAAAATTAGATTCGGAATGTATCTAGTACATTATCTTTTTCTTCTTTATTAATACCGATGTATCTTAGCGTAATTTGTGGTGTACTATGATTCAATATTTCTTGTAACATAGCAATATCTTTTGTTTGCTTGTAAAACCAATATCCAAATGTTTTACGCATGGTATGAGTGCCTAAAGATTCAACTCCGGCAAAATCCCCAGCTTTTTGTAACTGTCTATAGGCTTGAATTTTACTAATAGGTTTATCACCTTTTCGAGAAGGAAATAACCAGGTACTTTTTAGATTTTCAGCATATGGAAGTACTTCCTCAAAAATGGATGTAATATTTATGATACGCTCCTTTTTTGTCTTTCCTTCTTTCACTTTAAATTCTTTCCGTTTTTTTCGCTTCAGTTTTAAAATTTCACTCGTTTCCATTTTAAGTAAATCACTTACACGCAATCCTGTATTAATTCCAATTAGGAATAAAATGTAATCTCGCTCTGAACAATGACGTTTAAGAGACCATTTCATATCTTCGAGTTGTTCTTTGCTTCGAATTGGTTGTACATCGATTAAATGTTGCTTTTTATCCATCTGTTTTTCAATCCCTTTATTTTCAAGGTTTTGAATGTATACTTTTTTTATCTATTTTTATAACATCAATGAAATCAGATGAAAGTCAATGTTTAAGGGGAAATGAAAGTAAACTTTTGGCTAAAGTTTACATTGGATTTTTGAATTATTTATAACTAATTTTGTAATAAATTTCTCAATATTGATATAGATGTTAAATATGGGTTTTATATCGAAAATCAACAAAAAATATAATATCATAAAAATTAAGATGGTTTCTGTCATTTGTTTTTCCCTTACGCTAAAGATAAGATCATATTCCCCGATCTTATCTTTTTCATTTGTAGATTCTTAATATAAAAAAGAGAATCCTTATAACAAGACAAGGATTCTGAAACAGGAAAGAACAAATATATAATAATAAAAAGAATTATTTATATTATAATTTATTAAAACAAGACAAATATATTGAGAAAATTCAGGATGAATTGAATATTTATATACGTTTATTTATAATTGATTAAGAGTTGAAGTAGTCATCTGTTCTTTTTTTAAAGAAGATTGATCTCAATCTTCTATTTTTTGTGTTTTTTCCTCTTCCCTCAAAAAAAGGAAAAAGAATTACTTAAGAATTGTGGAAATAGCTTGTTTGTAGATTAGTTGTTGTTTACCATGAACCATCATTAGGACGGTAAATTTATCTGTTGCAAGGATCTGCCCACGTACTGGAACGCCATTCTTTAAAAATACAGTAGCTTCCCCTTTTTTCTCTTTCAATTGTTCATACATATCTTCTTGTAAATTAACCATGAAATGCGCCCCCTGGTTTGTTTGTATTTACTTTTCTTCTAATACACGATGCTTTTCACTGTTGGATATTTGTGATTCCCATTCACTTTCTATTTTTCTAAACCATTTTCCTATTTTGCTTAGATAATATCTTTTTACTTCA
>NZ_JASHJA010000068.1:0-8182 GCF_030733445.1 Bacillus sp. MMSF_3353
TTTTATATAAAAGAAATTTATAAGGAGTTGAATAACATTGAAACTTGAATTAGATACTCTTCATAGTGAGAATTCTTTAGAAAACATAGAGAAACAAAAACAAAATTTTACAAACATAATTGCATTATGGAACCTTGGTTATATAAATGAAGCGGAAGTAAAAAAGGAAAATAATGAAAGAGAAGATTCATATACATATGAAGGGTTTTCAGATGAAGAAATATTGTACTACTACTTGAATCGACAAAAACATTTTGACCAAGAAAAACGGATTAAGGATGCATCAAGAACCCTATATGCACGTGATCTAAGTCAGTTTTATTTCTTTATTAAACAAAGTGTGGAATTTCTACAGAAAGATGTAAAAGATTATAAAGTTGGTCAAGTCTGGAGAAACCTTAGAAAACGACATATCCGTAATTATCAAAAATGGTTGTCTCAAGAGGCAATCTCCTATCAATCTAAAAATAAATACAAGCCATCTACAATTAGTAGAAAGCTTGGTGTTATTCGTTCCTATTTGAAATGGCTATATGAAATCCAATATATTCAGGAACCTCTACATGTTGAGATACTAAGTACAACTGTAAATAAACAACATAAACCTAAACGGGAGTTATCATATGAGGAAGTAAAACAGTTGCTTCATTACTACAAGGATAATGAAATCAATTACGCTTTATTGTCAGTCCTAGCTACTACAGGGTTACGTGTTGCAGAAGTCGCACATGCAAAGTGGGATGATCTTGAATATGACGCTATACGCGGACGATATTATTTAAAGGTTGATACAAAGGGAGATAATGAGCGGATTGTTTCTATTAATAAGGAAATTTTCAATCGGATTGCCGCATTTCGAATGCGGAGAAGATTACCTATAGACATTGGGAATAGAAATGGTGGAACAGTATTTCAAACTAAAAACCATACTGCTTATAGAGAGAATTATTTGTCACAATATATTTCTAAAATTATTAAGGATACTCAGCTACCCTTTACAGAAAATATCGGAATTACCCCCCACTTCTTTAGACATTTTTATGTACAGTACTTATATGATTACAAAGGATTACCACCTCATATTATTGCAGCTGCAGTAGGTCATAAAAATGATCGTACTACGAAAGAAAATTATTTGAATCAGCGATTGACGAAAGATAATGATGCCGGTAATCTAATTTTGGAAGATGAATTTTAATTTAAACGCTCTATAATTAGTTTACAGGACTTAATCCTGTTATATTTAGATGTGTAATTTTTATATAATTAAAATTGATTTTTAAACCATTTTTCATGTCTGTCATTACAGTTTATTCATAAATTCTCCGCCAAGATTCTTTGATAATTTAGCCTATCTATAGGGAACCTTGTCGTGCTTTATTATAAAATACTTAGAAAAATTCACATCAGAACTTTTTGCAAGTTAAAAGTTGATTTTATTTAGCAGTGTTAATTTATTAGTTGTAAATAATTTATAATCTAATTTTTTTGTTCTAATAACAACTATTTCTGAAAATTCAAGCTCTCTACCGACCTTTACCACTTTGATAGTGTTCGTAATAGTATTATTTGTATTAACCTCAACGATATCCTCTAAAGAAATATTGATTATTGCGCTTTGCCATGTAATGGTTAATTTTTCTTTTGATTTAATAATTTCTATCTCTGTCATATTGCTAGTAACTCCCTAATCTATTTGTGTATATCTATATAATAGAGTATATGTTTAAAATAGAAACCAGCCAATTTCATATATATTCACTCAGCCATTGTGTAAATAGGTAATTCTGGTATAAAGGTTCTTAAAAGATAAAAATTTAGATTTAGCGTTATTAAATCTTATGCAATTTTATATAAATGAAACTGCAGCGTGGTCACGAACTGCAGTCTCATTTATATATATAGATTGAAATGCTTCAATCCCTTTATCCATGTCTCTTTTTAGCTTTTTGCTGACTTTGTATCAGAATTCCTTTAATTTGAGTAAGATGCTATTTAGAATTTTTCATCTATCTTTATATAATTAGTACTAAAAACCTAAAAGATACTCCAGCATTCTTTTAAGGAAAGTAGCTCTAGTATTTTAATACCAGCTATACTATTTCCGTTTGCATCTAGAGCGGGACCAAAAATACCAATTCCCATTTCTCCTTTTACGCAGCCGAATATTCCACCGGAAACGCCACTCTTCGCGGGAATCCCTACGCGAATTGCAAATTCACCAGATTCGTTGTACATACCACATGTGACCATAAAGGTTTTACAAATTTTTGTTATATGTTTCGGAACAATTTGTTTTTTTCTATATGGATCATATCCATCCATTGCAAAAATTAAACCTATCCGTGCTAAATCAATACAGTTTACCTCAATTGCACATTGTCTTGTGTATAAATCCATTAACGCCTCCACATCTCCATGAATAATATCATTTTGCTTCATGTAGTAACAAAGAGAGCGATTTAAATAAGCTGTTCCTAATTCAGAGGCGGCTACTTTTAAAGAGTAATTAATGGTAGGATTATCCGTAATATCACGCACAAAGGAAAGAATCCGTTCCATCTTCTCGTCATTACTATCCCCTGCTAGTATACTTGTAATTGCTAGTGCTCCTGCGTTAATCATTGGATTGAGTGGCTTAGAGGGGCTAGCTGTTTCTAATTTAATAATAGAATTAAATGGATCACCAGTTGGCTCCATTCCAACTTTAGAAAATACATACTCTTCGCCGCATTCTAAAAGCGCAAGTGCAAGCGTAATTACTTTTGAAATACTTTGAAGTGTAAAGAGCGTTTCTGAGTTACCGGCATGAATATAATCTGTCTCTTTATGATAAATTGCAATCCCTAAATCATCTAGATTCGCATTTCCTAGTTCTGGGATATAAGTAGCCAGTTCCCCTTTTTTTGTATATGTTTGTACTTGCTCTAACAATTGTTCTAGGTTATTTGTTTGAATGCACTGCATCACTAATACGTCCTTTTCCTCATTATTAATTGTATTCTAATTATCAAAATTCTCTATTTCCTCAACTTGATAGCTGTGTTCATAATCTGTATTTAATAAACGACCTGAATAAAAGTGCGTCTTCAGAATCCTAGAAATTGACTCCTCTGTATTTAAGTAAATATCTTTGTTAACCAATCTTTTGTTTGTTTTTTTCATTGTTCCAGCATTCAGTATTCTTTAAATTAGGAATATTAGTTGCATAGAAAATCGGATCTTTTCCAGCTTTCTTTTGTCTTATATAATCATTGAGTGCAGAGAAAGCATATTTTCCAAGGAAAATAATTGCAATGAGATTGAAAATGGCCATAATCCCCATGAATAGATCTGCAATATCCCATACAATTTGAATTGTAGCTATAGAACCGAGCATTACCATACCAATTACTGAAATACGATATATCATTAATAATGTCTTACTACCACTTAAAAACTCAATGTTTGTTTCACCATAGTAATAGTTCCCAACGAGAGAACTAAAGGCAAATAGAAAAATTGCTACCGCTACAAAGGTAGGTGCCCATGGACCGATATGGGTTTTTAATGCTTCTTGTGTTAATTGAATTCCATTCAAGTCTGTAGAATTGTGCATATCGGATAGAAGGATCATAAATGCAGTACAACTACAAATTATTAGTGTATCAGTAAAAACACCAAGCGTTTGAATAAATCCTTGTTTAACAGGATGAGTAACATTGGCAGTCGCAGCTGCGTTTGGAGCGCTTCCCATACCAGCTTCATTTGAAAATAAACCACGCTTTACTCCTAGAAGAATCGCAGCACCAAGTCCTCCGCCTACAACTTCCTTAATACCAAAAGCATGCAGCAAAATTTCTTTAAATAGAATAGGAACTTGCGTAATATTTGTAATAACCACAAATAGTGCAACACCAACATAAAGAATCGCCATAAATGGTACAATCATTTCTGCAACACGAGCAATCCGTTTTACGCCTCCAAAAATAATTAGTGCGATTAAACCAACTAGTATACAGCCGACAATTTTAGGTTCCAGATTGAATGCGCTTTCAAACGCTAGTGAAACTGTATTCGCTTGAACAGCATTAAATACCAGACCAAAGCAAACTGTAATTAAAATTGAGAAAACAACTCCCATCCAACGTTTATTTAATCCTTTTTCCATATAGTAAGCTGGACCGCCTCGAAATTTATTACCATCTTTTACTTTGTATATTTGAGCAAGTGTACTTTCTACAAATGCAGAAGCTCCCCCAATTAATGCGATAAGCCACATCCAAAATATTGCACCGGGTCCGCCGGTGGAAATCGCAATTGCTACACCGGCTAAGTTTCCTGTACCAACGCGAGAAGCTGTACTCATGCAAAATGCTTGAAAAGAAGAAACTCCATTTTTTTCTTTTTGTGCTTTACGAGTTGAGGAACTTGCGCCATCACTAAGTAAGCGAATCATTTCACCAATATAGCGAAATTGTACAAACCTTGTCTTAATTGTAAAATAGCATCCAATCCCAATTAAAAGAGCAATTAGGATGTAACCCCATAAAAATTCATTTGTTATTCCAATGAATTTGTGGATGGAAGTGATTACATCTTTGATGAAATCCATATGATTAATCCCCCTTATTCTAATGAATATATTTATCTAAAAAAACGTGAATTCAGTTTGACAAAAAAATAAGCGGAAACATGATCTTCAAATTTTTTTATTAGCACTCAGATACTATTTTCGTTTATATATTTTCTCTTTGTACACGAATCCGACGTCTTTTTAGAGTTACATTGTTCCAATGATTACAATTTCCTTAATGATCTTACGTAGTAGAACATTGTTTAATTCTTCCAGAAATCATCAAACCGATCAAACCACCAAGTAAGGCTATTAAAACCCATCCCATTCCTTCATTATATAAAGGAACTTGTTGCATGAAAGTAAGCAGCGAGTCACTAGCCAGTTCTGCTGTTTCTAATCCTTGTATTATACTAATCAGTAATGCTCCTAAAACTGATCCAACATAGACAGCCTGCTTATCTTTTATATAACGATCAAAAAAAGCGAGAATAATTAACACTATTGCTACAGGATAGATAACAATTAGGATAGGTAGGGAAAGTTTAATTAGCATAGACAAACCAAGGTTTGATACTCCAAAGCTAAATAAGCAAATAATTAAAATGATTTTGTTATAAGGAATATTTGGAAATAGTGTTGTGAAAAATCTCCCACATGCTGAAACGAGTCCTACAGATGTAGTTAAACATGCGAATAACATTGTAATTCCTAATAAGGAAAGACCATATTGCCCAAATAAATGTTGTACTACATTTGTTAATAACACACTTCCGTTTTCAAATGTGCCAAATGTTTGAGAAGTAGCTCCAATATAAGCAAGTGATATATATATGATAGATAATCCAAGTGCGGCTATAAGCCCTGCTACTATAGTAGATTTAGCAATTGATTTTTTATTTGTAACACCTTTTTCTTTTATAGCGTTAATTACGATAATTCCAAATACGAGAGCAGCAAGGGCATCCATTGTTAAAAATCCTTCAATAAATCCTTTGAAAAAAGGAGCTTCCTGATATGAATCAGAGGGTGTTGAAATAGATCCAACTGGTGAAGAAATTGCTTTAACAATAATAATACTAATCATGATTAGTAACAGCGGGGTTAAATATTTTCCAATTCTATCTACCAATTTAGAGGGATTTAAAGATAGATAATACGTTATGGCGAAATATACAAATGTGTACAGAAGTAATATATACCATTGATTTTGCATGGTGTTACTTAAAAAGGGGGCAACAGCCATTTCATATGAAACAGTGCCTGTACGAGGAATGGCGAAAAAAGGGCCAATTGCTAAATAAATGATAAGAGGAATAATAACACCACAGACGGGGTGAATCCTACTAGCAAGGGTACTAACATTTCCATCAAAAAGGGAAATAGCAGCGATGGCTAGTAATGGAAGTCCAATACTACTCACAACAAATCCCGAAATCGATATCCAAATATTCGTTCCAGATGAATATCCTAATAATGGAGGGAATATCATATTACCTGCACCAAAAAATATTGCAAACAGCATAAGTCCAATAGGGATTGTTTCTTTCAAGGTTAATGATTGTTTCATAGAGCACTCTCCTTTTTTGACGAAAAATGTCGAAATTTTAGTTTTTTTCATTATAGCATATGTTATTAGAAAATAAAGAAAAATAAAAATGGGAATAATTTCTTAATCCACTTAAAATACCGTTTTAAGTGGATTAAATCATATAAATCCCCAAATTCCATAAAATCAATTAATAAAAATACACAGATATTTTAAAATTAAACATTCGTATATTGAAATTTCAATAAATAATTATCATTTTTTCCTAGAAGACTCCTTCCTCAAGGAACTCCAATGGGAGATGAATCGTGTCACTATTAGTTGAAACAGAAGTGCAAGAACTTCCAAAAACAAATTCTTACATTGAAATGGCTGTAGAACTATAAGATTTTGCCATTTTGTCAGATGGAATGACCTAGAAAATTCCGAATTTTTTTCGATCATTAGAAGAGAAGTTAGCGAAAGCACAACTTATTCTTTCTAGACGAACGAAAGAATCTTCTCGCTGGAATAAATAGCGAGTAAAAGTAGCTAGAATTCATGAACATATAGAAAATACTAGAAAATATTACTTGTACAAAATCTCAACTGAGATCATCAAAAATCATGATGTTATCGATATAAAGGATTTGTAAGTATTGAATATATTAAAGAATCATAGGTTAGCAAAAGCAATTAGTGAGGTATCATGGTCACAGTTTCGAGCCATGTTAGAATACAAACCCAAGTGGTACGGCAAACAAGTTATTGTCGTATTGAAAACATTTGCTTCGATCTAATTATGATCTTGTTGTGGATATCAAAACAAAGACGTTTAAACTCTATGATACTGCCCTACTTGTCGTACACACCATGATAGGGAGATTAACGCAAGTATCAATCTAATGAATGAAGCGATAAGGCCTCTAACCGTAAGGACTATGGAGATATCCTAAATGAATTGAAAGTGAGGATAGTTTAAAACTACTTTCTACTTTATCCCTCTCAAAATAATTAAATTCAATGAATAAAATTTAATTATAGAAAAATAATAATAAAAAAACGGACTATTATACATATTAAGAGGTGAACTCATGTCCTTAATTGAAGAAACCTTAGAAACTAAGACAGATAAAACCATTGAAAAGATCCAAACGAGTAACTTACAAAAACTTAAAGATACACTAGATAACATCTTTGATATTAGTGCAGATTTGATTGAACATCCTTTGCAATTAAAAACAAACACGAATATTTTATTATATTATTTTGAAGGCCTTACAGATGGTGTCGCATTAAAAAGCAATGTTGTTACACCATTATTACAAAACGTAAATGAAGACAGTCAAATATTTAATTCTAATATTATTGCTACTCATACCAAAATAGTATATACATGGAATGAAATTAAAGAAGGATTACTTGAGGGTCAATGTGTAATGTTTATGGAGGGAGAAAAGCGGTCACTTCTAATAAATACAAAAGGCTGGGCAGAGAGATCCATTCAAGAACCGATTTCAGAAGTTACTATTAAAGGCTCACATGATGGTTTTATTGAGAATGCCACAAAAAATATAGGCCTAATTCGTCGATATATTCCTTCTACAGAGTTAAAAATCAAAAAGCTGACGATTGGAGAACGAGCCACTTCTTCAGTCTATTTAATTTACTTAGGTGATGTAGCAAACGCAGATGTAGTCCAAGAAATAGAAACTAGAATCTGTAATATTAAAACGGATGCGGTATTGGGCATTGGAGAACTATCTAATTATACAAAAGATCAAAATTGGACTCCTTTTCCACAGGCTTATTTAAGCGAACGTCCGGACGCCATTTCAAATCATATACTTGATGGAAAAATAGCAGTATTAGTTGATAGATCTCCTGGCGCGATGATTGTCCCAATGAATTTAATTGGATTTTTTCAGACTCCAGATGACTATAATATACATTGGTTCATTGCATCGTTTTTTCGTTTATTACGATTTTTAGGATTTATTATAGCGATTTTTTTACCCGCAATTTATATTGCTATCGTCTCTTTTCACTTTGAAATCATTCCTATAGATTTATACACTTCTATCGCAACGTCAAGAGTC
>NZ_JASHJA010000069.1:0-7480 GCF_030733445.1 Bacillus sp. MMSF_3353
TGATAATCATCAAGGTTTATATACAATTTAAACCCTGATGACTATCAAGAACACGTATAAAATAATAGATGTTTTATATTCTTCTATACAAAACATCCGTTTAGAAAGAGTAAAAAATAAATTTACCTTTAAAGCTTCCAAATTTATATTTCCTCGAATCTCATATGTAATTTTTGTATAATTAACATAGAAATTTCGATTTTATAAAAACCACTCATTCTAGTTACGGTATAGAAAAGTAATTAATCATTTCTATCCCCTATTAATATGTTTTTTAACTTATTACAATTTAAATGGCGTTTATCTCACTTTCTCTATTGCTGGAATATAATCGTTTAACAGTAAATCATCTAGCCCCTTTCCAAGATTAATATCCCAACTTGCAAAATTAATACTTATCCCTTCTTGATAAAGCGCTTGCGCACATTCTAATAACGACCGCTGAACATCTGAATTTGTAACCATATCCATATCTAAAGCAAACGTCGCCTGTTTAACTCCCATTTTTTTTAATGGTTCAATTAATATTCTCCATACTTTAACCCCAGGTATTGATACAACTGTGGTACCATACATTACTTTTTCCTCATTTGTTAGAAGCTCGTCTAAGTTTTCTGCAGCAATATCAGACTTTAGACTCCCTTCTGAAATCCATACATTATCCTTTTTTATTAATTCTCCACGTTCCAAACTTTTCAACTCTCGACTAGGTACTGCTACATGTATTGGCAATGGTTTCCCAACTCCTGTTCCATGGAATTTCCCACCTGAGCTGATCCAAATATATTTACTTTCTAACTTTAATTGTACTTCACCTAATTTTTCACCTTCATAATTAATTTCATACCATTCTTTAACATCGATTTCACCTTTAAATATAGACTCTATCTTCCCATTAATTTCATAGGTCACCTCTATAGTATTGGGTTGCTCAATAACTTCTGCCTTAAAGCTTGGTTTATAATTTTTTACAACTGTCATATATTCAGGATTATCAATTCTACATTGAAAACCGCATATCTGATTATATATATTTCTCTGCGGTATTAATAAAGAATCTCTCCTTCCTGCAAACGTGAAATATCTTCCATCCTTTGTTTCTTTTGCATAAAATCCTGGAATTCCAACAATATAGCTTGTTTTCCCCCCTACTTTTTTTATTAGCTCTTTCGTAATATCCCAAGGTTTAAGAGGAAAACTTTTGTAATTTCTAACATTTATAACTTCTCTTGTAATCCTGCGTTTTGATCCCCTTAACATTTTAATATGTTCATCTCGCACGTCTAGAAATTCTAGGAATAAAGTGTAAATAATATCAAGGGTGTAATCATTTTTTTTCCTATGTTCCTTAATCATCTGATCTTGAGAAAAGTCATATCCCCTTTTTTGATCTTCAGCTACTATATGTAAATAGCCTGCTTCCCCGAATTTTGTTTCTGATGAAATTCGTCCGCATATTATTTGGGTTTCAGAATCATTAACCATGCACCATCCTTGCTTACCACATATAGGGCATGTTGTTCTATAATATTCAAACCATCTCTCATTACGCCCCTTATTCATGCTTCTCACTGGTCTTAATACTCTACTTGCTGCTAACGTTTCAATTGACATCACATATCTCCTTTTCCCTTAATCAAATAAAAAAGCCCTTTGGGATACGGAGGTTAAATACCACACAAACGTGTAATTTAATCCGTAACCCGAAGGGCTTTATGTAATCACTAGAAAATAAAAAAATTTACAAGCTATAATAAGAATATACTAAAAATTCTCAATTTAATCAAATAATCTCCAGATTTTATTAAACTCCACACCATAATTATACATGAGCATCTCACTCCTTAACCCCTTTTGGGCTCTTTGAAGCGAGAACTTCTTTAGAATCAGATGCTATTTTAGCAATCTATATTTACCAAGCTATAAGGATCCCCGTTATTAACGGTTCATTAATGTTTCTCTGCTGAATTTTTTTGATACAGTATATTCCCTACTAACCAATTAATTGCGCTATTAAACGCATTACTGTTTACCATAATGTATTTTTTGTAAACAATCATATAATTATCAATCTCATGTCAATATCCACAGAAAATCAATACATCTTCTCCACATTTGACATTGACATATCAAGTGAGATTAACATGTTAAATGAAGCGTGCCAACTTTATCACTAGTATTCACCGATTAACATTAACAAGCGGATACTTATCAAAAATGTTTATACCTATCTAAACTTCAAGATCTATATTAGTTGAACATTAGTCCATTGAAACAGATTTTACGGAAGTATGTTAATTAATAAACTAACATTGAAAATATTTCAATGTTAGTAAGATATAAAAAGAAACAACATAAAACTATCAATCTCATGTTGATATCGCTGAAAAGATAACTGATTTTTTATCCCGTGTTTGTTATTAACATGTTAAGCGAGATTAACATGTTAAGCGATTATTTTCTTTTGTTATCAACATCATTCCGATTAAGATTGACATGACATTAACAATCTGGTGTTGAAAAGAAGAAATGTTTATTTATTTCAAGATTTCAAAGTCTATATCGGCTGGATTTTGTCTTCTGTGGTAGTTTTCTCTAAGTGAATCTAGTGTCAATTCATCCTAGAAAATGTTTCGACACTATTAAAACATAGCTAAAAATTCAATCGGGTAATAAATGATGACAGCAATTCAATGATTTTCACCCTTTATTGATCATTGACATATAGTTAAAAAACAACACATAGAAAGGAATACTATCTGTATTGTTAATCTTATATCAACAATTTGTATTTAACATTAATATAACATTAACAATTAAGTAGTTGAAATACGCAAAAATACAGATCTCGAAGACCCAAGATCTATATTGGTTAAAAATTTATCTACCACAACAGATTTCTATCGAAATATCAAAAAACACTCTAAAAGTACTATAATCGTGATAAGGAACTAACAAAAATTCCATATAATTGATAGTTTCTTATTAGTAACACCCAAAAAATCAATAGTTTTCCCTTTATTTATCATTAACATGTAACCTGAGATCGATATGTTAAGTACCTATTTTCTTTTGTTATCAATATTATTCTAATTGATATTGATATAACATTAACAATAAGGCATCCAAAAAGAAGAAGTGTTTATAGTCTTCAAGATTTCAAAATCTATATTGGTGAAAATTTTCTTCTGTGGTGGTTTGCTTGAAGCGATTCTAGTGATGATCTATCCTAGAAAATGCTTTCACACTATCAAAAAACAGTTAAAATCTAATCGTAATAATAAATGACGACAGCAATTCAATGTTTTTCATCCTTTGTTTATCATTGACATATGGTCTATAAAGTTAAGCGTAGAGAGAAATGCTATCTAAATTGTTAATGTTATATCAACAATTTTCGTTTAACATTAATATGACATTAACAATTAAAAGGTTGAAGCGCGCATAGAAGTAGATCTGAGGATTTCAAAATCTGCATTAGTTAAAAATTTATCTGCCACAACAGATTTCTATCGAAATATCAAAAAACACTCTAGAAGTACTATAGTTATAGCAAGAACTTCATACAATCAATAGTTTCTTATTAGCGTCAAAAAAATAACAGTTTTCTCTTTATTTATCATTGATATATAACCTGAGATTGACATGTTAATAGAGTTTGTTGTCCGTTAATACTAGTGTCATATCAATTTATCATTAACGCGTATTGACATAACATTAACAATTGTTGATTCTAACGTTGAGAATATACATACAAATAGAGTTTTAGATTCTATATCTATTAAGAGACCTTTTTTATAGCAAAATTCCCTGGATAAGTCGGGAGGATATCATTCTTGAAGGCATTTTGATAGTAGCCAAAAATAATAAATCGCTTTTTATTACTTCCGATCTAAAAGTAGCAATTGTATGAATCAATTTTGATTATATAGAGATCCCTTGTAAAGGGCGGTGCCCCCTATAAAAAATGAGTTTATATTAAAGTAATTCAATAACCTTCATGTGCATTCTAAAGACCTACTGAAGCCAATAAACTATACATTTCTTAGCTTTCTACTACCGATTATCATAAATTATAATAAATATAGCCCTTTCTTTATTATTAGTATGGGCTTTTTGTTCTACATTTATACATACTTTTTAGCTTTTAAGTCTTTAAGTTTAATGCTATATCCTTATAATTTATTTACAAATCACTAATATTTTCTTATCATTAATATATTGTAGACTAATTTGTTAACTTTATAGCAACAATAATCATTAATAACTAACGGATTATCAACAGGACATTAACAATAGTTAATTCAAAAGCTGATTTATCAACTTCATGTTAACAAGTGATGCTTTATATATCAATGATACATTTCATGTGAATGTCAATCAACAAAGGTATTGAGGTTTATATCGCCGAAAGATACTTAACATGTTAATCTCATTTTATATGTTAATTACATTTTGCTATGGCCATTATATTTCAAGGAGGTATAACGATGATTGAACAAGATAACAAAAATACAACTGAACATATGGAGTCCAATAATACAAACTCTAGTCATGAAGATACTTTTGAAAAAGCTTGGCGAATAACAGAGTTTTCTAAATTAGTAGGTCGACATCATAACACTGTATACAATTGGTTCAATATCCTAGAAGAAAAGGGGTTACACGGAACATTAAGAACCAATAATACAAACGAAAAGTTATATAACACACTAGATTTAGACATAGCTTTATTTATCAAACTAAAAAGGGATGAAAAGTGGTCGCTAGATGCAATTATTGAGCTTTTACCACATCAATTTGAACTAAGACCTGTTTCTCCAGAAAATCAAACCAGTGAAGTCTCATCCCAATTAAACATGCAGGAAGCTGCAGCGACTATTGAAAAAATAGTAGAACAAAAAATTCAAATGCATTTACAAAACATTGAATTAGAGTATCAAGGAAAGTTCGAAGATGCTATACGTGCGGTGCTACCTGAACCAGAAGACCCTGAGAGGTTAAAAGAGCGCCAAAGACAAGAAAGACTAGATAATATAATCATTCAACATAGAGCGCGTACAGAGTTAAGAAAACAAGCTGAAAAAGAATGGAATACACAGCCAGAAGAAACTCGTATTAAAAAAGTGGGTTGGTTTAAAAAAGAGGAAGATCTTGCGAGAAAACAACTTTTCATAGAAAGCTATATTGATGAGAACATGATTGAATACATGCAAAATGTAATGAAAACAGAAAAATAAGCCTGGAAAATTCCAGGCTTATTTTTTTATTTTGTTCCGAACATCTTATCAGGATCCATAAATGCCGCTAATTCTTCATCATTTAGCTTTTGCGGTTCTTCATCTTTCTCTGGTTCTAATTCAAAGTAATCACCAAAGTTAATATTGAAATCATCGTCCGAGTCTTGCGCTTCAATAGTAGTAATTTGAGACTTTGTATATTGAATTTGACTTTGTTTTTCCTTAAATTCATTATATTCTTCTACTAATCCTTTAGATAATCGAGATGGTAGTGCATCTGTCTTATAGAAAGTATACACGCTACCCATAAAGTCATTTTTACTAACTAAATAACCATTAAAAACAGTTCCATTGATTGGTAGTTTATTTGTTACTTCTACTTTTGCATCATCCATAAATGAATCATCAAGGTTCTTCTGTTCATCTAAAATTGCTAACATCCCAAAATGATGTACCTTTGATGCCTCTAAATCTCCATTTTCATTTGTCTTCATCAGGTCAATAGGGTGATGGAATGAGCTTCCTTTCATTGATTCTGAGAACATATCTACAATTTCTTTACTGTTTTCAATTTGATTCATATTACGTGAAACCTTATTAATTACTAAACAGCCTGTTCTTTCTAGTAAAATTCGTTTAAAGTCCTGAGAATCTAGAATTACTGATGTTCCTGAACCGTTTGCAGCTGTATTTAACTCATGAATAATATCTCCAATACGCTGATTTGCATAGTCTCGTGAGTTTCCGATGCCTTTTTTCTCATTCTCGTTTAATCCCTTAAACTCATCATAGAAATGTTGGTTATCTGCAAATACAACAAATGCAACGCCTTTCGCTGGATCATTAGCTAACTTCCAAATTTCTTGTGAAAATTTATTCACCTGTCTTAGTACATCCGGCCCATCTGCTCTAACTGGAAGTGTAACCACAATACCCATTTTAATAAAATCTTTACGTTCAATTGCATTATTGAAAGCAATTCTTGCATACTTTTGTTGATTTTTGATTAATTCTTCTCTAGGAATTTTCATTGCCATACTTTTCAGTTCTTCAGCAATTACAGGTTTATTATGAAAAGCAGTGAATTCTTCAATTGCTTGAATAATTGTAGATGTACCTGTACCACCACCTAAACCTGCAAAAAATAGCACTAACTCATCAGTTGGTCTGACACGTTCCGTTATAAATTCTTTTAGTTTTTCCTTAGCTTCTTCATTAGATTCTAACACCTTTACAGCACGCTCAGGATTCTTACCCAAACCACCTAATTTTAGTGAAACTTGGTTGCTTTTTGGCACGTTTTTCAGTTCTGCTAAATCCCCATCATTACTATTCAATGCTAGGCAATTATAAACTGCTGTACCGTCTGTATGCTTATACTCAGCAAACTTATCTACCATTCTAGTTCCAGCTTGACCAAAACCAACCATAGTCATTTTCACTGCTACTTCGTTTTTCAGAAAGTTTTTTGCCATTATTTTATCTCTCCCTTATTCTCATTACTTTTTTTACGTTTGCTTAATTCAACTAATACTTGCTGCCCCCTAATAGTTGAAATTAAAAACTTATACGGATGCATAATTTTTTCTGTTATTAATGACATTGAAGCTAAAGTAGCAACACTACCTTCCGCTGATCTTCTTGAAATGTTAGTTCTTTCAAGTTCTAATGAATAGGATTTACCCTTAGGTTTCTTTACTCTCCTATCAATAACAACACTTTCTACTATCTCATTTATTGAAATACCTCTCATATATTTTGTTTCTTGGTATTGTTTGTTTACTTGAGATCCTATGTAATGAAATACATTGTAGAGTATTTCGTCTTCTTCAATAATGTCTGCAAACATTCCCACAACTTCTTCAGTAAATTTGTTTTGTTTATATTTTTCACTTAATACCTCGTTCAAGTTGTTCCCCCCTTAAAACGTTGGTTAATTATTCCTAAAAATATATTACATCATTGCAAGACGTATATCAAGTCATTATATATAAGACTTATATCGAGTTGTTATATATAAGGCTTATATAAGATTCACAAAATGTAAAATTGAACTAATGTCTTATATACCAACAACAATTATATAAGACGTACATGAAAGTCGTTTATATAAGCAGTGAACAAAACATGCTAATATCAGGTTTCATATAACTAACAATAACTATTAAATTATAAATATGGGTGCAGTATTTATGTATATTTTTATCTAGAATTATAATTCCGATCTATAATACTTCTAA
>NZ_JASHJA010000006.1:0-258517 GCF_030733445.1 Bacillus sp. MMSF_3353
AGTTGGATGTGACCCCCATGTGAACATAGAGTGAAAGAGAGAGGGAGTTTTAAATAAGAGGTAGAGTAAACAAAAAAATAAGACCATCGCAAATGATGGCCTAAGGAAGGGGACAATTTATGTCAATTTAATTAGGGATGGAAGTTGTTCAAGACACTGGGGAATGTCTTATAAATTAGGGAGGAACAACTTCGATACATATACTATAAAAGTTGGATGTGACCTTGATGTGAACATAGAGTGAAAGGTATGAGAATTTGAGAAATGATACATATAAAATGATTGTTGCGAGAGTTGTAGAGTACGAATAAATATAATAGAAAGTTTCTTGTCATAAAATGAAGTGGAGTTCGAGTATAAATAAAAGTTGAAATCTTTAAAAAAAAGGATTATGCTCAACTATATTATAAGAATATAAGGTTTATCCCGCTATGTAAGGTTTCTTATAAGCCTTTAGTTATGAGGGGAAAAGGGAGTTAGTGAACATGGAAGTAACAAAAAGACAAGGGCTGTATAATCGTTTTATACGATTAAATCCACCACAAATATTAGCACTAGGTTTTTTCTGCTTAATTGTGGTTGGCGGTTTGTTATTAAAGTTACCATTCGCAACGAAAGTACATATTAGTTGGGTAGATGCTTTCTTTACGGCAACGTCAGCAGCAACTGTAACCGGATTAGGAGTAGTAGATACTGCAAGTACGTTTACGATGTTTGGCGAGATTGTTATTATGTTTTTAATTCAAACAGGTGGTTTAGGTCTTATGACAATTGCCATTTTAATTGTTTGGGTATTAGGTAAAAAAATCGGGTTACGCCATCGATTATTAATCGGAGAGGCATTTAATCAAACAAATATAGGTGGTCTTGTAAAATTAGTAAAACGTGTCTTTATATTTTCAATTTGTATTGAGCTTATTGGAGTCATCTGTTTATCGTTTCGCTTTGTTCCAGAGTTTGGCTTTGGAAAAGGTGTATACTATAGTATTTTTCATGTTATTGCATCTTATAATAATGCTGGATTTGCTCTATGGCCGGATAATTTAACGAGGTATGTAGGAGATCCTATTGTTAATATAGGGATTTGCTCATTAATCGTAATTGGTGGTCTCGGTTTTACCGTATTAATTGATATATGGTATAGTCGTAGCTTTCGAAAATTATCGCTTCATTCTAAAATCATGATTGTTGGAACGGTAGCGTTAAATGTTATAGCAATGATTGTGATTTTTGTATTGGAATATAATAATGTGAAGACGTTGGGGAATTTACCTTTAAATGAAAAGTTATGGGCTTCTTTCTTCCAAGGTATTACTCCTCGTACTGCTGGATTTAATACAGTTGACTACGGGGGGATGGAAGAATCATCTATATTATTTACGATGGTTTTAATGTTTATTGGTGCAGGAAGTGTATCGACAGGTGGAGGGATTAAATTAACAACGTTTGTTATTTTAGTTACATCCGTCCTTTCTTTCTTTAGAAAAAAAGAGGAAATCGTTTTATTTCAGCGCACGATAAAAATGTCAACAGTAACGAGAGCGTTAGCCATTGCTGTTGCCAGTCAAATACTCATTTTTGCAGCAGTATTTGTATTAATGCTTACAGAAAACTTTAGTTTTATTCAGTTACTATTTGAAACAATTTCAGCGTTTGGAACAGTAGGGTTAACGATGGGGATTACTGCAAAGTTATCAGCGTTTGGAAAATGTATTATTATGTTTGTTATGTTTTGTGGATTAATTGGACCGTTAACACTTGTTTTTTCTTTAGCGCGACCAGCAAAACAAAAAATTAAATATCCATCGGAAGATGTATTTACAGGATAAGGTATCCCGCATAAGCGAGATACCTTTTTCTTTTTAAAAAAGGGAGAACAATAATCCGACAAGTGCTACTCGAAATAAAATTGCAATGAGTGCTGCAATTCCGCCGACAATCGCAGCGATACCACCAGTTACAGTAGCTCCGCGATTATAAGCGTAAATTCCTAGTAATACAGAAACAAGACCAAATAATGTTGGGAAGGTAAAGAGTGATAAGATAGATAAGGCAAGAGCGATAAAGCCAGCAGTTGATCCAGCGGCGGACGATCTTACATCATCTTTATTATCTTTCTCATCGTAATCATAATCAATGCGCTGTGGTGCAACCTCAGCTGCATATTCTTCTTTATAGTCACTATAATCACTATCTATTCTCTCTCTTTTTTTATACTCATCAAATTTCTCAGTCAAAGTCATGGCTCCTTTCATAACAAGGTTCAATAGTAGTATGCATCTCTTTTTCTTTTTTATCCCGCTATTGTAGCCCGTAAACATCTGATTGCTAATGGCTAATAATCAATGGGGGATGAACAAAGCCCTGCTGATTAAAGTTTCACTTTATCCGAACGAGTACAAGGCGTAATTCCACTTAGAAGAGTAAAATTGTTTTTTTGAAATAGGAAAAGTTAGTATGACTTCCTCTATTTTGGAAAGTATAAAAAAGAATAATGAGGAAAGGGTGCAATACATAATGGAACATCCAATTGAAGATTTAATGAAAACAGCAATGACAAATTTAAAAGAGATGGTAGATGTAAATACGATTGTCGGAAGTCCAGTTTCAACAGCTGATGGAAATGTAGTATTAACAGTATCTCAAGTGGCTTTTGGTTTTGGTGCCGGCGGAAGTGACTTTAAAGGTGATTTTATTTCCGAAAAGCATAATAACGGACAAGGGCAGCATAAAGAGAAGAAGCAAAGCCATCCATTTGGAGGCGGAAGCGGGGCTGGGGTTTCTATTAGCCCAGTTGCTTTTTTAGTAGTCGGTTCTAACGGTGTGCAAGTATTACACCTCAATAGTAGTACACATTTAATTGAAAAGGCTTTAAATACGGTACCAAGCACTGTAGATAAATTTGTAAATGGTCGCCAAAAGTGAACTTGCATTTTTTAGGAATTATGATATATTAGAAAAAGTGCGCTTTAAGATGATCGGAATAATTGAACTGTAAATATATATGATGTGTGGAATAAGGGAGAGGAATTTATGATTAATATCAAAAACTTAGTAGTTGGCTTATGTATGTTAGTAAGCGGTTTTGTTGTATATGTAATAAAAGAAAAAGCTCCATTCTAAAACAGACAAACCGTTACTGTCTGTTTTTAATTTACAAAAAATGTTGACAAGTTATTGTATTAGTGTTAAAATTTTAATTCGTGTCTCGGTTACAGCTAGTGTAAAGTAAATAAATCTTATAAATATAATACGAAAAGTTTGCGAAAGATCGGGTAGTCTTACCAACAACTTTTGTGAACAAACCCTATAAATTATTATTGTAGGCTTTATATGTATACTAGTGAATCAAGGAGCGGTCAGTGGAACCGTAATGATGAGAGAGAGGTAGGGCTTTCATCCAGTATATGTTACTTTCCCGTTAGGTGAATATAAAAAAGAGGACTCCTTTTCAAAAGGAGTCCTCTTTCTTTTTGTATAATACATTTAAGTGCGGCTCTCTACTTGCTGACAAATTTCATCTGTTGTTAAACCATGAGCTGCAATTACCGATCCCTTAATTGATGCATCTGCAATACCCATCATATTAGAATCTTGCCCAGTTACAACACAACAATCGCACCCTTGTGCATCCTGTTCGGAGCCCAGGGTAACAACTTCATGTCCCTGTTGCTGAAGAGCTTGTTGAACATCTGTTAATGAGTTTTCAACGCCAATTCTAGCCATAATTCTCACCTCCTACCATCTAGTTGCTAGTATGCTCAAGTCCACTGCATATATTTATGAAAAGACGGTAGGAAGTAAATCTTTGTTTAGTCGTTATATACACCAGTAAGCATTTGACTTACGAATTGATCGTTTAAAGTATCTTGGGCAGAAGAAGTATTTGAATGAATGTCAATTGAAGCAATAAAATTATTATGTTCTTTATTATTTGGTTCTACCTCTACATAATTATCGAATTTACAAAAACCTTTCGTATCCATTAGATCAAATAGTTGAAGCATTTCTACTACCTCTTGTCTCGTTCCTTTAATTTGTACACACGCCATATTGATTTCCTCCTTCATTTTGACAAATTGTTTTTTAAAAATAGGATTATGATTACGAAACGAAAAATATGAATGTTATTTTTAGACAGCGTTATTTTTATTATTTTCCCCCTTTTTCAGCAAAAGTCGTTATATATTCCCGAATTTATAAAAACGGACGTCCGTTTATTGAATACAATAGATTCGTATCAATTGATGAAAATCCTTCTTTTAAACAAATATTTTTTTTAGTGGAAATTGACGAAAAAAATTTTTTGACTTTTTGTAAACGTTAACAATGCTGTTAAATCAATATAATCAAAGATGTACGTACGATTAAAAATTATAAATTTTCTAAAAATTAACTTGATTTATTTAGAAAGGAGAGTAAACTAGGAAACAATAAAAAATTCATAGAACATAGGAGGCGCTTTCCAGTGAACGAGCAATGGATTTTCTTAAATGGAGAATTTGTTCCAAAAGACGAGGCAAAAGTTTCAGTATATGATCATGGTTATTTATATGGCGATGGAGTATTTGAAGGAATTAGAGTATATAGCGGTAATGTTTTCCGTTTGAGAGAGCATCTTGTCCGGTTATATGAATCAGCAAAATCCATCATGTTAGAAATTCCATATTCTTTAGATGAAGTAACGAATATTGTTGTTGAGACGATTCGACAAAATAAATTATCTAATGGATACATTCGCCTTGTTGTATCGAGAGGAGCAGGAAATCTTGGATTAGATCCTGATTCTTGTAAGAAACCGAATGTAGTAGTAATTGCAGAACAACTATCTTTATTCCCGCAAGAATATTATGAAAAGGGGATTCCAGTTGTAACAGTTGCAACGCGCCGAAACCGTCCAGATGTTTTGTCGCCTCAAGTAAAATCTTTAAATTACTTAAACAATATTTTAGTTCGTATTGAAGCGAAATTAGCTGGAGTACAAGAAGCACTTATGTTAAATGATCAAGGATACGTAGCTGAAGGCTCAGGAGATAACGTGTTTATTGTAAAAGGAAATAAATTAATTACACCACCAAGTTCTGCTGGAGCGTTAGAAGGCATTACACGAAACGCTATATTAGAAATCGGTGAAAAACTTGGATATGACGTTAGAGAAGAGTTATTTACAAGGCATGATGTATATGTAGCTGATGAAGTATTTTTAACAGGAACGGCTGCTGAAGTAATTGCTGTTACGACAGTAGATGGTAGAACGATTGGTTTAGGGCAAACAGGTCTACATACGAATCGTTTATTAGAAGAATTCCGAAAGTTAGTTGTAGAAGATGGAGAGAAGATTTACGAAGAAAATAAAGTTGGATAACAACTCTTTATAACAATAAGAAAGCGTTGAGAGGGAGGAGTAGTTGATTGTGAAGCCTCACAGAGAGTCGGTGGTTGCTGAAAACCGATGGTTCACGTCGACGAACATCGCCCTTGAGTGCTAAGCTGAAGCATTTGTCTAGGCTTAGACGGTAGCTCCGTTATTAGCTAGACTCATTTATGGGTCACTGAGGCAAGAGTATTCTTGCGAAGAAGGGTGGTACCGCGAAATCTTTCGTCCCTTCAGCACATAGCTGGAGTGTGGACGTAGGATTTTTTTTATTGATAAAAATTTTTAAAAAGGGGGCTTATAAGAACAATGTCTTCAAAAACGGAAGAGAAACTGGCAACTGGTGCACAGCTATTGTTAGAAGCGTTAGAAAAGGAAGGAGTAGAAGTGATTTTCGGTTATCCTGGTGGTGCTGTTTTACCTCTTTATGATGCACTCTATGACTGTGAAATTCCGCATATTTTAACAAGGCATGAGCAAGGAGCTATTCACGCCGCGGAAGGGTATGCCAGAATTACTGGCAATCCAGGGGTTGTCATTGCAACGAGTGGGCCAGGTGCTACAAATGTTATTACCGGTCTAGCAGATGCGATGATTGATTCATTACCACTTGTTGTATTTACAGGGCAAGTAGCAACGACGTTAATTGGAAGTGATGCTTTCCAAGAAGCGGATATTATGGGGCTTACGATGCCAGTGACAAAACATAACTATCAAGTGCGAAAGGCTTCAGATTTACCTCGAATTATTAAAGAAGCATTTCATATTGCTAGAACAGGAAGACCAGGCCCAGTCGTTATTGACCTTCCGAAAGATATGGTAGTAGAGCAAGGAGAACGATGTAATGACGTACAAATGGATTTACCAGGATACAACCCTAATTATGAACCGAATTTACTCCAAATAAACAAATTATTACAAGCAATTAGGGCTGCAAACAAGCCGTTAATTTTAGCTGGAGCAGGTGTATTGCATGCGAAGGCTTCGAAAGAGTTAACAAGTTTTGCTCGTAAATATGAAATTCCTGTTGTGCATACATTACTTGGTCTTGGTGGGTTTCCGCCAGATGATGAACTTTTTCTAGGGATGGGAGGAATGCACGGTTCTTACACAGCCAATATGGCGTTATATGAATGCGACTTACTTATTAATATAGGTGCAAGATTCGACGATCGTCTTACTGGGAATTTAGCTTATTTTGCTAAAAAGGCGACTGTTGCACATATCGATATTGATCCAGCCGAAATCGGAAAAAATGTGCCGACTGAAATTCCTATTGTTGCAAGTGCTAAGCGAGCTTTGGAAGTATTACTTCAACCAGAAGGAAAGAAAGAAAATCATCATGAATGGATCTCTTTACTAAAGAGTAGAAAAGAAAAGTATCCATTCTCTTATAAACGAAATTCGGAAAGTATTAAGCCTCAATACGCAATTGATATGTTATATGAAATTACGAAAGGAGAAGCGATTGTAACAACAGATGTTGGGCAACATCAAATGTGGGCGGCACAATATTATCCGCTCAAAAATCCAGATAAATGGGTAACTTCAGGAGGATTAGGAACGATGGGATTTGGGTTTCCAGCAGCAATTGGTGCGCAAATTGCAAAGCCTGAGGAACTAGTTATTGCAATTGTAGGTGACGCTGGATTTCAAATGACCTTGCAAGAATTAAGTGTGTTAAAAGAACACTCATTGCCTGTTAAAGTATTTATTTTAAATAATGAAGCTTTAGGAATGGTAAGACAATGGCAAGATGAATTTTATAATCAAAGATACTCGCACTCTTTATTGTCGTGTCAACCAGATTTCGTCGCTCTTGCGAATGCGTATGGCATAAAAGGTGTTCGTATAGATGATCCGCTTCTTGCAAAGAAGCAAATAAAGCAGGCGATTGAATTAAAAGAACCGGTCGTAATTGATTGCCGTGTACTTCAATCAGAAAAGGTAATGCCGATGGTTGCGCCAGGGAAAGGTGTTCACCAAATGGAGGGAGTGGAAAAAAGGTGAAGAGAATTGTTACAGCGACAGTTCGAAATCAAAGTGGTGTGTTAAACCGAATTACGGGTGTTATGACACGAAGACATTTTAATATTGAAAGTATTTCAGTAGGTCATACGGAATCATCGGACATATCGCGGATGACGATTGTTGTACACGTTGAAAATGAACAGCAAGTGGAGCAGTTAATTAAACAACTTCATAAGCAAATTGATGTTCTGAAAGTATCAGATATTACAGAAGAAGCGATGATCGCAAGAGAACTTGCACTTATTAAAGTAGCAACATCAGTAGCAAGAGCAGAATTATATAGTTTAATTGAACCGTTTCGAGCCGCTGTAATAGATGTTGGGAAGGATTCCATAGTTGTGCAAGTAACTGGTACGCAGGAGAAAGTAGAAGCATTAATTGAATTACTTCGTCCGTATGGTTTGAAAGAAATTGCTAGAACAGGTGTAACAGCATTTACGCGTAGTATGAAAAAACAAGATAAGCAAGTTATGTTAATTCAATAATCATTTAAATATAGGGGGAAATGAAAATGACAAAAGTTTATTATGAGAAAGATGTAACGGTAAATGTATTAAAAGAAAAGAAAGTAGCAATCATTGGATATGGTTCGCAAGGTCACGCGCATGCGCAAAACTTACGTGATAACGGATTTGATGTAGTAGTAGGTTTAAGAAAAGGGAAGTCTTGGGATAAAGCGAAAGAAGATGGGTTTTCTGTATATACAGTAGCAGAAGCAGCGGAAAAAGCTGATGTAGTAATGATTCTACTACCAGATGAACTCCAGCCAGAAGTATATGAAGCGGAAATTGCGCCAAATTTAAAGGCAGGAAATTCTCTCGTTTTTGCACACGGATTTAATGTTCACTTTGATCAAGTGAAACCACCAGCTAATGTAGATGTATTTCTAGTAGCGCCAAAAGGGCCAGGTCATCTTGTGCGCCGTACATTTGCTGAAGGCGGAGCTGTTCCTGCATTATTTGCAGTATACCAAGATGCAACAGGAGTTGCGACTGAAAAGGCACTTTCTTATGCTGATGGGATTGGAGCGACGAGAGCTGGTGTATTAGAAACGACATTTAAAGAAGAAACAGAAACAGATTTATTTGGAGAGCAAGCTGTGCTTTGCGGCGGAGTAACTGCGCTAGTAAAAGCTGGATTTGAAACGTTAGTTGATGCTGGTTATCAACCGGAACTTGCATATTTTGAATGTTTACATGAACTAAAACTAATCGTTGACCTTATGTATGAAGGCGGACTTGAAAATATGAGATATTCAGTTTCAGATACAGCGCAGTGGGGCGACTTCGTATCAGGACCACGCGTTGTAACGGAAGATACGAAGAAAGCGATGGGTGCAGTGCTAGCAGAAATTCAAGATGGTACATTTGCAAGAGGCTGGATTGCAGAGCATAAAGCAGGGAAACCAAATTTCCATGCGACAAATGAGAAAGAGAATGAACATGAAATTGAAGTAGTTGGACGTAAATTACGTGAAATGATGCCGTTTGTACAGCCGCGAGTAAAGGCAGGGGTCAAATAATATGAAGCAGATTTTGTTCATGGATACGACGCTACGTGATGGCGAACAATCACCAGGAGTAAATTTAAATGAACAAGAGAAATTGCAAATTGCAAGGCAATTAGAGAGACTAGGTATTAATGTCATGGAAGCTGGTTTTGCAGCAGCTTCCGAAGGGGATTTTCAATCGGTAAAACGCATCGCAAATACCATTCAAAATGCTACAGTTATGAGTTTAGCTAGAGCGAAAGAAAGTGATATTCGAAGAGCATATGAAGCGGTGAAAGGTGCTGTATCTCCTCGTTTACACGTATTTTTAGCTACAAGTGATATTCATATGAAATATAAACTTTGTATGTCAAAAGAAGATGTATTAGATAGTATTCACCGCTCGGTTACACTCGGGAAATCATTATTTCCGACAGTACAATTTTCTGCAGAAGATGCGACAAGAACAGCAAGAGATTTTTTAGCTGAAGCAGTTGAAGTTGCGATTCGTGCAGGAGCGAATGTAATTAATATTCCAGATACAGTTGGATATACGAATCCAGAAGAATATTATTCTCTTTTTAAATACTTACAAGAATCCGTTCCTTCATATGAAAAAGCAATTTTCTCTTGTCATTGTCATGATGATCTTGGGATGGCAGTAGCAAATTCATTAGCTGCGGTTGAAGGCGGAGCGTTGCAAGTAGAAGGAACAATTAATGGAATTGGAGAAAGAGCAGGTAATGCGGCGCTAGAAGAGGTCGCAGTTGCTCTTCATATTAGAAAAGATTTCTATAAGGCGGAGTCTTCTATGACGCTAAAAGAAATTAAAACGACGAGTACATTAGTAAGCAGATTAACAGGTATGGTTGTACCGAAAAATAAAGCGATTGTTGGAGCGAATGCTTTTGCTCATGAATCCGGAATTCATCAAGATGGTGTTTTAAAAGAAGTGACAACATATGAAATTATTGAACCAGCGCTAATAGGCGAATCTCAAAATCTATTCGTACTTGGAAAACATTCTGGACGTCACGCGTTTACAGAAAAAATGAAAGAGCTTGGCTATGAATTTACAAAGGAAGAACGAGATGCGGTGTTTGAAGCGTTCAAAAAATTAGCTGATCGTAAGAAGGAAATTACTGAGGAAGATTTACGTGCGCTTATGCTTGGTGAAGCAGCATTTGCAGCTCAGCAATATAACATTACGCAACTACAAGTTCATTTCGTATCAAATAGTACACAATGCGCGACAGTTGTACTAAAAGACGAAGAAGGAAATGCATACGAAGATGCAGCCACTGGTTCTGGTAGTATTGAGGCGATCTATAATGCAATCCAAAGAATTTTAGGATTAGAATGTGAATTGGTGGATTATCGCATACAATCTATTACACAAGGTCAAGACGCACTGGCTCATGTTCATGTTGAATTAAAAGAAGGAACGCATCAAGTATCAGGTTTTGGTGTTGCGCAAGATGTATTGGAAGCGTCGGCAAGAGCATATGTCCATGCAGCAGGGAAATTAAAATCTCTTATAGCGCTTGTGAAATAAGTGTTTGATGGGTGAGGGAGAAGTTTCCTTACCTATCAAATTAAAGTTCTGAAAATTCAGTTAAAAGGAGTGTTGAAATTGGAAAAACGTATCGTTTGTTTAGCTGGTGATGGTGTTGGCCCAGAAATTATGGAAAGTGCGAAAGAAGTATTGCATATGGTAGAAAGGTTATATGGACATCATTTTCACTTACAAGATGAGTACTTTGGCGGGAGTGCTATCGATTTAAATGGGCAACCATTACCACAACGAACGCTTGCCGCTTGTTTAGCAAGTGATGCGGTTTTACTTGGAGCGGTTGGTGGACCAAGGTGGGATAGCGCGAAAGAAAGACCGGAGAAAGGATTATTAGCTCTAAGAAAAGGACTTGGAGTATTTGCGAACGTTCGCCCTGTAACGGTAGAAAGCGCAACGGCACATTTATCGCCATTAAAAAACGCTGATGAAATTGATTTCGTTGTTGTTCGTGAATTAACAGGCGGAATTTATTTTTCTTATCCGAAAGAACGAACGGACGAAGTAGCAACAGATACACTTACGTATCATCGTCATGAAATTGAACGGATCGTTTCTTATGCCTTTCAATTAGCGAGTAAGCGGAAGAAAAAAGTAACATCTATTGATAAGGCGAATGTTTTAGAATCTAGTAAACTATGGAGAACTGTTACGGAAGAAGTAGCACTTCGTTATCCAGACGTTGAACTAGAACATATTTTAGTAGATGCAGCTGCGATGGAGTTAATTCGGAATCCAGGACGGTTTGATGTAATTGTAACGGAAAATTTATTTGGGGATATTTTGAGTGACGAGGCTTCAGTATTAGCGGGATCATTAGGAATGCTTCCATCAGCAAGTCACGCGGAAAAGGGGCCTTCATTATACGAGCCTATTCACGGATCAGCACCGGATATTGCCGGGAAAAATAAGGTGAATCCAATTGCAATGATGCGATCTGTTGCAATGATGCTTGGGCAATCATTTGAGTTAACGAGAGAAGGGAATGCAATTGAATCTGCGATATCTGCAGTTCTTAAATTAGGAAAATGTACAGCAGATATCGGAGGAGATGAGACGACAACTTCATTTACGAAGGCAGTTATACAAGAGATGGAAGAGCAAGCGTTAGTAGGGAGAGGGAGATAATGGGAAAAAGGCTGCTAGATAAACTTTGGGAAAGACACGTAGTTACGACAAACGAAAATGGATTAGATTTATTATATATCGATCTTCATCTTGTTCATGAAGTAACGTCACCGCAAGCCTTTGAAGGCTTGCGGCTTACAAATCGAACGGTTCGAAGATCGGATTTAACATTCGCAACGATGGATCATAATATTCCAACGAAAGATGTTTGGAATATTACCGATCGCATTGCGAAGCAGCAACTAGATACACTCCGGGAAAATTGTAAACAATTTCAGGTGCCGTTAGCGGATATCGGGGATGAAGAGCAAGGGATTGTTCATGTTATCGGACCAGAACTTGGACTTACACAACCAGGAAAAACAATTGTTTGTGGTGATAGTCATACAGCAACGCATGGTGCGTTTGGCGCACTAGCATTTGGCATTGGTACGAGTGAAGTGGAGCATGTATTGGCAACGCAAACGTTATGGCAACGAAAGCCGAAAGCGATGGGTATTGAGTTAAAAGGAAAATTACAGAAAGGTGTTTACGCAAAAGATATTATTTTGCATTTCCTTTCAAAGTACGGTGTAGCAGTTGGAACTGGATATGTAATGGAATTTTACGGAGATACGATTGAGGCTATGGAGATGGAAGAGAGAATGACGCTTTGTAATATGGCAATTGAGGGAGGAGCAAAGGCTGGTATTATAGCACCAGATGAAAAAACATTTGCTTATGTAAAAGGACGTAAATATGCACCGAAAGAATTTGAAACATTCGAGAAGAAATGGTCTGAACTTTATACAGATTCAGATGCAATTTATGATTTGCATATTTCGATAGATGTGACGGATTTAGCACCGTACGTTACATGGGGAACAAACCCGAGTATGGGTGTTCGTATTGATGAAAAATTGCCAGAAAAGCAGGATGCAAATGACGAAAGAGCATTTTCTTATATGGGATTAAGCCCTGGACAAAGCACGTATGACATTCCTGTTCAGCATGTTTTCATTGGATCTTGTACAAATTCCAGGCTTTCTGATTTAGAAATTGCTGCATCTGTTGTGAAAGGGAGAAAGGTAAAAGAAGGTGTGCGAGCGCTCGTTGTGCCTGGATCGAAAAGAGTAAGAGAAGCTGCGATGCAAAAAGGGCTACATCACATATTTGAAGAAGCTGGATTTGAATGGAGAGAACCTGGATGTTCAATGTGTCTTGGAATGAATCCAGATCAAGTACCTGAAGGAGAACATTGTGCTTCGACTTCAAATCGTAATTTTGAAGGAAGACAAGGAAAAGGGGCACGAACACATTTAGTTAGCCCAGCAATGGCGGCAGCAGCTGCGTTATACGGTCATTTTGTTGATACTAGAAAGGAGAGTTATGATGGAGCCATTTCGTATTCATAAAGGTACTGCTGCAGTACTGATGAATAATAACATTGATACAGATCAAATTATTCCGAAGCAATATTTAAAGAGAATTGAAAGGACGGGATTTGGAAAATATTTATTCGATGAATGGCGTTATGATAATAACCGCCATGAAAACCCTAATTTTCCGCTTAATGCACAAAATAGAAAAGGAGCAAGTATATTAATTACAGGTGATAATTTTGGTTGTGGTTCTTCAAGAGAACACGCTCCGTGGGCGCTTGCTGATTATGGTTTTCGCGTTATTATCGCCGGCGGGTTTGCAGATATTTTTTATATGAATTGTATGAAAAATGGTATGTTACCAATTGTAATGGATAAAGAAATGCGAGAACAACTTGCCAAAACGGATGCGAGAGAACAAATAGAAGTAGATTTAGAGAATGAGGTAATTACAACAAGTACGCACAGATTTTATTTTACAATCGAGAAAATGTGGAAAGAGAAATTATTAAATGGTCTAGACGAAATTAGTATTACGATGCAATATGAACAAGAAATTGTAGAGTATGAAAGGAAAGTAGCTTTATATTAAGAAAAAACGGAATGTTCAAAAAGTATTTACATTCAGAATTAAGTATTATATACTATGTAAAAATCAGAGGAGAAAGGGAGTAAGTATTATGAATATCATGCAATCTATTAAAATGCTTACACAACTACATCATCATACATAAAGCCCTTGAACCTAGCGTGAAAACGTGTAGGCACAAGGGTTATTCCCGTTGTACCTACACTCTACTAAAGAGCCTTGTAGGTATTTTGTCTACAAGGCTCTTTTTATTTTCGGTTTAGGTGAATGAAATGAGCATACATTAGAAAGTGAAAGGTGTGAGAATTTAGATGACAAAATGGAAACGGGCAAACCCAAATGGAACGAGAGACTATTTATTCGAAGAATGTACGTTAATTGAAGAAGTGGAGCAAAAATTAAGACGTACTTTTTTAGGGCGAGGTTATGAGGAAATAAGGACACCTACAATTGAATTTTATGATGTTTTTGCCTTTCAAAATAGACCGATAGATGAAGAAAAGATGTATAAATTTTTTGATGAAAAGGGACGGATTATCGTGTTACGTCCAGATATGACAATTCCTTTAGCGAGAGTGATGGGAACGCAGAGGTGGGATACGCCGCTTAAACTGACGTATGGCGGGAATGTATTTCGGGCGAATGAGTCCCTTGCTGGAAAATATAATGAAATTGTACAAAGTGGTATTGAAATTATAGGTATTGATAACGTAAGAGCTGAAATTGAATGCGTCATAAGCGTCATTCAATCACTTCAAAAGGTGAAGGTACAATCTTTTACAATAGAGATTGGGCAAGTGCAATTATATAAATGTATTGTAAAAAAACTCTCCATTCATGAGGAAGAAGAGAGAGTACTTAGGACATACATTGAAAGTAAAAATTATGCGGCTCTATCAAATTTTATTAGAGAAAAGAAATTAGATCGATGTGATGAAACAGTAAGATTACTTGAGAAGTTACCAAGGCTATTTGGAAACTTAGAAGTGATTGAGGAAGCAGAAAAACTCGCCTCAAGTAATGAAATGAAAATGGCGATTGCAAGAGTGAAAGAAATATATGAAGCAATTGAAAAATTAGGCTATGGATCTTACATATCAATTGATTTAGGTATGATCCAACATTTAGATTATTATACGGGAGTTATTTTCAAAGGGTATATATATGAAATAGGAGAAGAAATCGTTAGTGGCGGAAGATATGATGAGTTAATTGGAAATTTTGGAGAGATGCTGCCGGCTGTTGGACTCGCGGTGCAAGTCAATCAAATTGTGAAGGCGCTGCAAGAGCAACAAGAACCATATGAACGAAAGGGAATAGATATTATTATTCATTATGAGTTAAATAGATTAGCAGAAGCGGAAAGATTACGAAATTTACTTCAAAAGGACGGGAAAAAAGTAGAGCTATCCTTATACTCTAATGTAAACGACACCTTTCAATTTGCAAGAAAAAATCAAATAGTAACGGTCGTTGAGGCGAAGAACGAATCATTAGTGGAATATGTATGGAAAGAGAAATGGGTAGTCCAGAAAGAAGGAGAAACTTCATGCGTAACATTCAAATTGCGTTAACGAAGGGAAGATTAGAAAAACATGTGATTCCGCTCTTTGAGCAGATTGGAATTGATTGTTCGGAGCTCAAAAATAAAGGACGAAAGCTTGTCTTTCAAAGTAAAAATACAGATATCTCATTTATTTTAGTGAAAGCAGTAGATGTTGCCACTTATGTAGAACATGGAGTAGCTGATATTGGGGTCGTTGGAAAAGATATTTTAATGGAAAACGAGAAAGATATTTATGAAATGTTAGATTTAGGAGTGGGCGTGTGTAAGTTTTGTGTTGCTTCTATTCCTACGTATAATCCGAAGAGCTACCGAAAGAAACGCATTGCGACGAAATATCCACATATTACTTCTAACTATTTTCATGATAAAGGGGAGGATGTAGAGATTATTAAAATAGAAGGTTCTGTAGAAATCGCTCCTATTCTTGGATTGGCAGATGCAATTGTTGATATTGTGGAAACAGGAAAAACATTACAAGAAAATGGGCTCATTGTATTTGAGGAAATGTGTTCTATATCTGCTCGGATGATTGTAAATAAGGCTGCATTAAAAACTAAAAAAGACGAAATATTCAGTGTTGTAAATATGATGGAGCAAGAAATTTTGTCAGGAAAATAGGGGGACTTGTAATGGAGATAGTTTGTGAAGATTTTCAAAAGGCTTTATCGAAAATAAAATTGCTACGAGAAAACGCTAATATAATAGAAGAAACTGTTCAAAGAAGTGTAAGCGAAATCGTTCGAAAGGTAAGGAAGAGTACAGATGAGGCTCTATCTTTTTATACAAAAAAGTTTGATGGTGTGGAGATTAAAGAGTTTCGTGTAAGTGAGGAAGAAATAAAACGAGCGGGTATGTTTGTAGAGAATTCATTTTTAGAAGCGTTACAAGAGGCGAAGAAAAACATTATTTCTTATCACGAAAAGCAAAAAAGGCAATCCATGTTCGATTGCACGAGTGAAGGCATTATTAGAGGGCAAATCATTCGGCCGTTAGAAAATATAGGGGTATATGTGCCGGGCGGAACTGCTTCGTATCCTTCGTCAGTATTAATGAATGTATTGCCAGCAAAACTCGCTGGTGTGAAAAAGATTGTAATGGTAACACCACCAAGGCAAGGGGAGATTGATCCACATATTTTAGTTGCTGCAAGCCTTGCAGGAGTAGATGAAATTTATACGATAGGTGGTGCGCAAGCAATTGCTGCTTTAGCATATGGGACGGAATCGATTCCAAAAGTAGATAAAATAGTTGGACCAGGAAATTTGTACGTCGCTCTGGCGAAACGAGAAGTATACGGAATAGTAAATATCGATATGATTGCTGGACCGTCAGAAATTGTAGTTATTGCTGATGAAACCGGTAATGCAAAATATATCGCTGCTGATTTATTATCACAAGCAGAACATGACGAGAGAGCAACAGCAATTTGTATTACAACGAATATAGAGTTAGCAAAAGAAGTAGAAAGAGAGATAGAAAGACAGTTAGAAACATTACCAAGAAGCGAAATTGCACGTGAATCGATAAATAGAAATGGAGCTATCTTTATCGTTCCTTCTTTAGATGAGGCGCTACAATTATCGAATGAAATCGCTCCAGAACATTTAGAGTTACATATAAAAGAACCGATGAATGCTCTAGCTTATGTGAAACATGCAGGATCTATCTTTCTTGGTCCATATGCACCGGAACCGCTCGGTGATTATTTAGCAGGACCGAATCACGTGTTACCGACAAGTGGAACGGCAAGGTTTTTCTCACCGTTATCAGTCGATGATTTCGTGAAAAAATCAAGCTTTCTGTCTTATACGGAGGAAGCGTTAAGAGATGTACAACATCATATTGTAGAACTTGCCAATAAAGAAGGATTACATGCGCATGCGAGAGCAATTCAAATAAGATTTGAGGAGGAAGAATAATGCGTGAGTGCAGTCAAATACGTGAGACGACAGAAACAAAAATCAAATTAAGTTTGCAGCTTGATGAAGGCAAGAACGTTTCTGTACAAACGGGAGTTGGATTTTTTGATCATATGCTAACTTTATTTGCAAGGCATGGAAGATTCGGTTTACAAGTGGAGGCGGAAGGCGATGTATTCGTTGATGCGCATCATACAGTTGAAGATGTTGGAATTGTACTCGGAAATTGTTTGAAAGAAGCATTGCAAAATAAAGAGGGGATTAACCGTTATGGCTCCGCATATGTACCGATGGATGAATCTTTAGGTTTTGTCGCAATTGATATTAGCGGGCGCTCACATATTGTATTTCAAGGAGAATTAACGAATCCGAAGCTAGGGGATTTTGATACAGAACTAACAGAAGAATTTTTTAGAGCAGTTGCTCATGCTGCCAATATTACATTACACGCTCGCATTTTATACGGAAGCAATACACATCACAAAGTTGAAGCGTTATTTAAAGCGTTTGGTAGAGCGCTTAGAGAAGCAGTCGAAAGAAATGCCAGCATTACTGGTGTAAATTCCACGAAAGGGATGTTGTAATTGATTGCTATTATAGATTATGGAATGGGAAATATTCGCAGTGTGGAACAAGCATTACAATATATTGGAGCAGAGTACATCGTAACGGGTGATAAAGAAAAGATTTTTAGAAGTGATGGAGTGATTTTACCAGGAGTAGGTGCATTTCCGAAAGCGATGGATGTATTGGAAGAAAAAAATTTAGTGCGTGTGTTAAAAGAAGTCGGGCGTTCAGGAAAACCGCTTCTGGGCATTTGCCTAGGGATGCAGCTTTTATTTGAAAAAAGTGAGGAACTACAAGACTGTAACGGATTAAGTTTATTGCCAGGTGTTATTCGAAAGTTAAAGGTTCCTTATAAAATTCCACATATGGGATGGAATGAGTTAAAGAAAGAGGGAGAAATAGCACTTTGGAATGGAGTAGAGGACGGTTCTTTCGTATATTATGTTCACTCTTATTATGCAGATTGTCCAAATGAAATTGTGTATGGGATAAGTGAATATGGAGTGAAAGTACCTGGTTTTGTAGCAAAAGGAAATATATACGGCGCACAGTTTCATCCTGAAAAAAGCGGTGACATTGGAATGCAAATGTTGAAAAATTTCAAAGGGGTGGTAGAGGCATGGAAATCTTCCCAGCTATCGATTTAAAAGAGGGGCGATGCGTTAGGCTTTATCAAGGAGAGTTTAGTAAAGAAACCGTAATGAATGAAGATCCGGTTGCGCAAGCGATTATATTCGAAAAATTGGGAGCGAAAAAGTTGCACATTGTTGATTTAGATGGCGCAATTGCTGGCGAGTCAGTAAATTTGCTCGTTATTGAAAGAATATGCAAGGCAGTACGTATTCCTGTGCAAGTTGGAGGAGGAATTCGATCACTTGTAGCGGTAGAGAAGTTATTGTCAGTAGGTGTAGATAAAGTGATTTTAGGAACAGCTGCTCTTTATGATAAGGAATTTTTAGAAGAAGCAGTTCTTCTATATAAAGAGAAAATCATTGTTGGAATTGATGCGAAAAATGGTTTCGTAGCAACGAGAGGCTGGCTTGATGTGTCTGAAATTTCTTACATTGATTTAGCAAAGCAAATGGAGAATGTAGGTGTTCAAACGATTGTGTTTACAGACATTTCGAAAGACGGGACACTTGCAGGACCGAATTTAGAGCAATTGGAGTTACTACAAAAAAGCGTGAGCATTCGTCTTATTGCTTCTGGAGGAGTGGCATCTATTCAAGATGTGAAAAAATTAAATGATATGAATATATACGGCGTCATAATTGGTAAGGCTCTTTATGAGAAAACGATTGATTTAGAAGAAGTGTTAGAGGTAACAAAGTTATGTTAGCGAAACGCATTATTCCATGTCTAGATGTGAAAGAGGGCCGAGTCGTAAAGGGTGTAAATTTTATAGGGTTACAAGACGTCGGTGATCCTGTTGAAATAGCTGCTTTATATAATGAGGCGGGAGCAGATGAGATTGTATTTTTAGATATTACGGCAACGCATGAAGGACGAAAAACAATTATAGATGTTGTAGAAAAAACAGCTTCGAAAGTATTTATTCCTCTTACAGTTGGCGGGGGGATTTCAAGTGTTAAAGATATGTACAATTTACTAAGAGCTGGAGCGGATAAAGTTTCAATCAACTCAGCGGCAGTGCGAAATCCAAAGCTAATTGAAGAAGGGGCAGAACACTTTGGCTCACAATGTATTGTCGTAGCAATTGATGCTAGAAAAGTAGCAGAAGAAAAGTGGAATGTTTATGTGAACGGCGGAAGAGTTGATACGGGTATGGATGCAATCGGGTGGGCAAAACGCGTTGCCGAGCTAGGGGCAGGCGAAATTTTGTTAACGAGTATGGATGCAGATGGAACGAAAAACGGGTATGATCTTCGTTTAACAGAAGAAATTTCAAAAAGCGTTTCCGTACCAGTCATCGCGTCAGGCGGATGTGGTCACGTTGATCACATTATAGAAGTTTTTCAAAAGACAACAGTTGATGCAGCACTTGCGGCATCCATCTTTCATTATGGTGAGGCGACAGTGCAGGACGTAAAGAGAAAATTAAGAAATGCAAATGTTGAGGTGCGGTTATGAAACCTAACTTTTCAAAAGGATTATTACCAGCAGTTGTAATTGAAGAAGGGACAAAAGAAGTTTTAATGCTAGCTTATATGAATGAAGAAGCATATGAAAAAACGCTAGAAACGAAAAGAACATGTTTTTATTCTCGTTCAAGACAATCGTTATGGAATAAAGGAGAAACATCAGGAAATGTCCAATATGTGCAATCTCTTTATTTAGATTGTGATCAAGATTCAATTGTTGTTGTCGTAAAGCAAGTGGGACCTGCTTGTCATACAGGAGAGAAAACATGTTTTCACTACCAAATTATATAGGGGGATACATATGGAAAATGCCTTTAAATTACTATTTGAAACAATTGAAGAACGAAAGGGAAATCCACTTCCTGAATCGTATACAAATTATTTATTTTCAAAAGGCGAAGATAAAATTTTAAAGAAAATTGGTGAAGAATGCACGGAAGTAATTATCGCATCTAAAAATAATGACAAAGAAGAATTAGTGAAAGAAATGGTTGATGTATTGTATCACTGCTTTGTTTTATTAGCTGAAAAAAATATATCATTAGAAGATGTTATGGAGGAAGTGACAGAAAGAAATGGGAAGCTTTCGCGAGTAGGGGACAGAAGTGAAATAGATACATTATAAGGGGGAAATGTAGATGAAGGTGGATTATCACATTCATTTAGAAGAAGGGCCATATTCAATAGGATGGCTAGCTAAAATAAATGAAGTGTTACAACATTATGAACCACTTAAAGAAGAAAAACATTCTATGGAATGGCTTGTGAAAACACAAGAACGCCTGCAAAGACGTGTGAAAGAAGGGCCATTTACAACGAAATGGATTGATTTATATTTAGAAGAAGCTTTGCGAAAAGGTATAAAAGAAGTTGGTATTGTCGATCATTTGTACCGTTTTTATGAAGCGAAAGACTACTATGAAAGATATGTCGATATTAGTGATTCGAGGCTTGGTCGTTTACAGAAGGAATGGTTAGACCAAGTAAGGGTAACATCACTACATGATTTTACAAAGGCAATTGAAGAGGCGAAAGAACGGTGGAGTAAAAGAGGTGTTACGCTTAAACTTGGAATTGAAGCGGATTATTTTATTGATGGTGAACAAGAATTACAATCTTTACTCGCATTAGGAGATTTTGATTATGTAATTGGTTCTGTTCATTTTTTAAATGGCTGGGGATTTGATAATCCAGATACGAAAGAATATTTTAAGGAACATGACTTATATGTTTTATATGATACGTTTTTCAAAACGGTTGAGTGTGCAGTTCGCTCTAATTTATTTGATATTATAGCTCATCTTGATAACATAAAAGTATTTAATTATCGGTTAGATGAAAATGAACAACTTTCTTATTATAAGGAAATTGCGCGTGCGTTAGTAGAAACAAATACGGCAACGGAAATAAATGCAGGATTGTACTATCGCTATCCTGTACGCGAAATGTGTCCGAGTCCGCTATATTTACAAGTATTAGCTAAGCATGGCGTTCCGGTTACTCTTTCCTCAGACGCTCATTATCCGAGTGATTTAGGAAAATATGTGGCAGAGAATATAAAGACGTTACGTAATCATGATATTTCTCACATAGCTACATTTACGAAACGAGTAAGAACGATGAGATTACTGGAAGAAGAAGTAACAATTTCAAAATGATCACGATTTTTTGATGAAAACCACCCTTTTTGTTCAAAATAAGAAAGAATAAAAAGGAGGGTAAGAAATGGCGAAACAACAAAATAAACAAAATGTACAAGGTGCACAACAACAAGCTCAAACTTCTGAAACGAATGCTACATCTCAATCCGTTATTGAGGAACAAATTAGTGATACAGTTGCAGAGGGAACGATCGATGTGAAGCTTGGAAAACAATCGCAAGAAAAAGCATAAGAAGAGGGGGAGACTTGCATCTCCTCTTTTTTTGTGGAAAAGTGTCGATTTTCAAAACTATAATCAAATTCCTTGGTTTTTATATGTGGATTTCTTACAATAAAAGATAAGAGATATCTTATTTTCTATAGAAGAGGTGTTAGTAGTGGCAAAAATATTAGTAGCAGGGAAAATTCCAGCAATCGGATTAGAACTATTAAAGGATCATGATGTAGAAATGTACGATAAAGAGGCGTTAATTTCTTTAGATGAATTAACAGAGCGTGTAAAAGACAAAGATGCATTGTTAAGCCTACTTTCTACAAAGGTGACAAAAGAAGTGATTGATGCGGCACCTAATTTGAAGATTGTTGCAAACTACGGTGCTGGTTACGATAATATTGATTACTCGTATGCTGGAGAAAAAGGGATTGCGGTAACGAATACACCGAAAGTATCAACTGAAGCGACAGCAGAATTAACATTTGCACTTCTTTTAGCAGCTGCACGTAGAATTCCTGAAGGCGATACATTATGTCGTACAACTGGATTTAATGGATGGGCACCATTATTTTTCTTAGGCCGCGAAGTACACGGTAAAACAATTGGAATTATTGGCCTTGGAGAAATCGGAAAGGCAGTTGCAAAGCGTGCGAAAGCGTTTGGAATGAATGTTTTATATACAGGACCAAACCGAAAGCCTGAAGCTGAAAGTGAGCTGGAAGCAACATATGTAACATTAGAAGAATTATTACAAACAGCAGACTTTATTACAATTAACTGTGCGTATAATCCGAAATTGCACCATATGATTGATGAAGAACAGTTCAAAATGATGAAGAAAACAGCGTATATTATAAATGCTTCACGTGGACCAATCATGCATGAAGCAGCACTCGCTCATGCATTAAAAACGAATGAAATTGAAGGGGCGGCTCTTGATGTGTTTGAATTTGAACCGAAAATTACTGAAGAGCTAAAAGGGTTAAAGAATGTAGTACTTGCTCCTCACGTAGGAAATGCAACATTCGAAACGCGTGATGCGATGGCTGAAATGGCAGTAAGAAATATTTTAGCAGTATTAAACGGTGAAGAGCCTGTAACACCTGTAAATCAAAAAGTATTCGTTACAAAATAAAAAGAAACCTTCCGGTTCCGGAAGGTTTCTTATTTGTCTTTATTTGCTCTTTTAGATGGTATTTGTCTAAGAAATTGAGATAGCATATACAAAATGTATAGTGGAATAGCAATGAATAAGAAAACAGAAAAATTACCGAACCCTGTTTGGTACATTGTGATAATGATTCCAACTAAAAATAGTGTAATAATGATGCTATATCGTGGAATTGGTACATCTTTTAAACTTGGGATACGAATGCGGCTCACCATTAAAAATGCGAACGTTACAAATACTGTAATAAGAACGATTTTTGGAATGGTATGTGAAAATAATGTTAAGAAAGCAACAAGCCCTCCCGCTGCTGTAATCGGTACCCCAGTGAAATATTTCATTGAAGTAGAAGATGGTGTAACATTAAATCGAGCTAAACGATATGCTCCGAAAAGAGGGAATAGTCCCGCTATGTATAGTCCGATGATTCCATAATTGGAGAAAGATGTGTAATACATGAGAACAGCAGGTGCTGCACCAAATGTTACGACATCTGCAAGCGAGTCAAGCTCTTTTCCCATTTGTGAATCAACGCGTAATAATCGAGCAACACGCCCATCAAGACTATCTAACATCATCCCGATAAGTACTAAAATAGCAGCTGATTTATAATATCCTAAAGATGCATAGCCGATTGATAAGAATCCACTATATAAATTTCCGAGCGTAAATAAGTTTGGAATAGCTGCTCTATACAAAATCTGATCCCTTGCTTTCTGTAATAAATTCTTAATTAGTTTATGAAATTTTACTTATTTTATCATACCATAAATTTCTTCCTCATACGAAAAAAATTCCCAATTTGTGAAAGATTTCATAGCGGAATGATTTGAAAAATAAGTAAAAAAAGAAGCAACTTTTATAAAAGTTGCTTCTGGCGCTATTCAAATTTCGTTGTCATTGTTCCGGTTTTATAACGATTGTTAGGATCGAAACGTAATAAGTCTCCATAAATGAGTTTGTCGGAGAGTTTCAATTCAGTTTTTGCTTTTTCAATATTTGGTTGACATAATGAAATGTCCGCTTCTTCACCTGTATTTCGTTTATAGCACATGTTTTTTGTATAAACATAGTTTTCCGAAACGAAGCTACCATCACGCATTACCATAAGTGGATCTTCTTCTTTAATAAATAGGTCAGTTCCAAATTCAACTGATTGATTTGTTTTAATACCAAGTAAATGAAGTAGCGTTGGTTTAATATCAATTTGACCAGATACTTTAGAAATGACTTTTCCTTCTTGACCAGGTACATGAATAATGAGAGGGACGCGTTGTAATTGCATAGAATCAAACGGTGTAATAGCGTCTTTACCAAGGAACTGAGCCATAGCTGCATTATGGTTTTCAGAAATACCGTAATGATCTCCATAAATGACAATAACGGAATTATCATACAGTCCTTCCTCTTTTAATTGTTTAATAAATAGTTTAAGAGCTTCATCCGTGTAACGAACGGTTGGGAAGTAGCGGTTTACAACACCACTTTCCGAATTAAACTCATCAACATATTGATCTTCTGGATTTAGAAGAAATGGAAAATGATTTGTTAAAGTAATAAATTTTGTATAGAACGGTTGTGGCAAAGATTTTAGCTTTGGAATCGATTGTTCAAAGAACCCTTTATCTTTTAATCCCCAACCGACAGACATTTGTTCTGTGCCTACGTAATCATTTAAATTAAAGTAACGATCATATCCAAGTGCAGGATACATTACATCACGATTCCAAAACGTTTTATCGTTTGAATGGAAGACAGCAGAAGAATATCCGTATTTTTTTAATTGTTCTGGTGTAGCTGTATATTCATTTGTTGCGTGAGTAAAGAATACAGAACCGCGGTCTAACGGATAAAGTGAATTTTCAACGATAAATTCAGCATCAGAAGTTTTACCTTGTCCCGTTTGATGATAGAAGTTATCGAAATAAAAACTATCTTTAATAAATTCATTTAAAAATGGAGTGATTTCTTTTCCATTTATTTTTTTATTAATAACAAAACTTTGTGTAGATTCCATTGAAATCAAAATTACATTTTTACCTTTTGCAGCTCCAAATAAGTTTTTATCAACTTGCTTATCTTTTGAGTCTGTATAGTTTTTAATTTCAGAGAACCCGTCACCACTTGCAAATACACGTTCAGCCGAAGATTTAGATTGAAGTGTAATATCAAATAGATGATATGTGTATAAACCTAAATTTTTCACGACAGTTTGACGATCAAATGAGCGTGAGAACATTTGTGGCTTATAAATAACTGAAACGACAATTTGTAATGCTAATAGAGCTGTTACACCGCTAAAGAAAGTTCGCTTCTCAGAGCGAGAAAGTGGCGTCTTGTCGCAAAATGCTGGGAATTTACGTGAAAGAAACATTAAAATAATTGCATCTGCAAATAAAAGTAATGTTTTGTACGTAAAGAGTTCTTTTATACTTGTCCCTAAATCAGCCATATTATTTGTTTGAAATAAAACTGGGAACGTAACGAAATCGTTATAAAACCCATAAAACATTGCATTTCCAAATAAAATAAAGGACAGTATAAAACTGATTCCAACTATAATACGGTTTCGGTGTTTAGATGCAAGTAAAGCAAAACCGAAAAATAAAAGTAACGCAGCTAGTGGATTAATAAAAAGCATAAATTCTTCAAAGAAGTTATCAATTTTAATATCAAATGCTAGCTTGTACACAATATATGTTTTTATCCATAATAAAACGACTGCAACGAGTGCAAATCGCAGTTTTGGAAACAGACGTTGTAGCATAATATACTCCTCTCCTAAAAAGCATGACAGTTCTTGTGAGCCGGTTTGATTAGCGCCTCATTTTATATATACGAACAGTCCTTTGTTATTATGTTTATTATACTATGAGTATCATTATACGAAAATAAAAGAGAGTTGTGGACTTTTTTATAATAATTGAGTAGAAAAAGGGCAGTGGGAGACAATAAAACGGAGTTTCTATGTATGATAATTATCGTGCGCAGAAAGAATCGTGTAATAATACGGAGGTTATAATGCGAAAATTATTATATTTTATAGTATGCAGTAGTGTTATACTTTTTGCTTCACCGAGTGTGTCGGTAGCCCAATATGATGCACCTCTTATGGAAGATGCCCTTTATTCTGTTTTATTTCCGAAAATAAATAAAGCAATTGAAAAACAATATGGGAGCTTGAAGCCTTATCAATGTCCTAAAATTATTAGTTTAAAAAAAGTGTATAGCGGTACATATTTATTTCAAGCAAGTATTGAAGTAACGAAGTATGAACGAGTTGCTGGGAAAATTGCTCCACCATTTGAGAAGGTAACGATTACATTTAATAATGAAGAAGGCGAATGGGAAGTGTCAAAGATTTCAGTAAAGCGCTTACCAAATGATACGAAATTAAACTGTAAAAAAACAATATAAAAAATTGTTTGACAAATAAAATGGTCCTTTGGTATTGTTAATAGCAACAATTAGATGTTTGAAAATTAAATAGACTTACCTCATCTACTCTCAAAGGTAGAGGCCGCGATAGGAAAGAGTAAGCTATGGGAGATTTAATGGAATCTGTGATCATAGGTTGAAAGGGACTATTGCCGAAATATAAGAATAACCATCTTATTCATATATTGGGACTGCATTGAATAAATGTAGTACTGTCATAATATTTATTTTATGGAGAGCTATTTGGAGATGTTGATGCGGTTTCTTATTTTGAGGAGATAACAACTCGTTTATTTTTTCAATATATATTTTTCCTAATAAGAAACGCGTGTGAACATTGTTCCGCGCGTTTTTTGTCTATCTAAAAGCGTGCTGCAATGAATAGAAGATTGGGGTTATGAGTTTTAGAGGAAATAAGGGAGGAATTCAAATGTATTTACACGGCACGAGCCGAATCAATGGGCAAGGACACTTAGAAATTGGAGGATGCGATACGACGCAGCTAGCAAAACAATACGGAACACCACTTTATGTATACGATGAAGAGTCAATTCGAGGAAAGTGCCGCGCGTTTCATCGTGCGTTTAAAGAAAGTGGTTTCTCTTATCAAGTAGCATATGCAAGCAAGGCGTTCTTGTGCATGGAGATGTGCCGAGTGGCTCGTGAAGAGAATATGTCATTAGATGTTGTTTCTGGAGGAGAATTATATACTGCGCTGCAAGCAGGATTTCCGGCATCACGCATTCATTTTCACGGCAATAATAAAACAGAAGAAGAAATTGTGATGGCTCTTCAGGCGAATATTGGTTGTTTTGTCGTAGATAATTTCTTGGAATTAGAAATTTTGCATGATTTAGCAGTGCAACATGGGAAATTTGTGAACATATTAATTCGTGTAACGCCCGGAGTAGAGGCGCACACACATGAATATATTACAACAGGCCAAGATGATTCGAAATTTGGATTTGGCGTGTCAAATGGTCAAGCGATGCAAGTAATTGAGATTGCTTTACAAAAATCAAATTATAATGTGTTAGGAATTCATTCACATATCGGATCACAAATATTTGAAACGGCCGGCTTTGTGCGAGCGATTGAAGTTCTTCGTCAATTTTTAGAACAAGTGAGAGAGCGAACAAACTATGTAGTAAAAGTGCTAAATGTAGGCGGAGGATTCGGAATACGCTACACAGAGTCAGATACACCATTAACTCTTGAGACATATGTGCGAGCTGTAACAAGTGCTGTGAGGGAACAATTTACAGTATGTAATTATCCCCTGCCAGAAATATGGGTTGAACCAGGCCGTAGTATTGTAGGGGATGCTGGAACGACAATTTATACAGTCGGATCTGTGAAAGATATTCCTGGTATTCGGAAATATGTATCAGTGGATGGTGGGATGACTGATAATTTAAGACCTGCTTTATATAACGCTCGTTATGAAGCGATGTTAGCGAATCGAGGGAATGATGAGAATGAGGAACTTGTCTCGATTGCTGGGAAGTGCTGTGAGAGTGGAGATATGTTAATTTGGGATATCACTCTACCGAAAGTTGCTTCAGCCGATTTATTAGCAATTTCTTGTACAGGGGCATATGGATACTCGATGGCGAATAATTATAATCGGATTCGTAGACCAGCTGTCGTCTTCGCGAAAGGCGGCACATCACAAATTGTTGTAGAGCGTGAAACATATGAAAATATTATTGGGAACGATCGCATACGTATTAAAGAACTTGTGTGAATGGGAAAAAGGAGTTGTTCGGATGGGCAATTCCTTTTTTATAAAACAAAATAATTAAAATATATCGGAAAACTAGGATTGAAAAAAATCAGAATTGTGATAAAATACAAATACAAAGCTTATCAAGAGAAGCGGAGGGAACTGGCCCGAAGAAGCTCGGCAACCTGCTTATAGAAAGCAAGGTGCTAAATCCAGCAAAATGGAATCCATTTTGAAAGATAAGGTAAAATATATTACCGAACAGTCTTTTCGAAATGGGAAAGATTTTTTTTATGAATAAAAAGGGGGGCTGTTCGCGTGAGCGTACGGGAACATTTTGAGGAAGTATCTGAGAAAATTCAAGCGATGCTTGCTGATATGAAATATGGTTCAATTACAATTGTTGTGCAAGATGGGAAAGTCATTCAATTAGAGAAAAGTGAAAAGGTACGTTTAAAGTAAAAAGCGCTGACTAGAAAAACTAGAGGCGGTTTTAACCTATTATATTAGGTTAAAACCGTCTTTTTGCTTTTACAGGGGGAAAGAACATGTTGACGTATGAAACGTGGGAAGAAAATAATGTTTCATTTTCAGAAGAAGATGAAACGAAAGGCGCGCTATCTGTATTAAGTTGGGCTTATAAAGAATATAAAAGTGAAATTGTATACGCATGTAGCTTCGGAGTGGAAGGGATGGTATTGCTGCATCTTATAAACCAAGTAAATCCATCTGCTAAAGTTGTATTTTTAGATACGAATGTTCATTTTCAAGAAACGTATGAATTAATTCAAAAAGTGCGGAAACGATTTCCTTCATTAAATATTATAGAAAAACAGCCGGAACTTACGCTTGATGAACAAGCGAAGTTGCATGGTGAGAAATTATGGGAAAGTAATCCGAATCTTTGTTGTAAAATTAGAAAAATTTTACCGTTAGAAAAATCATTAGCAGCGGAAAAAGCTTGGATATCGGGCTTAAGGAGGGAACAATCAGAAACACGTAAGCATACAAAGTTTATAAATCAAGATCATCGCTTTCAATCTATTAAAGTTTGTCCACTCATTCATTGGACGTGGAAAGAAGTGTGGCGATATGTATACAAACATAGCTTACCGTATAACCCGCTGCATGATGTTGGATATCCAAGTATTGGGTGTGAGAAGTGTACGTTACCTGTAGGTGAGGGTGGCGATTCGAGAGATGGTAGGTGGTCTGGGAAAGTGAAAACAGAATGTGGTCTTCATTACCAATAAGATGAATTTGAAAATAAAGCTAAGAGAGGAAATAGAAAATGAGTACAAGAAACGAATTAATAAATCGTATAGACGAGACTTACGACGTATCACAAATCGAAAAAGAAATTGAACTAGACAACATTGCGTTAAGTGATTTAGAGCTATTAGCGACAGGGGGATATAGCCCACTTACTGGTTTTTTAGGAAAGAAAGATTATGATTCGGTCGTAGAAACGCTTCGCTTAGCAAACGGGAGCATATGGAGTATACCGATTACATTACCAGTAACAGAAGAAGTAGCAGAGAGTCTAAAAGCTGGAGAGGAAGTAAAACTTGTTAATGCTGAAAATGTATATGGTGTCATTCAAATAGAAGATATTTTTGTGCCTGACAAGGAAAAAGAAGCGTTACTTGTGTATAAAACGACGGATGAGGCTCATCCAGGAGTGAAAAAATTATATGAACGACCGAACGTTTATGTCGGGGGAGCTATTATTCTTACAAAACGCTTTGAAAATAATCCGTTTCCTTCTTATCATTTAGATCCAATTGAAACGAGAGAAGAATTTAAAAAACGTGGTTGGAAAACAGTGGTTGGATTTCAAACGAGAAATCCGGTACATCGTGCCCATGAATACATTCAAAAATCTGCCCTTGAAATTGTAGATGGTCTCTTTTTAAATCCACTCGTTGGGGAAACGAAATCGGACGATATTCCTGCTGATGTAAGGATGGAAAGCTATGAAGTATTACTTCAAAACTATTATCCGAAAGATCGTGTCTTTTTAGGTGTATTTCCTGCAGCAATGCGTTACGCAGGACCGAGGGAAGCGATATTCCATGCAATAGTCAGAAAGAATTTTGGATGCACCCACTTTATCGTAGGACGTGATCATGCAGGAGTAGGAGATTATTACGGGACTTATGAAGCACAAGAAATTTTCACAAACTTTACAGTGGAAGAGTTAGGGATTACACCATTATTTTTTGAACATAGTTTTTACTGCACGAAGTGTGAAGCGATGGCTTCGACGAAAACATGCCCACACGGAAAAGAGGATCATGTCATTTTATCAGGTACGAAAGTAAGAGAACTATTAAGAAACGGTGAGGTTCCGCCGAGTACATTTAGTCGTAAAGAAGTAGTGGAAGTGCTAATTAAAGGTTTGAAAAAAGAAGTAGTAACAGAATAGGGAGAGAATGACATGGATACGAATATTACTTGGCATACAGCATCTGTTTCAAAAGATGAGAGAAGAGTAAGAAATGGGCATCATAGTTTTGTAGTTTGGTTTACTGGTCTATCAGCTTCAGGTAAATCTACGGTGGCGAACGCGGTTGCTCGTAAACTATTTGAAAAGAATATTGGAAACTATGTACTAGATGGAGATAATGTACGCCACGGTTTAAATAAAGACTTAGGTTTTTCTGAAAGTGATCGTATGGAAAATATAAGACGGATTGGTGAAGTGGCGAAGCTATTTGTAGATCAAGGTACTGTTGTTCTTACAGCGTTTATTTCACCGTTTCGAGTAGACCGAAAACAAGTTAGAGATCTATTAGCAGCAGATGAGTTTATAGAAGTGTTTGTAAAATGTCCAATTGAAGAGTGTGAAAAACGTGATCCAAAAGGGTTATACAAAAAGGCAAGACAGGGTGATATTAAAGAGTTTACTGGTGTTGATTCACCGTATGAGGAGCCAGAGAAAGCAGAGTTAATTGTAGAAACGCACAAGTATTCTATTGAAGAATGTGCAGAACAAATCGTGAAGTACTTACAAGAGCGTAGTTTTATATAGGGGGATAAAAAATGAGTTATGAAAAAGTATGGGCTAACAATGAAAAATTAAATCAGACTGAGAAAAATAAATTGAAAAAAGATGGATTGGAAATCTTTAATGATATTCCTTACTATGCAGAAAATGGCTTCGAATCTATTCCGAAAGAAGAGTGGGACGCATTCAAATGGGCAGGGTTATATTTACAAAGACCGAAAGAAGCTGGATATTTTATGATGCGTGTAAATATTCCTTCAGGGATTATTACGAATGCACAGGCAGAAGTGCTTGCTTCTATCGCTGAGGATTATGGGCGTGACGTAATAGATATTACGACAAGACAGGCGATTCAGTTTCATTGGTTAGAAATTCATCAAATTCCAGATATTTTTAAAAGATTAGCAAGAGTTGGGTTATCTTCAGCGGGGGCGTGTGGTGATATAACGCGTAATATTACAGGGAATCCACTTGCTGGTATTGATGCAAATGAACTGTTTGATACAACGGGTATTGTGAAAGAGGTATATGATTATTTCCAACATAATGAAGAGTTTTCTAACTTACCGCGTAAATTTAAAATGTCTATTAGTTCTAACATTTATAATTCAGCAAACGCAGAGATTAACTGTGTTGCATTTACACCTGCAACGAAAGAGATAGATGGTGAGAAAAAAGTTGGTTTTCATATAAAAGTAGGCGGTGGATTATCAGCCCGTCCATATTTAGCTGATGAATTAGATGTATTCGTTTTACCAGAAGAAGTGAAGGCGGTAGCAATTGCGATTGCTACGATATTCCGTGATTTTGGATACCGTGAAAAACGTCATTTAGCTCGTTTGAAATTTCTAGTTGCAGACTGGGGAGCAGAGAAATTTAAAGAGAAACTAATAGAGTATATAGGACCATTGCAAAGTAAAGGAGAAAGTGCTCTCAAAGGATGGAATGCGGGATACTTTTATGGTGTTCAAGATCAAAAACAAGATGGACTAAAATATGTAGGTTTTAATGTGCCGGTAGGACGTCTACATGCAGAAGAAATGTTTGAGATTGCAAGAATTGCTAAGCAGTATGGAAATGGACAGATTCGTACATGTAATTCGCAAAACTTCATTATTCCGAATGTTCCGCCAAAAAATGTAACAGGTTTACTAAATGAGCCGTTGTTTAAAGCCATATCAGCAAGTCCTAAATCATTTATTGGTCATGCGGTTTCCTGTACCGGTATTGAGTATTGCAATCTTGCTTTAGTAGAAACGAAAGAAAGATTACGCAAAATCGCAGAGTACTTAGATACACAAATTGCACTCGATGTTCCAGTTCGTATTCATATGGTAGGATGCCCGAATTCATGTGGGCAACGTCAAATTGCTGACATTGGATTGCAAGGGGTGAAAATGAAAACGAAGGAAAAAGGAATTGTTGAAGCATTTGAAATATACGTAGGTGGAACGCTGTTAGATGGCGGTGCTTATAACCAAAAGTTAAAAGGGAAAATAGATGGCGAGGATCTACCTGATGTACTTGCATCATTTATAAGCTATTTCAAAGAGAATAAATTACCAGCTGAAACATTTTATGATTTTGTCAGCCGTGTTGGTATAGAGACATTACAAATAGCGTTAAATACTGTGTTAGAAGAAGTAATAGCGTCTTAGGAGGGACAATATGGATTTATATCGATTTGAAGCTGTGTTAGTAAATAGTATTGTTCCGATTGTTGTTGTTGCTCAAAGTGAAGAACAGGCATTTAAGCTCGCGGAGATAGAGCTTGAAAAGCATTTTTTACCGTTACCAGAAGTAAAGGAGATTTCTCTATTTGAAAAAAAGAAGATTCGAAAAGGTGCAGCATTTGTTATTCATGAGTAGGAAAAAGGTAATACGAAATAATGAAAACTTCCATTCGTATATAAGGATGGAAGTTTCACTTTAATAGTAGAAATGAGGAGAGATGATGGGGAAGGTTTATATCGTTGGTGCAGGTCCTGGTGATCCAGATTTAATTACTGTGAAAGGGTTGAAATGTATTAAGAAGGCAGATGTTATTTTATACGACCGTCTCGTGAATAAAGAGTTGCTTTCCCATGCAAAGCCTGAAGCGGATTTAATTTATTGCGGAAAACTACCAAATTATCACACGATGAAGCAAGAGACGATTAACACGTTTCTTATTAAATATGCGAAAAAGGGAAAAGTTGTAACGAGGCTAAAGGGCGGGGATCCATTTGTATTTGGTAGAGGAGGAGAAGAAGCTGAAGCGTTAGCAAAGCAAGGGGTACCATTTGAAATCGTTCCTGGTATTTCAGCTGGAATAGCTGCTCCTGCTTATGCTGGCATTCCAGTGACACATCGTGATGCAAGTGCAAGTTTTGCTATTGTGACAGGGCATAGGAAAGAAGGTGCTGAAGAAGAAGTGAAGTGGGAAAATTTAGCGAAAGGTGTAGAGACTTTAGCTGTATATATGGGGGTTAGCAATTTACCCTACATATGTGAACAACTGATGAAGCATGGAAAAGACAAAAGTACACCTGCTGCTATTATTGAACGGGGAACGACATCAATGCAGCGCACAGTTGTTGGGACGTTAGGAACAATTGTGGATGTTGCAAAAAAAGAACAAATTCAAAATCCGAGCATGATTGTAATTGGAGAAGTGGTCCGTTTTCGAGAAAAAATCCATTGGTTTGAGAAACAGACAGAAAGTACCTATCAAGTAAGTGGAGTGTTATAAAATGAAAGCCATCTTATATATATGCCATGGAAGTCGTTTGAAAGCAGCTAAAGAAGAAGCGGTTGCATTTATTACGTCATGCATGAACCGTGTAGAGGCAAGTATTCAAGAAGTTTGTTTTTTAGAGTTAGCGAGCCCAACGATTAAGGAAGGGTTCCGTACATGTGTGAAGCGTGGTGCTACAGAGATTATTGTTATTCCAGTTTTTTTATTAGCGGCAGGTCATGTGAAAAAAGATATACCGTTTGAATTGGAAAAGTTAAATAATCAATTTTCGAATGTTAAAGTGACCTACGGTAACCCGTTTGGTGTATCAGAAACACTTGTGAAATCGGTGTATAGTGGAAGTGGCATTGAACAGGAAGATAAGAATGAAGTGACGCTACTTCTCGTAGCAAGAGGGAGTAGTGATCCTGAAGTATTAAGAGATATAAACTGGATTGCTTCTTTATTTCAACATGAAGAGAAAATTAAAAAAGTAGAGGTTTGTTATTTAGCGGCTGCCGAGCCGAAATTTGAGGAGAAGTTAAAGGAAGTTGTTGAACGAAAAGAAAAGAATATCGTTGTACTGCCTTACTTATTATTTACAGGTTTACTTATGAAACATATTGAAAAAGAAGTGCGCCAATATGAGTTGGATGAGATAAAAATAAGTCCGTATTTAGGAAAGAATGAAGCATTTCAATATATGTTAATTCAGAAAACGAAGAAATTATTGAAGGGAGATCAATATGTATCCACTTACAGTGCGAGTTGAGAAGAAACGTATTGTTGTCATTGGTGGAGGAAAAGTCGCGGGATTCAAAATTATTCCTTTACTAAAACAAGGTGCGGATATAGTTGTGGTAAGTCCTGAATTGGATGCGAATTTAGTGAAACTTGTGGAAGAAAAGAAAATTCGTTGGTATCAAAGGGAGTATGAAAAAAGTGACATTAAAGGTGCTTTTTTAGTCGTTGCAGCGAGTAGTGATGCCGTATTAAATGAACAAGTTGCTGAAGATAGCGCAGAAAATCAGTTAGTAAATGTTATTACGAACCCGGAAAGTGGTAATGTTCATTTTCCAGCGGCAATTCATCGTGGATTATTGAATGTGGCTGTTTCTACCGGAGGAGCGAGTCCGAAACTTGCAAAAAAAATTCGTGATGATATTGCAAATAAATATGATGAGGCGTATGAATCGTATCTTGATTTTTTATCCGAAGTTAGAATAAAAGTGAAAGAACTACAAATAGAGAAAAGAGAGAGAAATATATTGTTGCAAGAAGTATTAAAGTCGGTATATGTTCAAAATGAACAAAAAAGAGAATTGTTTTTACAAGAATTAGAGAGAAGAGTTCATATAGGATAATGAATAAATTGTACTTTACAACTATAAAAATATAATTTATAATCACAAGTAACTTCAATAGATGAAATCGATGAGCAAGAAGAGTATGTATATTTGATACGTTCAGAGAGCTGGGGGAAGGTGTGAGCCCGGTACGATAAAATATACAGAATGGGCTTGCGAGAGGTATGTTGAACATTGTAGTAGGCAACCCGGGTTCCGCCGTTAAAAGGATAGAGTATCGGAATTTTCCTGTACTTGAACAAGTGGGATTTATCAATCCAATTGAGGTGGTACCACGGTATTTACATTACATATATCGTCCTCTACATGCATATTTGCGTGTAGGGGACTTTTTTATTTTCTAAAGGAGGTGTGCGAGTATGAAATGAAAGTGTATAATTAACAAAAGTTTAAATATTCAGAAAAGGAGAATTTATGATGAAAGAAACACAGCAATGGACGTCGAAAATAGGCTTTGTACTCGCAGCAGCCGGAGCCGCAGTAGGTCTTGGTGCCATATGGAAATTTCCATATGTTGCAGGTAATGGTGGGGGAGGCGCATTCTTCCTTGTATTTTTACTATTAACTTTATTTATAGGTATGCCTCTTCTAATAGCGGAATTTGTCATTGGACGTAGCACCCAAAAAGAGGCAGTTACAGCTTATAAAGTACTAGTACCAAATAGTAAATTATATCCTTGGATTGGTCGTATGGGAGTTGTAACTTGTTTTAGTGTACTCTCTTTCTATAGTGTCGTAGGTGGATGGATTTTACTGTACTTATACTATAGTGTTACAGGAAGCTTTTGGAATGGTGTTGTTGATTATGGAAAATTATTTGGTGAAACGATTTCAAATCCAGTAAGTGCGATTGGAGCGCAATTTATCTTTATGCTTTGTACTATTTTTGTAGTAAGTAAAGGTGTAGAGAAGGGAATAGAAAAGGCAAGTAAGTATATGATGCCACTATTATTTATTTTGTTTATTGCAATCATTATTCGTGCGTTAACACTCGATGGTGCTTTTGCTGGGGTAGAGTTCTTTTTGAAACCAGATTTTTCAAAGCTGACAGCAGATACGATTTTATACGCGATGGGACAATCGTTCTTCTCGCTAACAGTAGGTGCCTCAGTAATGGTCACGTATAGTTCGTACTTGAAGAAAGAAGAACATTTAGCTAAATCAGCAACGTCTATTGTAAGTTTAACTGTTTTTATTACAGTACTTGCAGGATTAGCAATTTTCCCGGCGATTTTCGCATTAGGCGTTAAGCCGACTGAAGGACCAGGACTACTGTTTATCGTCCTTCCAGCAGTATTTGCGAAAATACCATTTGGACAATTTTTCTTCATTATGTTTTTAGTTTTATTTTTCTTTGCAACTTTAACATCTGCGATTTCCATGCTTGAAATTGTAGTAGCATCTGTTGCGAAAGATAATGAGAAAAAGCGTCCGTCAGCATCATTATTAATTGGTATTCTTATTTTTGCAGTTGGAATCCCGTCAGCATTATCGTTTGGAATTATGAGTGATGTGAAAATATTTGGTAAGACATTCTTTGATTTCGTCGATTTTTCGGTAAGTAATGTATTACTGCCGCTCGGAGTACTAGCCATTTCGCTATTCGTACCAAATAAAATGAGTAAAGAAATGTTAATGAAAGAATTAGAAGTTACGGAAACGAAAGGGAAAACATTATTTAATATTTGGTTCTTCTTGCTTCGTTATGTTATTCCAGTAACGGTAATTATTGTATTTTTAAATGCGATAGGCGTATTTAAAATGTTTGCATAATAAAAAGACGGAGATTTCTCCGTCTTTTTATTATGTTGTAGGTGTATTCAATAAACGATTATACGCTTTATAGGCTGTGACGACTGCAATGAATGATCCGATTAAAAATAATGCTGAGCCGCCAAATGTAAATAACCGGCCAATGTAAGTTTCTCTAGCTTCTTCTATTTTCTGTTGTAATTGTGTATTCATATGATTCACCTCGTAAGATATGGGCATTTAGTTGTAGTCTATGTGGAATGCCTATAGTGTGTGAAGTGGAAATAAAAAAACTCGGTATGAACCGAGTTTTTTTTATAATCCGATATAAGGAGATGGATCCACTGCGTTTGTCTTACCGACATTCCATTCTCCAAGGTGAAGTTCGAAGTGTAAATGCTGCCCGTATGATTGGCCAGTATTTCCCATGAATCCAAGTTGAGTGCCTTGTTTTACAGTTTGTCCATTTGATACAGAACGGCTACTCATATGAGCATATACTGTCGTATATGTTTTTCCGTTTATACGGTGAGATAAGTACACAACGTTTCCGTAACTAGATGATAATTCTGAGCGAATAACAACACCATCAGCAGCGGCAATAATTGGAACGGTTCCTGAGGCTGCGATATCGATTCCTTTATGGTTATCTATAGAGCGCACGCCAAACCCAGAAGTTTTTGATCCAGCTGCTGGCTTAATAAACCCGCCAATATTTGTATCGTGTGGTGTTGGAGCTGCTTGAGCTGTTTGAGCAGATGTAGTGGCTTGTTTACGAGCTTCTTCTGCCTTGCGAGCTTCTTCAGCTTTACGAGCCTCTTCGGCACGTTTTTCTTCTTCAATTGCTTTTTGAACAGCTTGACGCTGATTTTCTAAAATGCCTTTAGATTCTTCTAATCCTTCAATCTCTGAATCTACTTTTGCTACTTTCGTATGTAGATCGCTAATAAAGGTTTGCTGCTGTTGTTGGTTATTTTGTAATTCTTGCTGTTTTTGTTCTAATTTTTGCTCGGATTCTTTCAGTTGTTGCTCTTTTTTCTCAACAGCCTCTTTTTCTTTCGTCACAGCATTTTGGTCAGTTGTTTGCTTTTTAACAATATCTGTATCATTGTTTAAAATTAAACTTACAGAGTACATATTATCAACAAGATCAGCAATGTTTGTAGAATTTGTTAATACCTCTGTGATGATGTTTGTACGAGGTTTTTCTTGCATAGATTGTAAACGTTGTTTAATAACTTCCTGACGCGTATCTATGTTTGTTTGTAATTGCTCTATATGTTTCTTTTTTTCAGTAATTATTTGTTGTGTTTTACTAATTTCTTTTTTTGTATCGTTTAATTCAGCTTCGTTTTTATTAATAGAAGTAGTTAAATCGTCGATTTTCTTTTGTAATTCTTGAATTTCTTTTTCTATTTGTTCTTTCTCAACTGATTTATTTTGTAAGTCATTTTGTTTTCCTTCTAATTCAGATTGAATATTAGATAATTTATCTTGATTCGTTTCAGCGTATACGGGTGAAAGTAACGGAGAAACAAAAAGTGTTCCTGCTGCTAAAACACTAAACGCTGCAAATTTCTTTTTCATGGTTGTCTGGCTCCTTTCCCTATGAATGTTATATATCATAAGAAGAAGAGTGTCTATCGTTGTAACCATAATGTAAAGAAAATTTTATAAAGTTGCTAAGTTTTGTCGGAATTTATCATTTTTCAACAGTATTTGTAATGGTGATTTTACTTTTTTAGTTTGTGCAACAAAGGTGTATTCTAGATTTTATCTGTAAAATAAAGGGAAAAAATCATGATTTTATATAGTGAAATTCAAGTTGAAAACCCACTAAAATACTAGTGAGGAATCGTTCTCATGTTAGGTTTTCTGACATGGGTTTTATTTTTGTCAAGAAAATTATTTGTGTTCAGGAAAAGTTATTTTGTTGTCAGATTTAATTTTTTGATTTATGATTTTTAACAGGGACAAAATGTAGTGAATTGTCGAATAATATGTAATACTCTTAATTTCAAGTTTTATAGATATAGAATGAGAGGTAGAGTGACACATCGAAGAGGGGGTTACAACAAATATGAAAAGAATAGGACTTGCATGGCAAATTTTAATTGGACTTGCCCTAGGTATCGCGGTGGGGGCAATTTTTTATGGCGATAGCACAGTTGTAGGGTACCTAAAACCAATTGGTGATATTTTTATCCGATTAATTAAAATGATCGTTGTGCCGATTGTTGTAGCAAGTATTGTTGTTGGAGTTGCTGGTGTTGGCGATGTTAAAAAACTAGGCCGATTAGGCGGGAAAACAATTCTTTATTTTGAAATTATTACAACAATTGCAATTGTTGTTGGTCTACTGGTAGCGAATATTTTCCAACCAGGAAAAGGCGTGAATATGGATCAATTAACAAAGACTGATATTTCTAAATATGCAGAAACAACAGCTCAAGTACAAAGTCATTCGTTTGCAGATACATTTGTGAATATCGTTCCAACGAATATTATGAAATCATTGGTTGAGGGCGATATGCTTGCGATTATCTTCTTCTCTGTACTATTTGGTTTAGGAGTTGCGGCGATTGGTGAAAGAGGAAGACCGGTTCTTCAATTTTTCCAAGGTGTAGCAGATGCGATGTTTTACGTGACTAACCAAGTTATGAAATTTGCACCGTTTGGTGTATTCGCATTAATTGGTGTAACAGTTTCGACGTTTGGTTTATCTTCATTAATTCCATTAGGGAAATTAGTCATAGTTGTATATGGTGCGATGATTTTCTTCGTTGTAGTCATACTAGGACTTACAGCGAAACTATTTGGAATTAACATTTTCCAATTCTTTAAGATTTTAAAAGACGAGCTGATCTTAGCATATTCTACAGCAAGTTCAGAAACAGTTTTACCAAAAATCATGGAGAAAATGGAGAAATTCGGTTGTCCGAAAGCAATTACATCTTTCGTTATTCCGACAGGTTATTCATTTAACTTAGATGGATCAACTTTATATCAAGCAATTGCAGCAATTTTCTTAGCGCAAATGTACGGTATTGAATTATCCATTACACAACAAATTACATTATTACTTGTATTAATGGTTACATCAAAAGGTATTGCGGGTGTACCGGGCGTATCATTCGTTGTATTATTAGCAACACTTGGTACAGTAGGTATTCCAGCTGAAGGTTTAGCCTTTATCGCTGGTATTGACCGTATTTTAGATATGGCTCGTACAGCAGTTAACGTTGTAGGAAACTCTTTAGCAGCTGTAGTTATGTCTAAGTGGGAAGGTCAATATGACGCTGAAAAAGGACAAGCTTATTTGAAAGAGATTTCTGAAAAAGGTCAAGCAGCTTAATTATAATTTGAACAAGCTCTCACATAATATGTGGGGGCTTTTCTATATAGAAGGGGAGCGGACGTAATGAAACGTAAATATGGTGACGGTTCTTCGTGGAAGCGACTAATAGAGAAGGATTATACGGTTAAGCAAGTGGAAGAAGGAATGCTAGGAATATTAGAAATAAAAAAGGTAAGAGAACCTAGTTGTAAAGAATATGATAGTAAAGAACTTTGTATCGCAGGGAATCAATATACGTGGATTCAATATTTCATAGACGGGAAAAACTTTGCGATTACAGCTATGTTAGATGATCAGAAAAAATTAGTGCAATATTATATCGATGTGGCGAAAGAATATAAAATTGACGACCGTGGTTTACCGTATTTTGATGATTTATATTTAGATGTAGTGTTATTACCGAACGGTAAAATGTATATATTGGATGAAGATGAGCTAGAGGATGCTTATAAAAGTGACGATGTTACAAAAGAAGAGTATGAGTTAGCTTGGTACACTACGAAATGGATAATAGATGCAATAAAAAATAGTGAATTTTATTGGATTTCAATATTGGAAGAAGAAATCAAAAAGTTAAAATGATTGTTGTATTCAAATTTTTGTATAATTACCAAAAAAATCTATACAAAAAATAATTGACTTTTGTTTTGTAAGCGAGTAAAGTTAGGGAAGAAATTATTATTAAAAAATAAATATGAAACCTTCTTATAAAGAGAGGCGGAGGGACTGGCCCTACGATGCCTCGGCAGCGGACTCGATTTCAGAGTGCTGTGCCAAATCCAGCAAGCATGTGCTTGAAAGATGAGAAGAGCGTTCCTTATAGATGTATAAGACCTCTTCTCATTGGAAGAGGTCTTTTGTTATTCATTAGAAAAAGGTTGAAACTAGGGAGAGATGGTACTTTGAAAGAAACGAGAGGAAATGGTTTGGCTTTATTACCACTTGGGATATTTTTGGCGCTATTTATTGGTTCTGGAATTATTACAGGTGATTTCTATAAATTGCCGATACTTGTAGCAATTTCAATTGCTGTAGGAGTCGCTTTAGCAATGAATCGTAAAGAAAGTTTTAATGTAAAAGTAGAACGATTTGCTAAAGGTGCAGGGAACCCGGATATTATGATTATGGTTCTGATTTTTGTACTTGCAGGAGCATTTTCTGAAACAGCAAAAGGGATGGGCGGCGTTGATTCTACAGTTAATTTAGCGTTATCCATTTTACCGCAAGGATTTATCGTAGCTGGAATTTTTGTTATAGGGGCATTTATTTCATTAGCGATGGGAACTTCAATGGGAACAATTGCTGCATTAGCACCAATTGCTGTAGGTATTAGTGGGCAAACTGATATCTCTATTGCACTTACGATAGCTACTGTTGTTGGTGGGGCGATGTTTGGGGATAATTTATCATTTATTTCAGATACAACAATCGCAGCTGTACGTTCACAAGGAACAGAAATGAAAGATAAGTTTAAAACGAACTTTTTAATTGTATTACCAGCAGCTATTATTACAGTTGTACTATTAGTAATCGTTACTTTAGGAAGTGACACGCAGATTAAAGCGCATAGCTTTGACTGGATAAAGATTTTACCGTATGCAGGAGTACTTATTACAGCATTGCTTGGTTGGAATGTACTTATTGTGTTAACTGGTGGAACTGTACTATCCGGCGTTATAGGTCTTTTAGATGGGAGTTACACGTTAGAGAGTTTCTTTAAAAGTGTAACGACTGGAATGGGCGGTATGATGGAGTTAGTATTACTTGCTATTTTAATTGGTGGTATGGTCGAACTGATTCAATATAATGGTGGTATTCAATATTTAATGAATATTTTAACTCGTAACATTCGTTCGAAAAAAGGAGCAGAGTTCGGTATCGCTGGCTTAGTGAGTATGACGAATATGTGTACAGCGAATAATACGATTTCTATTATTTTTACAGGTCCACTTGCGAAAAACATTGCAGATCAATATGAAATTGATCCTCGTAAATCAGCGAGTGTATTAGATCTTTTCTCATGTTGTGTGCAAGGGTTAATTCCGTATGGTGCGCAAATGTTAACGGCAGCAGGATTTGCGGCGTTATCTCCGATTGAATTGTTACCATATGCGTTTTATCCTATCTTAGTTGGAGTATGTGGAATTATTTCTATATTAATTGGTTTCCCGAGGTTTTCTAAAGTAGCGGGAAAGAAAGAGTATCACAAAACAGCATAATTTAAAATGAAGTTTATGAATAGTAATGAAAGCCGTACAGAGAATGTTCTCTGTACGGCTTTTTATGTGCGATAAAAGAGTGAATCATCCTATCCTACCGCATATTTTTACAAAAGGCTGAATGCAACTCAGTCTTAAGTCTGAGTCGAAAACGGTTCTTAAGCTCGTTATGGAAAAGTGAAAAAATAGTTAAGATAAGAGTATCAAATCGAAGGGAGGCAAGCACAAGATGAAACAATTTCTAGCGTTTATCGCGGCTGGTATTTTAGCTTTAATTGCTCTTGGCAGTCTTGCTGGTATTATAGGATTCGCAATTGGAGCAGGAGTTGTGTACTGGAGCTATAAATCATTTGTGCGAGCACAATCATTTTTTGGAAAGTTAGCTTGGGGTATTGTTGGTTTGATCGGCTTGTCCATCGCCCTTTCTCATTCCCCAGCATTAATCGGTATCGCAGCATTAGTAGTTTTATACTACGGATACCGTGAGTGGAAAAAAGAAAAAAATGTAGTTGTTGATTCTGCACCAGAAAGTTCTAAACCATATAGCAACTTTGAAGATGAGTGGAACAAGTTAATGAAAAACTAATAAAAAATTAATAAAAACCAAATCAAATTGATAAAGTAGAAGAGAGGAAGATTATAATGAAACAATCTTTATTCGGACGTGTACGCGATGCAATTTTAGCAGATTTTCATAATGTGTTAGATGAGAAAGAAAGAAAAAATCCAATCGCGATGTTAAACCAATATTTACGCGATAGTGAGCGTGAAATAACAAAAATTGAGAAGTTAATTGAGCGCCACAAAACATTAAAATCTAATTTCGCTCGTGAGCTTGAGCAAGCACGTTATTTCGTTAATAAAAGATCAAAGCAAGCGATCGTCGCTCAAGAAGCAGGCGAATTACAGCTACATGAGCGTGCGCTAGAAGAAGTAGCGTATTATGAAGGGCAAGTAACTCGATTAGAAGAAATGTATGCAGGTGTTGTAGATCAAATTGATGAGTTAGAGCGTCGTCTTGCTGAGATGAAAAATAAATTAAAAGAAATGCACGCAAAACGTATGGAATTAATGGCACGTGAAAATATGGCACATGCAAATCGTCGTATGAATACAGCGATGCATAAAATGGATGAAAATAATCCGTTCTTACGCTTTGAGGAAATTGAAGATCATATTCGCGACTTAGAATCTCGTATAAATGAGGAGCATGAACGTGACACATTTGATATGAAGATTGCAAAGCTTGAGCGTGAAATGAAAGAGAAGAATGATGTATCGTTAACGAAAGAGTTAACAAAATAATAGTAGTATATTATAAAACAGGCTTATGATATAGTGATAGGAGAAAAGGTGTTGGAAAGCAATGCCTTTTCTTCTATGTATATGTAACAAGAAGGGGGGAGCTGAAATGAAGAAACAATTTTCAAAAACACAATTAATGGGGATGCTCCTCATCATATTTGGATTCGGTCTTTTTCTTGATATGATACTTGGACATTTTGAACCAGGTGGTCTCATTTTTGCATTTATTATGCTTATGTTTGGAAGGCATTATCGTAAGAAGAATCGTTATGTAAGGGGAAATGTCTTTTTATTTGTTGGTGGTATCGTATTTTTATTCTTCTTATTTTCATCAGCAGCATTTGTTCTTGTCGTATTTGCTTGTTTAGCTTTAATTGGTTATCAACTGATTCAACAAGGACATCAGCAAAAAGCAATGAAGGTTGAAATTAAAGAAAAAGGGATTATAGACGAAGAGAAGCAAATATATCGTACAGAACCTTATTTAAAAAATATGTTTGTAGGGAATATACGAATGATGGATCATATTTATGAACTTGAGGATATTAATGTTCAATATGGTGCTTGTGATGTGGAAATAGATTTAACAACTGCTATGATTCCAGAAGGAGAAACGGTAATTGTTATCCGAGGTGTCGTTGGTAATATTCGTTTATATGTGCCATATGATATTGAATTGTCTTTAAATCATTCTGTTATTGTCGGACGTGTACTCCTGCCAGGACATGAAGAGACAGGATTTAATCGCAATGTTACATTTAGAACAGAGCAGTATAAAGAAGCGCCTCGTCGTATTAAAATTATTTCTTCGCTTGTCGTAGGCGATACGGAAGTGAGGAAAGTATAATGAAGAAACAAAAAAATATTTCGTGGATGTATATTCGTTATTCTATGTTGTCTTCTGTTAGTATTGCACTCATTTGTACAATTGTATATGTATGGAAAAGCGAGCAACAAGTGTATGATTTATTATGGAAGGAATCCATCGCTTCTGTTCCAATTGGCTTGTTTATTATGACTACAAGTTTACTTATCGGGGGAATTGTAGGATATGCAATCGGTTACTATATAGAGCAGCGTATACAAGGATTAAATACTTTTCTATTTGAAGTGGAGCGAGGGAATTTTCCGAGTGATGTTTCGTTTACTGCAGATGATGAATTTCATGAAGTAGAACGAAAAGTAATCGGTCTTGCTCGTCGATTAGAGGAGCAAGCTGGACTCTTTCAAAAAGTAACGAATGAACGAGCTCATTGGAATGAAGAGATGAGACAAGAAGCGATATCTCAAGAAAGGCATCGATTGGCGAGGGAGCTGCATGATTCTGTAAGTCAGCAGCTTTTTGCAATGTCGATGATGATGTCGGCTATTAATGAACAAGTAGCTGAAATTCCAGAAACGACAAAAAAGCAGTTGCAGCTCGTTGAAAATATGGTTGTAAATGCACAATCAGAAATGAGAGCGTTGCTTCTTCATTTACGGCCTGTACAATTAGAAGGTAAGAAACTGACACAAGGTATAGAGGAATTATTGACGGAATTATCGCGAAAGCAACATATGAAAATTGAATGGCTAATCGAGCCAATAGAATTGAAAAAAGGTGTAGAAGATCATTTATTTCGTATTGTGCAAGAAGCTTTATCCAATACTTTACGACATGCGAAAGCGAAGAAAACGGAAGTACGTCTTCGGAAAATTGATCAATATGCAATTCTAAAAATTATTGATGATGGCGTTGGATTTGAAGTCGGAGTGAATAAGGCTGGTTCATATGGTTTAAGATCAATGCAAGAGCGTGTTCATGAAATTGGTGGGACATTAAAAGTACTTAGTTTCCCCGCTAAAGGGACACAAATAGAAGTAAAAGTACCGATTATGATTGAGAGAGGGGGAGAATCATGATAAAAGTGTTACTTGTCGATGATCATGAAATGGTTCGAATGGGTGTATCAGCATATTTATCAACGCAGCCAGATATCGAAGTAGTTGGAGAAGCTGAAAATGGAAGAAAAGGTTCAGAGTTAGCACTGCAATTAAGACCAGATATTATTTTGATGGACCTTGTCATGGACGAGATGGATGGGGTTGAAGCAACACGTGCTATTATTCAGGAATGGCCAGAAGCGAAAATTGTAGTTGTAACGAGCTTTTTAGATGATGAGAAATTGTACCCTGTTATTGAGGCGGGAGCGACAAGTTATTTATTAAAAACATCAAGAGCAAGTGATATAGCAGACGCTGTACGAGCTACTTATGATGGAGAAACTGTATTAGAGCCAAAAGTTACTGGTAAAATGATGTCTCGTATGCGTCAGAAGAAAGAACAACCTTTGCATGAGGAGTTAACAGAAAGAGAGTCTGAAATTTTGTTATTAATTGCAGAGGGGAAAAGTAATCAAGAGATTGCAGATGAATTGTTTATTGCTCTTAAAACAGTAAAGACACATGTGAGTAATATTTTAAATAAGCTAAATGTAAGTGACCGGACACAGGCAGTTATTTATGCGTTTAGACATCAATTGACGAAATGATAAAGTGAAACTTTAATCAGTGGGGGGTATCTCCGCTGATTATTAGTTTACGCCAAATCTTTTTATTGACGTTAACAAATGTAAGCGTTATCATTAAGTTGTTAACAGTACATACAAAGGGGAGAGAGTGTATGTTAGTTCAAACGATATTTGGCATGGATAAGTCTAAAAAATTAGGGGATTATGTGAACGCATTACAAGCGCTTTGTGAACAATATAATGTTGAAACAGATAAAATTGCAATTGTTGAGGCGACAGAAGAGTACTATTTATTTTTAGTAAAGCAAGAAGATTGCTACGATGTTATCAAAGTAGAAACAGTGGATACAAATATCGAATATTATACGAAAGCGTATAAAATAAGCAGTTTTAATCATACTGCTTATCAAAAGTAAAAAAACTCCCTTTCGGGAGTTTTTTAGGATGCTTTTACTTCGCGGGAATCGGTTATTAAGGGAACTTTTTTCGCACCGCTTAACTTAGCGATTGTAAGGCCGATAATAGCCCCGGCTAATGCTGGTATTAGCCAGCCAATTCCTTCATTATATAAAGGGATAAATTCAAAATATGGTGTGATAAATGAAACTGAAATGCCACCTTGTTTTAATCCGTCAAATACGCTTACGATTGCTGCTCCAATTAAAGCACCTACATAAACAGAGCGATATCCACCGAAATATTTATGAAGTAACGATAGTAGAACGAGTACAATTGCAACTGGATATACAACAAGTAGAATTGGAACAGAGATGGCAATAATTTTCGTTAAACCTAAGTTGGCAACTAATAATCCTAATGCACAAATGATACTCGCGAACATTTTGTATGAAAATTTAGTCAATAATGTTGAGAAATATTGACTACACGCAGATACAAGTCCAACACAAGTTGTTAGACAAGCGAGTGTAACGATTAGAGATAATAGAAGTAAACCGTATGGACCGAATAATTGCTGTACGATAACAGTAAGTAATTTTCCGCCATTTTGTGCATATCCGAGCGAGACGCTAGTTGCACCGAGCCAGCCAAGTGCACCATATACAAGTACGAGACCAGTAGCGGCAATAAGTCCTGCTTTCGCTGTTGCGATGGCAATGGATTTACGATCCTTCACACCTTTAGAGCGAATGGCATTTACAACGATAATTCCAAATGCAAGCGCAGAAATGGTATCCATCGTTAAGTATCCTTCCATAAAACCTTTGAAGATTGGAGAAGTTTGATACTCTTGCATTGCTGGTCCTGATTGCCCGAGTGGTGTAAATACACTTTTAACAAATAGTAAGAAAATAGAGAGTAATAAAATAGGTGTTAAAATATTTCCGATGCGATCGACAAGTTTAGATGGATTTAAACTAAGCCAAAATACGATAGCGAAGAAGACGACTGTGTATAAAAATAGTGCTAGGTTACTAGAACGAATTGTTTCTGGTAAGAAAGAACTAACACCCATTTCATAAGCGACATTTGCAACGCGTGGAATTCCCATAGAAGGACCGATTGCGATATATACAACTACAGTAAAGAAAATTCCGAATAATGGGTGAACATGACTTGCGAGTTGTTGCATGCCGTTTCCTGATAAAGAAATTGCAATAACAGTTAATAATGGTAAACCGACTCCTGTTAGTAAAAATCCAATCATTGCCGGCCAAAAGTTTTCACCTGCATTTTGTCCAAGCATGGGAGGGAAAATTAAATTACCTGCCCCAAAAAATAAAGAAAATAGCATAAGACCCGTGAAAAAAATATGTTTTTTTGATACAGTGTTCATTGTTTTTCCTCCTTTTTTAAATTCATTTGTAAGAACACAAAAAACTCGTCCCTAAAGAAAGGGACGAGTTATATTTACCCGCGATACCACCCTAATTTATACATGTAGAAATGAGTCTATATGTATACGGCTTTACAACGTACAACATGATACGTGTTCCTTGTAACGGGGGACAGCCGGTAAGAACTTACTGTAACATTCGGTTCTACTTCTCGGAGATGATTTTCGGTTACGCACTGAACGTTGGCTTTCAGCAAATCGCCAACTCTCTGGGGGACAGTCCTATAACGTACTCGTTCTCGTCAATGAATTTTTATTCAAGTATTCTGACAGTATTGTCACATGTTTTTTTTTGAAAGTCAACATTTTTTTGAAAGATATATTTATATATAGAAATATTGAATGTGATATTCGTTGTTGTAAAGGGAATGGTGAATTGTAAAATGGGAGTAAAAATTTGTAGAGAATTGTAAAACTTATAAAGAAAGTTGATATTTATAGCAGTAAAGAAGGTATTGTTTGAATTTACAGAGAATAATACAACAATCCACTTGCTGGAAAGAACAAACCAAAAGAGGTGACTGGAATGCTTGCGATGGGAGTATTATTTGGCATTATTGCTATAATTGGTTTTATGTGGTTATATTATTCGCGTTCGTTTAAACAAGCAGAAGTTTTACTCTTTCAAAAAGGTAGTTTGTTGACAAATCAGTCTAGATATTTAGTATGTCCGAAGTGTGGAAGTGCACAGGCCAGAAGTGGAGGATATCAAGAGTGTTGCAAAATTAGATTATGAAAGAAGGAAGCCTCACATTATGTTGTGAGGCTTCCTTCCTTACAATTTCATGGCGCTCCAAATTGTCCACCGATCTCTTTCGATAATAGGAGAGATGCTTTGTAATGCGGTCTGGACCTGTTGTAGAAGTTGAGAAAGTTCATGATCTGTTAATTCATATAGAATGGATCGACCTGTTCGAGGTGATAAATCTTGTAGCAATGCTTCTACAGAATCATGTATTTTTCGTACTTCCCATTGTGTTTGAGAGGGGAATACGTGAAGAAAATATTTTTGTAATTCTTGCTGTATCGTGGTGGTTTTTGGCCGCCTTTTTGATTCTATTTCAATGAGTTTTGGAAAGGTAGAGAAAAAATATCCACGAATGTGTTCGGGGCTTCCAGGAATTGTACAATCTTCAATAGTTCGGTCTTGTACAATAAGTACACCGTTTTTCTTTAATATACGAGAAGCTTCACGTAAAAATGTAGGAATGTCTAGTAAATGATGAATCACTGCGCGCGAAATAACAATGTCGAATGTATCATTAGGATATGGGACGTTATGTGCATCACCGTGAATGAATGAAATATTTGGAAAGCCGCTACAATTTTCTTTTGCAGCTTGTAATATTTCTTTTGAAAAATCAAGTCCAATGACATTTTTGGCCCCCATAAGAGCAAGTTCTTTCGTATAAATCCCGCCACCACAGCCGATATCAATTATTTGCTTGTTTTGTATATTTGTAATACTTTTTATCATTTCTCCCCAAGAAATATGGGCGTTTCGCTGTGCGTATGTGTATTTATTATTTGCATCGTGAAAATTAATGGACATGAAAAAGACCTCCTTTCAATACTTAGTATAGCGTATTTTATAGTGTTTCACGTTTTTGTTTTTTATATGAAGAGTATAAGAATTTCTTATTGTAAAAGGAGGATTAAGTTGAAAAGGAAATATGTATTGTTGTTATTTGCTACGTTACTAGCATCTTGTGGTCAAGTAGAGCAAAAAAAAGAAACAAAAAAAGTGGAAGAGACGGTGAATGAAGTGAAAGAAACGATAGGGGTAACCGTTATACAAAAAAAACATAAAGAGAAAAAGTTACAGGAATCAGAAGCTAAGTTAGTAATAGACATTATAGATAAAGCGGAAAAACAAGAAGTAACAGGTAGTTTTGGTGAACCGGAATATGAAATACAAATTAATAGGGATGGAAAAAAAGAAACATATTATGCGTGGCTAAGAGGAGAAGACAGACGAGGATGGGTACAATATAAGAAAGCTATGTATATGCTGAATAAAAAAGATACGGAAAAGCTTTTGGCTATATTTCCAAATGTTTCAGAACAAAAAGAAGACGAGATGCAGGTAGGTCCTTTAACGGATGTAACAAAAAAAGATTTGCAGATTACTGCGTTTCATATTAAAGCAGGCGATCAAAAAGTGAATTATACGGTGCGGTATACGATTTCACAATCACTATACAACAAGTTAGAGAAGGAACAAGAGTATTATTTACAAGTCGTTTTCCCAGAAAAAGTTCAAAAATTAATTGGAGCAAAAGAGAGTGAAAAAATTTCAGGTGAAAATGTAAAGGAAGGGTATAAACAATATGAATTGCATGCTACTGTTCCGGTAAAAGATGCTTCAGAATCACAATTAAAGTCATTAGAAACATATTATGAAAATTATGATTTGAAAATATTAAATAGCAAAAAAGAAAAAATAGGTGTTTTTCAAAATATCATTCAAATTGTTAAAGAGTATGGTGAAAAAATGGATTTACAAAGATAAAATGAAACTTTAATTAGCCCTGACAGATCGGGATGAAGGTAATTAGTAAAGTTTATATGGCCTTTCCTAGGAAATGATAATAGAGAGGGGAAAACACCCCCTCTCTATTATTTTGCTTTTGCAGATGGCTCATTCATTGATTTTCGTGTAATAAGAAAAGAAATCATAAGAGCGGAAAGGATGACAAGGGCAATAAATACGTGATTGGGCAACAAATCTAATAATAATACGTAACTAACGGTATAAAAAATAAGAGTTGAAGCTAAAAACGATAGAGCGCCTATTATGAGAGATTGTAAATTCATTTGCAAACACCTCCTTATATTTATACTTATATTTTTGGCTAAAAATGGATTAAATAAACATTATTTCTAACGATAGAAAAAAATATGTCATAATAGAGAAAAGAATAGTTTTGATGAATAAATATGATTCATTAATGAGAGATAAAGGAGAGGAATATGAAAAATAATAAAAAAGGATTATGGGGAATTATTGTTGCAATAGGGCTATTTTTACTTTCTAAGTTAAAGTGGGTATTTGCAATTTTTAAACTAGCAAAGTTTTCAACGGTATTTAGTATGTTTCTATCACTTGGTGCATACGCGGTTATATATGGTTGGAAATTTGGGGTAGCGCTCATTTATTTGTTGTTTATTCATGAAATGGGCCATTTATGGGCTGCGAAAAGAAAAGGTATACCAACATCGCCAGCAATATTTATTCCATTTATGGGCGCTCTTATTGGGATGAAAGAGATGCCGAAAAATGCAAAAGATGAAGCTTACATCGCCTTCATGGGACCTCTTTTCGGATTGTTGTCATTTTTACCTGCGATTCCACTTTATATAATAACGAAAGAGCCATTTTGGGCATTAATTATTTTACTTGGAAGTATGATTAACTTCTTTAACTTGATTCCGGTTTCTCCATTAGATGGTGGACGAATTATCTCAGTTGTAAGTACAAAGATTTGGGGAGCGGGTCTTATTGTATTGCTCGGTTATGCCATTTACTTTAAAAGTATTTTGGGAGGATTTATTTTTATTATCGGCTGTATGGAATTATATAGAGTAATAAAGAGAGATGAGCCAATTAAGGAATTAGGATATAGAATTGATGGAATGAAAGAATATGTTGCAAGACTTGAAGAGGAGTTAAAAGAAACAGGTGCGGTGCATCGAAATATATATATGATGCAACATGAAATAAATATATTAAGGCAAAAAGAAAGAGAGAAAGAATTAAAAGTAGGAGAACTTCAAAAGATTGAAGTGTTAGAGCATCTTTTACCAAAGTTTGAGCCGCTTGATTACGTTCCATATGAAGATGAAAAAGAAACGCATACAATTCATATAAGAGAAGCATTTGAAATGTCAGAAAGAAAATTACAGGAATGGGAGACGGAAAAGAGACAACAGGAAAACTATTATAAAGTTGATATGAAAACAAAATGGACAGTCTTTGCTTGTTATATCGGATTAATGGCTATACTCGGTTACACAGCTTATGAAGGGTACATTGTTTTACAAGAACATTTACCAACGAGAAATGTATAGAAAAATATTGTCGAAATGATAGGAAGAATTTATACAGGAATTATATTTCTACGAGAGAATGTTACAAGTATAGTCATACTTTGTAATATCTTTAGTAGAGAAGGAGTTCTGTATATGAAGAAATTGTTAATTGTATTCGGGATTATTATCGTAATGATCATTGCGAGCTATAGTCTTATGAAATTGCTATTACATTATGCGAATAAGCCTGCTGAGGTAAGTACAATAGCTCAAATAGAAGATGTGCAAGAGGAGACAAAAGTGCTAGATTTTATTCGTATGACGCATGAAAGTTATAATAATTTCTTAAATTACGGTAAAGCAGAGAATTATACAGAAGGGGACTGGAACCAATTTAAACAATGGTTTCAACAACAAGAATCGTCTTTAAAAAATATACATACAGAAATAAAGAATGAAAAAATAAAACGTGATGTAAATAGAAGCTATGAAATTGTAAAAAAAGGTGTGGAACTTCAAAATATTGAGTATGTAGTTTATGCACATCGTGTATACCATGACTTAGATATTATTGTAAATAATTATAGAGGTGAAACGAACATCTGGGGGTATACAGAGTTTGGAGATGGAAAAGATATAAGGGTAATTCAACAAGCTATACAGTCCAAATAATAAGCTAGCTAGAATTCTAGTTGGCTTATTTTCTTTTGTAAGTGCAATGTTCATATATTATTCACAAAAACACCGTGTTAATAGTGATTAAAATCACAATATGTACTATACAATTCAGTTAAACTAAAAACAGTTAAGGAAATAGAGGAGTGGGATACAATGTTAAGTGCAAAAACAATTGAAATCGTAAAGTCAACAGTACCATTATTACAAGAAAAAGGCGTTGAAATTACAACGAGATTTTATCAAATTTTATTTTCGGAACATCCGGAGTTATTGAATATTTTCAACCATACAAATCAGAAAAAGGGAAGACAACAACAAGCGCTAGCGAATGCTGTTTATGCAGCTGCAACGTATATTGATAATTTAGAAGCTATTATTCCAGTTGTAAAACAAATTGGTCATAAGCATAGAAGTTTAGGTATTAAAGCAGAGCATTACCCGATTGTAGGTACATGTTTACTACGTGCAATTAAAGAGGTCGCAGGTGCACCTGATGAAGTTTTAAATGCATGGGGAGAAGCTTATGGTGTCATTGCTGATGCATTCATTAGCATTGAAGCAGAGATGTATGAAGAAACGGCACATAAAGAAGGTGGATGGAAAGATTTCCGTAACTTTGTGGTTGTTAAAAAAGTGAAGGAAAGCGACGTTATTACATCATTTTATTTAAAACCTGAAGATGGTGGGCAAGTTTCTTCATTCATCCCAGGACAATATGTAACGATTCAAATAAATATAGAAGGTGAAACGTATACACATAATCGTCAATATAGTTTATCAGATGCTCCTGGAAAAGAATATTATCGTATTAGTGTAAAGAAAGAAAAAGGTGTAGATACACCGGACGGTAAAGTATCTAACTACTTACACGATCATGTAGAAGAAGGGGATATGTTACCAGTAAGTGCACCAGCAGGAGATTTCGTATTAAATATGGATTCAACATTACCAGTTGTGCTAATTAGTGGTGGAGTAGGTATTACACCAATGATGAGTATGCTAAATACGTTAATTGAACAAAACTCAAAACGTAATGTATGTTTTGTTCATGCAGCGATAAATAGTAATACACATGCAATGAAAGAACACGTTGAGACAGTAGATAATGAATACGAACAAGTTAAAGCATACACTTGCTATTCTGCACCAACTGAAAAAGATATGGAAATGAAGAACTTTGATAAAGAAGGTTTCATTGAAGCTGAATGGTTACAAACTATTATTCCGACAACTGAAGCAGAATTTTATTTCTGTGGTCCCGTACCATTTATGAAGCATATAAATGCTGCACTAACTAATTTAGGTGTGGAACAAGAGCATATTCATTATGAATTTTTCGGTCCAGCAGCAAGCTTACAATAGATGAAGTTTGAAATAAGTAAAAAACGAGGTATTATTTTACCTCGTTTTTTATTTGTTCTCGTAACAGCCGATTTACCGTTTCACGGCGTATACCTATGAGTTGACCGATTTCAGTTTGTGTTAATATTTCATATATAGGAATGTCACCTAAATATAGTGTGAACCATTCTTGTAAACGATGTAGACGTTCTTTCGGAGAGACGGTTGTCAATTGATCGATACGCTGTTGCATCATTCTTAATTTTGATTGTAGTTGCATAGCAATATTTGCATATGATGCAGGATTTGCCTGAAGTTGATCGTACCATTCATTACTAATTATAGGTTCAACTTCTGTTTTCATTAAAGCGATTGCTGTACCGTGATATTCCTTCGGTGAAATTAAAGAATGGTGAGGTATCGTTTCACCTGGAACGATAATGTTGAATAGAAATGGTGTTCCATCTTCTTCTATCCGTACTACTTTTAATAAACCTGTTTTTATAAAATATAAAGGACCGTCCTCGCCTTGACGGAATAGTACATCTCCTTTGTGTAGAATCAATGTTAGCCCCCCATTTAAACATTTCTATTTCTTCTATTTTAGCGTATATGTATAAAGACAATATGCTTTTAAATAGCAATTTCATTGACGAAATATATGCTATTACAGTAGTATACTATTTAGTGTGTAATAGTACTAGCAATGAATACGCTGTAGGGGGTTTAGTATATTGTTAGATGCGATAAAAATGACGGATATGAGAATTCCGGCGAATGCTATCATTCATGTAGAAGAGATGAAAGGTGGAGTCGTGTTATCCGTTGAAGTAGACGGCCAAATTATTTATACGATGGCTTATGATGAAGAAACAGATAGTTATGCTGAATTATATGATCGAAACGATAAGAGGGCGTGCCAAGTACATGAGGATTTTATGGGATGGTCACTTCTTCACTAAAAAAGATGTCAATATGACATCTTTTTTTATTAAAACGATAGAATATACAAAGAAATGAAATATAAGGATAAAATTTGTAATAAATGATTTTGCATTGTTAGCACTTTGTAACTGCAAGTGAATTATTTTTTCGCTATCATAAAGATAACAGTCGCAGTTATAGGAGTGGTCAACTTGAAGAAAGTACATATTTCCAATTATATGTTATTATGTGTTTGTTTAATTTTATTTGTTCTCTTAGGAGGATTTTTATATTCATGTGTATAAGAAAAACGCATTCTAAAAAGAACGCGTTATAAAAAAGAAGTAATGATTAATCTAGTTCCAAGAATGATTAATGTGATACGTAATAAATTAATTACGGCATTACCACTTAATTTTGTATTAATATAAGCCCCGATTTTCCCGCCAATCCATGCACCAGGAATAAGAATTAATGCGTAAACCCAGCTGACATTTCCAAGGGAGATGTGAGTTGCAGAACTTACAATTGCTGATAAAAAAACGATAAACATCGAAGTTGCTACAGCAATATGTGCTGGGAATGCAAAAAGTAGCATCATTGCTGGAACAAGTAAGGCACCGCCGCCAATTCCAAATAATCCAGATATAAAACCAACTATAAAGGCGATAAAGATAGCGAGAAGCGGTGGAAATTGATAGTGTACAGTGTTTCCTTCGTTATCTGTAAAAGAACGCTTAATTACCGTCATATTTGATAAAGAAAGGGGGTTTAATTTGTCTCGTAACATAAGAAGGATGGAGACAAAAATAAGGAAAATCCCAAAATATAAAGAAAATGTATCTTGGTTTAAAAATTTGTTTGCCCACGAGCCGATGATACCACCAGGGCCACTCCCGATAAATAAAATAAGTCCACTTTTGTAATCTACTCGTTTATGCTTCATATAAGTAAGGGTGGAAGATAGTCCTGTAAAAACGACTGTTACCATTGAAGTTCCTACTGCAAGTTGTGGTGATAGACTGTGTAATCCGATTAATAACGGAACAATAATAATTCCGCCACCAAGCCCGACTAGACTCCCGACTGTCCCGGCGATTAACCCGATGAAAAGTAACATGATGTATTCCAAAATTTCCAACTCCTCTATATAACTTATCCACCAATTATTATACACGCTTTTTAATAAGAAAAAGGTTTGTTCACAAAAAAGTCGTCTTCCTAGAAAAATAAGGAAGACGACTTTTAATTAAAAGATTAAGTGTAATAAAGCGTAAAATAATGCAGCTAACGAAGCTGAAATAGGAAGTGTAATAACCCATGTAATTAACATACGTTTTGCAGTTCCCCATTTTACACCTTTCACACGATGTGAAGCACCAACCCCTAAAATAGAAGAAGAGATAACGTGCGTTGTACTAACCGGTAAGTGAATGAATGTTGCGCCGAAAATAACAAGTGATGATGATAAATCAGCAGCTACACCATTTACAGGACGAATTTTCATAATTTGTCCACCGACAGTTTTAATAATTTTCCATCCGCCAACAGAAGTACCAAGACCCATTGCGATTGCACAACATAATTGTACCCAGAACGGGATGTCGTCAGAAGTATGATAGTTATTGGCCATAAGAGCCATCGTAATGATTCCCATTGCTTTTTGTGCATCATTCGTACCATGTGTATAAGCTTGTAATGCTGCAGTGAAAATCTGGAATAAACGGAAGTTTTTGTTCGTTTTCGTTAAATTAAAGTTTTTAAAGACCACTTTAAAAATACTGTATACGATATAACCAATAACAAAAGCGATAATCGGTGAAATGATTAAAGCTTCAAGAATTTTTATGAACCCTTTAAGATTTAATGAGCTAATACCGGCAGCAGCGATAGCTGCACCTGCGATTGAGCCGATAATTGCATGCGAAGAACTACTTGGAATACCGTAGTACCAAGTAATTAAATTCCAAGCTATTGCCGCAAGCAAAGCAGCTAAAATTACAAGAGAACCATTTTGCAAGGCAAATGGATCAACGATATCTTTTGTAATCGTTTTTGCTACACCTGTAAATGTCATCGCACCTAAAAAGTTCATAATAGCTGCCATAATAATTGCATGTCTAGGCTTTAGAGCTTTCGTTGAAACAGCCGTTGCAATAGCGTTTGCTGTATCGTGAAATCCATTGATAAAGTCAAAAGCTAAAGCGCAAATGACTACTAAAACGGTCAGTATCAAGAGTGTATCCATGATCAAACTCCTTACGCGTTCTTCATAATAATTGTTTCTAATACGTTTGCAACGCTTTGGCAGCTATCCGCTACTTCTTCAAGCTCTTCGTAAATCTCTTTGTATTGAATAATCTTAATCGGATCTTTCTCACGAGAGAATAAGTGCTTAATTGCATGACGGCGAATATCATCACATTGTGATTCGTAATCCTTAATCTTAATCGCGTTCGTACGAATGTCGACTAACTTCTTTTTAGACAGTAGTTCAACAGAATTTGCAATCTCAATCGCACATTGATTAATTGCTTCAACGAATTTAATCATGTATTCATCAGCTTCTGTAATAGAATACATTTCGAATAGACCAGCACTATGATCTAATCCGTCTAATACATCATCCATACTCATTGCAAGTTGTAGGATGTCCTCACGTTCAATTGGAGTAATAAACGCTTTGTTTAGCTCCATAATGATTTCGTGAATAAATGAGTCACCTTTTGACTCATACTCTTTCATGCGCATAGAAAACTCTTTTAAATCGCTAGCATTTTTAATTTTATACTCCACGAAAAACTGCGCGCCTTCTTTTAAATTTTCTGAAACATTCATTAACATTTCAGAAAATTTATCTTTTTTTGATTTAAATACCATTATTAGTTACCCCCACAAAAGTAATATATGTAAAATATATTGGCTAATCAATTCTAACAAAAAACTGTCGTTTTTTAAAACATTTTATCGAAAAGTTTACAAAAACTTAACATAACTCTCATTGTTGTATTAATAATATTAATAATCAATAGTGAATATCTTACTTGTAGAATGTCCTTTTCTTGCAAAAAGTATGAATGTGAAAGAAAAGCTTTACACTATAGGAACGACTACGTTATTATAATAAATTTAAAAGGAGGTATATTCTTCCTTTTGAAAAGAAGAGTGTAAACAAACGAAGGAAGTGAACGAATGAAATTGAAGAACACTCACTTAAAAAAAATGCAGGAGTGGTTCAACAAGAGGAAGAAACTTCGTAATTCATTAATTGTATTAGGGAGTTTACTCGCTACTCTATTTGTTGCTATAAATATAATAATTTCCATTCAAGACATATCTGAATTAAAACAAGCTGTTCCGCAACCGACCTTAATTTATGATGCAAATAATGAAGTTGCGACTAAATTAGCTTCTTCTAAAACAGAAGGTGTTAAAAGGAAAGATATTCCTGACATTATGGTTCAGGCAATTGTTGCAGTAGAAGATAAGGAGTTTTTTAACCATCACGGTATTTACTATAGTGGAATTATAAGTGCAGTTTTTAAAAATATTACAGCAGGAGAAGTTGTAGCAGGGGGAAGTACAATTACACAACAACTTGCGAAAAATGTATTTCTGACACAAGACCGCACATACTCTCGAAAAATAAAGGAATATTTTTTAACAAAAAAAATAGAGCGTACGTATACGAAAGATGAAATTATTGAAATGTATATGAACCAAATTTATTTTGGCGAAGGTGCTTGGGGTATAAAAAGGGCAGCTAAATCTTATTTTGATAAAGATGTAAAAGATTTAACGGTTTCAGAGGCTGCAACGATTGCTGGCTTGATTAAAGCACCGTCTGCATATTCACCATATAAAAACTTTAATAAGTCAATCGAACGACGTAATGTTGTATTAAGTTTAATGAAAGAGCAAGGATATATTTCTGACGAACAGTATAATAAAGAAAAAGAGAGCGGTCTTGTGTTAAAACGTGGTGTGGATGATAAATACAAAGGGAAATACTCTCAATATGTAGATTATATTGTTAGGGAAGCTATGGACAAGTACGAATTAACACAAAATGAAATTTTAGCAGGTGGTTATCGTATTTACACAGAGCTTGATCCGAAAAAACAACAGGCTGTAGAAGACGTTGTGAATAATGAGAGTTATTTCAAAGATAATGGCTCAGACCAGCTTATGCAAACGGGTGTAGTTCTTATGAATCCAAAAACAGGTGGTGTACCAGCTTTAGTTGGAGGTAGAGGACCGTATCAGTTTTTACAGTTTAACCATGCAACCCAATTAAAAAGACAACCTGGCTCAACGTTAAAGCCTCTGGCTGTATATGTACCAGCTTTAGAGCAAGGGTATGAAGTATACGATATATTAAAAGATGAACCATTTAATATTAAAGAATATAAACCGCAAAATAGTGATCACACTTTTCACGGTGATGTGACAATGTATGAAGCCGTGGCAAAGTCGTACAATGTTTCGGCTGTTTGGCTATTGGAACAAATTGGATTGGATAAAGGATTGAAATCTTTAGAGCGATTTGGTATTCCATTAGTGCCAGAAGATCGTACGTATCCAATTGCTTTAGGCGGGATGCATGTTGGGACCTCTCCATTTGTAATGGCTCAAGCATACAGTACATTTGCAAATGACGGTGTCCAAGTGGAAGCTCATGCGATTAGAGAGATACAAAATGCTGAAGGTGAAACAATTGGAAAGTGGTATAAGAAAGAGACACGAGTGACGAGCGAGAAAATTGCTCAAAAGATGACATATTTATTAAAAGGTGTTGTCGAAAAGGGAACGGGCGAAAAGGCGAAAGTTAATAATGTTGATACGGCCGGTAAGACAGGAACTACTCAAATTGTAAATGGACCAAGCACCGGTGCAAAGGATTCATGGTTTGTTGGATACACACCAGATTTAGTAGGTGCGATTTGGGTAGGATTTGATAAAACAGATAGCGATCATTATGTTCCAGGGGGGAGTCAAATTACGACGACAATGTTCCGGGATATTATGAAAAAAGCGAATGCCAATCCAGCTCAAAAAGCATTCCAGTTATCGCTCATATCTGAGGCTGATTATAAAAAACAATTGAATACAATAGAAGAGGAAAAACGAAGAAAAGAAGAAGAGAAGAGAAGGAAAGAAGAGGAACAGCAAAGAAAAAAAGAGCAACAAGAGTGGCTCGACAAAGTGAAAGAATGGATTCCTTCACTTTGGTAAAAGAAAGAGGCGAATAACGGAATTCGCCTCTTTTTCGTATGAGAAATTAAGTGAACTTTTAATCGGTGGGAGGAGCTGTATCTATCCCTACGAGTTGTTAGCCCATATTAATTGGGATAAATAGTATTACTCGTTAAGTGTAACATTTGTACTGCCAAAGGATTGAGAATCGTATGTGATGATTATTTTTCCTTTACTAATAGGTTCGTAAGGTAATTCTTCTTCGTAATTACCATTATTTTCATTATGGATAGAAAGCGTGATTTCATCAATTTCTTTATTTGTATACTGAACTTTAATCGTTTCAGCAATTTGAAGTAACGCTTCGGAACTAGCAGCTTTCGTAATAAGCATTCCTTTTATAACTTTTTTTTCATTATTTGAGGTATTGGAATAAGGGATGTTGCTTTGTTTTGCATACAAAAGTTTGTATGGAACAGTTTTTCTCTCTGCTTTTGATATAGTGGAATATTTTAGAGTTAAAAAAAATCCTACACATAAAATAATGCATACCATAAGAGCAATCCAAATGCGTATTAGTGACATAACTCTCATTTTCATCCCTCTTTCATATCTTTGACTTCACTATTTATCATACAAAATGAGGATTAAGACAGAGTAAATTTGAGGTAAAGAAACGTAAAGAAGGAGCACTTATCCTCCCAAATAAGTGCTCCTTTCTATATAAAGAGAGATTTAATGCACGGTTAAACGATACATATTATTATAAATATACTTATTGATTGAAAATTAGTAAATTCGGAATACGGATAGTGTTGCAGTTGTATCGCCTGTGTTAGGAATAGAAATAGTGTTTGCTGTAGGCTGTACAGCAATCGTTGTACCAGCTTGTAAAGTAACGATTGTAGAGAAAGAAACAGCACTACCGATAACGTTAGTTGAGAAGTTACGATTAGGTGGTTGGCCATTGAATGAAATACCGAATCCGAATGGTGAAGATCCTGGGAAAGTTGTAGACGCTGAGAAACTAATATCATATACGCCTGTTTCTAAAATTGTTAAAGTATCTGAAGTATCGTTGAAAGAGATATTAGTTAATTCAAAAACTTGATTGAATTGGATGTTTGTTCCAGGGGATATAGTTTGTGGATTTGAGTTTCCGATAGCTGCGATAGTTACAGGAATTGGAGTACCCGCTGCTCCTGTTGCGCCAGTAGCACCTTGAGCACCAGTAGCACCTGTTGCGCCAGCTGGTCCTTGAGCACCAGCCGGTCCTTGAGCACCAGTAGCACCTGTTGCGCCAGCTGGTCCTTGAGCGCCAGCTGGTCCTTGAGCACCAGTAGCACCTGTTGCGCCAGCCGGTCCTTGGGCACCAGTAGCACCTTGAGCACCAGCCGGTCCTTGAGGTCCAGTAGCACCTGTTGCTCCTCCTCCAAGGCAACCTGACCCGTATTGAACTAGGATAGTTTGGATCTCTGTTATGAGTTTAACTAGTTTGTCGATAGTGCAGCAATCTACTTTGAATAACTTAGCGATATACAATAAATAATTAAGCAAGCTTTGTAGCTCAACGTACAATGCTCCGCATGAGAAAGGTTTTGTTTTTAAAATAGTTAATAGATTAGCGATAATAGAATTTCCAATTTGTTTTTGTGCTGGAGATAAATCTAAGCAATTGAGGAATTTGTGTAGGTTATTTAGGGCAGCAATCAAGTTATCGATATTATTTTGAGAAGGGTTTTGAAAGACAGCTTGAATAGCTTGGCCAAGAGCTTGAAGAAGTCTAACGAATTCTGTAAGTTCGGACTTAGAGATGTTAATATAACTACAAGCTCTGACTTCGCAACAATCATTACCATAAAATACTTTTCCTTTCTTTCATAGAATCAATAGTCGTTACTATATATTAAAATGAAATTTATACTAAATTCGTGATGGACAAACTACCATTTCTAAAAAAAATAAGAAATTGGCCCTCTTAGCAAAAATAAGTAAGATAAAGAGAAGGTTTATATAATGTAAAGACGAAAAATTCAGCATAAAAAACTGCATGCTAATTGTTGTAGGTATTTAACAATTGGCATGCAGTTTGTGGAGGAGTACCTCATTTGTAGTCATTTAATCTTTCAAGGGTTGTTTTAGGTAAAATTGGAATTGAAATAGTGAAAGTTGTACCATCTTGATTACTGGTCATTTTTAATGTACCGTTATGATTTTGAATAATTTTCTTCGTTACTGACAAGCCCAGTCCTGTGCCCGAATCTTTTGTTGAGAAGAATGGATCAAAGATATACTCTTGAATGGCTGTTGGAATACCAATTCCATTATCAGTGAAAGTAATACGAACAAAATTATCTAGGCGATAACTAGTAATTTGGATAGAAAGTTTTTTTTCACCTTGAGCATCGACAGCATTCTGAAATAGGTTTAAAAAAACTTGTACAAGTTCATGACGATCAATATGGACTAATACATCATCTAATTCGGTAGAAAAATTATAATCAATTGAAATATTATGTAAAAAGACTTCACTAGCTAGTAACTGTTGAATATACTCACGTAAAAATGTATTAATAGGAAACGGTTCTCTTGTAAATTCGCGTGTTTTTGAAATAGCTAAAAATTTTGTAATAATACTATTTGCGCGGTCTAATTCAGGAATAAGTAAGTTTTCAAATAATTCTTTATTAGATGGAGAAACAGTTTCTTGTAAAAATTGTAAATAACCTCGTACGGTTGTAAGAGGATTACGTACTTCATGTGCAATCCCAGCTGCAATTCGCCCTGCTAAAGAAAATTTCTCTGCATCACGTTCTGTGTTTAAATAATGAAAGACACTAATAACTCTAAAAATCTCTCCGTTATAATCACGAATAATTCGGTTATTTAAAATGCCATAGTTTTTGTCTAAAACTTCTTCATTATATATTTCTGTTCCCGTTCTTAATGTTTCAAGAGCTTTAATTTTTTCTTCTGGCAATTGTAGTAATTGTTGAATTGGCTTTCCGATTATATCATTTCGTACTACACCAAAATCATCTGCTGCAGCTTGGTTACATAAAGTGATATTTCCTTTAGCATCAACAAAGGTTACATGATGTGAAAAAGCATCAAAAATATGAATGAAGTATGTTTCAAGTTGCTCAAATAAAAATAATGAATCGCAAGTAAGTTGAAAATCAGCCTCTTTATTCTCTTTTTTTATGTTTTGAATGGAATGAGTCGTTCTCGTTTTCTTTATTTGTAAACCAATATGTGGATTTTTGTATGTGAAATGATGTGGTAATTGATTCACAAGTTCTTCATAAAAACGTACTTTATTTTCTAATTCTTCTATTCGTTTTTCATGAGATACAATATCATCGTTTGGAAGCATAAATAAATAACCCCTCAATTTAAAAATTCTTCCATCTAGTATATCATATTTTTATACGGATACTCTTAAAGAAGGGGCTACTTAATAAAATTGATTAGCTGAAGTGTTCGGGAAGTGAGTAGAATGAATAGAAGGTGAAGTTAAAAAGGGAGGGATATATTTGCTTTTCATTGGAGTGACAGGGTGGGGAGATCATGATTCTTTATATATAGATCCCTATGAAAATAGAAATAAATTACGAACATATAGTGAGTATTTTCCTATAGTGGAAGTGGATAGTTCATTTTATGCGATGCAACCTGCACGAAACTATACAAAATGGGCAATGGAAACACCGAAAGATTTTGCTTTTATAGTAAAAGCATATCAAGGAATGACAGGACATATGAAAGGTGAAATCCCTTTTTCTACGTTTGATGAGATGTTTGATGTGTACAAACAATCTATTCTGCCTTTAATAGAAGCTGATAAATTAAAAATGATTTTATTTCAATATCCACCATGGTTTGATTGTAAAAAGAAAAATGTGGATTTTCTTCGATATACGAAAGAAAAAATGGAAGGTTTACCGTGTGCCATAGAATTTCGAAATCAAACATGGTTTTATCCCGAAATGAAAGATAAGACGATACAGTTTCTAGAACATGAGAAATGGATTCATACCATTTGTGATGAGCCGCAGGCCGGGATAGGTTCGGTACCGCTCGTATTAGAAGTAACGAATGCAGAGATGGTGTTAATACGTTTTCATGGTAGGAATGTTCATGGGTGGCTTGATAAAGGGGAAAATTGGAGAGCGGTTCGTTGCTTATATCGCTACAACAATAAAGAATTAGAAGAATGGGTAGAAAGACTAGAGCAATTAAAAAAGAAGACAAAGGACATATATGTACTATTTAACAATAATTCGGGCGGAGATGCAGCGGATAATGCGAAACAGCTTATGAAAATGATGAACGTTACATATGGTGAGCCGAAGCCTGAGCAATTAAATTTGTTTGAATGATAATAAACAAGAAAGGCACTGTACAAACAGGGGGAATGTACAGTGCCTTTCTATATGAAAAAGAGGGGTAACAATGTTACTGAGCGTTTGGTTGATTCATCAATTGTTGGCTTCGTAATAAATGATAATGGTTATCATTATCATTGTCAATAGTTTTCCGAAAAATAAATAAAAAACTTTTTATGAGACATTACCGGGTAGGAAGATTCCTGATAAAAGGTTTGGCTGAAGCAAAGAAGTTTTTCGGGGGAGAATGCTAGTAAACTCCTAATAAAGTATCAAAAAAAAAGAACAGCAATTAATGCTGTTCTTTTCCAGTGACGAATTGTTGTAAATCAAAAGGAGTTATCGCTTGGATAAACTCTTTTGAGATAAGTGTTTGAACAAGAGTACTTTCAGAAATGGAAGCACCTGTTTTCTTTTCATAAGCTTGTTTTAATAAATCAAGTTTTTCAGCCGTTTCTTTCGGTAATTCAATTGTTAATGTGTTCATAATTTCTCCCCCTTACTATTAGAGTACCACTACAATATAGGAGAGACAAGAAAAGAGAATGTGAAACATAAAAAAGGTTACCATTTATAAATGGTAACTTTTTTTATGTATAAGAGTTATTAAGCAATACCGATATACTTTAAAGTTTTTGATGGAGTACTATGATCAAAGAAGTGTTGTAAAAATGCGATATCAACACCTGATTTGTATGCACAATATCCCCAAGTTTTTCGAAGTGTATGTGAGCTAATCCCTTCTAATCCAACTTCTTTTGCAGCTTTGTTTAAAATGTACCATGCATGTTGTCTCGTAATAGATTTCGTTCCTTTTTGAGACTTTAATAATGGTTCATTACGTTTCCAAGTTTTACGTTCTTTCATGTAGTCTTCGATCGCGTGCTGCAAGTCTTCATTTACAGCAAACCATTTATGTTTCTTTACTTTTTCATTGTAAAATAAAATGGAATGGCGAACATTTTCATGTTCATCGATTACATCACTAACTTTTAATTGTAAGATTTCACTTACTTTTAAGCCAGAATTTACAGCTAATACGAATAATAAGCCATCACGTTTCGAAGATTGTAAAAGTATATTTTTGATAGTTTCTAATTGTTTTTCATTTTGAATAGGTTGTCCTGCTTGTTTCATTTCACGCACTCTCCTCTTTTATGTGTGTAAAGGAAAGGATTAACTTGTTTCCTACTATAAAGGGAGAGTGTGAATTTCATGTGAACTCCTAGTGAAATTAAGACAAATTATTTGACTTCTTTTACTTTTTGTAAATTAAAGTAGAATACAACACTATTAGTCGTGTTATATACACCGTACTCGGCATGGTGGAGGTCTAAAATGTTTTTTACAATAGATAACCCGAGACCGGTACCTCCAGTATGACGGCTACGAGATGCATCTAAACGGTAGAAACGATCCCAAATTTTTTCAAGACTTTCTTCAGGGATAGGGTTTCCTGTGTTTTCGATTTCGACTTTTACTATATCTTCCAGTTCTATAACGGAGACGTGTATTTTTTCTCCATCTGGCGTATAGCGAATTGCATTGCTAAGTAAGTTCACAACGACTTGCTCAATACGACTACGATTCGCTTTAACGAATATAGAAGAGTCTACATCTACGTTCACTTGTAAATGCTTTTCCTCCATGCTAAATAATAACTTTGTATAGACTTGTTGAATTAATTCACCGATTGAGAATGTCGTCATATCTAGTTTGTACGTACCAGATTCTAGTTTTGCTAATTCTAACATTTCAACAATAAGTCTGTTCATGTTTTCTGTTTCTTCTAAAATAACATCTGTGTAATACGTCGTATCTTTACTAACGCCATCTTTAATTCCTTCTGCGAAACTTCTAATTACACTAAGTGGTGTTTTTAATTCGTGTGATACACCAGAAATGAATTCTTTTCGCGTTTTCTCTAATTGACGTTCACGTTCAATATCTTGTTGTAATTTTGTATTGGCAACATTTAATCGATCGATTCGGTCTTTTAAGTTTACAGATAACGTATTAATACTACCGGAAAGCCCGCCAATTTCATCGTCTGCTGTCACAGGTAATTTTTCACTAAAATCAAAATTGGCCATTTTTTTTGTAACGCGATTCATTTTAATTAATGGTTTCACAATGATTTTTGAGTAGTAGAAGGATAATAAAATAATTACGAGAAATACGATGATTAAGGCATAGACATAATAATCCTTTAAAACGAGCATCGCTTCATTAACAGGTTGTAAAGATGCTATCGCAAAAGCGTACTCTGTAATTTTTCCATTTTCCACAATAGGTTTTACAAAGATACTATTTTTTATATTCTCTCCACCATCTATTATATAAGTGTTTAATTGGTGTGAGTTAGCAGTGCCATTTCTAATAATCTCTGCAAAATATTGAACGGCTTGTAATGTTTCAAAATCATTTGCAAGACGAACATCCGCTTTGGATGGAAGCTGTAACTTAGATACGATACCAGTAAACTCAATTTGAGTCACAGTTTTGGATCGGCTTGTAAGTCTATTTTTAGCAGGGTTTCCATTAATGGATTGAAAATCTGAGTTGACATTTTCGTTTTGCCATCGATTATAGTTTGTTGTCAATTCTAGTGGTGTTATGGTGGAATCTTGTACAAAACCGACGACGTTTATCATCCCATCTTTTTTCAATCCTAAGTTTTCGAATTTATTATATTCTTCTGGCGTTAAAACATTATTGAGTGGAATGGAATATGCTTTATTATTTTTAGGATTAATTACATCAATGTAGAAATTATTGTCACTTTTAATAATGCCGTTCGTATTTAAAAACTGCATTTCCGCATTTGTTTTGTCATGAAATTCTTGTTTTAGTTTTCGAATTTCCTCATAAGTTTTACCACTTTCTTCGTAAGTATTTACGAACTTCTCAAAAGCAGTTTGAACTGTTTTTACTTTTTTATTAATGTAAAATTTCTCTAAAAATAGAGATTGTCCTAAGAAAAAAAGGAGGAATATGATTGTAAATAATGTTGATGTTAATAAAAATAGTTTAAAGACGATACTTCTGTTTTTCACTGCGTCACCTCTTGTGAGAAATACTGTAAATGATTTCTTAATTATAACAAACGTTACAAAAAAGTAGAGGAGAAAATCTGTCTCTTCTGAAAGTAGTTTTTAATAAAAAGTCACATAAAAAGAACTCGACAGACGTATGACGAGTTCTTTAATGTATTATTGTTGAATTGCTGCATCTAAAGCGATTTCAATCATTTCGTTAAATGTAGTTTGACGCTCTTCAGATGTTGTTTCTTCACCAGTGAAAATGTGATCGCTTACTGTTAATACAGATAACGCATTTACACCGTATTTCGCTGCTAATGTATAAAGAGCAGTTGTTTCCATTTCTACTGCTAGTACACCATAATCTCCAAGTTTTTTAACCATGTCCATGCTTTCGCGGTAAAATACATCTGCTGTTAAAACATTACCAACACGAACGTGTAAGCCTTTTTCAGTTCCAGCATCGTAAGCTTTCTTTAAAAGGTCAAAGTTTGCAGCTGGTGCAAAATCAAAACCTGGGAATGTTAAACGGTTCATATTAGAATCTGTACAAGCTGTCATTGCAATAATAACGTCACGTACTTTTACGTCTTTTTGAATCGCACCGCAAGTTCCAACGCGAATTAAATTTTTAACTCCGTAGCTTTGGATTAATTCGTTTACATAAATAGAAATAGAAGGTACACCCATACCTGTACCTTGAACAGATACGCGTTTTCCTTTATAAGTTCCAGTGAAACCTAACATACCACGCACGTTATTATAGCAAGTAACGTCCTCTAGAAATGTTTCAGCAATATATTTTGCACGTAATGGATCACCAGGTAATAGAATAGATTCAGCAATTTCGCCTTGTTTTGCTTCAATATGTACACTCATGAAAAGTCCTCCTTATAATGTATTGATAGAAATCAATATCATTTGCATTATACACTATCAATCCTTTCAATTAAAATCTTTTAATTATTTGTAATATGTGCAAAGCAGGAGGATTTCATAAATCATAATCTAGAATATATATGTAAGAAGTTTTGTATAAACAGAGACAATAAAAATGGTAGGTGATATTTTGAAAAATCTTGTCATTGGACTTGTTGCTTTACTATTTATTGTAGTAGGCGGATTTTACATAAAAAAGTATCAGGAAACTACAGAGACTGTAGGTGATGTTCAGGAAGTAAAATGGGATGTGTCAAATGGAAAAGGAAATGAGAAAGTAGATATTTTGTTTCAATTGCTAAATAATAAAAATAACGAAGTTCGTGGTGTGAATGATCAAATTCGGGCAGTTATTGTAGACGGACAATTAAAACATGTACAACAAATGAAACCTACATTTGCAGGGAATGGATCATATAAGGTATCTTCCAAAATAGTGAAAGATGAAAGGTATACAATATTTTTATATGAAGACAAAAACAAGTCTGTGAAATCATTTGCGAAGAATGATTTTGGGAGAGAAATAGAGGAGAAAAATAAGAAAAAAGTAAAATTTCCAATTGATAGTGTGCTTACAAAAAAAATAGGGGAGTATGAAGTTTCTCTATTATTTGGTGCATTGCATCCGAATGAACCAGCGACGTTAACATTTCAATTCCAAGTGAAAAAGGGTGAGAAATTGAAATTACATTCAGAGAGAGGAGAAGTGGAAGCGCTCTATATCGTGGACGAAACGAGAGAAAACTTTTTATACGCAATACCTGTTGATACAGATGAGCAATTACAATACCGTATTACATTTCCTATAGAAGGAACGTATAAAATATGGGGAGATTTCTATATAAATGGTAAGAAATATGAAAAAGAATTTATTGTACAAGTTCAAAAAAGAAAAAACAGCTAAATGTTTAGCTGTTTTTTCTTTTTCCTATTAATTTTGTTACAGAGAGCATTGTAATTGGTAAAGAATGATTCTTTCTAAATGCTAAATATTTACCGCTCCATGCTGGTTTATATTTTTCTTTAAAATGACGTAGCCCGCTGAAGCTATACGTATAACGAACATTATTAAAGATGGCAGCAGCAACTCGTTCGGACCAAAAAGATTGTGTCGATAAACCTACATTTGAAAGTGGTGCCATACCAATATTAAAGGAGTGGTATTCATTTTCTTTTGCCCACTGGAATAGGTGGATGAAAATTGCATCCATAATGCCGCTAGGTGCATCTGGATAATAGCGCATTAAATCAACAGACAATGATCCGTCTTGATATACGGGCATAAAGGTTGTAAATGCAATGATTTTTCCATCAGCATCACATAATGTAGCGATAGGTGCTCGGCTAATATATTCACGATCAAAGTATCCGAGTGAAAAACCTTTCTCTTTTTTTCCGCCGAGCCACGCATCTGAAACTTTTCTTAACTCTTCAAATAATTCGTTTGAGAATGGTGGCTGATGAATAGAGAATGTATAGCCTTCTCGTTCGAAACGGTTGAAAGTCGCTCGCATACCGGCTCGTTTTTTTCCTGTTATTGTAAATGTGTTCAAATCAACGACAGCTTCTTCACCAAGTTTAAAGAAGTTGTAACCAAAATCATGATATAAACTCATCCATTTACTTTCTATTTGGTAGAATACACAAATGTATCCAAATCGATCAGCCTCAGCTAAAAACTCTTGTAACACAGTACGGTAGGAGGAAGGATCCCCAATTGGATCACCTAGCACAACGAGACGTTTTCCAGTTATAGAGAAGAGAAGGAGCGCTTTCCCATCACTACTGAAGAAAAATTGTTTATCTCCTAAAAATCCTAAATGACTAAGTACATTACCATCATGTTCATCTAAAAAGTTTTGCAACCTTTTATCATTAGCTGGTTGCCCGGGAAATTCATTTCGATAACGATTGGCAATGAGTGAGCCAATCAGTAAAAATGTAGGAACGAAAAAGGCAGCTGCTAAGGCACTTCGTTTCACTTGTGTAATATTACGAACGACAAAATCAGGTTTAAAAGCTTCTTTTGCACCTGCAAATAAAATACCTAAGTTTTTATATAAATATAAAGTTATGAGTAAGAATATAAAAACTTTTACCATATCAGAAAGTGAGACTTCCATTTTCTCGCGTACAAATCTTTTACGAAGCATATATAATACAGCGAGTACGATTAATAAAATAAACGTCTCTTCAATATCAATCCCTTTTAGCGTATTAAAGATGGCTGCTCCGATTAAAGAAATAATCGTCATATAGTAAGAACGCTTTGTTCCATAATATATCCCTCGCGAAAGGATCAGGAGGAGAATACCAAATGTTAGTGATAAGCTAAAAGAAAATTGAATAAGATGTTTTGGAGCTAGAATATGTAAGGCGTGTGCCCTGTTTATACTTGTCGGTAGAATGGTCGATAAAATAACCATTAATCCAGCAAATACTGTTAAAGCAGCAGAGGCCCATGAACCTAGTTTTCCTAGAAAATCACGCTGCAAAGTCCATATAACACCAGTTGTTTCTAATGCAGGCGCAATAAAAGGTTTATCTTCAAACTTTTTAATGGCCACGCCTGTCATTTCAAAAGCTGCAAAAATAAGACCAAGGCAGAAAGGTAAAATGTAATAGACGAGGCGATATAATAACATAGCAGGTAGTAATACGCCTGTATCAATGCCGTATTGTCCGAGCCCAGTTAAAAAGACAAGATCAAATGAACCAAGTCCACCAGGAACGAGACTAACAACACCAGCTAAAGCAGCAATTACATACACACCTAAAAACTTTTGAAATTCGATATCGATACCAAATAATATTAGTATGACGTACATAACAATACCGGCAGATACCCACTCAACTAATGAGACTAATGAGTATAAAACAGTTGGATTTTTTTCTTCTTCCCCTTCTTCTTGCCCTTCGGTTTGCTTTGGTTTTCTATTTTTTAGTTTAGAAAAGCCAATGTATATAGGGACGAAAAGGGCGAAGAAAATAAGAACAGGCCATAGCCACGGTTTTTCATGCAAAATAAAACTTGTGTCTAATATTCCAATAAGACCGAGGAAAGAAAGAATTGCGAGTCCGTTAATAAAAGCAGTTGTCATCCAGGCGATACTTTTAATAAGTTTGCCATTTTCTTTTATGTATGGACGATAAAGCATTGTGCGTACACCAGCTCCAACGAGACCACCAAACCCAATAAATCCATTTAAAGTATTAGCAATCCATGAGATACGAAAAATCTTTTGGACTGGTATATCAGCTTTTAAATAACGAAGCATAACATAGTCATAAAAGAACATTGTTGATACGGCAAATGCACCAAGTGTAATTGCTAAAAAGACTCCTCCGGTTGGAATGTTTTTAATTGTATTGATTGCTTCTAAAAAAGAAATGCCTGCTAATTCTTTTTTTGCTTGAAAGAATACAATTGTTAATACAACAAATGGGAAGATAATTTTCCCGATTTGTAAGAAACGTTTCCATGAAAACGACATAAATACAACTCTCCTTGTATAAGAAAACTGAGACAATAATATTATTATGACAAACTTCAAGAAAAATAAAAAGGTAAATTCCTGTATAGGGAAGCTATTTTTTATATGGGTTATATTTAAAAGAGTATTTCGTTTGTCAGAAAATTAAGTTAAAATGAATTGAAAGAAGGAAGAGAGGGGAAGTAGATGATTATAATAGGTTATGCGGGATATGAGTTAGAGAAAGCGAAACCTAATACATCAGAAGATTTCTTTAATAGATCTGAAGTGACATATATATTAAATAATAAAGAGAGAACTTTTTCCGTTTTATACGTTCGATATTTTGAAGAAGTTTTACAAGAAATTACTCCTTTTGAAGGAAATCCAGTATGTAAAGTAGAAGAACAAGACATATATTTACGGGATATTGTAGCGATATGTTGTTTACTGAAAGAGAATGAGCATCGCATGCAAAAACGTTTATATTTAAATAATATAGAAGCATTCCAACAATATTTTGATGAGGAAACAGTGGTGAAAGTACAAGAAATATTAGCTGAATTACATAAAAATAAAAGAGTAGAAATAGCGTGAAATGGCAAAGGAGAGGGAAAAAATGTCTAATCTAATGGTTGAAAATCAAACAGAACAAGTTTCTATGTTTTTAGAAGATGTTATTACTTTAATAACCAATTATGTAAATTATCATACGTTGCCTTCTTTATTAGAAGAAAAACCAGCAGGGAACGAGCAATATTATAAAGGGTTATTAGCATCAATAAGACGTCTTCTCGTTTTTTGTGAAGAAGGACATGATGCATGTTTTGTTTTGTTAAATAGCCAGCCATTTCGAAAAACAGCAGCTGAGAAAATTTTATATAAAATTTATCATCAAGTAATTGCAGAGTTTTTCTCACCAAAGAGTGATCATTGGTATGAAAATAGTCGGTCTGCCTATACAGGGAAAAACTCCATCGTTTTTCAACAAACGCCACCAGCATCTATAGAGCAAGTGATGAAGAGTTTAGAAGGAAAATTTCAATTGATGCGTGAAGAACTAGAATATTATGAGACGGATTACCAAACAAAGATGTTACACAAATATTAATTGCGAAAAAGAAGCTAAGGGGACTTAGCTTCTTTTCCTTTTGTAAAGTTATATAAGGGATTTCCTTTGAATATATTTATGGGGATAGCATTAAGGAGGTGTAACATGAGTCAGCAAGGTGTATTTACAGATTACTTTCATGAAGTAGAAAGCTGGTGTGAAAGTGTTCTTCACGTATTAGATAGCCGTGCAATGGAAGTGTATGATGTCCATATGCTTGCTTATAAAATTCAAACGTTATTAGATCGTATGAAAGAGCATGAGTATGATACAGATGCAGAGTTTATGTATGAAATAAGTGATGATGTAGAACATATTCAGCATCATTTGCAGGAAGTATTCGTGCAAGGAGAAGAGGAATATGAACTATATGAAAGAGGGGATAGTGAACGAGCTGTTCCAATTGGAGGGCATACACTTCCACCATTACCTTATCCGTATAATGCGTTAGAACCGTATATTTCTAGAGAAATTATGATGTTACACCATGATAAACATCATCGCAGTTACGTGGAAGGGTTAAATAAGGCAGAGAAAATGATGGAAGAAGCGAGAAAAACAAATCAATTTGATTTAATTAAGCATTGGGAAAGAGAAGCGGCTTTTCATGGATCAGGTCATTACTTACACACGATATTTTGGAATAACATGAAAAAAGATGGTGGCGGAAGTCCAAGAGGGGCTCTTTCACAACAGATTGAACAAGATTTTGGGAGTTTTTTACGTTTTCAAAAACATTTCACAGAAGCAGCTTCTAAAGTGGAAGGATCAGGCTGGGCGCTTCTCGTTTGGGTACCACGATCCGGAAGATTAGAAATTTTGCAGAGTACACTTCATCAATTATTTACACAATGGGATACGATACCGCTCCTCGTGCTAGACGTGTGGGAACATGCGTATTATTTACAATACCAAAATCGAAAAGATGAATATATTAAAAACTGGTGGAATGTTGTAAATTGGCCTGATGTAGAAAAAAGATTTGAAAGTGCGAAACAAATTGAATGGACACCGTATTAGACGCAGGTTCTCTGCGTCTTTTTTATTAGAAGGAGAAAGAGATTTCGTTCATATTTTAAAAGGCCAAGCATACACTTGTACAAAAAGTGCCAAAAGGACGTGGGGGGAAATATGAGACGAATTTGTGTAATAATCACGCTTCTTATTATGTACGCAAGCGTTATACCAATTCCTACATATGCAAAGATGAACAGTAATGTCAGTGCTCGAAATGCTGTATTAATGGAGCAACAGTCCGGTCGTGTATTATACGGAAAAGCAGAACATGAGCCACAAAAAATTGCTAGTATAACAAAAATTATGACAGCCTTGTTAGCTGCTGAATCAGGAAAAATGAAAGAAATGGTATCGGTTAGTAATGAAGCGGTGAGAGTAGAAGGATCAGCAATTTATTTAAAGCCTGGACAGAAAGTGAAGTTAGAGGATTTAGTATACGGACTCATGCTTAGATCTGGTAATGATGCAGCACAAGTAATTGCTGAAAATGTAGGAGGAAGTATAGAAGGGTTCGTATATTTAATGAATGAAAAGGCGAAACAAATTGGAATGAAAGATACTCACTTTTCAAACCCACATGGTTTGGATGGAGATGGATCCCATTATTCATCAGCCTATGATATGGCACTTTTAACAAAGTATGCAATGGGGAACGAAACCTTTAAGAAGATTTTTGGGACAAAAACGTATAAATCAGATTCGTGGGATTATCCGTGGAAAAACAAACATAAACTCGTGACATCTTATTATGAATTTGCGACAGGAGGAAAAACAGGTTTTACGAAGAAAGCAGGACGGACACTTGTTACAACAGCATCAAAAGATGGACTAGATCTAATTGTCGTAACTTTGAGCGCTTCTAGTGATTGGGATGATCATATGAATTTATTTGATAAAGGTTTTGAACGTTTCAAGCAAACGAACGTTGTAGGACAAGGAGCTCTTGCTGAAATAACTGAAAAGAAATATGCCAATCATGTATATACAAAAAATAGTTTTGCGGTGCCATTAACTGAGCAGGAAAGAAAGAATGTCGTATTAAAAGTTGAACTTGATAAAAGTGCAAAACTTAAAGATGGAGTAAAGGTTGGGAAGACGGAAATTTATGTTGGCAATGAGAAAGTTGGAGAACGGAATTTATTTTATAGTAAACGAAAGTTAGTAGCTACAACGGGAATGTATTGGAATAATGTGAAAGAAATTTTTTCTCATATGATAGGTGTTGGGAGCGATGGTTAATCTCGTATGGGTAGCGATGGCAGTCATAGGGATTGTATATGCCATGATAAATGGAACGATGGAAGCAATAAATAAAGCCGTATTTGACGGAGCAAAAGATGCAGTAACAATTTGTATAGGACTTATTAGTGTATTAGTATTTTGGCTCGGTTTAATGAAAATTGCAGAGGAAGCAGGGTTGTTAAAAAAGTTAGTGTCACTTTTTATGCCGATAGTAAAAAGGTTGTTTCCAGAAATACCGAAAGATCATCCGTCAATGGGATTTATTTTATCGAATATGATGGCGAACTTTTTTGGGTTAGGTAATGCAGCAACCCCTCTTGGTATTAAAGCGATGGAACAATTGAAAGAGTTAAATGGAGGGAAGGATTCGGCGAGCCGTTCTATGGTAACGTTTCTCGCGTTAAATACATCAGCGATTACTTTAATTCCTACTACTGTCATTTCGATTCGAATGACGTATGAATCAGCGAATCCTACTGAAATTGTTGGGGTAACATTCATTGCACAAGTACTCTCTATGATCGGAGCGATTTGGATTGACCGCTATTTTTACCGAAGAAGGAGTAGGAAGGGGCGGAAAAAATGAGTATTGTCAATACGATATCATTATGGGTAATCCCTTGTGTAATTGGTTTTATCCTTTTATATGGCACAATAAAGAAAGTGCCGACGTATGAATCGTTCGTTGAGGGGGGAAAAGAAGGGATTCAAATTGCGATCTCTATTTTACCGTTTATGGTTGGAATGCTTGTATCTATTTCGATTTTTCGGGCGTCTGGAGCGTTAGATGCAATGATATCAGTAATGAAGCCGATGTTAGATTTAATTCATGTCCCAGCAGAAATTGTTCCACTAGCACTTATACGCCCTATTTCAGGCTCTGCTGGTTTAAGTATTACGACCGATTTAATTGCCACATATGGGCCAGACTCGTTTATTGGAAGATTGGCTTCTACGATGCAAGGGAGTACAGATACGACTTTTTATATTTTAACAGTATACTTCGGAGCTGTTGGAATTAGAAAAATGGGAGATGCATTAAAAGTAGGACTTTTTGCCGATTTAATCGGGATTATTTGTTCAATTGTGTTTGTTTCTTTAATGTTTAAGTAAGGCGGCTATTCATTTTTTATGCTATTTCGCTTATAATACGTATACGACCACTATTAAGGTGTTGCTTAATAGTGGTTTTTTTATGTGGTATTTTTGACAAAATGATGAACTTTTATTGTGAGCAATATGAAGAATATGGACAATAATAAAAGGTAAAAACATGATTTGCCCTTTATATGTTTATTATCATCGCTATGTTGTTTAAGTAAGATGAAGCGAATGGCCGTCAAGCGTATGCGGTTGCCAAGTCTTTCTAATGTAAGGTAAGATAAATTCGAGGTGAAAAAAAGAAATGGAACGATTACAAAAAGTGATTGCGCAAGCAGGTATTGCATCGAGAAGAAAGGCTGAGGAATTAATTCAGCAAGGAAAAGTAAAAGTGAATGGAAAAATAGTGAAGGAGTTAGGAACGAAAGTAACTCCTCAAGATAAAGTAGAAGTAAATAACATCCCTCTTGAAAAAGAAGAACCTGTTTATTTTTTACTATATAAACCAACTGGCGTAATTTCAAGTGTATCAGATGATAAAGGAAGAAGTGTTGTAACAGACTTTTTCCCTGAAATTAGACAACGTTTATTCCCAATCGGACGCTTAGATTATGATACGTCTGGCGTATTATTGATGACAAATGATGGGGAATTTGCAAATGTATTAATGCATCCGAGATATAAAGTTGAAAAAACGTATGTTGCAAAAATTAAAGGGCCATTAACAGGTGAGAAAATTCGCATGTTAGAACGAGGTGTTGCATTAGAAGATGGGAAAACAGCACCAGCACAAGTGAAAATTATTTCTTGGGACAAGCGTAAAGAGACTGCGATTGTACAATTAACGATTCATGAAGGACGTAATCGTCAAGTACGCCGCATGTTTGAAGCGTTAGATTGTAAAGTAGTGAAACTAAAGCGTGAACGCTACGCCTTTTTAGAAGTGGGTAGCTTGCGACCTGGTGATGCGAGAGAATTGTCACCACATGAGGTGAAACAATTACGTGCATTGGCTTCTACAAAGCCGCGCTAATCGATAGTGTGAAACTTTCACCAGTGGAATGCTCCGCTGGTGATTTATTAAAAAATACATATATTTATCACTCGTCGAAGAGAGGGGAGACAATATGAAAAAAAATCGCTTATTATTTCGCGTTATGATTCTACTCATTTTATGCGGTGCTGTAGGATTTACACTTTATCAAGGATATTTCACTAAAGAAGAGAAAATGCAAATCGGAAAAGAAGCACCTAATTTTGTTGTAACAGATTTAGAAGGAAAGAAAATTGAATTAAAAGATTTAAAGGGAAAAGGTGTATTTTTAAACTTTTGGGGCACTTGGTGTAAACCGTGTGAAAAAGAAATGCCTTATATGAACGAATTATATCCAAAGTATAAAGAAAAAGGCGTTGAAATTATTGCGTTAGATGCAGATGAAACGGATATTGCTGTTAAGAATTTTGTGAAACAATACGATCTTAAGTTCCCAGTCGCAATTGATAAAGGTGGAGAAATTATAAAAACGTATGGAGTAATACCGTTACCAACAAGCTTCTTGATTGATAAGGATGGTAAGGTGATTCAAGAGATTAAAGGTGAACAAACGATAGAACAATTGGAAGAGTATTTAAAGAAAATTACTCCGTAATAAAGAAAGCCTTTACATACGAGGCGCTTACCTATAGCGTCTTTGATTTAAAAATTCTGAGTATTGCGGTAACTTGAGGGTAGAATATACAATAGTACATATAGATATAGGGGCGGTGAGAGTGTTGAAAGAAATTAAGTGTGAATGTGGACACGTTAATCCGATAGGAACTGTTTTTTGTGAAGCATGTGGGAAACCATTTGAAAGCAATGAAAATATAAAACTATTGGATATGCGCTATGAGGGGAGTGCTCGGAGATCTCTCACGCAAACAAAAACGATAGTCGATAAAATTTGGAGCTTTTTCTCTTCTGTAAAAGTGGGTGTATGGCTCATTGTAATCACTTTAGCTGCATCAGCGATAGGAACTATTTTTCCACAAGAAATGTACATAACTCCAGGAATTGCACCAGCTGAATATTATAAGCGAGAATACGGATTTTTAGGGCAATTATACTATCAATTAGGATTTAATAATTTATACGGTTCATGGTGGTATATGATTTTAATTGCTTCAATTGGTATTTCACTTGTGATATGTAGCTTAGACCGTGTCATTCCACTTTATAAAGCTTTAAAGAAGCAAGGGGTGAAAAGACACCCTAGCTTTTTAAAGAGACAAAGATTATACGGTACTGGTACACCGCAAGATGGTGATCTTGAAAGAGTGCAAAAGAATTTAAAGAAAAGAAACTATAACGTGAAAGTGGAAGACGGAAATATTTTGGCGGAAAAGGGACGGTTTTCACGCTGGGGTCCATATGTGAATCATATTGGTCTCATTATCTTTTTATTCGGTGCAATGCTCCGTTTTTTACCGAGTATGTACGTAGACGAAGCCCTTTGGTTACGTGACGGTGAAACGAAAGAAATACCAGGAACGGATGGTCAATACTATTTAAAAAACGAGAAATTTATTAAGGAAGTTTATGATAAAAGTAAGGACAAGGAAGTTTTTGATGAAGCGATTGATCGTGTAGGCGATAAAATGATTGCGAAAAACTTCCAAACGAATGCTGTATTATATAAAGCGGTCGGCGAAAATATAGCAGGACAAAAACCGAAATTAGAAAAAGTAAAAGAAGCGGAAATTCGAGTGAATGAACCGCTGAAATTTGATCAATTTGCTATATATCAAGTGGATTACAAAGAAAGTGAATTTAAAAGCATGTCATTCCATTTGCAAAACAAAGAAAATAATCAAAAGTGGGGACCGATCAAAGTTGATTTAACGAACCCTACAGAAAAATATGATTTAGGAAATGGTTATTCTTTAGAACTATTAAGCTATTTCCCTGACTTTTATTTTGATGAGAGTGGAAGACCAAATACGAAAACGAAATTACCAAACAACCCTGCATTTGTGTTTAAAATGTTTACGCCCGAAACACCAGATGGTGAAGTGAGTTTTGTTGGTATTCAGCAAAATATAGAACCTGATGGAAATAATAAATATAAAATGTCGTTTGCAGGTGTGGAAATGCAAAATGCAACAGCACTTACTGTAAGGAAAGATTTAACGCTTTGGATTCTCGGTATTGGAGGATTTATATTTATGGTTGGTGTCATTCAAGGGATGTATTGGAATCATCGTCGTATTTGGATACAACGCGTTAATGATGAATGGTGGATTGCAGGACACACGAATAAAAATTGGTTCGGTTTAAAGAAAGATATTGAAAGAGTACTAGAAGGTACGGCAATTCCGCAGCCAAGCGATAAAGTAGTGGATAAAAAAATTAGTTAAGGTGGGGAAACGATATGGTGCAAATAAGTAGTAACTTTCTCTTTACCGCATTTATTTTATATTTAATTGCAACTCTATTTTTCGGGGGAGCAATTAAAGAAAAAGGTCATAAATGGGCAAATATAGGAATAACGATTACAATTTTAGGGTTTATTGCACAAACAGTATATTTTGTTACAAGATGGATTGCATCAGGACATGCACCAGTTAGTAACTTTTTTGAATTCGGTACATTTTTCGGCATGATGCTTGTCGGAGCATTTATTGTCATGTATTTTATGTATCGCGTAAGTATAATCGGACTTTTTGCATTACCAGTTGCACTTTTATTAATTGCCTATGCAAGTATGTTTCCGAGGGAAATATCTCCGCTTATTCCTTCTTTAAAAAGTAATTGGTTGCATATTCACGTGACGACTGCAGCAGCAGGACAAGCAATTTTAGCAATTAGTTTTATTACGGGCGTTATGTATTTATTGAAAAATGTAGACCAATCAACGAGAAGCAAACGTACATTTTGGTTAGAAACGGTAGTGTTCACACTTGTTTGTACAGTTGGTTTTATTGGAGTGACAACGTTATTTTCTAGTATGAAATATGAAGCGAAGTTTCAATGGGTTGATAAAAATGAACAACAAGTGGAAATGAAGTACAATCTTCCAGCTTTAGTAGGACCGCACGAAGGAAAGTTATTGACAGAAAATAAATTAGAACCGACAGTTGAAGTTCCAGCGATTGTAAATGCGAAAAAATTAAATACTGTTATTTGGTCAGTGTTAGTTGGGACATTACTTTATATTGTATTAAGACTTGTTTTACGCAAACGAGTATCGGCAGCACTTCAGCCGTTAGTAAAGAATACAAATAGTGATTTACTGGATGAAATCGGATATCGTTCTATTGCAATTGGATTCCCGGTTTTCACATTAGGTGCATTAATTTTTGCCATGATTTGGGCTCAAATAGCGTGGACACGTTTTTGGGGTTGGGATCCAAAAGAGGTTTGGGCGCTTATTACTTGGCTCTTTTATGCGGCGGTATTACATTTACGCTTATCAAAAGGGTGGCACGGAGAGAAGTCAGCGTGGTTAGCGGTAATTGGTTTTGCAATCATTATGTTTAACTTTATTGTAGTAAACTTAATTATCGCGGGTTTACATTCATACGCATAGAGAAATAAAATAGGAGAGTGAATGTCACTTTCCTATTTTATTTTTGTCAACTTTTCTTCTTTTTTGAGAAAAACATGACAAAGTAGCGGTTGATTTTGTAAAATGATGTCGAGGACATTATATCCTGTTCAAAAAAAATACATAGTTTTGGAAAAAAATTGAACAAACTTTATTATTCTTGTGAAGCATAATATGGGAAGTGAAACATTTAGAAGATTGCTTAAATAAACGAGAATAGCGCAACATACTAGTGTAGAAGGGTAGGTGTAAACCGTTGTGGTAAAAGTACGCAACGGGTAGAAATGGAAAATGAATCAAGAATTTTAATTGTAGACGATGAGGATCGTATTCGTCGTTTGTTGAAAATGTATTTAGAAAGAGAACAATACACAATTGAAGAAGCGGACAATGGTGATACAGCTTTAGAAATGGCGTTACAAAATGATTACGATTTAATCCTATTAGATCTTATGATGCCAGGTAAAGATGGTATTGAAGTGTGTAAAGGGGTTCGTGAGAAGAAAGCGACGCCAATTATTATGTTGACGGCAAAAGGTGAAGAAGTAAACCGAGTACAAGGGTTTGAGGTAGGAACTGATGATTATATTGTGAAACCATTTAGCCCACGTGAAGTAGTGCTTCGTGTGAAAGCGGTCTTACGCCGTTCTGTACCAACAACGTTCTTTACACAAGATACAACGACAAAAGATGTTACTGTGTTCCCTCATTTAACAATTGATAATGATGCACACCGTGTTACAGCAGATGGTAATGAAGTAAACTTAACACCGAAAGAGTACGAATTACTATTATTCTTAGCGAAAGCGCCTGATAAGGTATTTGATCGTGAGCAATTGTTAAAAGAAGTATGGCAATATGAATTCTTCGGAGATTTACGTACAGTTGATACGCATGTAAAGCGTTTACGTGAGAAGTTAAGCAAAAAATCACCAGATGCTGCGAAGATGATTGTTACCGTTTGGGGCGTAGGTTACAAATTTGAGGTTGTGAACGACTGATGCTTTGGAGAAGTGTAGTAGGGAAGTTATGGATGACTATATTACTTCTCGTTTCGTTTGTGCTCGGATTTGTTGCGATTTTACTTTCACAGTTTTTTAGAACATATTATGTTGATATGAGTGAAGCTAGGCTTCAAAAAGTTGCAACAAGTGTTTCAGAGTTAATTGAGGAAGGTGCCGATGTAAAAACGATTGAGAATATCGCGTACAAATTCTCTGATCCACTTTCAAGGATCATTATTGTAGAAGATGGTAAAGAAATATCTTCTTCGCCGAAACAAGAAGGATTAGTCACTCTTACAATGGATGATTTGAAAGAAGACAAAGAATTAGCGGCTGTTTTTACAGACAAAAAAGAAATTAAGAATAACATTAGAAAAGCCTCTAATAGTAGAAAGAATAAAAACACTGAAAATGATATTATGATTGTCGGAAAACCAGTGCATTCAAAAAATCAAAGTGCAGTGTTCGTATACGAATCTTTACAAGTACCGATACAAGGTATGGAGAGAACGACTGATTTTATATTCTTATCAGCAGGGATTGCGATTATATTAACAACGTTCTTTGCATTCTTCTTATCTACTCGAATTACAGCACCACTCCGTAAAATGCGTGAGGTTGCTTTTGAGGTCGCGCGTGGGAAGTTTGATGCGAAAGCACCTATGGTATCTCAGGATGAGATTGGTGAGCTTGCAACGGCCTTAAATCAAATGGGGAAACAGTTGAAGTTTAATATGAATGCCCTGCAGCAAGAAAAAGAACAGTTAGCTAGTATTTTAAGTAGTATGGCAGATGGGGTTATTACGTTAAATCAAGAAGGTGAAGTCGTTGTAATTAATCCGCCGGCTGAACATTTCTTACAAGTTTGGCAAGAGGAAAAGGAAGTAGAGCTCAGTAAAAAACTACCTTCTGAACTTGTTGAACTATTCCATCTCGTTGTAGAAAGTGAACAACAACAAGTGGTTGAAATTAATTTACAAAAAGGGAACTATGTAGTTCTTATGACGCCGCTTTACAATCAAACGAAAATTCGTGGTGCTGTAGCTGTATTACGTGATATGACGGAAGAGCGCCGTCTTGAGAAGATGCGTCAAGACTTTATTGCGAACGTATCACATGAACTTCGTACACCGATGGTAATGCTTCAAGGGTATAGTGAAGCGATTTTAGATGATATTGTGCAAACGAAAGAAGAAATTAATGAGTTTGTTCAAATTATTTATGATGAATCCGTTCGTTTAGGTAAACTTGTAAATGAACTATTAGATTTAGCGCGTATGGAAAGTGGTAATGTAGAGTTACATATAGGTGAAGTTGATATTCATCCTTTCGTTGAAAAAATAGGTCGTAAATTCCAAGGAATTGCAAAGGATAAAGAAGTCGCATTAACGGTTGATTTCCAGAATCCAATTGAACAATACCCGTTTGATGCAGATCGTATGGAACAAGTATTGACGAATTTAATTGATAACGCAATTCGTCATACGAATGCAGGCGGACATGTAACGCTTGTAATTAATACGAAAAATAATGGTCTTACTTTTGAAGTACAAGATTCGGGCGCTGGTATTCCAGAAGAAGATATTCCATTTTTATTTGATCGTTTCTACAAAGCTGATAAAGCAAGAACACGTGGGAAAAAAGGTGGAACGGGGCTCGGGCTTGCGATTGCAAAAAATATTGTGCAAGGCCATGATGGTAAAATTGCTGTTTCAAGTGTTGTTGGAGAGGGAACTACATTCTCTGTATATTTACCGAATCGTATAATTTAGATATACGTTTTTAAAGTTGATAATGAATAAAGTTCTACTGTTTTTTATTTTTTTGTAAAATCAATTAAATAAATAATAGTAGAACTTTTTTTCTATCTTAGTCGAATGAAGAATAGCAAGAGGGGTGTCGTGAAGCGATGAAATTATATACGAAAACAGGAGATAAAGGGACAACAAGTGTAATAGGCGGCAGAGTGGATAAAGATAATATCCGAGTTGAAGCATATGGCACGATAGATGAGGCGAATTCTCATATTGGATATGCAATGACTAAGCTACAAGGCGGATCTTTTGGAGATATTTACAATGAACTTGAAAATATTCAACATGAACTATTTGATTGCGGGGGAGACTTGGCGATAGTAGAGGGGAAAATTCCTTATAAAGTAACGGTTGAAATGGTTGAAAGCTTAGAAAGAAGGATTGATTCGTATATAGAAGAAGCACCGCCGTTAGAGCGTTTTATTTTACCAGGTGGAAGCGAAGCGGCAGCTGCTATTCATATTGCACGTACAGTTGTAAGGCGAGCAGAACGATGTGTAGTGTCCTTGCAAAAAGAAGGGAAAATAAATGAAGTTGTTCTAAAGTATGTAAATAGATTATCTGATTATTTGTTTGCGGTAGCTAGAGTAATAAACGCTCGATTACAAGTAAAAGATGTGGAGTATAATCGCAGTGCAATCGTTTTTCGTGATAAAAACGAGAAGGAAGTGGAGTGATTCACTTTCTTTTTTTGTATACTTTTTTCTGTAATATACCAAAATAAGAGAAGGTATGGTGTTAATTAGAAAACGGAGGATGTATATGAAAGTGTTAAAATGTGGCGTCATGTTATTGACGGTATTGTTTTTTTCTCAATTACATGTGTACGCAGAGGGAAATCAATGGACATGGCCTGTTGAAGGGCAGATAAGTGATTATTTTGGGACAAGGCATGGAAAACACTACGGTATAGATATAGCGGCACCGATTGGCACGCCTGTGGCAGCTATTCAAGAAGGTAAGGTAACAAAGTCTTACTATTCAAGTAGTTATGGAAACGTTGTATTTATTAAACATGGAGAATATGAGGCCGTGTATGCGCATTTAAATAAGAGATATGTAGTTCAAGGGGATTATATTTCAAAAGGAGAAATAATTGGAGAAGTAGGAAATACAGGAGAATCGAGAGGTGCACACTTACATTTAGAAGTTCATCAAGGAAGATGGACGATGGCGAAAAAGAATGCGATGAATCCATTGCTTGTTCTAAATGAACAGAGAAATGAAGTTGTTTCCTCATCCTTATATGTCGTCCAAAAAGGGGACACTTTAGTTAGTATTGCACGGAAATTTAGTATGTCAGTTAAGGAAGTTAAAGATAAAAATGGACTGCAGCAAGATAGGATTTATCCAAATCAACAATTATACGTAAAGTAAAAAAAGAGCTAGTTAAACTAGCTCTTTTTTTACCAAAAAATAAAGACACATATAAATCCAGAAATAGCTAAGTAGCTATATAAGTAAAATACTTTCGTTCTTGTTTTTTCGTTCGTTCGAAATAGTACAATAGTCGGTTCAATTAAACCGATTGTCAAACAAAGTAAACCAAGAAGCATACAACCGATTGAAATGGAGTACAGGGCGATTTGTGGTGCTTGAAATGGAATCATCCATTTTAATAAAAATGCAATAAGTGCAGTGTAGCAAATGCTGCCGATGTATTTATTCAACGGTGCATTAGAACGGAACCCTGGAAGTTTTTTCAAGAAGGAGCGGGAAACAACTTCAGTTTGTAAAGATGTGTGCTCTTCAATTATTTTTTGAGCTTCTTTTCCTTTTTGGAAAAGGGATAATATCCAGTTTCGCTCACCTTGAAAAATAAATTGAGAAGTTGTCAAATAATGATCCACCTTCACTTTATTCCAACTTTTCCATGGGTGACGCTCACACAGTTTTAATTTACTCTCTGTTTTTTTATCATACTGATAAATACTGATGCCATCTTCATCGAAAGCAGCATAGTATGTCTCGCTTGAGAATGTGCCTAAATCAATTGGACAGTAGAAAAGTAATTCTTTTTTTAAGTAAAAGTATTCTTTTCTTAAGTTTTTTTTCATTGCTTCTCGAATAGAGTGTCTCTTTTCTTTTTTCATGACATTTCCTCCATAATCCAGAAAATGTTCTTATCTTAACAATTCAACATCTTATCACTTTTCATTATATATGACTAGGGGATTCATAGGGGAAATGCCGAATACTAAAAAATCTGGGGTGTATTGTAAAATATAGTGATTGGTTTTAATTATATAAAATTAATAACTTATTTTTAATAAGTTACACTTTTTTTGTTCACAATACGATTATGTTGTTGTATAATAAAGTGGAAAATAGAATATCGGTCTATCTTCGGGGCAGGGTGAAAATCCCGACCGGCGGTGATGAACTATATGTGATTTTGTTCTAAGCCCGCGAGCCGTTAAGGCAGGATTTGGTGTGATTCCAAAGCCGACAGTATAGTCTGGATGGGAGAAGATGGAGGTTCAAGCGTTCAAAAAAGATATGGATTTGAACGTCTGTTTGATGTGCCTTAAATTCTCCCTTTGTGTAAAACACAAAGGGTTTTTTCGTTCTATGAAAAAGTAGGCATAGCAGAACCTTTCCACTTTCCATGAGAAGATCGATGGAAAAGGAGAGAGAAAGATGAAACAAAAAAACAGTGTAGTGCAGATGGTGAGTGTAGCGATGCTAAGTAGTATTGCATATTTACTGATGATGTTGGATTTCCCGTTTCCAGGGCTTCCGCCATTTTTAAAAATTGATTTTAGTGATGTACCAGCTCTAATTGCAGCAATTATTTTCGGGCCAGTTGCAGGGATAATTGTAGAGGCGATAAAGAATATTTTACATTACGGAATTCAAGGGAGTTTAACGGGAGTGCCAGTTGGAGAAATTGCTAACTTTATTGCAGGATGTTTATTTATTGGACCGGCAGCTTTCTTATTTAGAAAGTATCGTACTGTTAAGAGTTTAACGACAGGATTAATGCTAGGGACAATTACAATGGCGCTCATTATGAGTGTATTAAATTACATCATTATATTCCCAGCTTACACTTGGTTTTTAAATTCACCAGCTATGTCTAGCGAGGCTATAAGAACAACGGTTGTAACGGCAATCTTACCATTTAATTTGATTAAAGGAATTGTTGTGACAATTGTATTTGTAGCGTTATTCTCACGCCTGAAAGTATGGGTGTTTGCAAAAATGAAAAATGCATAAAATATAAAATAAAACCATTAGTAGTATGGAACTATTAGTGGTTTTTTATTAAGTAGAATGAAAATAGAAAACAAAAAATATCCCTCATATGAATGAGGGATATTTTTTGAAGTTAATAAAAGACTATTCGAATTTTAAAGAGTCGCCATCAAATGATTCATCAGCAACTTTAATTGAGTCAGTTGGACAACCTTCGAATGCATCCATCATATCTTCAATTAATACATCTGGAATTTCAACGATACCTTGGTTATCGTCTAACGTTACAAATGCAATACCTTCATCATCATAATCATAAATGTCTGGTGCAGCAGCGCCGCAAGCACCACATGCGATACAAGTATCTTTATCAACGATTGTATATTTTGCCATCTTTTTTCCCTCCTGATAATATGTATGTGAAAAGCTCGCCATAAAAATTATAACCTTATTGTAAAACGGTTTTTAAAACTTTTCAACATAAAATTATAATGATAATCCTTATCAATTAGAGTGTCAACTAATTTTTGCATTATGTCATAAGATTTTCAAAATACGTAAATGTTATTTCGTTTGGTACAATATACTATATACAAGTACATAGTGCCGATATGATAAGTTTAATGAGTAAGTGCAATCATACTAAAAAGTAATTAAGCTAGATTGAAAGGTGGAAGCGGTAATGCAACTACAATATACTTTATTGTATTGTTTAAAACAATTGAATGGTGAAAGGACCGTTTCTTCTATTTATTATTTATTAAAAGGAAAACGATCTTCGCAAACGTTACAAGATGGAAACATGTTCCGAATTTCATTTTTGTTTGGAATATATAAATCGTTAAATAGAACAGACTATGATCGTGAAGTTGCAAAGTTGTTGCAAGCAGATTTGATTCGAGAAATACATGAAAATACATATTTGTTAACATCTAAAGGTAAAATGCAGTTACATACATGGGAGGAAGTGTATGCTTTTCCCGCGCATTTACATAGTTTACACTATGGTGAATTAGGTGAAACATTTTGGAAACGTTTATCATTAATTATTCAAACTATATCTAATTTACAACAGAATAATACGAAATTTATTCCCATTCAACAAGATACAGAAATAATGATGTGGGTAAAACGCTTTTTAACAGGTATACCATATAGGCGAAGTGAATTGGCTAAAAGATTATGGAAAGAAATACATAATCTTTTAGGAAAAGGTGATGTAGTAGAAGCGACGATTGTAACATATAGATTAACAGGATATGAACGTATCGGTTGTACATTGCAGCAATTAGCGGAAATTACGAAACAAGATATATTCCGGGTGTATTTTTTATTTTGGGGTACGATTCACTTCTTTATACAAGAAGTTCACGATAAAGAAAATGAATTTCCGCTATTGGCTGAGATTATCTCTTATCCAAATGAGAGAGCTGAATTATTTAGTTTATCAACGAAAAAAACATATAATTTTTGGAGACAAGGACGCTCTTTAGATGAAATAGCGACAATTAGAAATTTAAAGGTTGCAACGATAGAAGATCATTTTGTTGAAATTGCTTTGCGGGAAAAAGAGTTTTCAATCGAGATGTTTATGGAAAAAGACAAAATAGATAAAGTAACAAAAGTAATTGAGGCATTACAAACACGTAAGTTGCGTGAGTTGAAACAAGCGGTTGGAGAGGGTATCTCTTATTTTGAAGTTCGTCTTGTATTGGCGCGGATGGAGGGTATAAATGAAGCTTGAGGAATATTTATATAGATGGTTTGGATATTCTGAATTTCGTACAGGGCAAAAAGGGGTAATTACAGATTTATTAGAAGGAAAAGATGTTATAGCAATGCTCCCGACTGGAAGAGGGAAGTCTATGTGCTATCAACTTCCAGGGCTAATGCAAGAAGGAACCGTGCTTGTTGTATCACCATTATTATCTTTGATGGAAGATCAAGTTACACAATTAAAGTATGTTGTGAAAAACCGAGTAATAGCACTTAATAGTTTTCGGACATTACATGAAAAAAGAGAAGCGATGAAAAAATTAGCTTCATATAAATTTATTTTTGTTTCACCAGAGATGTTGCAGTCGGAAGTGTTAATAAGAGAATTGAAGAAAGTTCATATTTCATTATTTGTTGTGGATGAGGCTCATTGTATTTCACAATGGGGTTATGATTTTAGGCCAGACTATAAAAAACTAAATGTAGTCATTGAAAATATCGGGTCTCCTACGGTGCTAGCATTAACGGCAACAGCGACAAAAGATGTACTCCGAGATATAGCAGAGAGTTTAGATTTGAAGAAAGTGACGCAGCATGTATACTCTATTGATCGTCCAAATATTGCGATGGAAGTACAATTTGTGGAGACGATAGAAGAGAAGAAAGAAGCGCTTTTGAACCAGGTGATGTATTTACAAGGGCCAGGGATTGTATATTGTTCAAGCAGAGCGTGGACAGAACGTTTAACGGAGTATTTAAGAGGAAAAGGCGTGACTGGTGTCGCTTTTTATCATGGTGGTATGGAACATGAAGAGCGTATGTTAATTCAACAGCAGTTTATGAATGACCAGTTGCAGCTTGTAATATGTACAAGTGCTTTTGGTATGGGAGTAAATAAGTCGAATACGAGCTATATTATTCATTTTCATTATCCGACTAATATAGCTTCCTATTTACAAGAAATCGGAAGAGCTGGAAGAGATGGTGAACCGAGTATAGCTATCTTACTATGTAGTCCGTTAGATCACGATTTACCAATTTCAATAATTGAAGATGAATTGCCAAGTCAGTCGCAAATACAATTTTTATTCTCTTTACTACAAGAAAGAATGTTTCAAACGAAAGAATTACCAATAGAAGAGGTAGAAGAAATTTGTTATAATGCAGCAAGATTTAATGAACAATATTGGCGTTTCATCCGCTATCATCTTGAACAGCTTGGAATCATACAACAGCGAAAATTAAAATTAGAGAGCTTGTCAGATGAAATTATGAACAGATTAATAGTTGAAGTAGAAATAAGGCTACGTAATAAATATAGTGAGCTAGAAAACATGAAATCGTGGATACAAGTGAAAGAATGTAGGCGTGAATATTTGTTACAACAGTTCGGTTATAGAAAAGAGAACGAGTTGAAAAATTGCTGTGACTATTGTGGTATTACAAAAATAGATTATAAAAAAAGACAAGCGCAACAATCGGATTTCGACTATAATTGGGAAACAGAGTTACAAAAGCTTTTCGGTCTAGAAAAGATGGGGGAATGATGAACATTCAAAGGCATAATATTGAAGATATGAGTCCGAAAGAAATAAGGCTGAATCTGTATATCACACAGTTCATTATTATCGGTATCGGTTGTTTACTAGCATATGTATTATTCCGAGATATAAAATCGGTGTATAGTCTGTGGAAGTGGGAACCGGTGTCTATACTTATAATAGGTGGCTTGTTGGCGATTGGTATTGTGTTATTAGATTATGTTGCAATGCGAGTATTTCCAGAGTCTTGGTTTGATGATGGTGGTATTAACGATAAGATGTTTCAAGGAATGTCAGTTATGCACCTACTCGTTATTACGTTCATTATCGGCTTTGCAGAAGAATTTTTATTTAGAGGTGTAGTGCAGACGCACTTTGGAATTGTAATAGCGAGTTTAGTATTTGCAGTGTTACATATTCGGTATATAACAAAGCCATTTTTGTTTTGTTTCGTCTGTTTCATTAGTTTTGTCTTTGGTTATGTGTTTGAATGGACAGGAAATTTATTTATAACAATCTTTGCACACTTTCTTGTTGATTTTATAATGGGACTCCAATTAAGAAAATAAATGGAAGGTGGTGGTGAACAACATGAGAAAACGAATTCCTGATTTCGAAGAGGAATTAGAAGTTGAGCGAGTGGAAGAAAAAGAAAGTTTACCGCCGCGTAGTGAAATTCATAGAAATAAAGAGAAAAAAGAAAAGTTTAAAATGAATCATATTTTCGTCCGAGTTTTAACATTTCTATTCATATTACTACCAATTAGTATCTTATGGTATACAGATAAATATATTCAGGTGAAAAGTGATGGTAATAACGCTGGGAAAAGTGCGTTTGAGGTCATTTTCTTTGATTCAGCTAAATCTGAGTCTGAGGCAACATCTGAGAAAGTAGTAACGCATACGGTAAAAGAAGGAGAAACTTTAGAAAGTATAGCGAAGCAATATTTTTCAGATGAAACTGGGATTGAAGTGATTAAAAAGTATAATGATTTACAAGAAGATGAAGTGAATGTAGGTCAAGAAATAAAAATTCCGATAAAAGATAAGTCCGCAAAACAGGATAGCTAGTAGCATACCTACTATAAAAACTGAGGATTATCTTTATGCGGAAGGGAGTGAAAAATATATGATATGGATTATCTTATTAAGTGCTCTCATATGTATTGGTATTATATTTCTTCTTGTAATGGTAATGTATACAGAAGCGATGCGTAATACTGTGTTAGAACATACTTTACTTTTTGAAGAATTTCCGAAAAGTTTTCAAAAAGTAAAGGTGTTTTTTATTTCTGATATTCATAGAAGGGTCATTTCAAGTTCATTAATTGAACAAGTAAAAGGAAAAGTAGACCTTGTAATTATTGGCGGTGATTTAGCGGAAAGAGGCGTCCCTTTATCGAAAATTTCTGCAAATATACAAAAGTTAAGAGCGATAGCTCCTGTATATTTTGTGTGGGGAAATAATGATTATGAGATTGAATATCATGAATTAGATGCTTTGTTATTAGAAAATAATGTGAAAGTTTTAGATAATACAAGAGTGGTATTTGAGTCTGAACTAGGAGAAAAAATTTGTTTGCTCGGTGTAGATGATGTTGGTTTGAAGCGTGATCGTTTAGATTTAGCTTTGGCTGATTGCAAAGAAGATGGTTTTCGCATATTAATTAGCCATAACCCTGATATAATAAATAAAATGTCTGGAAAAGAACAAATTTCACTTGTGTTAAGTGGACATACACATGGAGGACAGATTCGATTATTCCCATCTAAAAAATATTTAAAAGGTGGCGTATATAAGCATTCAAATATGACTCTTTTTGTTAGTAATGGGTATGGAACAACGTTGATTCCACTTCGCTTCCGAGCACCTGCTCAAACACATATTATTACGTTATGCGGAGGGAAATGATGCCAACTCTAAACGGGAAATATAACATAAAAGCTGTTTCGAATATAATTGGAATTCAGCCGAGTACGCTTCGTGCATGGGAAAGACGATATCAAATTATTGCCCCGAAGCGGAATCATGCGGGGCATCGATTATATACAGAAGAGCATATTCAAATTTTGAAATGGTTAATGGACAAGGTTTCTTCCGGCATGATGATTGGACAAGCAGTTCAATTATTAGAAGGGAATCGTTTGCAGAGTAATGTTCAAAAAGAAATACATTACGATAGAGAAGTTGTTTTAGTGGACGATTTACTGCAAGCTTTGTTAAAATTTGATGAAATTACAACTTCTGCATTGTTAAACGAGGCTTTCAGTATTTATGCAACAGAAAAAGTCATAGCAAGTATTGTTCTTCAAGTGTCAAATAAATTGTTAACGTTAAAAAATAATAATGAAGTTACAATGGTGCAATTCCAATATGTCGTATCATTTTTACAAACTCGTCTAGGAATGGTGTATCATAATGCATCATCATTTTCTTCTATACACAAAGTTGTCGTGTTAGAAAATAATATGTTGAAAGGGTTTGTTTTCTCAACGTATTTACGCTTAAAAGGATATGAGGTGATATATATTAGGTCAAGCTTAGCGGAAGATGGTATTTTGTTAGCTGTTGAGCAAATACAACCTACATATGTAGTAGTCTCTTTTGATGAGGAACGAGAACTTAAGAACGCGATAAAGGACATGAATTTGTTGCAAGAAAAAAGTGAGAAACTTTCTGTTGGGTTTATAGGAGAAATAGGTGCTCGAGATCAGTTGAACATTCAAACATGCCTAATTGGTGATACGAAAGAAGAATGGGATGATTGGTTAAAAATGTTAGAATAGTTGTTCGAAAAGAACCATCTATTTTCTATTTCATATAATAAAAATTATATTCATTGGTTACGTAGGGAGGGTATGAGATGAGGCTGGAACGATTAAATTACAATAAGATAAAAATTTTCTTAACATTTGATGATTTATCTGAACGAGGATTAACGAAAGAAGATTTGTGGAGAAATGCACCGAAAGTACAGCAATTATTTCGTGATATGATGCAAGAAGCAAATAAGGAACTAGGGTTTGAAGCGGATGGTCCAATTGCAGTTGAAGTATTTTCTCTACAAGCGCAAGGAATGGTCGTAATTGTAACGAAAGAACATCAAGATGTGGATACAGATGATGAGTTCCGTGACGAGTTTATTGAAATGCAAGTGACTCTAGATGAAAGCGAGCATATACTTTATGAGTTTGCTACACTAGATGACGTAATTAACCTGTCGAATCGTTTATATAACCTTGATGTAACTGGCGGAAAACTATATACGTGGGATGGGCGTTTCTATCTTTGGATGGAAGAAGAGGAGCAGGTTCAATTACTGAAGGCAGATTTTATAGCTATTTTAGCGGAATATGGTAATCCGTCTACAGCAACTATTTATCGTCTAATGGAGTATGGTAAAGAATTAATGGCTTCTCAAGCAATTGAACAAATACACAATTACTTTGTGAAAAAACAAAACCTTAGCTAATATAACAAAGCTAAGGTTTTGTTTTTTATTTGGAGAAACCTAAAATGTTGGTCTGAAAATGTCAAAACAATTAATGGTATAGCGGGAATCATAAATATTTGGGCGCTCTTTACTATACTTAAAAATATCTTCTTAAGTTGTTATATATAAGTAAAATAAAAAACATTTAAATATTTAAGTATTTTACTTTTCTAAAAGCAATAAAAGGACTATAATGATAGTGAAAACGCTTGCAACAGGAAATAGTTTGTATATATTTGTTAGCGTTTTCTATTGCATTCCAAATTTAACGGTGTATACTAGGCAATGAAGGTTTACTAAACAAGTGAAATTACAGGGGGTTTACTTACTATGGTAGCCGAAAAGGGAACTCAAACAAAAACACAACAACAAAGGGAACAACATTTTGAACTATTGAATTCGACACAAATTGTTATTAGTGAAGCATTAGAAAAATTGGGTTATCCAAACGAAGTATATGAATTATTAAAAGAACCAATTCGTATGATGACAGTGAAAATACCAGTTCGTATGGATGACGGGACTGTTAAAATATTTACAGGATATCGTGCACAACATAATGATGCTGTTGGTCCAACGAAAGGTGGAATTCGCTTCCATCCGAATGTAACAGAAAATGAAGTGAAAGCACTTTCAATCTGGATGAGTTTAAAATGTGGTATTGTTGATTTACCATACGGTGGAGGTAAAGGTGGAATTATCTGTGACCCACGTGAAATGTCATTCCGTGAGTTAGAAAGATTAAGCCGCGGTTATGTACGAGCAATTAGCCAAATCGTAGGACCGACGAAAGATATTCCAGCTCCAGATGTATTCACAAACTCTCAAATCATGGCATGGATGATGGATGAATATAGCCGTATTGATGAATTTAATTCACCAGGATTTATTACAGGTAAGCCACTTGTATTAGGTGGATCACATGGACGTGAAACAGCAACGGCGAAAGGTGTAACAATTTGTATTCGCGAAGCTGCAAAAAAACGCGACATTGATATTAAAGGTGCACGCGTTGTTGTTCAAGGATTCGGTAATGCTGGTAGCTTCTTAGCTAAATTTATGCATGATGCAGGCGCGAAAGTTATTGCAATCTCGGATGCTTACGGTGCATTGCATGATCCAAACGGATTAGATATTGATTATTTATTAGACCGTCGTGATAGCTTCGGTACAGTAACAAAACTATTTAATAATACAATTTCAAACAAAGAATTGTTAGAACTTGATTGCGACATTTTAGTTCCAGCTGCAATTGAGAACCAAATTACAGAAGAAAATGCTAATAATATTAAAGCAAAAATCGTTGTTGAAGCTGCAAATGGTCCAACAACATTAGAAGCAACTAAAATTTTAACAGATCGCGGAATTTTACTTGTTCCAGACGTATTAGCAAGTGCTGGCGGTGTAACAGTATCTTACTTTGAGTGGGTACAAAATAACCAAGGTTACTACTGGACTGAAGAAGAAGTAGAACAACGTTTAGAAAAAGTAATGGTAAGATCATTTGATTCTATTTATGAAACAGCACAAGTTCGTAAAGTGAACATGCGCTTAGCTGCGTATATGGTCGGTGTTCGTAAAATGGCTGAAGCAAGTCGCTTCAGAGGTTGGGTATAATATTATATCGTGAGAAAACGTGATTCCTTTCGAGGGAATCACGTTTTTTTGTTGAAGTATTAGTGTGAGGTGTTGTATATGGAAAATGAAATGATGGAACGAGTAGAACAATTAGAAGAAAAGGTTAAGAGGTTAGAGGGAGAACTCTCAAGAACGATGAAAGCCCGAAAAACAAGTAACGTTCGGATGTTCGGAGAAGGACTACTGTTTTTAATATTTGGTGCAGTTGTAGTAGGGCCGATTATCGCTTTTGTAATCTCAATTCTTACTTGGATTGTTGAAAAATAAAATAAAAACAAAAAAGAACGCTTGTTCTACACGAACAAACGTGCTATACTTTCCTTAGATAAACAAAACGGAAATGATTTTAAGGAGAGATAAATGATGAAAATGACAGTAGACCAAAGATTTATGATGCCAGCAGATGTTGTAGAACGAGTGGAAGTATTAAGAAACAAACAAAGTAAGCGCGGCACATTATTACAATCTGTAAATAAATTTTTCGGTTTAGATACGAAAGAAGATTGTATTTGGTTTTACGGTTTTTATGGAGTTGCTGTAAGTATTTTATTATTTATGGTGTTCACATCAAATATTTTCGATTTTCTCTTCGCGTAAGAAATATGCGATAAGGACATTGCTACCGAATACATATATAAAGAAGTAAGGTAATCTTCTGAAGCGGGAGTTGGTAGTAATGGCGATGTTTCCTATAGAGCGTAACTATATTGGGTATGGAAGTTCACGACCGGGAATTCCTCTTTCTAAAGTAAGGTTTATTGTAAGTCATGATACGGGGAACCCTGGTAGCAATGCGATAGGGAATCGGGATTATTTTAATGAAATACAACCGAAAGCTTCGGCACATACATTTATAGATGATAAAACAATATTGGAAATTGTTCCTATAAATGAAGTTGCCTATCACGTTCGATATGGTGTGCCGACAGATAATGACTTATATGGTTATGATGCTAATAAGGCTGCCATTGGAGTGGAACTTTGTTATGGCGGTGATGTTAACTTTTGGGAAGCATATACCCGTTTTACGTGGTATCATGCGTATTTATGTCAAAACTTCGGCTTGAATCCGAAGAAAGATATCGTATCACATAAAACACTTGACCCAGCTAGAAAGATTGATCCTGAAAATGTATTAGGGAAACAAGGTATTAAATTTCAGCAGTTTTTAGCAGATGTCTATCGGATGTACGTTTCGTTTAGATGACAAATATATGAAAAATGAATACAATAAAGATAGGTGCCTACTGCTGTAAGTAGGTTTTTTCTTGTTTTTATAAATAGCGTATTGGTAGAAGACTAGGAGTGAGCTGAGTATGCAGAAAGAAACAGCTATCATAATTGGAGGCGGTCCGTGCGGATTAGCAGCAGCAATTTCGTTGCAAAAGGTAGGGATAAATCCGTTAGTAATTGAAAAAGGAAACATTGTAAATGCGATTTATAATTATCCAACTCATCAAACATTTTTCTCTTCTAGTGAAAAATTAGAAATTGGTGATGTAGCTTTTATTACAGAAAATCGTAAGCCAGTTCGAAATCAAGCGCTTGCGTATTATCGTGAAGTAGTAAAGCGTAAATCTGTACGTGTAAATGCTTTTGAGCGAGTGGAAAAAGTACAAAAAGATGGAGAAGTTTTTCATGTTGAGACAACAAAGCGTGACGGAAGTACAGAAATATATATAGCGAAATATGTTGTTGTAGCAACTGGATATTATGACAATCCAAATTATATGAATGTTCCCGGCGAGGAACTGAAGAAAGTAGCTCACTATTTTAAAGAGGGACATCCTTATTTTGATCGAGATGTAGTAGTTATAGGTGGGAAAAACTCGAGTATAGATGCCGCGTTAGAACTTGTTAAAACCGGTGCGCGTGTAACGGTTTTATATCGCGGAAGTGAGTATTCACCAAGCATTAAGCCGTGGATTTTGCCGGAGTTTGAGGCGTTAGTACGAAGCGGCACAATTCAAATGCATTTCAGGGCTCACGTGAAAGAAATTACTGAACATACATTAACGTTTACAGTCGATGATGAGGCATATACAATCCAAAATGATTTTGTATTTGCGATGACTGGTTACCATCCTGATCATAGTTTCTTAACGAAGATGGGTGTTCGGATTGATGTAGAAACAGGACGTCCGATTTATGCAGAGGATACAATGGAAACGAACGCTGAAAATATTTTCATTGCAGGTGTAATTGCTGCTGGAAATAATGCGAATGAAATATTTATTGAGAACGGTCGATTTCATGGGGATGCGATTGCGCAAACCATTGCGTCAAGGGAAATATAAAAAGAAGCTGTCGAAATAAACTTCGACAGCTTCTTTTTAATTGTGCATAAACATATTTTGGATTGTTTCATGAGAATTTGTATTCTCTAATGCAACTAATAATTTAATACGTGCTTTTTGAGCATTTAAACCGTATGTGAATACAATACCCATATCTTTTAATTGTTTGCCGCCACCTTCATATGAATATACATCTTGCACGATGCCATTGAAACAGCGAGAAACTAATACGACAGGGATTCCTTTGTCGATTAATCGTTCTAGACTAGGAAGTGTTCTTGGAGGTAAATTACCTTGTCCAAGTGCTTCAATAACAATCCCGTCTACTGGAAGGTTTTCAATTGCTGCTAACAATGTATCGTCCATACCAGCGTATGCTTTTAGAACAACTACGTTTTTAGAAACCTTATTTACTGAATATGTTTCATGGTGTACTAAAGCGTGATGGAATACAACGCCGCGCTTTGTTACCATACCGATTGGTCCATACTGTGGACTCTGGAATGTTGCCACGTTACTTGTATGTGTTTTCGTTACATTTGTAGCGCAATGGATTTCGTCGTTTAATACGACTAAAACACCTTTTTCAGCAGCTTCACTACAGCTAGCTACTTTTACAGCCGATAAGAAGTTATATAGACCATCAGCACCTAATTCATTACTAGAACGCATTGCACCTGTTACAACGATTGGAATAGTTGCTTGCACTGTTAAATCTAAGAAATAGGCTGTTTCTTCTAATGTATCCGTACCATGCGTAATGACTACGCCATGAATGTTGTCTTGTTTTACTTTTTCATCAATGATGACTTGTAATTGTAACATTTCGCTCGGTGTCATATGAGGAGATGGTAGATGGAACACGTCTTCAACGATTAAATCAACATCGCCTTCTAAATCAGGAATAAATTTTAAAAGAGGATTTTTTTCACCTGGTTGTACGACCCCAGTTTCTTTATCTTCCTCCATTGCAATTGTTCCACCTGTGTGTAAAACTAGGATTCTTTTCAATGCTTATACCCCTTTCAAGTTGAAAAATACATTTAGAACATAACATGTTTTGAGTAAATTCGACAATGGAAATGTATAAAAGTATGCCTCGGAAATGACAATAAAGTTAGCTGATATATATACGATGTATAAAATCACGAAACGAAATGTGTAAATGTAGGATAGGAGGGAGCAATTACATTGAAAAAGATGGAGAAAATTTTTATTCGTATATTAGTAATACAATTCATTTGTCTTTCTGTTGTGCAATTGTTATTTATACATAAGTCATCAGTGAAATATTTATCTAAAATTGTTTATTATGAAGGTGTCATGGTAAAAAACAAAGCAGAAATCTTACAGGTGAATAGGTAGTTTTCATTTTCTTCTATGAAGGATTATGCTACAATAATTGAGGATTTAATGACGTGAAGCAAATGAGAAGAAGCAGGAGAATACCTGCTTTTCGTTTTGTTTTATAAGTGAAAAAATGAGGTGTTACAATGGATAAACGAATTTCAATTGCTATAGATGGTCCAGCAGCTGCTGGAAAAAGTACGGTTGCAAAAGTTGTGGCAAAGAAACTTTCTTACGTTTATATTGATACAGGCGCAATGTACCGCACGATTACATATGCAGCCCTTGAACAAAAAGTGGACATTGAAAATGAAGAGAAGTTAATGGAAGTTGTAAAGAATGTAAATATTGAGTTTCAGCAAGGAGAAAATACACAACTTGTATTTTTAAATGGACAAGATGTTTCTGAAGTAATTCGTACACCTGAGGTGACGAATCGAGTATCTATTGTGGCGAAACATCGCCTTGTTCGTGAAGAAATGGTGCGTCGTCAACAAGAGTTAGCGGAAAAAGGCGGCGTTGTAATGGATGGCCGTGATATTGGTACACATGTGTTACCAGATGCTGAAGTGAAGATCTTTATGCTTGCTTCTGTTGAAGAAAGAGCAGAAAGAAGACATTTAGAAAATATAAATAAAGGTTTCGATTCTAATTTAGAGCAGTTAAAAAAAGAAATTGCTCAGCGTGATAAATTAGATTCAGAACGCGAGGTTTCTCCTCTAAAGAAAGCTGATGATGCATTGGAATTAGATACAACTTCTTTATCAATTGAAGAAGTTGTCCAAAAAATTATGAGTATTGTTTCAGGAGTGTTTGCAAAATAAAGAAAGGGGATAACCTCTTTCTTTTTTTGTTTATATAGAAATGTAAAGGATGCGTGAATTGTGAGTCTCTTTCCTTGACAAATGCTCGGATTTGTAAGAAGTTAGTAAAAGAAGGATAAAACTTTCAGAATATATTCGCTATTATATTTCAAAACATACTTTCTTCAAGATGATTTTGCTGTATACTATTTATATAGGTTTAATATATTTTCTAGTGAAATGTATGAAAACTGAGTATGTGATGATAAATTCTTAAACATGCAAATGAAAACATATGTTTTCATTTCGTATATACATAAAAAATGCTTTGTCAATTCTGTAGGGAGGTATTTCCATGGTAGAGAAAATGAATGAAGAAGTTATGGATTCAAAAGAATTACAAGTTGGTGACGTTGTTACAGGTTCTGTAACGAAAGTTGAAGAGAAACAAGTGCTTGTAAATGTTGGATACAAAACAGATGGCGTAATTCCAATTAGTGAATTAGCTAACGTTCATATTGAAAAAGCAAGCGATGTTGTAGAATTAGATCAAATACTAGAATTGAAAATTATTAAATTAGAAGAAGATGATCTTGTCTTATCTAAACGTGCTGTTGATGCAGAAAAATCATGGGTAGAATTACAAGAGAAATTTACTTCTGGTCATGTGTTTGATGTTACTGTAAAAGATATCGTGAATGGTGGATTAGTTGTGGACCTTGGTGTTCGTGGTTTTATCCCAGCTTCACTTGTAGAAGTACATTATGTAGAAGATTTTACTGACTATAAAGGCAAAACATTAGCCGTGAAAATTGTTGAATTAGACCGCGAAAAAAATCGTGTAATCCTTTCGCATAAAGCAGTAGTAGAATTAGAACTAGATTCTAAGAAAAAAGAAGCGATTTCTTCATTAAAAGAAGGAGACGTTGTTGAAGGAACAGTGCAACGATTAACGGATTTTGGTGCTTTCGTTAACGTTGGTGGTGTGGACGGTTTAGTTCATATTTCACAAATTTCACACGAACGTGTAGAGCAACCTTCTGAAGTATTAGAGCAAGGTCAAAAGGTAAAGGTAAAGGTATTATCTGTTGATGCTGATACACAACGTATTTCTTTATCAATTAAAGCAGCTCAGCCAGGACCTTGGGAGAATGTTGCTGGCGAAATAAAAGCTGGAGATATTCGTGAGGGAGTAGTAAAACGTCTTGTTACATTCGGTGCATTCGTTGAAATTTTACCTGGCGTTGAAGGTCTTGTGCATGTATCTCAAATTGCAAATCGTCACGTGAAAAATCCAAATGAAGTATTGGAAATGGGACAAGAAGTAAAAGTGAAAGTGCTTGAAGTCCATGTTGCAGAGAAACGTATTTCTTTAAGTATAAAAGAAACGCTTGAGGAAAATAATGTAATTGAGGATTACAGTCAGTATGAACCAAATGCTGATTCTGCTACTTTCCAATTAAGTGATATTATTGGTGAACAACTGAAAAAATTAAAGAAATAAAGAGGGGTACAAGTGGTAAGGGCAAAACGTAAATTAGATCATATTGAATACGCTCTTTCTACTGGTCAGTCTCGTACGCATGGATTTCATGATATTGATTTTGTGCATCAAGGATTGCCAAATTCAAGTTATGACACAATAACATGTGAAACAAAAATCGGCGAACTTTCACTAAGTTCGCCGATTTTTATCAATGCGATGACTGGTGGTGGGGGAGAGAAAACGTTACATATTAATGAGCAATTAGCATATGTAGCGAAACATCATAATCTTGCTATGGCTGTAGGGTCGCAAATGGCGGCGTTAAAAGATGAAAGTGAGGCTGCTTCTTATACGATTATCAGAAAAGTAAATCCAAATGGTATTTTCTTTGCTAATTTAGGTAGTGAGGCAACTATCGAACAAGCAGAGCGTGCCGTTGATATGATTGAAGCGAATGCATTGCAAATTCATTTAAATGTCATACAAGAGTTAACGATGCCAGAAGGAGACCGTGACTTTACTGGTGTACTTCAGCGCATTGAGAAAATTGTATTAAATAGTAAAGTTCCTGTCATTGTGAAAGAAGTTGGATTTGGGATGAGTAAGGAAACAATACAACAGCTAGCGAGCATAGGTGTAACGGCAATTGATATTGGTGGACAAGGTGGTACAAATTTTGCTGCTGTTGAAAATGAAAGAAGACAGCGAATGCTTTCTTATTTTAATAACTGGGGCATACAAACAGCAACCTCGATTATTGAAGCAACCTCTACAAATAATAACCTCTCTTTTATTGCATCTGGGGGTATACAAACAGCGCTTGACGTAGCGAAAGCAATCGCATTAGGGGCGAATACAACTGCGTTTGCTGGATACTTTTTACGTATTTTAATGCAAGATGGTATCGAGAAGTTAGTGGATGAAATTGATCTTTTACATACAGATTTGAAATTTATTATGACAGCTCTTGGTGCAAAGACGATAGAAGAGTTACAGGCTGTACCTCTTGTTGTAAAGGGCGAAACGTATCATTGGTTAACGCAGCGTGGTATTGATACGAAGCATTATAGTAGAAGATAAAAAAATCAACCGTTTGGTTGATTTTTTTGTTTTTTGTTCGTTTTAGTAATATAAAGTGAGGAATGGAATTAATATTCTATCAAAATAAAATTATTCCTATATAAACACTATCTTGTGCAAGTTGCGACTGAAAAAGAGGCTGGAAAATGTAGATAGTTTGCTACTGAATTATTAGGGAGGGTTTAATTTCGTAAAGGAAAAATAGGTGGAGATAAAAATAAACCATAGAAAAATTCGGATGTTAAATATTATTTTGATATAAGTAAAAATCATTAAAATAATTATGTAAAAGACGGTTTCGTACAATATCGAAACCGTCTTTTTGTGTTCATTAGTGCTGATTTTGTTTTCGGGCTTGCTCTGGTGTATCCAGTCCAGTTGCACCCGGATATTGTAGTGATTGGTCACGATCAGATTCAACGCGTCGTGATTCTCTTAGTTTTCGTTCTTGACGATCTTTACCCATAATGAATAGCACCTCCTTATTAAAAGTGTTGCTGTTATATGAAAAAACTATGCGCGAAGAAAGTGGATTAACTTTCATAAAAAGTTCCCATAATGGAAAACATAGGAGGTGAAATGATGGAAGGGAGTACTTTTTATTTTTTAGCTTGGATAGGGTGGATTGTTGTAACTTTTTTTATGAAAAAGGACTCTATGCGGTGGAAGATAAGCGCTTGTATATTGATTTTTATTATTTGCTCTCCGTTACATGTAACGATTGCTTCATTCACGGTATCAGTAAATGCACTTTTGCTTTGTATTGTTGCTTTTATAGGAATCGCACTATATTCTATTTGGAAAAAATTATATAGCTTACTTTCGGCACTTATTATTGCAATGTTATATACAAGTTTTCATTTGTTAGAAGTATATGATCCGATTTGGATTGTGGTGGACAGGTTGTTTTTGGTAAGTGGTGCTCTTGTGTATGCATCGGTTTTATTGCATGAGGATCGCATATTACGATTATGTTCTCTTTATATAGGAATGTTACAAGGGGAATTGTTAGTGACACTTATTTTTCGAAAACTACATTTCCCTTATGATTACGGAAGTTTAGCGTTTTTTGATATCGTCGCCGTTGCTACATTTTTCATGGCAATTTTGTTTTGGATTGCAAAAGCATCAGTATACATGGAACAGTTCAAGAGGAAATCACGTAAAAGAAAGGCGAGGGTAATACATGACTGAATATACACCGGCCATTTTATGCGGAGTAATAGCGGGGACAGTAACGAGAGTGCTAATGCTCCGGACAGATACGCGTCAATATCCGACGAGGCTCCACGGGAAAATTATTCACGTTGCGATGGGGTTAATTGCAGCGGCTTTAGGAGCGATTGCAATTCCGTCAATTTTGAAAAAAGATTTTTCTGCTATTACATTTCTTACATTAGCAGCAACACAGTTTCGTGATGTGCGTAATATGGAAAGAAATACCCTTCAACAATTAGATGGATATGAGCTCGTACCGCGTGGAAATACATATATTGAAGGGATTGCATTAGTTTTTGAAAGTCGAAACTATTTGGCGATGTTAACGTCGTTTGCAACGACGTTTGCGTATATAGGATTCCATTCATGGATTGCTGGAGTAATTATGGCTATAATCGCATTTATTATCGCGAAAAAATTAATGTCTGGCAGAAGGTTACATGATCTTGTTGATATCGAGCATGTTCCACTTCGTTTTGAAGGAGCGGGGCTGTATATTGATAATATTTACATTATGAATATTGGATTACCAGCAAGGCAAGAGGAAATTATGAAATATGGAATGGGCTTTATTTTAAGGCCGAAAACAATTGATGCGATGGTGACAATCTCAAACTTAGGACAACGACAAGCTATTTTACATGATGTTTCTGTTGCTTTAGGGATTTATAGAGATTCTGGTACGCCAGCGCTAGTGCCGCTAGCAAAGCGTGATTTAGAAGATGGTAGGGTTGGGATTTTTGTCTTGCCACAAGATCAAGATGCAGAGAAAGCGATAGGTGTCATAGGGAATGTGCCGACGTTAGAAAGTGCTGTTCATATGTCATCGGAAGCCCCGAAAGGAAGGGGAGATAAAAGATGATGTTAGAAAGTGTAATTCTCGCGGTTATTACAACAACGCCGGAGAAATTTGCTGGTGGTGCCCCTTTGTTTACTTGTGAATCGACAGATGAGTTAGAATTTGTTGCAAATAATTTAGAGGCAATTTTAGATGGTATTGCGCATCGCTTACAAGAGAATGTATATATTATTGTGAAACATTAGTAACGTGTGGTATAATGTGAGGTGTTTTGATACGCTGAGAAATATTCTGGAATGCAAATCCCTTCTTGCACAAAGAAGGGTTTTTTACATAATAAACAGAAGCAAGTTGAAAGGATGAAAGTATATGCCGAAACCAGTAATAGCAATAGTAGGCCGCCCGAACGTAGGAAAATCTACTATTTTCAATAGAATTGTTGGAGAAAGAGTTTCAATCGTAGAAGATATACCAGGTATAACGCGAGACCGTATTTATAGTGCGGGAGAATGGTTAAATCACGAATTTAACATTATTGATACAGGTGGAATTGATATTGGAGACGAGCCGTTCTTGACACAAATTCGTCAACAAGCGGAAGTAGCGATTGATGAAGCAGATGTTATCATTTTTATGACGAATGGTCGCGATGGTGTAACTGCAGCAGATGAAGAAGTTGCTAAAATTTTATATCGTTCTAAAAAACCAATTGTACTTGCGGTAAATAAGGTTGATAATCCAGAAATGCGTAGTGATATTTATGATTTTTATGCATTAGGATTTGGCGAGCCATTCCCGATTTCAGGTACACACGGTTTAGGACTTGGTGATTTGTTAGATGAAGCTGCAAATCATTTTCCAAAGATTGAAGAAGAAGCGTATGATGATGAAACAATTCGTTTCTCTTTAATTGGACGTCCAAATGTAGGGAAATCATCACTTGTAAATGCACTTCTTGGTCAAGAACGTGTAATTGTAAGTAATATAGCGGGAACGACACGTGATGCTGTTGATACACCATATAGTAAAGATGGTCAAGATTATGTAATCATCGATACAGCTGGTATGCGTAAAAAAGGGAAAGTATACGAAAGCACAGAAAAGTATAGTGTACTTCGTGCACTTAGAGCGATTGAACGTTCTGACGTTGTTTTAGTCGTTTTAGACGGAGAAGAAGGAATTATTGAACAGGATAAAAAAATTGCTGGATATGCTCATGATTCAGGACGTGCTGTTATTATCGTCGTAAACAAATGGGATGCAGTGAAAAAAGATGAAAAAACAATGAAAGCATTTGAAGAAAACATCCGTGCTCATTTCCAATTTTTAGAGTACGCACCGATTGTATTCTTATCTGCGAAAACGAAAAAACGTACACAAACATTATTACCAGTTATTAATGAAGTAAATGAAAGCCATAGTATCCGTATTCAAACGAACGTATTAAATGATGTAATTATGGATGCGGTAGCGATGAATCCAACACCAACTCATAATGGTAGCCGTCTGAAAATCTTCTATGCGACACAGGTTGCGGTAAAACCACCAACATTTGTTATATTTGTAAACGATACAGAATTAATGCACTTTTCATATGAGCGCTTCTTAAAGAATCGTTTACGTGAAGCGTTCGGTTTTGTAGGAACGCCGATTCACATTATCGCTAGAGCAAGAGACTAATGGAGAGGATGTGATTTTATGACAAAAATCACAGTAGTTGGAGCAGGTAGCTGGGGAACAGCGTTAGCGATGGTATTAGCTGACAATGGACATGATGTACGTATTTGGGGAAATCGTTCTGAACTTATGGATGAGATTAATACAACACATGAGAATAGTCGATACCTTCCAGGAATTACATTGCCAAGCACAATCGCAGCCTACTCTTCTTTAGAAGAAGCATTAGTAGATGTAAATGTAGTACTTCTTGTAGTACCAACGAAAGCGTATAGAGAGGTATTACAAGATATGAAGAAATATGTAGCAGGTCCGACTACTTGGATTCATGCAAGTAAAGGGATTGAACCTGGTACATCAAAACGTATTTCGGAAGTGATTGAGGAAGAAATTCCAGAGGACTTGATTAAAGATGTTGTTGTACTATCTGGACCGAGTCATGCTGAAGAAGTTGGTTTACGTCAAGCGACAACTGTTACGTCTGCAGCAAAGCGTATGGAAGCGGCTGAGGAAGTACAAGATTTGTTTATGAATAGTTACTTCCGTGTATACACAAATCCAGATATCGTTGGAGTTGAGCTTGGTGGTGCGTTAAAAAATATTATCGCATTAGCTGCTGGGATAACTGATGGACTTGGATTAGGTGATAATGCGAAAGCGGCATTAATGACACGTGGTTTAACGGAGATTGCTCGTTTAGGAAGAAAAATGGGCGGAAATCCATTAACGTTTGCTGGTCTAACTGGTATGGGAGACTTAATTGTAACTTGTACAAGTGTTCATAGCCGAAATTGGCGCGCTGGAAATATGCTTGGAAAAGGACACTCTTTAGAAGAGGTGTTAGAAAGCATGGGTATGGTTGTAGAAGGTGTAAGAACAACGAAAGCTGCTCACGAATTAGCAGAGAAAATGGAAGTTGAAATGCCGATTACAGCTGCTTTATATGACGTGCTATTCAATGGGAATAATGTGAAAGATGCAGTAGGCTCATTAATGGGACGTGTTCGAAAACATGAAGTGGAAGCTATACCTGACTTACTTTAAAGAAAAGCGACAGAAGTACATTTGTACTTCTGTCGCTTTTTATTTTTATGGGTCTTTTCACCATTTTTTTAATTTTGCATAGGATGAAGAGTAACTTGAGGAGAGGGTGAAAAGAATGGATAATAACATTTTTAATAACATTGAAAAAGAAGCGAAAGTGAATAAAGAAGATATTTTTAAATTAGCATCATCTGTACAGAATGCGAATTTACGTGATGAGACTGTGCTTCGTCAATTGATTCATCAAGTGGCTCTTATGGCAGGACGTGAAGTGCCGAAAGAACAAGAGGATCAAATTGTAAAAGCGATTATTAACAATAATATGCCCGCTGATTTTGGTTCGTTAAGCAAAATGTTTAAAAAATAAGATATAAGAAACAAAGAGTTTGTAGATTGCATATGATAGCCATGAAAGTATGGGAATAGAGCTGTTTTGGGCATATTTGGTCAACCGAAGCGAGAGATACACTCGCTTCGGTTTTATTTTTATTTAGATTAGTGGAAGATGCGAAAAAACCTGTTGATTAAAGTTATATATTCTTAATTTGTAGTAAAATGTTCTTTTTGTATTTGTTTAAAGATTTTAATTTGTTAAAATAGTATAAAAATAGATTAATAAAAAGGGGTGTGTATATGTCAGAAGGGCTCATAAAAATGTGGTTTGCTTTAGGAGCAATTGGATTTATGTTTTTTGCAGTAAGTTTTATTTTACTAAGTAGATACAAAATAAAGAATAAATTTTTGAAAGGGATTACAGCGTTAGTAGCGTACACCCTTATGATTGTGTCAGGAATTGTTATTTTTCTTGTTGTATTTAGTGGACCTGTACAGCAGTAAAGGGAATGGTCTCGAAAATGCTACATACGGAGCAAGTTATATTAGTATGAAAAGGTGATTGCTAGTGAAAAAAGTCCATATTATTTTAATATTTTGTTGTATGAGCCTTTTAACAGGATGTCTGTATCCGAAAGAAAATATGAAACAAAATGCCGTTCCTTATGAAGATCAGATACAGGTTGTTCAAAAAGCTGTAGTGACATTTAAGGAGCAAAATGAGGGGATATTGCCAATTAAGACGCGGGATATGAGTACGCCTATTTATCAAAAGTATCCAATCGATTTTCAAAAGATTGCTCCGCGTTACATACAGGAAGCGCCAGGAAATGCGTATGAAAGCGGAGGAGTATACCAATACGTATTAATAGACGTTGAAACAAACCCGACAGTAAAGTTAATTGATGTTAGGATGGCTGAACAAATCCAGGAATTATCATTAAAGCTTAGGATGTATCGGGATGAACATCAATATCCGCCTTTTAAAAAGGTAATTTCAGATGGTGTATATGAATTAGATTTCAAAAAACTAGGATATAAAGATGTGCCGCAAGTGACAAGTCCGTATTCTGGTAAAGGGCTTCCTTTTGTAATCAATGAAAAGGGAGAAATTTATGTTGATTATCGAATCGACTTATATGAAGCGTTGAAAAAAAATGAAGGGCAATTTAAGGAAGGGGAAGATATTCGGAATATACTTTCGAAAGATTCTCCACTTGTACCTGCGTATTCTTTACCGTATACGGTAAAGAATGGAGAACCAATTTTTTTAAAATCATAAGTCATGAACCTTTCTTTTAGTGAATAAGTTCTAGAAGAAAGGTTTTTTATGTTACACAACTTGCGATGCAAACAAAAGGTATTTTTTAATAGTCATATGAAATTGGACAAAATTATATGATATATTGTCCGAACTTCTAGAATACCATTATATTATATCAGATATTATAGGCAACGTTAGAGAAGGTATTAGTTGACTATAAATGTGGAATTATTCCCAAAAATATTGAGGGAGGGAATCACTTGGAAAAGGTAGATATTTTTAAAGATATTGCGGAACGCACAGGCGGTGATATTTATTTTGGAGTTGTAGGAGCTGTTCGAACAGGGAAATCAACATTTATTAAAAAATTTATGGAACTTGTAGTTATTCCTAATATTGAGAATGAGTCTGACCGTCAAAGGGCGCAGGATGAACTGCCTCAAAGTGCTGCTGGTCGTACAATCATGACGACGGAACCGAAGTTTGTTCCAAACCAAGCGGTTTCTATCGAAGTAGATGAAGGTCTTGAAGTGAATATTCGATTGGTAGATTGCGTTGGATATACGGTTCCAGGAGCAAAAGGCTATGAAGATGAGAATGGCCCGCGCATGATTAATACTCCTTGGTATGAAGAACCTATTCCATTCCATGAAGCTGCAGAAATCGGAACACGTAAAGTAATTCAAGAACATTCCACAATTGGTGTTGTAATTACAACAGATGGAACGATTGGTGAAATTCCAAGAAGAGATTATATAGAGGCAGAAGAACGCGTAGTAAATGAGTTAAAAGAAGTCGGAAAACCTTTCATTATGATCATTAACACTGTACAGCCGTATCATCCAGATACAGAGCAATTGCGCCAAAGTTTATCTGAAGAATATGATATCCCAGTCATTGCGATGAGTGTAGAAAGTTTAAGGGAAACAGATGTGTACAATGTGCTTCGAGAGGCTTTATTTGAGTTCCCGGTTTTAGAAGTGAATGTTAACCTTCCGAGCTGGGTGATGGTGTTAAATGAAGGGCATTGGTTGCGCCAAAGTTATCAAGAAGCTGTTCAAGAGACTGTGAAGGATATAAAACGTCTTCGTGATGTGGACCGTGTCGTTTGGCAGTTTAGTCAGTATGAATTTATTGATCGAGCGAGCTTAGCTGGCATTGATATGGGGCAAGGTGTAGCAGAGATTGATTTATATGCACCAGATGAATTATATGATCAAATTTTAAAAGAAGTAGTAGGAGTAGAAATTCGAGGGAAAGATCATTTATTAAAGCTTATGCTCGATTTATCTCATGCGAAAATAGAATACGATCAAGTGGCGGATGCCCTGCGTATGGTAAAGCAAACAGGATATGGTGTAGCAGCGCCTGCGTTAGCTGACATGAGCTTAGATGAGCCAGAAATTATTCGTCACGGTTCAAGGTTTGGTGTGAAACTAAAAGCTGTAGCTCCGTCTATTCATATGATTAAAGTAGATGTGGAGTCAACGTTTGAGCCAATTATTGGTACTGAAAAGCAAAGTGAAGAATTAGTTCGTTATTTAATGCAGGATTTTGAAGATGACCCATTATCAATTTGGAATTCTGATATATTCGGACGTTCACTTAGCTCTATTGTTCGAGAAGGCATTCAAGCGAAACTATCTTTAATGCCAGAAAATGCAAGATATAAATTAAAAGAAACGCTAGAAAGAATTATTAATGAAGGATCTGGCGGATTAATTGCGATTATATTATAAGAAAAAATCCCTCTCATCGTAGAGGGATTTTTTTTGATTTTCGCGTATAGAATAGCAAAATAAACAGTCATTATCTAATATATTGTTGTAAATTGTCAAGTTTCATCAGATTTTCACATTTTAAGAGTAACAATTTCCTTAAAAATATTGAATTATAAAGGAGAATCGTATAATATAGGCGTTGATAATGATTTATCTACATCTTTGTAGTATAGAATTTGTAAAAATTGCCTACAAATGAAAGTAAGACTCATTTTATGATCATTATACAGTCTTATCTTTGGGAGGAGGTGAATGGCATGAACAAGACAGATTTAATCAATGCTGTTGCAGAAGCAAGTTCCCTTTCTAAAAAGGACGCAACAAAAGCAGTAGACGCTGTTTTTGATTCTATCTTAGAAGCTTTAAAACAAGGTGATAAAGTACAACTGATCGGATTCGGTAACTTCGAAGTTCGTGAGCGTGCGGCTCGTAAAGGTCGTAACCCACAAACAGGTGAGGAGATTGAAATCGCTGCAAGTAAAGTACCTGCATTCAAACCTGGTAAAGCGTTAAAAGATGCGGTTAAATAATCCTTACATATTAACAGGGAAGAAGAGTTTCCTTTTTGGGAACTCTTCTTTTTGCTTTTAAAAACATAAATATGCTAGAATGTGTTCGTATCACTTTTAGGTTTTCGGGAGGGCTAGCGGATGGCAAAAGTTAATTTAGAACAAATTGAACATGCAGTACGCCTTATTTTAGAGGCAATCGGAGATGACCCAAATCGTGAGGGAGTACTTGATACACCAAAGCGTGTGGCAAAAATGTACGCAGAAGTGTTCGCGGGTATGCATGAAGATCCGAAAGAACATTTGCATAAAGTGTTCGGAGAAGATCACGAGGAGCTTGTACTAGTAAAAGATATACCGTTTTATTCGATGTGTGAGCATCATTTAGTTCCATTCTATGGAGTTGCTCACGTTGCATATATTCCGCAAGGCGGAAAAGTGACAGGGTTAAGTAAATTAGCTCGAACTGTAGATACAATTGCACGTCGTCCACAACTGCAAGAACGTATTACATCAACAGTAGCGAACTCTATTATGGAAGTACTAGAACCGCATGGTGTAATGGTAGTAGTAGAAGCGGAACATATGTGCATGACGATGCGTGGTGTGAAAAAGCCGGGCGCGAAAACTGTAACAACAGCAGTACGTGGTGTGTTAGAAAATGATGCAGCGGCACGTAGTGAAATTTTATCTTTTATTAAAACAAAGTAAAGAAAAGTAGGAAACTGCTTTTCTTTTTTTTTTATGTAAATAAATGATATAGTTTTAGCAAGGCAGAGTGAGAATAGAAAGACTACTAAAAAGAATGGAAGATGTTATTTAGTTCGGTGGAAGTTTGGAAAGAGTAGCCAAGTTTTGGTTATAGAAAATAGAATGTATGTGTTATAATAAGTTTTATGAATTAGAAAACAAGGGTGATTTTTGTGTGTGACATCTACGGAGGGTATGCGGGTATAAGAGAGAAATTGATGGAGAAATTACGCCATCCTTATTTTATAAACTATATTGAAGAACCATTTATTGATGAAGAAAAAATAGCATTGTTGTATGGTGCTTTAAAAAGTGAAAATTTACATATAGAACAAATTGAGCATTATGTAGTAACGATTATGCTTGTGCAAATTGCACTTGATACACATGAAAGAGTATCAAATAAAGCAGGGGAAGAAGCAAATGAATCGCATAAACGTCGCCAGTTAACAGTGCTTGCTGGTGATTACTATAGTGGGTTATATTATTACTTACTGTCTATGAATTGTGATATTGTTTTAATTCGTGCGCTTGCTGAAGGAATTAAAGAAATTAATGAACACAAAATAATGTTATATCAAAAAGCGCATGAAACGATGGATGACATAATGGAAAGTGTAGTAACGATTGAGTCTGCACTCTTGCAAAAAACATGTGATCATTTTCATTTATCGCATTGGAAGCCGTTTATAACGTATGTACTAGGAAAAAACCGTCTTCAAAAAGAATATGAACTGCACGCTGATAAACAACATTCACCTGTTTTTCAAGCAGTTCAAGGGATTATGAAGGATAAAGCGGAGGTAGAAACAGTTATTCATGGATGGATGATGGAACTCAGAAAGAAAGAAAATCAATATTTGGAAAACCACACAGATATAAGCGAAATAAACTCTGTGTTAAGAGATAAATCGAAGACATAAGCAATTTTACATTGGAAGAAGGTACGAGCATGCAACAATCAAAAGAAGAAAGAGTACATGATGTATTTGAGAAAATCTCTGATAAATACGATGTGATGAATTCTGTCATTAGTTTTCAAAGACATAAAGCGTGGCGTAAAGAGACGATGCGCATTATGGATGTAAAACCAGGTAGCAAAGCTCTTGATGTATGCTGCGGGACAGCGGACTGGACAATTGCGCTAGCTGGAGCGGTAGGTGAACAGGGCGAGGTTGTTGGTTTAGACTTCAGTGAAAATATGTTATCTGTCGGTAAGCAAAAGGTAGAGGCGTTACAATTAAAACAAGTAGAACTTTTACACGGGAATGCAATGGAACTTCCATTTGAAGATAACACCTTTGATTATGTAACGATTGGATTTGGTTTACGTAACGTACCGGATTATATGCACGTATTAAAAGAAATGACGCGTGTAGTAAAACCAGGTGGAAAAGTGATTTGTTTAGAAACATCTCAACCAACAATGATTGGTTTTCGACAAGGGTATATTTTATACTTTAAATATATCATGCCGTTATTTGGAAAGTTATTTGCGAAAAGTTTTAAAGAATATTCATGGCTGCAAGAATCTGCTAGTACATTCCCAGGTATGAAAGAATTGGCTAATATGTTCGAAAAAGCTGGACTTGAACGTGTACAAGTGAAGCCGTTTACTTTTGGGGTAGCAGCGATGCACTTAGGTATGAAACCAGAATCAAAATAGAAAAAAGAAAAAAGAAAAAAGAAGTTTTAGGTTAAGGTGAACAATATGAAGTTACAACTTATGTACTCTTTTTTACGATCGGATATTAATGTGATAGAAAAAGAATTAAAAAAGACAGTTGCTTCTGAACAGCCATTGGTAGAAGAGGCGGCATTACAACTTATTGAAGCTGGTGGGAAGCGAATTCGTCCTGTATTTGTGTTGCTTGCGGGAAAATTTGGAGATTATAAGTTAGATGCAATTAAACATGTAGCTGTTGCGTTAGAACTTATTCATATGGCTTCTCTTGTTCACGATGATGTTATTGATGCTGCATTTTTACGACGTGGTAGTGCAACTGTGAATGCGAAATGGGGAGATCGTATTGCAATGTATACAGGGGACTATTTGTTCGCTAAGTCTCTTGAATGTATAACAAATATCGAAATTCCAGAGGCGCATCAGGCGCTATCGCATACCATTTTAGAAGTGTGTAAAGGTGAAATTGAACAAATTAAAGATAAGTACAATTATGACCAAAATTTACGAACGTATTTAAGAAGAATAAAGCGAAAAACAGCCTTATTAATTGCTGCGAGTTGTCAACTAGGAGCAATTGCTGCTGGCGCTAATCGTGATACGGTAAATCGACTATTTTGGTATGGGTATTTTGTAGGAATGTCGTATCAAATTATTGATGATATTTTAGACTTCGTTTCCACAGAAGAGAAGCTTGGAAAACCTGCTGGTGGTGATTTGTTACAAGGGAATATTACGCTTCCTGCCCTATACGCTATGGAAGATCCCGTGCTTCGTAAGAAAATCACATCTGTACATGAAAATACAACAGCGGACGAAATGAAAGGAATTATTGAGGCTGTAAAAAATAGTGACGCTATTGATCAAGCATTTGCGTTTAGTGAACGTTATTTACATAAAGCATTAGAAATCATAAAACCACTTCCGCGTGGACAAGCGAAGTATGCATTACAAAATGTAGCAAAGTATATTGGGAAACGAAAATTTTAGTGTTTTTTCTAAAAAATAAAATAATCTCTCTATTTCAAAACTATTGCGCAATTGTGATAAGGGTGTTAATATGTGTGTGGGGATATACAATTACATACATAATTCAGAAGTGGAGAGATTTTTTATGGAAAAAACATTTCTAATGGTAAAACCAGACGGTGTACAACGTGCCTTCATTGGGGAAATCGTAGCTCGTTTTGAGAAAAAAGGCTTTCAATTAGTTGGTGCAAAATTAATGCAAGTCACTCCGGAAATTGCTGGACAACACTATGCTGAGCACACAGAGAAACCTTTCTTTGGTGAATTAGTAGACTTTATTACATCTGGACCTGTATTCGCAATGGTATGGCAAGGTGAAGGCGTAGTAGATACAGCTCGTAACATGATGGGTAAAACAAGACCACATGAAGCAGCTCCTGGAACAATTCGTGGAGATTTCGGTGTAACTGTTGCGAAAAACATTATCCATGGTTCTGATTCGTTAGAAAGTGCAGAGCGCGAGATTGCTATTTTCTTTAAGGAAGAAGAATTAGTTGACTACTCAAAATTAATGAATGAATGGATTTACTAATTATTTTGAAATAATTTGTAAACGCTTTAATCACTGTGATAATAGTAGAAAGTGCAAGGAGAATAGGGGTATTCTTCTTGCACTTTTTTTGTTTCAATTAGTTACGAAGTTAGAGCTGTTATGATATATTGATATGTAAAGTAAAAGGCCTATCGGAGAATAAGCGAATGGCTGATCAAATATATAATTTCTTTCATATTTTTAGAGTAAGGAAAGATAATATCATTGCTTAATATAGCGGGATAAATACATATACGAAAAGAGGAATAACGTATGCGATATATTACAGCTGGTGAATCTCATGGTCCACAACTTACAACGATTATAGAAGGTGTTCCGGCAGGACTGCCTTTAGTAGCGGATGATATAAATGAAGAGTTAGCTAGAAGGCAAAAGGGGCATGGGCGTGGTAGACGCATGCAAATTGAAACAGATCAAGTGCAAATTGTAAGTGGTGTTAGACATGGAGAGACATTAGGTTCTCCAATTGCACTTGTTGTTGAAAATCGTGATTTTGCACATTGGACAAAAATTATGGGCGCAGAGCCTTTAACGGAACAAGAAGAAAAAGAAATGAAAAGGAAAGTAACAAAACCAAGACCTGGGCATGCTGATTTAAATGGTGCGATTAAATATGGTCATAGAGATATGAGAAATGTACTGGAGCGTTCTTCAGCACGCGAAACGACAGTGCGTGTTGCTGCTGGTGCGGTTGCTAAAAAAGTGTTAGCAGAACTTGGTATTACAGTGGCGGGCCATGTAATTGAAATTGGCGGTGTACAGGCTCAGGAATTTACCTATAGTTCAATTGAAGAATTAAAAAGTATTACAGAAGCATCACCTGTACGTTGCTTAGATGAAGCAGCAGGTAACCAAATGATGAAAGCAATTGATGATGCGAAAGCAAATGGTGATTCAATAGGTGGAATCGTTGAAGTGATTGTGGAAGGAATGCCAATTGGGGTCGGTAGCTATGTGCATTATGATCGAAAACTGGATGCAAAATTAGCAGCTGCAATTATGAGCATTAATGCTTTTAAAGGCGTCGAGATTGGAATTGGTTTTGAAGCAGCGCATAGACCGGGAAGTGAAGTTCATGATGAAATTCTGTGGAATGAGGAACATGGATATACACGAAGAACAAATAATGCAGGTGGATTAGAAGGCGGTATGACGACTGGAATGCCAATTGTTGTGCGCGGTGTGATGAAACCGATCCCTACACTATATAAACCTCTTCAAAGTATAGATATTGATACGAAAGAGCCTTTTACAGCAAGTATTGAACGTTCAGATAGTTGTGCTGTTCCAGCAGCTAGTGTCGTTGCAGAAGCGGTTGTGGCTTGGGAATTAGCGACAGCTTTAATAGAACAATTCGGATTAGATCGTATGGACCTTATTCGTGAAAATATTGAGAAACATAATGAATATGCGAGGGGATTTTAATGGGAAACATACATATTCAAACGAAATCAAAAGAATATGATGTACATGTAGGAAAACAATCGTTGTCAAAGTTGACAACGATTGTTCAAAACATGCAGCCATCTGTGTCAAACATCATGATCATTTCAGATGAAGCTGTTGCGTCTTTACATTTACAGACAGTTGTAGACGCGTTGCAAATAAAGCAAAAAGTATTTTCATTTGTCGTACCGAGTGGCGAAAAAGAGAAGTCTTTTGAAAATTTCTATGCGGCTCATACGTCAGCTCTTGAAAATAAATTAGATAGAAATTCTTTAATTATTGCACTTGGAGGCGGGATGATTGGAGATTTAGCTGGTTTTGTTGCTGCATCGTTTATGCGTGGAATTCGCTTCGTTCAAGTTCCAACGACTTTATTAGCTCACGATAGCGCAGTGGGTGGGAAAGTAGCGATCAATCATCCGTTAGGTAAAAATATGATCGGTGCATTCCATCAACCGGAAGTAGTTGTATATCATACGCCGTTTTTACAGTCACTTCCTGAAAAAGAGTGGCGTTCAGGTTATGCAGAAGTGATAAAACATGCTCTTATTGGTGATGTAAAGCTGTATCATTGGTTAAAAGAAGAAGTGCAAACATTAGCGGATCTTCGTGATGAGAAGTTAATCCATATATTAACGAAGGCAATTCCTGTAAAGGCAAACATTGTATCGCAAGATGAAACAGAAAAAGGTGTACGTGCTCATTTGAACTTTGGACATACGTTAGGCCATGCTCTTGAAAAAGAACTAGGATATGGAAATATTACTCACGGTGACGGAGTAGCGGTTGGAATGTTATTTGCCTTGTTTTTAAGTGAGCAAGTGTACAAGGTTAATCTTTCTTATGAAGAGATGAAGCAGTGGTTCTTAAAGTACGGATATCCAAAAATGCCAAGTGATTTGAGTGTAGAGCGTCTCGTTCAATTGATGAAACAAGATAAGAAAGCGAACGCTGGAGCAATTCATATGGTGTTAATGCAGGAATATGGGGTAGTGAATGTCGTATCTATTCCAGATGAGACTGTTCATATTGCGTTAGAGGCATTTCAAAAGGATATGGTTTAAGAGCTAAGAAGTGCTTGTTTAAAGGTATCCTCGTAATAGTGACGGTTAAGATAAACGATTACAGTGAGAAATTACAACCTTATTGTAATTGAATTGAATAAAACGACTGGGGGAAGAAAAATGAGAGTGAAAGAGCAATTGTTAACTTTGAGAGCATATGTACCTGGGAAAAATATTGAAGAAGTAAAAAGGGAATATGGATTATCAAAAATTGTGAAATTAGCATCGAACGAAAATCCATTCGGTTGCTCAGCACGCGTAACAGAAGCATTAACTTCTTTAGCGAGTCAATACGCTCTTTATCCAGATGGATATGCATTTGAACTTCGGACAAAAGTAGCAGAGCAGTTAGGTGTCAAAGCAGAACAACTGTTATTTGGTAGTGGATTAGATGAAGTCATTCAAATGATTAGTCGTGCATTACTACATGAAGGAACAAATGTTGTAATGGCGAATCCAACATTCTCGCAATACCATCACCATGCTGTTATTGAAGAAGCAGAAGTTCGTGAAGTACCACTTAAAGATGGCATTCACGATTTAGATGCGATGTTACAGCAAGTAGATGATAAAACGAAGATTGTATGGATTTGTAACCCGAATAATCCGACAGGTACATATGTAGAGAAACAAAATTTACTTTCATTTTTAGAATCAGTTCCTAAGTCAGCGCTCGTTATTATGGACGAAGCATATTATGAATATGCGGGGGCAGAAGACTATCCGCAAACATTACCACTTCTTGAACAGTATGAAAATCTTATGGTTTTACGCACGTTTTCAAAAGCATATGGTTTAGCTGCTTTCCGTATCGGATATGCGGTTGGTAATGCGAATTTAATCGGGCAGCTAGAAGTAGCAAGGTTACCATTTAATACATCGACTGTAGCGCAGGCTGTAGCACTCGCTGCATTAGAAGATCAAGTATTTTTACAAGAATGTGTGAAAAAAAATGAAGAAGGATTAAATCAATATTACGCATTTTGTAAGGAATATAACGTATTCTATTATCCATCTCAAACAAATTTCATTTTCTTAAAACTCGGTATTCCTGGTAATGAGGCTTTCGAACGATTAATGAAGAAAGGATATATTGTTCGTTCTGGTGCTGCATTTGGTATACATGATGGTATTCGTATTACTGTCGGTTTGAAAGAAGAAAATGATGAAATTATAGAATTATTGAAAGAGCTTGTAAACGAGCAAGTAAAGAAAGAAGAAACATACTCTTAAGAGTTTGTGAAGGCTCCTAATATAGGAGTCTTTTTTATTTAAATGAAGGCCTGTAAAGCTTGATCCGTGCGTGTTAATAATTAATAAGGGAAGTTTATTTGCACGGTAATGAAAGAAAACGGTACAATAGAAAGTAGTAATGCGGTATCGGTGTCATGTTTGAATCGTTGTCAGTGAAAGTACAAGATGAAGTATGCTCATTCTAAAGGTTGCGTTCGTACACCTAGTTGCTTATGATAAAGTGAAACTTTAATCAGTGAGGGGATGCTCATCCCCTCACTGATTATTAGCCCGCACCAATCGGGGTAAATGAATAGAAAATAATATTTGTTAGAATTAAAGGAGACGTTTATGCAAAAGTTTGAACAAGCTGTTTCATATATTGAAAATGGTGAAGCGGAAAAAGGATTACAATTATTAAAAGAACAATTAAAAATTGCGAATGATGAAGAGAAGTATGATATCGCTCGCTATTATCATACACTTGGATTTACGGATGAAGCGTTAGCTATTACAGAAGACTTGCGTTTATTGTATCCGGAAGAAAGTGAATTCACTGTATTTTTAGCAGAATTATATATTGATCTAGACAAAGAAGATGAAGCGATTGAAGTGCTTCATGATATTCCAGAAAATGATGACTTATATGTTCAATCGTTATTACTTGTTGCAGATTTATTCCAAATGCAAGGTTTCGATGATGTAGCAGAACAAAAACTATTAAAGGCGAAAGAAATGATGCCTGACGAACCTGTTATTACGTTTGGATTAGCAGAGTTATATAGTAGTAAAGGTGAAGAACAAAAGGCAATCACTCATTATGAGTCGCTATTAGCAGAACATAAAGTCATGGGTGGTGTTGTCATTGCACTTCGCCTCGCAGAAACGTTAAGTGCGATTGGAAATTGGGAAGAAGCGATCTCTTACTATGAAGCAGGTTTAGAGGAACAAAAAGATATCCACTCATTATTTGGATATGCCTTCACATTATACCAAGGTGAAGAATATCAAAGAGCAATTGGTGCTTGGCAAGAACTAAAAGAATTAGATCCGGAGTATGCATCGCTGTACATGTATTTGGCGAAAAGCTATGAAAAAGAAGGAATGCTTCAAGAAAGCTATGAAACACTTCAAGAAGGAATTAAAGTAGATGAGCTTTCTGTACCATTTTATGTAGAATTAGCGAACATTGCGGCGAAATTAGGAAGAATAGCGGAAGCAGAGGAAGTGCTTCAAAAAGCGCTTGAGTTAGATCCAGGACATTTAGGTGCGATATTAAAATATGCGTATATCTTAAAAGAACAAGAAAAATATGAAGAGTTAATTGCAGTTGTAGAGCGTGCGATTGACAGCGGAGAACCAGATACACAACTACTTTGGGATCTTGCGTTTGCAAAAAAACAATTAGAAATGTATTCGGATGCATTAAAACACTATGAAAGTGCATATACTTCTTTTAAGAATCATCCAGACTTCTTGGAAGAGTACGGTTATTTCTTATTGGAAGAAGGTATGCGAAAAGAGGCGAAAGAAGTATTTACTCAGTTAATACAACTAGACCCGACACAAATTCATATTGAAGAATTGTTATATAATTTAGAGGATTTTTCATAAGTTGGAAGGAAACTGAATACCGCTTCTTGAATCTAAAAAGAAAAGAGAAAGACAGAGGAGGGACTTAATTGCTATGAATACCCCTGTTTCTGTAAACGAGAAGAAGGATTTTGTAAAATGGTTTTTGAATAATTACCAACTGAAACAGCGTGAATGTGTATGGATTTTGAATTATTTAATGAGTCATGACCAATTGATGCATAAAGTCCACTTCGTAGAGCATGCAAAATATTGTCCGCGTGGTTTAGTGATGTCCGCGAATTGTGTGAAAGACACACCATTTCACTTTTTTAAACAAAATGTTATGACAACAGATGCTGAAAAATCGTTTCATGATATTCGTTTAAATCGAGATGAAGATATTTATATTCAACTCAATTTTAAATCATCGTTTCAAAATGCCAATTATGTAGCTGTATTAGAAGAAAACCCGTATTTACCAAAGCATATTGAAGTAAATGAAAAAGATCGTTTACTTGCAGAAAGATTTTTAGAAGAAAGTGTATTTTCTTTTAGAAGAGAACGTCTTTTGAAACAAATTGATGAAGCGCTGGATAAGCAAGATAAGGAAGCGTTTCATAAGTTAACAGCTGAGTTAAAGATGTTATAGAATTCATTTGGATTCATAAAATTTTACAAATTTCAGACTTTTTTAAGAAAAACTACCTTAATATAGGTAGTTTTTCTTTTTTTACCTCTTTTAGTATGGTTTAATATATATAAAGTGAAAGTTCTGTCATTTGAAAATGAAGGGAGGGAAGACATTTGAAATGGAGTGTAAAAGATGTGGAGCAGTTTGAGCAAGCAAGAGATTATGTAGATACTGGTGTTATACCACTTTTATCAATTTCGGCAGCAAAAAAAATGAAAATGGTAGTAGAACAAGGTGAATTTATCGAATTGTTGAGTATGGAGTTGGAAAGAGAATATAAAGGAAGAGTACTTTTACTACCTGCATTTACGTATTTAGTAGAAAGTCAAAAAAATGAAAAAGGTCGTTTGCAAGAATGGACAAATCATTTGCAAAAGCAAGGTTTTAAGCATATTGCTTATGTTACAAGTGATTTTTCATGGAAAGAAGATATGCAAGAGTTACAAGGAGATTTATTTTGGTTTCCTTCATTAGCGTTAGAACAATTTAGTGATCAAGCGAAAAGAGAAGTTATTCATGCACATATAAAAAATATAATGGTGATGTTAGAAGAAAAATGGGGAAAGTAGTAATAAACAGAAAGTTCTTATTATTATGAGTAGTATGATATTGACCTGTACCTAAGCGTATTATATCATGATAGTGTCCTAGTTTTTATTTTTTATATAATTTATCACGAGGGGACAATTTCTGATAGAGGGGGGAAATTTTCGTGAGCGAGAAAGAACATCGTGTATCAAGAAGACAGTTTTTAAATTACACCCTTACAGGGGTAGGAGGCTTTATGGCAGCGGGTATTTTAATGCCGATGACGCGATTTGCGCTTGATCCGGTGTTAAGAAAAGAAGCGGGAACGGATATGGTTGCTGTTGCACAAGTAAAGGATATTACAACAGAGCCGAAACGTTTCGACTTTAAGGTGAAGCAGGTTGATGGTTGGTACAAGTCCGAAGAGCCAAAATCAGCTTGGGTTCATAAAGATGAAAGCGGAGACATTGTTGCGTTCTCTCCGGTATGTAAACATTTAGGATGTACAGTTAACTGGAATTCGGACAAAGCACATCCGAATCAATTCTTTTGTCCATGTCACGGGGGCCGTTACACAAAAGACGGGATGAACATTAAAGGCACGCCGCCCCTTGCTCCGCTTGATGTATACGAGTCCAAAGTAAAAGATGGAACGCTGTATTTAGGCAAAGCGAAGCCAAAAGGGGGTGCAAAGTAGATGCTAAATAAAATTTATGATTGGGTAGATGAAAGGTTAGATATTACACCAATATGGCGTGATATCGCTGATCATGAAGTACCTGAACATGTAAACCCGGCACATCACTTTTCTGCATTCGTTTATTGCTTTGGAGGACTTACCTTTTTCGTTACTGTAATTCAAATTTTATCAGGAATGTTTTTGACGATGTATTATGTGCCTGATATTAAAAATGCTTGGGAATCGGTTTATTATTTACAAAATGAAGTTGCATATGGGCAAATTGTTCGTGGTATGCACCACTGGGGCGCTAGTCTCGTCATTGTAATGATGTTTTTACATACACTTAGAGTTTTCTTCCAGGGTGCGTATAAAAAGCCTCGTGAGTTAAACTGGATTGTTGGTGTTCTTATTTTCTTTGTTATGTTAGGTCTTGGTTTTACCGGATATTTATTACCGTGGGATATGAAAGCATTATTTGCTACGAAAGTAGGGATTCAAATTGCAGAGCAAACGCCGCTCATTGGTCCTTATATTAAAACATTACTCGCTGGTCATTCCGAAATTGTTGGCGCTCAAACATTAACTCGCTTCTTTGCTATTCACGTCTTCTTCTTACCAGCAGCACTTCTAGGTTTAATGGCCTTCCACTTCATCATGATTCGCAAACAAGGTATTTCCGGTCCGCTATAAGAGATTGCTAAATTAAAGGGGAAAGAACTAAAGGAGGGAGATTATGCATCGAGGCAAAGGGATGAAGTTTGTAGGAGATTCTCGGGTACCAGTAGCTCGGAAACCAAATATTCCAAAAGACTATTCTGAATACCCAGGAAAAACAGAAGCGTTTTGGCCGAACTTCTTGTTAAAAGAATGGATGGTTGGTGCAGTTTTTTTAATCGGTTATTTATGTTTAACAGTGGCGCATCCGTCACCACTTGAGAGAATGGCAGATCCAACTGATGCCGGATATATACCACTTCCAGATTGGTATTTCTTATTCTTGTATCAGTTATTAAAGTATTCTTATGCTTCTGGTTCATTTACTGTAATTGGAGCGTTTATTATGCCAGGGATTGCGTTTGGCGCATTATTGTTAGCTCCATTTCTTGACCGAGGCCCAGAAAGACGCCCATTGAAGCGTCCTGTAGCAACTGGATTTATGCTTTTAGCAATTGCATCGATTATCTTTTTAACTTGGGAATCTGTAGCACACCACGACTGGGAAGCTGCAAAAAAACAAGGAGCAATTGTAAAAACAGCACCAGTTGATAAAAATGATGACGGCTATAAATTAATGCAAAAAAATACTTGTTTAACGTGTCACGGTGACAATTTACAGGGCGGGGCAGCAGCGCCTGCACTGCAAAACTTAACTTTAAAGCCAGAAGAAATTGCTAAAATTGCGAAAGATGGAAAAGGTTCAATGCCTAAAGGGGTATTTAAAGGTACAGATGAGGAACTGAAGAAACTTTCGGAATTCGTTGCAAAGTATAATAAAAAATAATAAAAAGCTGACTACAAAAATTTGTAGTCAGCTTTTTATTTTGATGAAAGAAAGTTTACTATATAATAGAGTAGAGTTTGAGGAAAGAATGACTTTGTTTGAAAGGTGTTGGACATACAGCTTGGTTTATTTGTATGCAATGTTAAGACAACGCTCTATATTATTATTTTTATTAGTTGTTAACATATTAGGTACAATATACGGATTTATATGGTATGGAAATCAATTAAAAGAAACCTCACCTATATTTTGGCCGTTTGTACCCGATAGCCCGATGGCAAGTCTCTTTTTTGTCTTTGTTTTAATTGCTTTTTTAAGAAAGAGAAATTGGGGATTAATAGAGGCGCTAGCGATTGTTACTTTAATGAAATATGGTATATGGGCTGTTGTTGTAAATGCAATTATGATCTATGTAAAAGGTCCTATTGGTCCTATTGGTCTTATGGGGTATATGTTAATGCTTTCGCATTTTGCGATGGCAGTACAAGCAGTGCTATATGCGCCGTTTTACCGTATAAAAAAATGGCATTTTGCGGTAGCAGCTATATGGACATTACATAATGATGCAATTGATTATTTATTTTGGCAAATGCCGAGATATGGAATTATGCATTTGTTTGTAGGAGAAATTGGTTATTTTACGTTCTGGCTAAGTATCGCAGTGCTTTGTGTTACATATTATTATTGCTTACGTGAGAACCGAAAACAGTTTTCTTTATGAACATTTAGGGGGAGAAAATGAAGAAGAATAAGAGTCGTACAAAAATATTGGATCGATTGATTACGATAGTTGTTTCATATAGCATAGCATTTTCTATATTTGCACTCGCAACAACGGTGGTGGTGTACGGAAAATGGCTATATTATTTTGAAATTGATTTTTTAAACATTCCAGACTTAGCGGATATGACGAAGGATGATATTAAAAGAAATTATGATGTGCTTATCACATATTTATCTCCGTTTTATGACGGAGCATTACAGTTTCCAACATTAGATATGTCCACAAATGGCCGTATTCATTTTGTAGATGTTAAAAATATTTTAGTGAAAATTCAATATGTGATGTATGCGACAATTATGATTGCAATAATAGGCGGGATTTATTTATTAAAAAAGAAAAATGAAAAGTTTTTACTGCACGGATCAATTTTAACAATTATCTTACCGATCGCGCTCATGTTACCGATCGCTATTAATTTTGAAAAGAGTTTTGTATTATTCCATAAACTTTTATTCAGTAATGATTATTGGATGTTTGATATTGAAACGGATCCAATTATATTAATGTTACCAGAAGAATTCTTTATGCATGCTGCGTGTGCTATTTTATTATTTATTTTATGCGGCAGCATAATTTGTTACAGTTTGTATAGATATTTCGTAAAAAAGAAAAGGGTTTCAAAGGAAAAATTCTCTGTTTAAAGAGAATTTTTTTGTTTGTAAAATGATAATATATTTTTCGGTCCAGTTCTGTTCTATTCTTGTCCAAATTAACATATTTTGTACTAGTAGTTATAGGGGGGACCGTGATGAAGAGAACATTAATTGGATTAATAGCATTTCTAATTATAATGTTTCCGTTACGTATATATGCTGAAGAGTGGAGTGAACTAACAGGGTTGTTAGACGACTCATTACAATTAGTGAAGCGTAATGAAGATGGAAAAGCAGTACAAGTATTACAACATTTCTCCGAGCAGTTTGTTATAAAGGGGAATGAAAAGAAGCAAGAAGTAACGCCAGATCAGGTTAGAGTTATTTCTTTAGCTTACGACAAGGCGAAACAATCTCTCTCGGAAACAGATTTAGGTAAACAAGTTAAAATTGATAATGTGTTAGCCCTGCAGCTCGCTGTTGATGCGCAAGTGTCGAAATATCAACCGCTTTGGATGGAAAGAGAAAGAAAAGTAATGGGTGCCTTTTCTCAAATGGAAAAAGCGATGAAAAAAGAAGATACGGGACAGTTTCAACAAACGTTAAACACATTTTTACATGAATTTAATATTATTTATCCAAGCTTAATGATCGCCCTGCCAGAAAATGAAGTGCAGCGTGTAAATGCCCATTTATCTTATTTGGATGAATTTCGTAACGTTATGTTAAATACGAAAGGGGGGCAAATGCAAGTAGGAATCATTAAAGGGGATTTGCAAAAAATATTTCACACAGTAAAAAAAGATGAAATTGCACCCTCACTCATTTGGTTTATGACAATTACTGGAGGTCTTATTTTATTCACATTAACTTATGTTGGATGGAGAAAGTATAAAGGAGAGAGAGAAAAAAGAAAAAGTAATGTACACTCTAAGAATAGATAATGCAATAAATAAAGATACGGATTGTAAGGTTTATTCATTGACAATGATGTCAGAAGAAAATAGAATGAGAAGTACTATAATTAAAACTTCAATGGAGGTTCAGAGGTTCATGATGTTTTATTTAATTTACTTCGCGATCATAATGATCATACCGTTGTATGCACAGTCAAAAGTACGTAGTGCCTATAGCAAGTATTCACAAGTTTATTCAACTTCAGGTATGACAGGAGCGGAAGTGGCTCGAAAAATTTTAGATGAGAACGGATTATACAACGTAGCTGTAGAAGAAACACCAGGTCATTTATCAGACCATTATGATCCAACTGCCAAAACAGTTCGATTATCAACAGATAACTATTACGGTCATTCAGTTGCTGGTACAGCAGTTGCAGCACACGAAGTAGGACACGCAATTCAAGACGCAAAAGATTATAACTTTATGCGTATTCGTCATTCGTTAGTGCCAGTTGCAAACTTTGGATCGAATATTTCTTGGGTATTTATTATGATTGGTGCCTTTGCATCTATGTCTAACTTGTTGTTATTAGGTATCATTTTAATGGCAGCAGGTGTTGTGTTCCAACTTGTGACATTACCTGTTGAGTTTGATGCATCAAAGCGTGCAATGCAACAAATTGAAGCGTTAGGTATCGTATCAACAGATGAATATGGCCAAGCTCGTAAAGTATTAAATGCGGCAGCATTAACATATGTAGCGGCTGCAGCTGTAGCAGTATTTGAATTATTACGTCTCGTATTAATGTATACTGGTATGCAGCGTAGCGACGACTAAAGACTATCAATTTTGATAGTCTTTTTTGTTTTGTGGATTGAATTATATAATGTATTGCAAATAGAAATAATAGAAGGAATAGAAGTAATGCGGAAAGGCGGTGGGGGAAGTGAAATATCCAAGTCGTTTAGTAAAACAAGTGAAAGAACAAAGCGCTTCTTATCAGTTAGAAGGCTTTTTAAGTGGACAAGGTCCTGAAAATCCAAAATTTATGCTGTTAGGAGAAGCGCCTGGTGAAACAGAAATTCATAATGGGATTCCGTTTAGCGGGAGAGCGGGAAAACAATTAATGGGTTTTTTAGAACGGATTCATGTTACAAGGGAAGAAGTATATATTACGAGCGCTGTCCGAAGTAGGCCTTATAAATGGCGAGAGAAAAAAGAACGAAATGGTGAAATCATACAGAAAAAATATAATAGAACACCAAATCAAGGAGAAATACTTGCCCATGCGCCTTTGTTAGATTATGAATTAGAGAAAATAAATCCGAAGCTTATCGTCACCCTTGGAAATATCGGTCTTCAACGTTTAACAGGAAAAAATAAAAAAATAACAGATGTGCACGGACAATTATTAAAACAGCCCATTCAAAAATTAAAGGATATGCAAAGTGCAGTGTTTACATGGTCAGAGCAAGAATATCATATCTTTCCGACCTTTCATCCTGCTTCCATTTTTTATAATCGGAGTTTATTGGAGCTTATTTATGAGGATTTAGATAAACTTAAAAAATATGTAATAAAAAACTAGAAAAGCTAGAGAGCTTTTCTAGTTGCGTTTATTTATGTAACGGATTTTTATTTTCATCTAACGTAAAACCTTCACCAACTACATCATGTACATCACTTACAGCAACAAAGGCATGAGGATCTACAGAAGTAATAATATTTTTTAATTTCACGATTTCATTTTTAGCAACAACGCAATATAATACGTTCCGTTCCACTTTCGTATACGATCCAACAGCTTTTAAAAAAGTAGCTCCGCGTTCCATATCAGATAAAATTTTGGCAGCAATTTCATCGTTTTTATCTGAGATAATAGTTGCTCCTTTTGCCGCATAGGCTCCTTCTTGCATAAAATCAATGACTTTCGCCCCGATAAAAACAGCAACTAACGTATACATGCCCTCGCGGTATGATAAATAGGTAAGAATAGAGACGATAATGACGATAGCATCAAACATAAACATCGTTTTCCCCATACTCCAGCCAACATATTTATGAGCGAGTCTTGCGATAATATCTACACCGCCAGTAGTCCCGCCATATTTAAATATTATGCCAAGACCGACACCGATAAATGCCCCGGCGAATAAAGCCGCGAGTGTCATATCATTTTGTAAGTTTAAATGTAAGTTAAGAACTTCGTAACGTTGAAAAATCCATAGAAATAAAGATACGCTGAAGGTGCCGATTAGTGTATAGATAAATGTCGTTCTTCCAAGTAACTTCCAACCAATAAAAAATATAGGGATATTTAAAATTAAGTTTGAATAAGAAGGATCAAACTTAAATAGAAAATACAATAATAGTGTAATACCGGTAAATCCACCTTCTGCAAGGTGATTTTCAATATTGATATTCACAATACCGAAAGAAAAAATAGCGGAACCGATTAAAATGAAAATGATATTTCGAATCTTCAAATTTGATGTCATATAGAAATCCTCCTAATTATGTAAATTGCATTGCTCCGCTGATACGGTAAAACATAATGATAAGTAATTTCTAGTTGTTAGTAAAAATAGAGAAGGCTGTAAAAAAACGCAAAAGAAGTTTCTATTTACCTCGTTCCAACGGCTGGTAGGAGATAAAGCTCTGAAGAAGGACAAACCAGCCGTAGGAACCCGATTGGTTCTGGCTGATCTTTTGCAAAAAACGCAAAAGAAAGTTTCACTTTATTATAGTCTATCCAAAAAAGGGTCGCAAATAGGTGTTTGGCGGGGAATAATATTTGTCAAATCGCGATGAATTGGCTAACATGAAAGAGGAAGGATTAGAGGTGAATTGTATGGAAGCAAAAACGATGAAGGATATGCAGAAAGAAGTAGATGCATATATTGGTCAGTTTAAAGAAGGTTATTTCAGTCCACTTGCAATGATGGCTCGTTTAACGGAAGAAATGGGGGAGCTTGCAAGAGAGGTAAATCATTATTATGGTGAGAAACCGAAGAAAACAACTGAAAAAGAACGTAGTCTGGAAGAAGAGCTTGGAGATGTATTATTTGTTATGATTTGTATGGCAAATAGTTTAAATATTGATTTAGAAACGGCACATAACATTGTAATGAATAAATTTAATACACGTGATAAAGATCGCTGGACACGTATTGATGAGGGAGAGAAAGAATAATGAAAGAAATTAAAGTAATTATCGCTGGACCAAGAGGACGTATGGGACATGAAGCAGTCCTTCTTATGGAAAGAACGGAACATTTTAATTTGGTAGCAGCAGTGGATTATAAGCATGGTGGAGAGAAAATTTCTGATTTACCGGGCATGCCAGCGTTACAAGCGCCAATTTACGCAGATTTACATACTTGTTTAGAGGAAGTAGAAGCAGATGTGTTGTTAGATTTAACAACGCCAGAAGTTGGGAAACAACACGTTACACTAGCAGTTGAGCGTGGACTTCGTTCTGTTATTGGTACAACTGGATTTACAGAAGAAGAACTAAAGCAATTAAGAGAGAATGCGAAAGAAAAAGCAGTAGGAACAATTATCGCTCCAAACTTTGCAATTGGTGCAGTTCTTATGATGAAATTCTCACAAATGGCAGCGAAGTATTTCCAAGATGTTGAAGTAATTGAATTGCATCATGATCAAAAGTTAGATGCACCATCTGGTACAGCAGTAAAAACAGTAGAATTAATTCGTCAAAATCGTGAATCAAAGCAGCAAGGTCATCCGAATGAAGTAGAACAACTAGAAGGTGCTCGTGGTGCAAATGTAGACGGCATTCACATTCATAGTGTACGTTTACCAGGACTTATTGCACACCAAGAAGTAATGTTTGGTGGAGATGGACAAATGTTAACGGTTCGTCATGATTCATTCAATCGTGCATCATTTATGTCGGGTGTAAAACTATCAATTGATACAGTAATGAATCTAGATCATCTTGTGTACGGTTTAGAAAATATTATCGACTAAAGGGGAGACAACGGATGAAAATTGCCTTAATCGCACATGACAAAAAGAAAGATGACATGGTTTCGTTTGCATACGCATATAAACCAATTTTTGAACAACATGAATTATTTGCAACAGGGACGACAGGACTTCGTATTATGGAGGCAACTGGTTTAGTTGTAACAAGATTTCAGTCGGGTCCTCTTGGTGGCGATCAAGAAATTGGTGCCATGATTGCAAAAAACGATATGGATATGGTGATTTTTTTCCGAGATCCACTAACTGCTCAGCCGCATGAACCAGATGTAAATGCATTGCTTCGTTTATGTGATGTATATGCGATTCCACTTGCAACGAATATGGCAAGTGCTGAAATGTTAATGCACGCATTAGAGCGAGGAGATTTAGATTACCGCAAGTTTAGAAAATGAGGGGAACAATTATGAGTGGATTACATATATTAGCGTTTGGTGCTCATGCCGATGATGTCGAAATCGGCATGGCTGGTACCATTGCTAAATATACGAAGCAAGGGTATGAAGTAGGTATTTGTGATTTAACAGAAGCTGACCTTTCTTCTAATGGAACGATAGAATTGAGAAAAGAAGAAGCAAAGGCGGCAGCTCGTATAATGGGAGTAAAAACGAGACTGAATTTAGCGATGCCAGACCGTGGTTTGTATATGAAAGAAGAGTATATACGTGAAATTGTAAAGGTGATTCGTACATATAAACCGAAACTAGTTTTCGCGCCGTATTATGAAGATCGTCATCCAGATCATGCAAATTGTGCAAAACTTGTGGAAGAAGCTATTTTTTCAGCGGGAATTCGTAAATATATGCCAGAGGTTTCGCCACATCGCGTGGAGTCTTTTTATTATTATATGATTAATGGTTTTCATAAACCGAATTTTTGTATAGATATAAGTGAGTACCTTTCTATAAAAGTGGCAGCATTAGAAGCGTATGAAAGTCAGTTTTCAACAGGGAGTGATGGTGTGAAAACGCCGTTAACAGAAGGTTACGTTGAAACTGTGGTCGCTCGAGAGAAAATGTTTGGAAAAGAAGTTGGAGTCTTATATGCCGAGGGATTTATGAGTAAGAAACCGGTTTTATTACATGCTGATTTAATAGGGGGGATGTAAATGAAATTAAAAATAGGTATTACATGTTATCCTTCTGTAGGTGGTTCTGGAGTTGTTGGAACAGAATTAGGAAAGCAATTAGCGGAACGCGGGCATGAAATTCATTTTATTACATCGGGTTTACCATTCCGGTTAAATAAAGTGTATCCAAATATTTATTTTCATGAAGTGACGGTAAATCAATACTCTGTATTTCAATATCCACCATACGATTTAGCGTTAGCGAGTAAAATGGCAGAGGTTGCACAAAGAGAGAACCTAGATATTTTACATGTGCATTACGCAATACCACATGCCATTTGTGCTTATTTAGCAAAACAAATGATTGGAGAGCGTATTAAAATTGTTACAACCTTGCATGGAACAGATATTACTGTGTTAGGTTCTGACCCTTCGTTAAATAATTTAATTCGTTTTGGTATTGAGCAATCTGATGTTGTGACGGCTGTCTCGCATTCATTGATTAACGAAACGCATGAGCTTGTAAAACCAAATAAAAACATTCAAACGGTATATAACTTTATAGACGAGCGTGTATATTTCAAGCGTGATATGTCTCAATTAAAGAAAGAATACGGTATAAGTGAGAGTGAAAAGATACTGATTCACATTTCAAATTTCCGTAAAGTGAAACGTGTGCAAGATGTTGTTCAGGCATTTGCTAAAATTGTTACAGAAGTAGATGCGAAGTTGCTTCTTGTTGGAGATGGACCAGAATTTTGCACGATTTTACAGATAGTAAAAAATTTACATATTGAAGATCGCGTCTTATTCTTAGGGAAGCAAGATAATGTTGCAGAGCTACTTGCGATGAGTGATTTAATGTTGCTTCTTTCAGAGAAGGAGAGTTTTGGTCTTGTTTTATTAGAAGCGATGGCGTGTGGTGTACCTTGTATCGGAACAAGGGTTGGAGGTATTCCAGAAGTCATTCAACATGGTGAAACAGGATATTTATGTGAAGTTGGCGATCCAACAGGAGTGGCAAATCAAGCCATTCAGCTATTAAAGGATGAAGAACTTCACCGTAATTTGGGAGAGCGAGCAAGAGAAAGTGTTTACGAGCAGTTCCGCTCTGAAAAAATCGTCTCACAATATGAAACGATTTACTATGATGTACTAAGGGATGACAAAAATGGAAAGATTTAAAAAAGCTAGTTCTATTATTGAGACTTTAAAGCAACAAGGACATGAGGCCTACTTTGTCGGTGGAAGCGTACGAGATCTTATTATCGATAGGCCGATTGGAGATATTGATATTGCGACATCTGCTTTACCAGAAGAAGTGATGGCTATATTTCCAAGACATGTTCCTGTTGGTCTTGAGCATGGAACTGTAATTGTGGTAGAAAATGGTGAACCTTATGAGGTAACCACTTTTCGAACAGAGAGCGAATATGAAGATTTTCGAAGACCTAGTAGTGTTCAATTTGTTCGTTCATTAGAAGAGGATTTAAAACGTCGTGATTTCACAATGAATGCAATTGCGATGACAGAAGAAGGCAAAATGGTTGATTTATTTGCTGGACAGCAAGCGATTCAAAAGAGAGAAATTGTGACGGTTGGCAATGCTGCGGATCGTTTTCAAGAAGACGCCCTGCGAATGATGCGTGGTATTCGTTTCGTAAGTACGTTAGGTTTTTCTTTAGAAATGAAAACGAAACAAGCAATAGAAACATATGGACATTTGCTAGAACATATTGCAATTGAGCGAATTACAGTGGAGTTTGAGAAACTGTTAACTGGTACATATTGCGTGAAGGGCTTGCAAGAATTAGTAGAAACGAAGCTATTTTCTCATCTGCCATATTTACAAATGTCAGATGAGAGATTATTAAAAGCTACGCAGTATAACTGGGATTCTTTTGAAACGGACATTGAGGCATGGGCATTCTTCTTATATTGTATTGGGGAAGAGCATCCATCTGTCTTTTTACGTCAATGGAAGTTTTCAAATAAAAAAATAAAAGATATCGTCGCAGTTTTATTAACACTCCGTACGAGAAAGGAGAAGGATTGGGATACAGTCTTTCTTTATAAAACGGGAATTCATATCGCTGAAATGGCAGAAAGAGTATATGAAGCGATGATTGAAAGCTATGATAATACATCTGTGAAACGAGTACAAACGTTGTTTGAAGCATTGCCAATCAAGAATCGACAAGAAATGAATGTGACTGGGAATGATTTATTAAACTGGGCAAATAAAAAGCCAGGTCCGTGGGTTGCTGAAATGATTCAAAAAATTGAGGAAGCAATTGTACAAGGAAACGTAGTTAATGAGAAAGAGTGTATAAGGGAGTGGCTGCAAGAATGCAATCTACTATAAGAAAGCAGTTATTGCAAGTTTTTTCAGAAGCGGATGGCGCGTTTGTATCTGGCCAAACGATTAGTGATAAACTTGGTTGTTCAAGAACCGCTGTGTGGAAACATATGGAGGACCTTCGGAATGAGGGATATGAACTTGAAGCTGTGCGTCGATTAGGTTATCGAATTGCGAGTAAGCCAGACAAAGTGACTGCTAATGAAATTCAGTTAGGGTTACAAACGAAACATATTGGTAGAACGGTATATTTTGAAGAGTCTGTTGAATCTACGCAGCATATTGCAGCAAAACTTGCTTATGAAGGTGCAGAAGAAGGAACGATTGTTGTTGCAGAAGAACAAACAGCCGGCAGAGGTCGTTTAAGTAGGAAATGGCATTCACCAAAAGGAACAGGAATTTGGATGAGTATTATTTTACGTCCATCAATCCCGGTTCATCATGCACCACAACTTACTTTATTAGCGGCTGTTAGCGTTGCACAAGCAATTGAAAAGTGCACGGGTGTAAACGTAGGAATAAAATGGCCGAATGATATTTTAATTCAAGGTAAAAAGGCTGTAGGTATATTAACAGAAATGCAGGCTGATCCTGATAAAATTAATGCTGTCATTATGGGTATTGGTATTAATGCAAATCAAAAGCAAGAGCATTTTGATGAGGAAATTCAGCATATTGCTACTTCTTTAGCGATTGAATCCGGTGAGCCAATTGTTCGTGCAGAGCTGATGCAACAAATCTTTTTACAACTAGAAAAATTATATGAAGAGTATTTACAAAATGGTTTCTCTGTCATTAAAATTCTTTGGGAAAGTTACGCTGTGAGCATCGGGAAAGAAATTACCGCTCGAACGATGAGAGAGACAATTACAGGCGTAGCAAAAGGAATTACAGAGGATGGTGTATTGCTTCTGGAGGACCATGAAGGGAAAGTACATCACATTCATTCTGCGGATATCGAAATTAAGTAAAAGAAGTTCCTTTTGGGAACTTCTTTTTATTTGACTATTACTTTGCCTTCCATTCCTTTAAGAAGGTGGTACCGGCATATTAATTCATATGTACCAGTATTTTTAGGTTTCACGGTAATGTTTTTTTCTTTTCCTGACTCGACTACGACATCAATGCCGAGTTTTTTTACTGTAAAGGTGTGTTCATTCTTACCTTTGTTTTTTAATAACAATGTTGTTGACTCTTCAATTGGAATGGTGATGACGTTTGGATGAAAGTAATCATCATTCAGTTCGACCTCAATTACTTTCGTTGAATCGATAGGTTGTGTTACGACGTTAACTGAGGCAAATGCATGGAAGGAGCTAAAAGTTATCATCCCTACAATCATCAGAAGCAAACCGGTGAATGGAAATAACCATTTGTTCATAAACATGCGCAATTCTCCTTTTGTAAGTACTTTTCTCCATTAACCTGCATCATTAGTTTAAGAGTTATACGAGGCATTTTAAACAAAGCTTAATCTTTCTATGATTGAGTTATTTATAAAAAATTTCACATACCATAATAGGAATAAAAAATTATTTTTTCAAAAAAATGTAGTAATTCCTTTTTGGAGTTTGCTATAATTAGTTCGAATGTGGGCAGTATCAGAGCGAACTGCACCATGATTCGAAGCAATACGAAAAATAATAACTTGGATTCTGCCTTGATCCAATAACGGACTGGGACAGAGGGATGAATAATGCCGACTAACACACAACCCTTCTGCCCTTTTATGGCCAGAGGGGTTTTTTATATGATTTCGGCCATCTCCTCTCTCCTGTATAAAGGAGGAGTAGTTTTTGAAAACAAAAACAGATTTTTTGAAGATGAAAGAGCAAGGTGAGCCGATTACGATGCTAACGGCGTATGATTATCCATCTGCTAAGTTAGCAGAAGAAGCTGAAGTTGATATGATTCTAGTTGGAGATTCCCTTGGGATGGTTGTGCTTGGCTACGATTCAACAGTACCTGTAACAGTAGAGGATATGATTCATCATACGAAAGCTGTACGCCGAGGAGCGAAAGAGACGTTTATTGTAACTGATATGCCATTTATGTCGTATCATGTGTCGCCTCAAGATACGATGGTGAATGCACGCCGCATTGTTCAAGAGAGTGGTGCTCATGCACTGAAGGTAGAAGGTGCAGGGGAAGTGGTATCAACTATTCATTACTTGACGAATGCGGGAATTCCTGTCGTGGCACACTTAGGCTTAACTCCTCAATCTGTAGGAGTACTAGGTGGGTATAAAGTACAAGGAAAAGATGCTGAAAGTGCAAAAAAATTAATAGAAGATGCGAAGAGATGTGAGGAAGCTGGTGCGATAGCGCTTGTGTTAGAATGTGTGCCAATGCAGTTAGCGGAATTAATTTCGAAGCAACTAACAATTCCGACGATTGGAATTGGAGCAGGGAAAAAAGTAGATGGGCAAGTACTTGTTTATCATGATCTTATCTCATACGGCGTAAATCGTGTTCCGAAATTTGTAAAGCAATATACGTCTGTTCAAGAGGAGATTGTGCGAGGGATTTCACAATACGTTACTGAAGTAAAGACAGGGCAATTTCCAGAAGAAAAACATTCATTCACAATGAAAGAGGAAGAATGCTTAGCGTTATACGGAGGAAAACAATAATGAAAATCGTAACTACAGTGCAAGAGATGCAGCAAATTACAAACGAACTTCGTATAAGTGGAAAAAGTATTGGTTTTGTTCCAACGATGGGTTATTTACATGAAGGCCATGCGACTTTATTACGTAAGGCAAGAGAAGAAAATGAAATTGTGGTTTTAAGCGTGTTTGTCAATCCGCTACAGTTTGGGCCGAATGAAGATTTAGATCGATACCCTCGTGATATTGATAGAGATGAAAATGTAGCAAAAGAAAACGGTGTAGATTATTTATTTTATCCGAGCGTAGAAGAAATGTATCCAGCAGAACAAACGACAACAGTAGCAGTTGTGAAGCGTACCGATGTATTATGTGGCAAACAAAGACCTGGTCATTTCGCTGGAGTTGCGACTGTACTAATGAAACTATTTAATATTACATTGCCAACGCGTGCTTATTTTGGTATGAAAGATGCACAGCAAGTTGCTGTCATTGAAGGATTTGTCGCTGATTTTAATATTCCGGTTACGATCGTACCAGTGGATATTGTAAGGGAAGTAGATGGATTAGCGAAAAGTTCTCGTAACGTGTATTTATCACAAGAAGAGCGTGAAGAGGCTCCTCATTTATACCGCAGTCTATGTATAGCGAAAGAAAGAATTGAAGCAGGCGAACGTAATGCAGAAATCATTACAACTCTTGTGAAAGAGTATATTGAGACGTATACGAAAGGCACTGTAGATTATGCTGATTTATATGCCTATCCTTCACTACAAGTAATAGATAAAATTGAAGGACGAATCATTTTAGCAATTGCAGTTAAATTTGAGAATGTACGATTAATTGACAATATAACATTAACGGTTTAATAAGGGGGAGCATCTATGTTTCGCACAATGATGAGAGCGAAGTTACATCGCGCAACAGTAACAGAAGCAAATTTAAATTATGTAGGTAGTATTACAATTGATGAAGATTTAATGGATGCAGTAAATATTTTAGAAAATGAAAAAGTACAAATTGTAAATAACAATAATGGTGCGCGCTTAGAGACATATGTTATTAAAGGAGAACGCGGTAGCGGTGTTGTTTGTTTAAATGGTGCAGCTGCAAGGCTTGTACAGCCAGGGGATAAAGTTATTATTATTTGCTACGGTTTAGTGGCAGAAGAAAATATTCATAACCAAGAGCCGAAAATTGCAGTATTAGACGATGATAATCAAATTATCCAAATGTTAGGCACTGAAAAAGCGGGTACGATATTATAAGTAAGAAGGCTATCTCTATTATGGAGATAGCTTTTTTGTGCATCTTTTCATTAAGATGAGATAAAACGTGGTATAGTAACATTATATAATTTTGTGATTGATAGGTAAGAAATTGAGGTGTTACATATATGAGTAAACGTTATGTCGTTGTGGATTTAGAGACGACAGGGAACTCCTGGAAGGACGGGAAGGATAAAATTACCCAAATCGCAGCTGTTGTAGTGGAAGATGGAGAGATACTAGAGATTTTTTCATCTTTTATTAATCCGAAGAGAGAGATTCCGCCATTTATTACAGAATTAACAGGGATTGATGAGAGTATGGTTAAGCAAGCCCCGTTATTTCATGATGTAGCCCCGATGGTTGTTGAGCTATTGCAAGGTGCAGCTTTTGTTGCACATAACGTTCACTTTGATTGGAATTTTTTAACGGAAGAATTAAGGTGGGCTGGATATACAGAAGTACATTGTCCGAAAGTTGATACAGTGGAGTTGGCGCAAATTCTTTTGCCGACAGCTGATAGTTATAAATTACGTGATTTAGCTAAACAACATGAATTAGAGCACGATCAACCGCATCGTGCGGATAGTGATGCTCTTGCAACAGCGGAATTATTTTTACAATTTTTAAATGAAATTGAAAAGTTACCACTTGTCACCTTGCAATCGCTTTATGAATTGAGCGATGTTTTTCAAAGTGATATAGCGGATGTACTTTCTGAAAATATTTTAAAGAAAATGATGCATGGTAGAAAAGTGGCAGAGGGGTATGAAGTGTATCGAAATATTGCGCTTCGAAAACGGAATTATGCTTTAAATCTCAGTGAAACATGTTCATCTAAATTTGATGCTTTCTTGCATAAGGCAATCGATAAACTTGAATTGAATATGCCAAGGTTTGAAAAAAGAGAAAGCCAACAGATTATGATGAAGGAAATATATACAGCACTAAGAGATTCTAGGTTTTCACTAATTGAAGCAGGAACAGGAACAGGAAAGACTCTTGCATATTTACTTCCAAGTATTTATTTTGCAACGAAAAAAGAAGAACCTGTCATCATAAGTACCCAAACAGTACAACTGCAACAACAAATATTAGAAAAAGAAATTCCATTATTACAGAAAATAATGCCATTTTCATTTGAAGTAGCTCTTTTGAAAGGAAGAAAGCATTATCTTTGTCTACATAAATTTGAATATGCTTTGCAAGAGGAAGAGAAAAATTATGATATGGCGCTCACAAAGGCAAAAATTTTAGTGTGGTTATTGCAAACAGAAACTGGCGATCGTGATGAATTAAATATTCCTGAGGGCGGAAAGTTACTTTGGAACCGTATTTGTAGTGATGTACATAGTCCAGGCGGGATGCAAAGCAACTGGTATAGCCGTTGTTTTTATCAACGAGCAAAGAATAAAGCATTATTTGCAGATATCGTTATTACAAATCATGCGTTATTATTTCAAGATTTTTCAAGTGAAGAACCACTATTTGCTTCATGTGAACATATTATTTTTGATGAAGCTCATCATATCGAGGAAGCGGCGAGTAGAATATTAGGTGAACAGTTCTCCTGTATGTATTTTCAATTAGTTTTATCTCGTCTTGGTACGCTAGAAACAGATGATGTACTTTCTAAAGTATATAAAATGATGAAAAAATCAGAGCAAGCCTCTCGTTCGACTTTCCGTATGGTGAGTCATAGTTTGAAGGAATTGAAATTTGATGCGGATGAGCTATTCCAAATGTTACGTGCTTTCATCTTTAAACAAACAAAGCAGGAACAAGGGATAAGCAATATGCCACTCATTTATCGATATAACACGGAAGTAGAGAAAGGTAAGTTATGGGATAGCATTACCGAGTTAACAAATCGTTTTGTATACGATGTAAGAAAATTATTGACTATACTTGAGAAGCAAGTTGATATATTGCAAAGTAAATTAGAATGGGAGATGCATGTTATTACAGGTGAATTTATGCATTTAATTGAGTTGTTGAGAAAGATGGAAAAATCTTTACAATTACTCATTTTAGAAAAAAATTCATATGTGACATGGATGGAGACTGAAACGAAGGGAACAATTCATTCAACCGTTTTATATGCACAGCCTGTTCATATTGGTGAAAGGCTTGCGGATGAATTTTTAACACAGAAAAAGAGTGTTATTTTCACATCAGCAACGTTAACAGTAAACGATTCATTTGACTATATAAAAGAGGAGCTAGGTTTACATGATTTTGCTCCCAATACATTACAGGTTCCATCACCATTCCGTTTTGAAGAACAGATGAAATTAATGGTTTCAACAGATGTGCCTTTTATTAAGCAAGCAAGTAATGAAGAATATATTAAATCTGTGTCGGCACATATTGCAAAAATCGCGAAAGCTACAAAAGGTAGAATGCTTGTTTTATTCACTTCGTATGAAATGTTGAAAGAAGCGTATACGAATTTGAAAAATGATGAGGAATTAGAGGGGTATTTATTATTAACGCAAAGTGTAAATAATAAGAGCCGAAGTCGTCTCATTCGTAAATTTCAAGAGTTCGACAAATCGATTTTGTTAGGAACAAGTAGTTTTTGGGAAGGGATAGATATACCTGGAGATGCCCTTAGTTGTCTTGTTATTGTACGGCTTCCCTTTACGCCTCCTCATCAACCGATGATGGAAGCAAAAGGAGAGTGGTTAAAAAATCAAGGAGAGGACGTATTCGCTAAGTTAGCACTCCCGCAAGCAATCTTGCGTTTCAAACAAGGATTTGGTCGTCTGATTAGAACAAGTACAGATACCGGAACAGTATTTGTATTAGACCGTCGTTTGATAAGCGCTTCTTATGGAAAACGTTTTTTACAATCAATCCCAACTGTTCCGCTTTATGAAGGCCCTCTAGAAGAATTATTAGAACAATTAAAGGCATGGCCAAATAAATAAAATTGGAAGAAAAATACGCCTGAAGTACATTTAAGCTTCAGGCGTAAAAAATGTGGGTAGGAGGAATTTTATTTTTCTTACTTCTTGTATACAAAATGTATTGGTTTTCGACTTGAAACCTTTTTTTGCAGTACATGTCCTGCTATAATAGATGGGTGATGAAGCAGGGGTTGTAAAGAATGTACTCTTATTGTAACCGTATTGCGTTCTTCTATAATTAGAAATTTTTGTGTAACGGAGGAGTTTTTTCATGGATAAGAAAATCGAAGTCCTATCAACGACGCGTATTAAATATTCGTCTGACTTGTATAAAATTGTTGATAGTTTGAATCGTACGTTAAAAGAACAGGACCTCATGTTCGGATTAGCATTAGACGAAAAAGATAAAGAAATAGCTGTATTTACGATTTACAGAACGTAGTGATACAATGAAAAAGTGGATCTTTGCAATCGTTATCGTAATCGTTGCTAGCGGAATATATGGGGCGTATGTTTACAATAAAGCAATGGAAAAGAAAATCCCTAAAGAGGCAAAATCTGTAGAAATTGCGAAAGAAAAGGCAAAGCTTACAAAAGTAAAATCTGTTGATTATTATAATGGAAATTCTTCATATACAGTCGTACAAGGTGTAGACGAAAAAGGAGAACAAATTATTGTTTGGGTGCCTAATAAAAAAGGGAATGTCCTTGTGAAGAAAAAGAGTGAAGGTATTCCTGAAAAAGAAGCTTTGCAAAAGTTGGCTGAACAAGCTACAGGAAAAGGTGATGAGCCAAAGCCAAAGCCAAAAGAAATTATAAAAGTAAAATTAGGTGCTCAAAACGATATTCCGTTGTGGGAAATTACATATATTGATCAGGAAGATCGTTATACGTATTATTATTTAGAGTTTCAAAATGGGGCTTATGCTGGTCACTACAGCATTGAAAAATAGATGTAGGGGGAACTACAAATGAAATTAGCAAAGCGAGTAGCTGCTTTAACACCATCTGCAACTTTAGAAATTACAGCAAAGGCACAAGCATTAAAAGCAGAAGGTCATGATGTAATTGGATTAGGGGCAGGAGAACCTGACTTTAATACGCCAGAACATATTATGGATGCTGCACATAAAGCGATGTTAGAAGGACATACGAAGTATACACCAACAGGTGGATTACAAGCGTTAAAACAAGAAATTGTGAAGAAGTTTACACGTGATCAAGGAATTGCGTATGATCCATCTGAAATTATTGTATGTAACGGTGCAAAGCATGCATTATATACATTATTCCAAGTGTTACTTGATGAAGGAGATGAAGTTATCATCCCAACTCCTTATTGGGTAAGTTATCCTGAGCAAGTAAAGCTTGCTGGAGGTAAGCCAGTTTACGTAGAAGGCCTGGAAGACAATGAGTACAAAATTACAGCGAAGCAGCTGCGTGAGGCAATTACAGAGAAAACGAAAGCAGTTATTATTAATTCACCGAGCAATCCAACAGGAATGATTTATAGCAAAGAGGAATTACAACAGCTTGGAGAAATATGTTTAGAACACGATATTTTAATCGTTTCAGATGAAATTTATGAAAAATTAATTTATGGTGGAGCAGAATATACTTCGATTGCCCAGCTTTCTAATGCATTAAAAGAACAAACACTTATTATTAATGGTGTATCTAAATCTCATTCTATGACAGGATGGCGTATTGGATATGCAGCAGGAAATAAGCAGCTTATTAAAGCGATGACGAACTTAGCGAGTCATAGTACGTCAAACCCTACTTCAATCGCTCAATACGGCGCAATTGCAGCATATGCAGGCTCACAAGAACCTGTAGAAACAATGCGTCAAGCATTTGAAGAAAGATTAAACATTATTTATGATAAATTAATTCAAATCCCTGGCTTTACTTGCATTAAACCACAAGGTGCATTTTACTTATTCCCTAATGTAAAAGAAGCTGTAGCTTTATCAGGATACGAAACTGTGGATGATTGGGCAAAAGCTCTATTAGAAGAGGAAAAAGTGGCTCTTGTACCAGGTACAGGATTTGGTGCTCCAAATAACGTTCGTTTATCATATGCGACATCTCTTGAACAAGTAGAGAAAGCATTGGAACGCATTCATACGTTTATGAAAAGTAAAGTGCAAGCTTAATTGTATATTTTATTAACGCAATACAAAAAACCTTCCTACATAATAGGAAGGTTTTTTTGACGAATTGTGGCAAAAAGAAATAGCGAAAGGTGTGTTATACTAGAGAGCGAGGTGTTTGGTGATGAAAAAGAAAATGATGTTACAGTGGTTTGAGCAGGGAAGCATTGCAATTCCAAAATTACTTATGATGCATTATAAAAAATTAGGGCTAAATGAAATGGAATTTATGGTTGTACTTCATGTACACACATTTTTAGAATCGGGCAATTCGTTTCCGACTCCGTCAGAGATTTCAGAACGGATGACGATTACTGAAATGAAATGTATGGAAGTAATTCAGACATTGATTCAAAAAGGTTTTTTATCACTAGAAGGTGGACAAAAATCAGAAGCGATGATGTGTGAAAGTTATTCTTTACAACCGCTATGGGAAAAAATATTGCATTTCTTAATGAACGAATCAATAGAGGAAGAACAAAAAGAAATAAAACAACTGCAAGTAAATTTATATACAGTATTTGAAAAAGAATTTGGAAGACCACTTTCTCCGTTTGAATGTGAAACGTTGGGTATGTGGGAAGATCAAGATCAACATCATCCGAATTTAATTCAAGCGGCCCTCAGGGAAGCTGTAATGAGCGGTAAGCTTAATTTCCGATATATTGATCGTATTTTATTTGAGTGGAAAAAGAATGGTATTAAAACAGTAGATCAAGCCCAAAACCAAGGACGGAAATTTAGAGCAAATCAACAACGAACGCAGCAAACGACAAAACAAGAGACGAAATTTACTGGGAAAGTGCCTTTTTATAATTGGTTGGAGCAGTAATGTAGGAGGAAGTATATGTTAAATAAAACGCAAATTCGCTATTGTTTAGACACAATGGCGGATATGTATCCAGAAGCACATTGTGAATTAATTCATGATAATCCATTTGAATTAGTAATCGCGGTGGCGTTATCTGCACAATGTACAGATGCACTTGTAAATAAAGTGACGAAAAATTTATTTCAAAAATATAAAACACCAGAAGATTATTTAAGCGTGTCTTTAGAAGAATTACAACAAGATATACGTTCCATTGGATTGTTTAGAAATAAGGCGAAAAATATTCAAAAATTGTGCCAGATGTTGCTAGATGATTATAACGGGAAAGTTCCAGAAGACCGTGACGAGCTGACGAAATTACCAGGAGTAGGAAGAAAGACAGCGAATGTAGTTGTTTCGGTTGCATTTGGAATTCCAGCGATTGCTGTTGATACGCATGTAGAGAGAGTGAGTAAACGGTTAGCGATTTGTAGGTGGAAAGATTCGGTGTTAGAAGTAGAAAAGACATTAATGAAGAAAGTTCCGATGGATGAATGGGGCGTTACACATCATCGTATGATTTTCTTTGGGCGTTACCACTGTAAAGCACAGCGACCACAATGTGAAGAGTGCCGATTACTAGAAGTGTGTCGTGAAGGAAAGAAGCGAATGAAGGGGAAATAAAGGATGGAGCGAGTTATAGAAATACCGAAAGAATTTCGGTGCTTACCATTTTTTACAGAAAGCGTAACTTCGATTACGTATCATACAGATCAGTCTTTTGAAGAAATAATACAAAATACTTACTTTATATTTGATATTGAAAGACAATATGAGCCGTGGAATGAAATTGAAAATAGTATTCCTGTACTGTTGAATGTATGGAAAAGTAAGCATGAAGACATTGCTACACTATTTCGAAACAGAAATAAGCAAGAAGTTGAAGGTCCAATGATTCTTTTTGCAGCGCATTTGTTATCAATTGTATATTGGTTAAATGAGCAACCTATCCATAGTTTGAACGAAATGGAAGATTACACGAGTATATTGGAAGTACAACCAGTTAATTTTGTAGAGCGATATTCGTTCATTATAAAAAAAACGAATAATTATCATTCTTATATTCAGTTAGCGCAGTTGTATATTGAAATAGAAAAGCTATATGTAAAGAAAATGATAACAAAAAAGAAGTCCTTTTCTCGTTAAGAGAAAGGACTTCTTTTTGTATTAAGACTCTGTTATAACAGCATTTCCGTCTGCGTGAGGTGTATCTCCTCCGGTATTTTGTTGTTGTTCTTGTTGCTTGTGTTGTTCTTCTTCAGCTTTTTTTCTAGCAGCCTCTTCTTCAGCTTTCTTTCTAGCAGCCTCTTCTTCAGCTTTCTTTCTAGCAGCTTCTTCATCGGCTTTCTTTCTAGCGGCTTCTTCTTCAGCAGCCTTTTTCTGAGCTTCTTCTTGTTGTTTACGTTGTTGTTCTTGTTGTTGCTGTTGCTCTTGTTGTTTACGCTGCTCTTCAGCAGCTTTTTTCTGAGCTTCTTCTAGTTTTTGTTTATCTTCATTAGCTTTTTTCTGTACTTCCTCATCAGCTTTTTTCTTAGCTTCTTCGTCAGCCTTCTTCTTAGCCTCTTCTTCAGCTTTCTTAGGGTCTGGAGTTCCGCCAGGTGCAGTGAAGGATGCACCAACTGCAGGGCTTGTTCCAGTACCTTTTTTCGCTACCACAGAGAAGCTGTAAGTAACGCCTGGTTTAATACCACCAAGAGAAGCTGTCGTACCATTTATTGATAAACTACCACTTGAACCGTCAGTTGCTTTATAGCTTGCTGCATACGCATCAACTTCTGCTGGTCCAGACCAGTTTAGTGTAACGGTGCTAGCCCCATCGAAAGTAACATTAAGACCACTAGGTGCATCTACTTTAATTTGTTTAATTGCATCTTTTTTCGCACCTTTTACGTATAATTCTCCGTTTATTTCTTGTACAGAAGAAGGACGTTCAAAGCGAGATTTATCTGTAGCAAATTTGCTCATCATTACTTGGAACATTTGTTGTGCAATTCTAGTAGAGCGATCACCAATGTAATTTTCTGGACCATCCTTTTCGTAACCAGTCCAAACAGCCATTGTATATTGTGGTGTATATCCAGCGAACCAGCTATCTCTGTTTGCATCAGCTGGAATACCATATTTTTTAAGAACGTCTTCATCAAAGTTTTGTGTCCCTGTTTTACCAGCTACGTCAAAACCAGAAACGTATGCTGTTGGACCTGTACCACCAGAACCAGGTTTTACTACGTCACGAAGAACGTCAGTAACCATGTAAGCTGTGTAGTCTTGCATTGCACGTTGTTCTTTCGGTTTAAAACTTTTCTTTTTACCGTCTGGGAAGATGACTTCTTTTACGAAGTGCGGTTTATTATAGTTACCATCATTACCAAAGGTTGCATATGCACCTGCTAATTCTAATGGAGAACTATCGTTACTACCAATTGCTGTTGATTCATATGTTTTGCCGTCTTTAAATGTCATACCTAAGCCTTCAGCAAACGCTTGTGACTTAGGAAGACCAACCGCTTGAGCTGTCTTTAAAGCTGGGATGTTTAATGATTTTTTCAAAGCTTCACGTAGTGAAACGTCACCTTTGTAACTTTTTGTTGCATTTCGTATTTTCTTACCATTGGAATACGTATACTCTGAGTCGTTTAATTGATGGTATGTAGACCATTGTAAATTCTCAAATGCTGGACCGTAGTCGAAAATTGGTTTCATCGTTGAACCGACTTGGCGTTTTAAATCAGTTGCCATATTATGACCTTTGAAAGTAGACTTACTTTCTTTACGCCCAGCTCCAATTGCTCGAACTTCGCCAGATTGTGTATCCATAAATACGAATGATCCTTGGAATTGATCGTTCGGATACTTAATAAGGTTGCCATCCATAATTTTTTCAGCGTAATCTTGAGCATCTTGATCAATTGTTGTATGAATTGTTAAACCATCTGAACCGATATTTACATCGGGATATTCTTTTTCAACTTCTTTTACAACAGCATCTAAAAATGCTTGATACTTCATCTCAGTTATTTCTGAAGACGGTTGAAGACCCTCAGTTACAGAGATTTTCATTGCGTTATTCATTTCATCTTTTGTTATATAACCATGTCGATTCATTAATGATAATACGACGTTACGACGTTGTGTAGCTCGTTCAACGTTGTCTTTTTTTGTTGGATCATAAATATTAGGACCTTGTGGTAAACCTGCAAGCATTGCAGCTTCATGTAACTGTAAGTCTTTTAAATCTTTGTTATAATATTTTTTGGCTGCTGTTGCAATACCGTACGAACGGTTACCTAAGTTAATCTTATTTAAGTACATTTCTAAGATCTCATGTTTAGAGTATTGTTGCTCTAATTTGTAAGATAGGTACCATTCTTGTACTTTTCTCTTCGCAGTTTTGTCCATCGTTAGAAAATAGTTTTTGACTACTTGTTGTGTAATCGTGCTACCACCTTGAGATCCGAACCCTCCAGTGACATTTTCCATAACTGCTTTTGTAGTTCGTTTAAAATCAATTCCATTATGATCATAGAAACGTGAATCCTCAGTTGCAAGGAATGCACTTTCAACTACCTTTGGAATTTGATCATACGTAACGTGGGTTCGTTTTTCAGCACCGTATTCATAGAAAAAGTTCCCATTCTTATCAAGAAACTTTGTTGATAAAGGATTGACAAGTTTTGATTTGTCTAATTTTGGAGCGTCCTTCACCATAACAAAGAAAGCGGAAACGCTAGCTATAAGACCAACGATACCAAGAAGTAGACAACCTATAAGGAATTTTTTAAAAAAGGAGCCTTTTTTCTTTGGTTTTTTTTCTTTATTTGTTTCTTGCTTTTGATTTTGATTTTTTACATGATTTCGTTCTGTACGAGAACGATAATTATCTGACATTATACTTTCTCCTACCTTTCATTCTCTCCCCAAAAGTCGAAAAAAGAGCCTTAGTGATGACTCTATCACGAAAAATAAACCGTGTCTAGTACACGGATATAATCAATCCGAGGGTGATAACCGCATGATAATAAAGATCCATGCTCTTCTATTTCTTCTTTCGTAATCGATTTCCGTCCACCAGTATTTTGACGATTCCAAAATGCAATAATATGTTTTGCATCTAGTAAATAAAGTTCATCAAAAAGTGTAAATTTAATAATAACAAATGCAATTCCATCATGAACGATTACTTGCTTCATATGTTCAATTTGATGAAGGTGGAAGTTTTGAAGTGGAAAGCTGGTTTTATTTTTTGTTTCTTTCGCTTCAAAATCGATGTATTTCCCTTTGTATACACCGTTGTAATCTGTTGTAGAAGGTTGTTTAAAATACGCTTCTTTTACCACTGCAGCACTTCGAGCGGGGTAATCTACTTTTACAATTTGAAGAGGTGTAGGTTTTTTATGTACACATGCAATATTATGGGTTAAGTAATATTCATTTGTTTCATTCAATTCCTCTTCAAGGGACATACCTCTATTACTATAAGTATGTTTTTTAATTGGTGTTTTATGAGGTTGTGAAGCTTGATTGTACCGTTTTCCGTTTGGGTAACGAATGGTCATAGTGTGTCCACTCCCAACTTGCTAAGAATTACTTACAAAGGTGATTATAACAAAAAATGAAAAAAGATGTGACCTTTTTGAAGAAAGGCATGATGACTTATTTATGTTTACATGGAATGATTATGAGAAAATTAAACAATATCGTAAAAATATGGTTTGTACAGACGAAGAAAAAACAATCGTTTATAACATTAAGAGGAAAATAGAAATGGCTAATATGGACAATATTTCTCGAACACAGTCTTATCAAGAATATTATGTAAGGAACAGTGAAATTAGGTGGGCCTTTTTAGCAAGTATGGTCTCGAGAAATGCTGGATGGAATATGACTGATTTAAAAGGGAGATATTATGCTACTGTTTTACCTCAAACAGTAAAAAAACATTTGTTTCTGACTTATGAAGAAGCGAATTGGATTATTTTTTTAGATGCATTTCCTCAGCTATTGTTATACGAAGAAAGTAAGAGGAGGCAGGTACCACTATTCTATTTGTTACAATATTTTAACGTATCAATTTTTATGGAAAAAGAATGGATTTATTTTTGGGAAAAAAAAGATATAAATAGGCTCATGACAGCGCTTATTATAAATGAGCAAAATAAAATTCAAAAACCAGTTATTGAGAATGCATATTTTAAAAAACATGTATTCCATACTGCACTTTTTAAATTGCAAGAAATGCTTCATATTAGTGCTGTTATTTTTCCGACTGTTGAAGGGAGGATGTATGGTTTTTCAGTTTATCAATTTGAAACGTTACAAAAGCGTATAGAACTAGGGCAGAAATTAGCGGAGTTACTGTTTCATCCGAATTATAAAAGTTTATTCCATAGGTTTGCATTGCAAACTATACACACAGGATCAAGAGCAGATTATGAATATTATGTAAGAGAAGCTAGAAAATCTTGTACGCCAGCCCTTAGAGAGGTTTATCCTGTCGTTGCACATAAGGAAATAAGTATGAGAGATTGGTTTTGTAGAGATATGGAAATAAATGAGTTGTTTCTACTGGAAGAGTATAAGGGTGAAGTTGATATAACAGAATGGTATAAAAGAAAGAGGGAGCAAATCTATGTTGCTTCTATCGTAAATCGTTTTGTTAAAAGGATGGATGAGTTCGTGATATAATAAAAAAGAAGTCCCGTCTTCATAAATGAAGACGGGACTTCTTAATGTGAAGTAATCCTGCCGTGTATGCTAACAATTTAATCTCAAAACGTAATGAATATAGGAGATTAAGGATGCTTCAGAAATTAGCTTTTTGTAAAAGTGCTAAAGTTTCACTTTATCCCGCTACTTGCCGGGCAGTAAGACCCACGTCTCAAAATTCAGTGAAAGCAAAGAATTTAGGTGTGGATCAACTGCCCGTAAAAGCCCGATTGAGAAGGCTAATAATCAGTGGGGATGAACAAAACCCCTGCTGATTAAAGTTTCACTTTATGTAGCAGGGAAGTTTGGACCATCTAACTTAGGGTTGCCAGTCTCGGGTTTATTTTGTTTGTTTTGTTTTTTCTTTTTGTCGTTTTTGTTCTTTGTCATTTTCATACACCTCCTTTTTGTATTGTTACCATTTCTATAAATGACATACAAAATGATTTCTTTGACGAATAACAACTAGTTTTGTCATGTGAGCAGGAGTGAGGAGTCATTCGGCGAAATTACATGACAAAGGAAAAGCAAAGAAGGGGGCGTTTTGTATATGGCGATGGTTCAGAAGGAAGATGTAATGAAAACAATGGATCAAATGTTAAGTTCTCTCGATTTGCTGGAAATGAATATAGGGATTAGAATGAATCATGCATTGAAGGATACGGGTGAAAAAATATGCAATAAGATAGAAATAACAGAAATGCATATTGAGCATATGGAAAATAAATTAGTGCATCACGAAGAAAAAGGGAATTGGGTGAAGGCATTTCAAAACGTCGTAGTGAGTGCATAATAAGGTGGGAATAAAATGAAGTATGAAGCATTGATACAATCTTCAGAAAAACTCATGCAGTATAATAATGAAGCGAATGTGAAAAAAAGAGAAATGATTGAGTACGATTTTTATAAGGATATGAAACCATTTGTAGATATGGTAGATGAGGAATTAAAAGTGTGGAAAGAATTAGCTTATAAATGGATTAAGGAAGAAAAACCGAAGTATATACATGTACAGCAAATTGATCAAGTGTACGATAATTTACAGACAAATGTGTTGCAATGTTTTGTAAATAAAGGTAAAGGTAAGCGATTCTTTGAAACACATCAAGCCATTTCGTATACTTTGCAAAATATAATTGAGCAATGTAAGTAACAAGAGGGGAAACCCTCTTGTTTTTTTTTATGCTTCTGTCATTGTTGTAGGTTTTGTTGCACCGTTTATTTCTAATTCTTTTATTAATGTTCGGTAATCTGAAATGCATATTTTCCCTTCGAGATACCAATGTCTCGCAAAGTCTAACAATTCATTTACATTCTCTGTGTAATACCCCTTTTTTTGAGAAAACGCTTGTTTTAAATCCCCTAATACCATGTTGATTCCTCCCCCATGAGAATCTTCTTCTTCACTATCATAGCATGGAAGGGTTTTCTTTTTTAATTTTTTAAAAATTTAAACTTCCGACAAAAATAGACAGATACTCCGTCACACAAATTATTTTACAAGTACATATTATATATGTAGAAACTTATGTGAAGGAGGAGAGAATGCATGTTTCAACAATCTAACGTATATCAGCAATCTTATCCATATGCACAGCAAAATATGTACCAATATAATACGGATACATATTTACGGTATAATATGTATCCTTTCGAACCTAATTATGGAAATCAAAATTATTACCAGCCATTTGAAGTATCGTTTATGAATCAACCACAACAACAGCAGCAACCACATACGAATCAACAGCAGCAGCCCTATATGGAGCAACAGCAGCAACCCTATACGAATCAACAACAGCAGCCCTATATGGAGCAACAGCAACAACCCTATACGAATCAACCACAACAACAGCAGCCTTATATGGATCAACAACAGCAACCTTATATGAATTCACAATACTATATGCCACCACCATCTCCCTATGGAAATCAACAAGCGATGTTTTATCCACCAAAACAACCGTACCCGACGCAGAATAAACAAAAACAACAACAGCAACCGAGTCAATTTTCTAGTTTTGTTTCCCAATTTAAAAACTCAGATGGTAACTATGATGTAAATAAAATGATGAATACAGCTGGACAAATGATGAATGCGATGAACCAAGTGACAGGTATTGTAAAGCAAGTTGGAGGTTTTTTTGGTAAGTAATTTTGGGGGTTGTCTATAAAAAGCATTACGTATAAAGCAGAAGGCTAGACAAATTTCCTTGTAATAAATGGGTATATATAACAAACGGCTTTCTCTCTTTTCTCATATTGTAAAGTGTAGTCAGATTTTTTTAACGAGAGAGGAGAGAAAAAACTATGCATCATTGTCATCCTTGTTTTGGAGGGCATAAGCCTGTAGGACCTATTTGTACAACTGCTCCTGTCATTCATCCGACGAAACAATGCGTAACACACTCTTTTTCAACAACGGTGGTGCCACACATTTTCCCAACGCATACAACACATGTACACCATCAACAAATTAAAAACCAAAACTTCTTCCCACAAACAAACTCGAATGTAAATGTGGTAGACCCAGTTGATCCAGGATTCGGCGGCGGATGTGGACCATGTGGTCATGGACATCATGGACATTTTGGACATCATGGACATTTTGGACATCAAATATCTCCATTTGGTCCAGGACCAAATGTATCACCATTCTTACCGAATAATGTATCACCAGTAGGTCCGAATATTGGACCAAACGTTGGTGGAATATTTAAAAAGTAAATGATATGTTAGAACTAGCGAAATGCTAGTTCTTTTTTTTGTAATTGGAGTGTTGATATGAAAGTTATTGCTGTAACGGGATATAAGCCATTTGAACTTGGTATATTTAAAAATGATCATCCAGGGGTGGAATGTATAAAAAAAGCATTGCATCGAAAATTAACTACTTTTGTAGAAGAAGGTTTGGAATGGGTGATAATAAGTGGGCAGTTAGGAGTCGAATTATGGGCTGCTGAAGTTGTTTTTGAAATTCAAGTAGAATATCCAGATCTAAAATTAGCGGTATTTACTCCGTTTTTAGAACAAGAAGAAAGCTGGAAGGAAGATAACCGTGAATATTACGAATGTATTCTCTCTCAAGCAGACCATATTGATAGTATTACGAAACGGAAGTACGAAAGCCCGGAACAATTTAAATTAAAAAATCAATTTTTTATTGAAAAAAGTGATGCACTTTTAGCTGTATATGATGAAGAAAAACCAGGGAGTCCCAAATATATTGTAGAAGCAGCAAAGAAAAAAGGAGAAATAGAAAATTATCATAGTTATTTTATTCTTTTTTCTGATTTACAAGATATAATAGAAGAGGAACAGTGGAATAATGCTGAGTAATATGTAATATAGTACTCGTATATATGATTGACAAAAGGCATTGTTTCTGAAAAAATTTAGGTAATGAAAGTTTTGGCAAAAATTTGAGGTGAAGAAAATGATTTCGGATAAAATTAAATTAACGGCGAAAGATATTTTAGAAAAAGAATTTAAAACAGGCATGAGAGGCTATCAACAAGAAGAAGTAGACAAGTTTCTTGATATGATCATTAAAGACTATGAAGCTTTCCACAAGGAGTTTGATCAATTAAAGCAACAAAATGCTCGTTTAAAGCGTGAATTAGAGGAACAAAAATTAGTAGCAACGCAAGTGCCACAACAACCAGTTGTACAAACACCAGTTACACAACCTGTATATAACAACACGAATACGGACATTTTAAAACGTCTATCTAATTTAGAAAAAGCTGTATTTGGAAGTAAGTTATACGAATAATTTCTAGTGGTAAAAAGGTTAAAGCATTTTACATAGAAAAAAACATTGCAAAATCTTTTTGTTTCCACTATACTAATGGATGTCATAACGTTTGGGTAATCGCTGCAACGCCAACGTTGTAGAGGAAAGTCCATGCTCGCACGGCCTGAGATGGCTGTAGTGTTCGTGCCTAGCCAATTCATAAGCTAGGGTATTCTGGCTGTAAGGCTGGTTTAACGGCAGGGAAAAAACCTAAGTCCTTTCGGATATGGTTTGACTACCTTTAAAGTGCCACAGTGACGAAGTCCTTGAAGAAATGATAGGAGTGGAACGAGGTAAACCCCACGAGCGAGAAACCCAAATAATGGTAGGGGAATCTTTTCCAAGGAAATGAACGATGGGAAAGGACAGGTTGTATAACCTGTAGATAGATGATTGCCACCGGAGTACGAGGCGTGGGCCGTTTGCAGTACAAAGGAACAGAACATGGCTTACAGAACGTTATGAACCAACTATGAAATAACTCAGCTCTCCTTTGTTAGAGGAGGGCTTTTTATTTGTATGAAGTTATAAATTATGAGTTAAAATGGTTAATGAGAAAATTCTTCGTAAAATGTAATGATTAATAGGACAAATTGCTATTAATTATTGTTTAACTATACATAAGAGGTGAATGCAAATGGGAAAAGTTACTTTAATTGCAACAGCGGCAATGGGTATTGAAGCGTTAGTTGCCCGAGAAGTTCGTGATCTTGGTTATGAATGCCAAGTGGAAAACAGCAAAGTAACATTTGAAGCAGATGAAAAGGCGATTTGTCGCACGAACTTATGGTTACGTACTGCGGACCGTGTGAAAATTAAAGTTGGCGAATTCAAAGCGACAACATTTGATGAGCTGTTTGAAAAGACGAAAGCATTAAACTGGGGAGATTATATTCCAGAGAATGGGGAATTTCCTGTAATTGGTAAATCGTTAAAATCTGAGTTGTTCAGTGTTTCAGATTGCCAACGTATCGTTAAAAAAGCTGTCGTTGAAAAATTAAAAACAACATATAAACGTACAACTTGGTTTGAAGAAGATGGTCCGTTATTCCGTATTGAGATCGCAATGCTCAAGGATATTGCAACATTAACAATTGATGCAAGTGGTGTTGGACTTCATAAACGTGGATACCGTATGGATCAAGGGGAAGCCCCATTAAAAGAAACATTGGCTGCGTCTTTAATTAAGTTAACAAACTGGAAGCCGGATCGTCCTTTCGTGGATCCTTTCTGTGGATCAGGTACAATTCCGATTGAAGCAGCATTAATTGGACAAAATATTGCACCAGGATTTAACCGTGGTTTTGCATCAGATGAGTGGGGCTGGGTTGGTAAACAAAACTGGCGTGAAGCTCGTCAAGAAGCTGAAGATTTAGCGAATTATAATCAACCACTACAAATCATTGGATCAGATATTGATCATCGTATGATCCGAGTTGCTCAAGATAATGCAGAAGAAGTGGGCTTAAGTGATTTAATTACATTTAAACAAATGCAAGTAAAAGATTTCACGACAAAAGAGGATTATGGCTATGTTGTAACGAATCCTCCATACGGAGAACGTTTAAGTGAAAAAGCACTCGTTGAACAATTGTACAAAGAAATGGGACAAGTATTCCGCCCATTAGATACATGGTCAGCGTATGTATTAACCAGCTACGAAGCATTTGAAAAGTGTTATGGAAAAGATGCATCGAAGAAACGTAAACTGTTTAATGGATTTATCCGTACAGATTACTACCAATACTTCGGAAAACGTCCACCGCGTAATTCATAGTATAAAACTCCTCCAGCGCGCATATACTGGCTATTATGTAATGCGTAAAGGAGGACGTGATATGGATAGTTTCCAATTATCTATGATTCAAAAAGCTATTCATCGTACGTATGATGAGATCGGGAAAGAAGTGGATAGCCAAGGTGCGATTGTAGAGGAAATACAAAAAGCACAAGAAGAATATTTGTCAGCTCTTTCACACGAAACAGCGATTGATAAACGGTATTTAAAGTCATTAATATAGAAAAAAATTTTCCTTTTTCGAAAGGAAAATTTTTTTTCGTGTATTTCTATGTATGGCAACAGGGGAAAGTGGCTGCACACATATGAGTAGCAGTTGCTATATCTTTTTATAGAAAAACTTTTTGGTTGGAGGCTAAGGATGTTTACTGAGAAGAGATTACCATTTGAAGTAGGAAAACAAGATAATTTTTATGATAAGTTGAATGAATGGATTGGAGATGTGTTTTACGATATCCTTCCAGAAAAAGGCTTTGAAGAGCGTGATGAACAAATTTTTATGGCGTTTCAATTAGAGCGTGCTTTCCAAGAAAAGAAAGTAATGTTCGCAGAAGCGGGTGTAGGAACAGGGAAAACAATTGTATATCTTCTATATGCAATTTGCTATGCGCGTTATACTGGAAAACCAGCTATTATCGCTTGTGCTGATGAAACGTTAATTGAGCAGCTTGTGAAAGAAGAAGGAGACATTGCTAAGTTATCTGAAGCATTAGGACTATCTGTTGATGTTAGACTTGCGAAATCAATGGATAATTATTTATGTTTACGTAAACTTGAAGATGTTATGAGTGGACGAGCTCCAGAAGTAATTGAAGATGTATACTACGAATTACCACAGTTTGTATTCGATCATGGTACGATGCAAAACTTTACTCACTACGGCGACAGAAAAGAATTTCCACTTTTAAATGATGAGGAATGGTCAAAAGTAAATTGGGATTACTTCCAAGATTGCTTCACTTGTGATTCTCGTCATCGTTGTGGTCAAACTCTTTCTCGTGAACATTATCGTAAAGCGGCAGATTTAATTATTTGTTCTCAAGATTTCTACATGGATCATATTTGGACGTACGATGCTCGTAAGCGTGAAGGGCAAATTCCGTTATTACCTGAAAGTAGCTGCGTTGTATTCGATGAAGGACATCTTGTAGAATATGCAGCTCAAAAAGCTTTAACATATCGTTTAAAGCAAACGATGATGGAGCAACTTTTAACAAGATTGTTGCAAAACGATATTCGTGAAGAGTTTGCACATTTAGTAGAAGAAACAATTTGGCAAACAGAGCGATTCTTTGATGTGTTACAAGAAAATAAAAAGGAAATCGCCGGTTCTGATCGTTTAGAAATTACTGTGACAGAAAAAGTAACAGCTGAAGCGAATAGACTTTATGCGAAAATTGGTGAAGTCGGTGATGCATTAGTATTTGAAAGTGAAATGCATACAGTAAACACGTATGATTTAAATATCGTTGATGAACATTTAGATGTATTAGAACATTCACTTCGTCTGTTCATGCACGAGAAAAATGTAATTACATGGGGTGAAGAAGGTGATGGAGCCTTCACGTTAGTGATTATGCCACGTGCAGTTGAAGAAGTATTACAAGAGAAAGTATTCTCGAAGAAAATCCCGTATATTTTCTCTTCTGCTACATTATCTAACAACGATTCATTCTCATTTACAGCAAATAGCCTAGGGGTAAGAGATTACTTATCATTCTCAGTTGCCTCACCGTTTGATTATGAGGAGCAAATGGCAGTAAACTTACTATCGCATACGAAAGAGAACGAATGGGAAAGAAAGTGTCAATATACACTTGAAAATATACAGAAAACAAATGGACGTACACTTGTATTATTCCGTACAACACAAGAACTTGCAGCGTTTAAAGAATATGTAAGTAAAGAACAAATGTCCGTTCCGTTCCTATATGAAGGGGATCAAGAAATTAGTCAGCTCGTTTCTCGTTTCCAAAATGAAGAAGAGACTGTACTTTGTGCTGTTCATTTATGGGAAGGTTTAGATATTCCTGGTTCATCATTATCGCATGTTATTATTTGGTCATTACCATTCCCTCCAAACGATCCTGTGTTTGAAGCGAAGCGTAAACATGTAAATAATCCATTCTGGGATGTAGATGTACCGTATATGATTTTACGTCTTCGTCAAGGGATTGGACGTTTAATTCGTACGAGCGACGATAAAGGGGCTATATCAATCTTCTTATCTGATACAGAAGATGAGAAAGTGATAGAAGCGGTGAAAAACGTACTACCAGTAGAAGGTAAAGAATTATAAGGAGAAAGCTTGGCGCTTGCCAAGCTTTTTTTCTATTATAAAAGGAATTTAGGTTTCCATGTCGAATTAAGTTTGAGGTAGAAAAGGGAGGTTTTATACGATGACAGTAGCTACATATGAAGTAGAAAAACAATTTTTAACATATGTGAAGAAGATACAAAATTACGGTGAAGCATTAAGCTTAATGTTTTGGGACTTAAGAACAGGTGCGCCTAAAAAAGGTGTAGACCAGCGTTCAGAAGTAATTGGTATGCTTTCATCAGAAGTGTTTGTTATGTCGACTTCAGATGAGATGGGAAATTATTTAACAGAGCTTGAAGCTTTAATAAGTGAAGATAAACTTTCTGAAACGACGAAGAAAATGGTTGAAGAGTGTCGTAAAGAATATGATAGAAATAAGAAAATTCCACAAGCGGAATACGAGGCGTATGTGAAATTAGAAGCGAAAGCGGAAAGTGTGTGGGAAGAAGCTCGGGAAAAATCTGATTTCGAAATGTTCCGTCCGTATTTAGAACAAATAGTTGAATTTAAAAAGAAATTCATTACATATTGGGGTTACGAAACATATAAATATAATACATTGTTAGATATGTATGAGCCAGGTATTACAGTAGAAGTGTTAGATCACGTATTTGGTCAACTTCGTGAGCGTATCGTTCCGCTCGTAAAAGAAATATCGGAGTCACAAAAGAGATTAAAGACAAGTGCTTTATCAGAACATTTTTCAAAAGAAAAACAAAAGAACTTTACATTAGAGTTATTAAAGCAATTGAATTATGACTTTAAAGCAGGTCGTCTTGATGAAACGGTACATCCATTTGAGATTACATTAAATAGAGGGGACGTTCGTATTACAACACGTTATGATGAAAAAGATTTCCGTATGGCAGTGTTTGGAACAATTCATGAATGTGGCCATGCTGTATATGAACAAAATATTGCAGAGAAATTCGAAGGTACACCGCTATGTAGTGGAACTTCTATGGGTATTCATGAGTCACAATCATTATTCTTTGAGAACTTTATCGGTCGTAATAAATCATTCTGGAAGAAAAATTATGATTTATTAAAAGAGTATAGCGATGGTCAATTCAATGATATATCAGTAGATGAGTTTTATGATGCGATTAACGAATCGAAGCCATCGTTCATTCGTATAGAAGCAGATGAGCTTACATATCCGCTTCACGTCATGGTTCGTTATGAACTTGAGAAAGAATTATTTGATGGTACATTACAAGTGAAGGATTTGCCAGTGGCTTGGAATGATAAGATGGAAGCATATTTAGGAATTCGTCCGGAAAGCGATGCACAAGGTGTATTGCAAGATGTTCACTGGGCTGGTGGTTCATTTGGATACTTCCCATCTTATGCGCTTGGTTATATGTATGCAGCGCAATTTAAGCAAAGAATGTTAAAAGACATTCCGAACTTTGATGCATTATTAGAAGAAGGAAACGTAACACCAATTCGTGAATGGTTAACAGAAAATATTCACCAATACGGTAAAACGAAAAAGCCACTTGAAATTTTAGAAGATGTGACAGGTGAAGGATTAAATGCAAACTACTTAGCAGATTATTTAGAAGCGAAGTATAAAGAAATCTATGAGTTATAAAAAAGAGCTGCTTAATTGCAGCTCTTTTTTTCAAGGGGGATAGAAGAATGGCTTATACATATACAGTAATGACGCAAGAAGAAGCAGAAGAAATTGCATATAACTGGCATTATGAAGGGAGGTATTCCTTTTACGATATAGGTGCAGATGAAGAAGATTTAGCTGAGTTTTTACATGATGAGAGTAGAGGAAATCATACATTTTCTGTGAAGGAAAATGGCACTCTCATTGGTTTTTTTACTGTTTGTAAAATAAATGATGGAACGGTTGATATAGGTCTTGGAATGAGACCTGATATAACTGGAAATGGATTTGGTTTACAGTTCGTAAACGCTGGACTAGCTTTTAGTAAAGAAAAATATGGTTGCAATTATATAACACTATCAGTAGCGACATGTAATGAGAGAGCGATTAAAGTGTATAAAAGAGCAGGATTTGAAGCTGTTGGAACGTTTATACAGAAAACAAATGGTAGTTGTTTTGAGTTTTTGAAAATGAATTATATATGTAAAAATGATTAAGAAACAGAGGGGATCTTCTGTTTCTTTATTTTGATTTAGAAGTATAGGATACATATTTTTGTACTTGTTGTAATTGAGAGTTTTGAAATTTTGACAGAGGATGTGTATGATTGAACTTTAGTAGCAAATAGCAGGTTTAGCAAGGAGAGGTAGAATGATTACAATTAAAACGAAAAATGAAATAGATTTGATGCATGAATCTGGGAAATTACTTGCTTCATGTCATAGAGAAATTGCCAAAATGATGAAACCAGGTATTACGACAAAAGAAATTGATACGTTTGTTGAAGCTTATTTAGAAAAGCATGGTGCAACATCTCAGCAGAAAGGTTACAACGGGTATCCATATGCGATATGTGCATCTGTAAATGCTGAAATGTGCCATGGGTTTCCCGCCGATGTTCCTTTAACTGAGGGAGATATTGTAACAATTGACATGGTAGTAAACTTAAATGGTGGTCTTTCAGATTCTGCTTGGACGTATAGAATTGGAAATGTTTCTGATGAAGCAGAAAAGTTATTGTTAGTAGCTGAGAATGCTTTATATAAAGGGATTGGTCAGGCGGTAATCGGTAATCATGTAGGAGACATTGGCTATGCAATTGAAAGTTATGTAGCTACTGAAGGTTTTTCGGTTGCAAGAGACTTTACGGGGCACGGGATTGGTAAAGAGATTCATGAAGAACCAGCAATTTTTCATTTTGGGAAACAAGGACAAGGGCCTGAACTACAAGAAGGAATGGTAATTACAATTGAGCCTATTGTCAATGTAGGTATGCGATATTCAAAAGTAGATTTAAATGGATGGGCTGCAAGAACGATGGACGGGAAATTATCAGCGCAATATGAGCATACAATTGCGATTACAAAAGATGGGCCGATTATTTTAACGACACTTTGAAATAATATGTAAGAGTTTACAAAACTCGAACAAAAATGATGTTTTTATAAAATTTGTACGTGTTTTATTAAGAAATGCTTTTCAAAGTATAAAAAGTGCGTTATAATCCTTCTATAAAATAAATAGTTAGCTACACTCATATAATCGCGGGGATATGGCCTGCAAGTTTCTACCGAAGTACCGTAAATACTTTGACTATGAGTGAGGACGAATATATTTGCTTGTTTAGCATTCTTTTTTGCGAAACTCCAAAAGCGCGTCTCTCACTTGTAACGAGTGGTGGCGGCTTTTGGAGTTTTTTATTGCATAAGAGGGGGAACAAACATGAAAGTATTACAAGAAAAGATTTTGAACGAAGGAAAGGTTTTATCTGGTGACGTATTAAAGGTAGATGCATTTTTAAATCATCAAATTGACCCAGTACTTATGCAAGAGATCGGAAAAGAATTTGCTAAACGTTTTAAAGAAGAGAACATTACAAAAATCGTGACGATTGAATCTTCAGGCATTGCACCAGCAGTTATGGCTGCATTAGAGCTTGGTGTAAAAGTAATCTTTGCAAGAAAACGTAAATCGTTAACGTTACAAGATAATATGTACGTTGCAAACGTATATTCATTTACGAAACAAGAAACGAATGAAATTTCATTATCTCGAAATCATATCGATGAAAATGATCGTGTTTTAATTATCGATGACTTTTTAGCAAATGGTCAGGCTGCTTTAGGTTTAATGAGTTTAGTAGAGCAAGCAGGAGCAAGTATTGCAGGAATTGGTATTGTTATTGAAAAAGCATTTCAAGATGGAGGAAAGAAGCTTCGTGAACAAGGAGTTCGTGTTGAGTCACTAGCAGAAATTGCATCACTTGATAACGGCACAGTTACATTTGTACAGCAAGAAACTGCGGAGGTGAAATAAACGATGAAGCAACATCCATTTAAAATCGCATCGCTTGGTATGCAGCATATGCTGGCGATGTATGCTGGCGCAATTATCGTTCCGCTTATTGTGGGCGGCGGACTTGGTTTAAATCAAAAAGAGTTAACATATTTAGTCTCGATTGATTTATTAATGTGCGGCGTTGCGACGATTTTACAAGCATTATCAAATCGCTTTTTCGGTATTGGACTTCCCGTTGTACTTGGTTGCACATTTACAGCGGTTGGGCCGATGATTGCAATCGGGAAACAATACGGTGTGTCTTCTATTTATGGAGCGATTATTGCTGCCGGGTTATTCGTTGTTATTTTTGCGAAATTATTTGGAAAGCTTGTAAAACTGTTTCCACCTGTTGTAACAGGATCTGTCGTTACCGTAATTGGAGTTACACTTGTTCCAGCAGCAATTAATGATATGGCTGGAGGAGTAGGAAGTAAGGATTTTGGTAGTCTTGAAAATTTAGCGTTAGCATTTGGTGTATTACTATTTATCATCATTATGTATCGTTTCTTTGATGGATTTATTCGTTCAATCTCTATTTTACTTGGTCTATTGTTCGGTACAATTGTCGCAGCATTTATGGGGAAAGTAAGTTTGCAAGCGGTTGGAGAAGCGGATTGGTTCCATGGTATTCAGCCGTTTTACTTCGGTACACCAACATTTGAATTAACGCCAATTATTACGATGATTTTAGTTGCTTGCGTAGGGATTGTAGAAGCAACAGGTGTTTACTTTGCATTATCTGATATTTGCAATAAAAAGATTGGTGAAAAAGAATTAACAAAAGGTTATCGCGCAGAAGGATTAGCGATGGTGTTAGGTGGTATTTTTAACGCGTTCCCATATACAACATACTCTCAAAACGTAGGACTTGTTCAATTAACTGGAGTAAGAAATCGCGTTATTATTTATGCTTGTGGTGGTATGTTAATCGTTCTTGGGTTTATTCCAAAAATCGCAGCTATTACAACTATTATCCCGAAATCAGTACTTGGCGGTGCAATGTTAGCGATGTTTGGTATGGTAATGGCATATGGTATTAAAATGTTAAGTAGCGTTGATTTTGGTAAACAAGAAAACTTATTAATCGTTGCATGTTCTGTCGGAATTGGGCTTGGGGTTACAGTTGTTCCGACATTATTCTCACAACTTCCTGAAAACATTCGTATTTTAACAGATAACGGAATTGTACTTGGAAGTGCGTCAGCAGTACTTTTAAATATCGTATTTAATATGGTGCCGCAGCGTAAAGTGAAAGTAAAAGAAGAGCCAGTGTCTATGCAAAGTGCAGTAAGAGAAGCGTAAAAAAGCAAGGTCTCATTATGAGACCTTGCTTTTCTTTTTAAGTGGCATCATTTTCCCATACGTACCAAGACGCCAAATGTACTCAAGTGGCCCGTATTGATAACGTGACAGCCACCAGCGGCTAATAAAGATTTGTAACGTATAGAAACTAATGCAAAATAGAGGACCTACCCATAATGGAGCAAGATAATCATTTTTGAACAATAGTCCGAATACAAGTAATGTAACAATTGTATGTGAAATGTAGTTTGTTAACGCCATTCGACCAACATACTGGAACGGACGTAATAATGTTTGCCATCTTTCTTTTTGTAATAAACGCATTAACGTGACAATGTAGAAGATGAACAATGTCTTTCCGCTTATCATCGTAATACCCATAAGTGAAAATGGTGTGTATGGTTGATTGTTCATAAAGAAGTAAACCATAATAAACCACATCGGTAATGTTAAAATGAACATAATGATTTGCCATTTTTTAAGTTTTAGATCTAATTCTTTAGCACGGCGGAAAATGTCTTTTTTACCGGCATATAATCCTAGTAAAAACAATCCTAGTGTTTCAGGAAGCATAATAAGACTGTTACTTATTGCTTTAGAATAGAAAGAATGGAATCTGTCTGTAATTTGTAAGCCCCAGTTTTCTAACGGCATAATGGCTATGGAAAGGCCTAGTTCATCTACCGGCACTAATAACATGAGAAGAGAACCTACTAATGTGAACAATTGCATGAAACTTAATAGTACAATTGACCATATTAAAATAGTACGTGGCTTTCTCTTGTAAAATAAAAATAAGAAAAATCCGGTAATTGCATAAGTATGTAAAATGTCCCCGTCCCATAAAAGAACGTAGTGTAAGAAACCAAATAATAATAAAATAAGTAAGCGGCGAACAAACAAAGTTTTTGGACGATCGGTTTTCGCCTCAGCACGATTCATAAAAATATAAAAACCTAATCCGAATAAAAACGAAAAAATTGTATAAAATTTCGTTTGAATAAACATATCGTAAAATAGGCGAATATAGCTGTCTATCCCTTCGTAAATTCCTGTAATATCACGTGAGTCAACCCCGGCGATAATTGGCCAGTTAACAAGAAAAATACCTAGTACAGCTATTCCTCTAATAATATCTATGGAATGTATCCTCTCGCCTTGTGAAATATTTTGTGTCATTATTTTCCTCCTTGTTAAGTAATTCCCTTTTATTATACAAAATGTAAAGAGGAGGGTATATAGGTAATTTCCAATTTTTAAAACTGTTAAGATATGTATTATGAGATATAATAAGAGTGCACAACAAGTTTTAACCTTCTTCAAAACAGGCAGTAAAGCTCCTTTCTATAAGGGGCTTTCTTTATGAAAAGTATTGATAATGATTCTCTTTAATGATAAAATGTATTTAAAAGTGATAATCATTATCAAAAAAAGGTTGGTGCATGAGTATGGTATATGCATTAGTAGCAGGTACAGTCACTGTATATGCAGTTATTGCAAAGTATGTTTTAAATGGAGTAGGAACAGCAAAATGAGTGATATGACATAAAATCCCTTTCATTTGTAAAAAGAATGAAAGGGATTTTTTATTTTTAATGAGAATATGCTGAAAATTTAGTATGATAGTAAAGTGAAACTGTAATCGATGAGGGGATGTATCTCCTGAGGATTATGAGCTCGCAAATAGCGGGAAAAAGTATATACATCTTGGATAAAGGGGAACAAGGGGATGACAAACATAGTACAGACAAACGGTATGAAAAAACTTGTTTGTTTTTATGAAGAGTGGCAAAAACACGGCGATGCAGAGAATAGTGTAAAGTTGTTTGAGGTGATTCAAAAATATAAACAAGAACAGCTTATGATAGCGTTCTGCGGTCACTTCTCTGCAGGGAAATCAACGATGATGAATCATCTATATAAAGCGCAGTTGTTACCAACAAGTCCAATTCCGACAAGCGCTAACGTTGTCAAAATTGAAAAAGGAATGGATCGTGTTGTTGTAACAGTTAAATCTGGAGAACAGTACGAATATGATGGTGCATATTCAGCTGAAGAATTAAAACAAATTTGTAAAGACGGTGATGAGGTAATTGGTGTTCATATTTATCGGAATGATGCGCCAATTCCTGAGGGTGTTATGTTAGTTGATACACCAGGGATTGATTCAACAGATGATGCCCATCAATTAGCGACAGAATCAACGCTGCATCTAGCAGACGTGATTTTTTATATGATGGATTATAATCACGTCCAATCGGAAGTGAATTTGCAATTTGTTAAAGAATTGAAACAACGTAATAAAACGGTTTATCTCGTTGTAAATCAAATAGATAAACATAAAGAAAATGAATTATCGTTTGAGGATTATAAAGATAGTGTAAAACAATCGTTCTCTAACTGGGATATTGAAGTAGATGGAGTGTATTATACTTCATTACGAATGATGAACCATACACATAATGAAATTGGGAGCTTAGAAACATTAATTACTTCTATTATGAAAGAAAAAGTGCAGTATGTAAGAGATGGAATGGAGCGAGAAACAGAATATTTAATGGGGGAACATTTTTCATTTATTCTTTCAGAAAATGAAAAAGCTCTTTTGAAATATGAGGAAGAGCTAGCATCGCCGCTTTCTATTTCAGAGATAGTTGAAAAGAAAGAAGAGCTAACGGAAACTAAACAACGCGAGGCTAGTAAAGAATCTCATGTGAGAAACGAATTTATAAAAGGCTTACAAGCTATATTAGATAACGCGTATTTAATGCCATTTGAAATGAGAGAATTGGCAAATGCGTATTTAGAAACGAAATTAACTAAATTTAAGGTCGGTTTGTTGTTTGCGAAAGGAAAGACGGAGCAAGAAAAACAGAGACGTTTAGATGCTTTTTATTCTGCTTTGCAAAAGACTGTTGAAACGCAACTTGATTTTCATGTGAAAGAATTTATTGTTGCCTTCTTAAAAGAAGAAGGATTGTTCACAGAGGAAATTGGGAAAGACATATATGCTTTAGAAATTGCTTTTGGACCAGAAATGTTAGCTGAAGTCATTAAACAAGGTGCAGGTTTCACAGGTGATTACTTACTTCTTTATACAGCGGATGTAGCGAATGAACTGAAGAAACGTTATTTTACAAAAGCGCAGCAAATTTTTGATAAAAGTGCAGTCGTTTTAAAGCAAAAGGTGAAGGAAGCAGTTGCACGCATTGAAGAAGAGATTGAAAAATATATGATGTTGCAAACGGCAAAAGAAACGCAATTGCAATACAGTAACAATTTAGAGACATATGAAAGTTATTTGCAAAATGTTTGGCACGAGCGTGTTGCTACACCAGAAGGCTTGCGAATAGAGGAGATATTGCAAAGTAAAATACAAATTGTTAGTGAGAAATTCACACTACAAGAGCAGGAAAGCGTAAACGATAACGTAATGGCTTGTGAGGAAGAGATAAAAGGAACAGCAGCTTTAAATATTCAGCGTATATTAGAGAAAGTGAAGAAAGCTGAAACGATATTAGAGCCATTGCCAGCGCTGAAACATGTACAGCAAGAGGTAATAGAAAAAAGGCGTCGTGTGGAAACGAAACAATTTACAGTAGCGTTATTCGGAGCTTTTAGTGCTGGGAAATCATCATTTGCCAATGCATTGCTTGGTGGGAATGTACTTCCTGTATCACCAAATCCGACGACGGCAACGATTAATCAAATTTTGCCGGTTACAGAGGAAAAACCACACGGAACAGTAATGGTTCAATTCAAATCAAAGCAAGCTCTATTAGAAGATATGAAAGCTGTTTATAAGTTGTTTCATTATGAGATTACTACGTTAGATGCAGCGTTAGCACAAATTGATAAAGTTATGAAATATCCTTCACCAACTGGGAAGCAAAAAACAACATTTAGCTTTTTAAGAGCGGTACAAAAAGGGTATGATACGGTTTCTGCTCATTTAGGGGAGCAAGTACAAGTTACATTAGAAGAGTTTTCTGATTATGTAGCGAATGAAGAAAAATCATGTTTTGTTGAGTACATGGAGCTTTATTATGATTGTGCTTTAACAAGGCAAGGAGTAGCGCTTGTAGACACACCTGGAGCGGATTCTATTAACGCCCGCCATACGGACGTTGCGTTCCAGTATATTAAAAACGCAGATGCTATTTTATTTGTAACGTATTATAATCATGTGTTCTCTCGTGCTGACCGTGAATTCTTAATCCAGCTTGGTCGTGTAAAGGATACTTTTGCACTTGATAAAATGTTCTTCTTAATTAATGCGGCCGATTTAGCAGAGTCTGAAGAAGAACTTGAAATGGTAAAAGGTTATATCGCAGACCAGCTACTGCAATACGGTATTAGAAATCCGCGTTTATTTGCAATTTCAAGTTTATGTGCACTTGAAGAGAAGCAAGGAAAGAATATTGAAAAAGAGAAGTACGGTATTTTACAAAACTCTGGGATTGCTAAGTTCGAGGAATCATTTACATCCTTTATGATGAGAGATTTAATGCTCGTATCTGTTCACGCTTTATATGGTACATTGCAAGGAGCAGATCAGCTTTTAGTAAATATGATAAACGGTGCAAAGCAGGGGAATGAAGAGAAAGAGAAGCAAACGAAAAAATATGAAGCAGAGCGTGATCAGCTACTTCATATTATTTCATCATATAGTGTGCTTGCTGAAGAGCAGGCGATGCAAAATGAAGTGAAAGAATTGCTTTATTACGTGCAACAGCGTCTATTCCTACGCTATAACGATGTGTTTACTGAATTTATTAATCCAGCATCGCTGCGAACGGATGGGAATGTGAAAGTGCAGTTGCAACAGTGCGTTATGGAATTAGTGGCATTTATTCAGCATGATTTACTACAAGAAATGCGTGCGACATCATTACGCCTTGAGAAATGGATAGATGAAGCGATGAAGCGTGCAAAGAATGAAATTGTGGTGAACTGTAAAGTAGAAAATGAATCAATTTCTATGAGTGGAACAGTGGATTATGAATATAAAGATATTGCACATAAAGAACCGTTCCCTTCAGTTGAAATAAAAGATTTCAAAAAAGCACTGGCGCATTTTAAAAATGAAAAAAGCTTTTTTGAAAAAAATGATAAAGCTTTCATGCAAGAAGAGGCTAAAGTTGTATTAGAGCCTTTCGTATCAAACTATGTAGCTGATGAAAAAGATATATTTGTTCATCATTATAAGCAAGAGTGGGATTTGAAATGGAACTTATTCCAAAAAGTGATGCAGCAAGATGTGATGAATTATTATGAAAGTGTATTATTTGCATTGGCTGAAACAATTGATGTATCACTATATGAACAAAGTAAAGAACAATTGCAAAAGCAGTTAGTAGAGATTGAAAAAGAAATTTATGTGATATAGTCGTTATGAGAAAAAGATTCGTTCAATTTTCTTTTGCAATACTGTATCTAAAGATTTGACAAACCCAGCAAATTCATCGGTAGAAATCATATGAGTAAGAACGAGGCGTCTGCCGTCTGGTGTTTCACCGCATAAGACGAATGAAGAAAATTCATATGTTTTGTTTTCTACTACTAATTTTGGGTAGGAATACGTGTCGCTTTTCTTCTTCTTTCCATCAATAGAGATGACGTTGCACTTTTTCTCATTGTTGTCCATGGTGAATCCCTCCTTTCTATTATTTATGGTAGACAAGGAGGGTTTAGAACAATAGAGAAAGGGGAGTTTTTTATGTGTGTAGTAATAGAGTATATTTCGAAAGAAGCTATACCGAAACCTTTATTATTGCTTGCTGATCCAAGTGAGGGGCAAATTGATACATATGTACAAAGAGGGAAAACATATGTAGCTAAGCAAGAGGAGAGAGTTGTCGGTGTATATGTTCTTTTGGAAACAAGGCCGAAGACGATGGAAATTATGAATATTGCGGTTGTAGAGCATTTGCAAGGAAAAGGGATTGGAAAGCAGCTATTAAGTCATGCCGTAGAAACTGCTAAAGGATATGGTATGTCAAAACTTGAAGTTGGTACGGGCAATTCTAGTGTTTCACAACTTGCTTTATATCAAAAATGTGGATTTCGTATTTTTTCTATTGATTTTGATTACTTTTCGAAGCATTATGAAGAAGAGATTATTGAAAATGGGATTGTATGCCGTGATATGATTCGGCTTGCAATGGAATTGAATGAGAACGTATAACTTATTTAGGGGGAAGAGAAGATGGAAGTACATAAAGCAATTACAGCACATTCTCGTAAACAAAATGAAAGTGTAAAAGCATGTTTACAATTAGATGCGCAGCGTGAAGCAGCTATTGAAGCAGCCGTATCTCTTGCGTCAAATGGGAAAGAATTTTCGGTTGATGTCATTAATGTTGTAACAAAGCAAATTAATGATCTTGCAAAAAATGGTGTTACACTAGAGCGTAAATATGTTACAGAAGAAATGGTTATGGAGTATGTAAGTCGTTTGCAAGAGAAAGAAGGTCGTTAAAGATGATAGTTACAGTCGAATGGTTACGTGAGCATATAGAAGATGAGAATGTCCGTATAATCGATTGTCGTTTTGATTTAGCGAATCCTAATTGGGGTAGAGAAAAGTATGAGGAAGAACATATTCTTCATGCATTATATTTTGATTTGAATTTAGATTTATCAAGTCCTGTAACAGAACATGGTGGTCGCCATCCATTGCCGAATATTGAGGAGTTTGCAGACAAGCTTTCACAAGCTGGTATTGATGAACATACGACAGTAATTGCATATGACAGTCAAGCGGGTTCAAATGCTTCTCGTCTCTGGTGGTTATTAAACTATGTAGGACATGAGAAAGTATATATATTAGATGGTGGATTTCCAGCTTGGAAAGAGAATGGACTACCGATAACAATGGAAATTCCTGTTGCTATACGAAAAACATTCAAAGCAAATGTACAAGATCATATGCTTGTAACGATGGAAACGGTGAGAGAGAATATTCATGCAGGTGCAGATGTTACGTTAATTGATTCTAGAGAGCCAAAACGTTATGCTGGTGTAGAGGAACTAGTTGATCCAAAAGCAGGACATATTCCGACAGCAGTAAACTATTTTTGGAAGGATGGAATTGTACAATCAGGGCAATTTAAGAATGAAGCTGGGCAACAAGAACGATTCCGAAATCTTTCGAAAGATAAGGAAACAATTGTATATTGTGGTTCTGGTGTTACAGCCTGTCCAAATATCCTTGCATTGAAATTAGCTGGATTCCAAAATGTTAAATTGTATGCAGGTAGCTGGAGTGATTGGATTTCTTATCCAGAAAATCAAATTGCAAAAGAAGAAGATTAATCACTTGCATGCAAAAATAATTTGTATTAAAATAAGGTCACAAGCAAGAAATTGCTCGAAAAACTTTGTATTTTACACATTGGAAACAATGTGATAATATAACGACAAGTAAATAATACATCCTGCGGTGTACGTAACTTATTTATGTCTAAAACCGATGTTAGTTATACGGAAGCTCAATATTTAGCGACCATCATCAAGCCTTCCTTGTGGAGGAAGATGTACGGTAACTGTGAGGGCATCCACCTGCGAGTAGCGGGTTTTTGGACATTTACGAGGAGCGGCACGTGCGGGGGTCTTATTTCAACTAACATTATATAAAATTCCTACGGTGTACGTAGCTTATGCATGTCTTAAACCAATAAGTTTAATATGGAAGTTCAATATTTAAATGTAGCAAACATGCCATCTTTTTAAGAAGGAAGTTACAAACATTTGTGAGAGCATCCACCTGTGAGAGCAGGTTTATGGACATCTAGAGAGAACGGCATATGTGGGGCTATATAAAAACCTTACGTTTTATACGTAAGGTTTTTTTGTTGCATACATATATCTATTTTATCTGGATTCACCTGTGAAGTTTCCATAATAAATATAGCACTTTCTATCTTCATCAATCTCTCTTGAATCTAAAGCGAACTCCATATGCATGCCGTCGCGCTGAATATATATAAGGTCTGAATGAAGAGATGGCAAAATTTCTTCATAGTTCCATACATCTTTCCGATCTATTATGCTTGAACTCGTTTCACTTAGTTCTCTAACCTCAAAACCGATGTGAGAGTATGTAGGATCTGAAGGGTCATTTGCAAACTCTTCTTTTTGAATATATATAACTGCTGTTCCGTCTGGATCTACTGAAGTAGCAGTAACAACATATGTCTTGTTATCCTTTATAAAATATTCACACGTCATGCGTGCGATGATTTCAGAGTTAGAAATATTTGCGTAGCTCCATAAAGCAGGATATCTTTTCGTTTCATCATTAAGTCGATATTCTAAGCGCATTTTATCCCTCTTCTTCCTTTTTCTTCTACTTTATCATGCTATCTTATATAATAGGAATAGAATTTAAAAAGGGGAGTGCGAAGGTGACAAAAACGAAATGGCTAGTAGGTGGTGTCGTAACGTCTTTAATGACTGGCACCTTATTTGGCTGCGCACAAGATCTTCCCCCAAAACCGAATGATAATAGTTGTTCAGATTGGGATTGGGATGATGAACTTGGGGTATGGCAGTGTGATGATAGTAGGTCAGGTTATCGTGGGCATTATTTTTATGGTGGGAGTTACTATCAAAATAAATCCACTTTTAAAAATTCATCGGCGTTTAAATCTTATCAATCGTCTGCGGAATTTAAAGGTGGAATTGGAAGCGGTTCAAAGGGAGGATTTGGGGGCTAACATATGTCGCAATACATAAGAGAACGAAAAGCGTTTTATTCGAAATATCCGAATTTTTGGTCGGATTTATATGAATGTGAGTATAGTTTGTTTCATGTTTTCTCTATAACAAATCAGACTATGAAACAATTGCAATTAGCAACTGAACGAATGGGGAAAATATTTTTTAAGACTGCTAAACTTTTGCGGAATTTAAGTGACGAACAGCTTCTTGAACTTGGGTATCCTCCTGCAAGCTTATCGTTTATTAGAATGAAAGGATTATATCCTGAATCTGTTATTTCACGATTTGATTTCGTTTTAACAAGTGATAACCAAATTAAAATGCTTGAGTTTAATAGTGATACACCAACTTTTATTATGGAATGCTTTCAAATGAATGGAAAAGTTTGTGGAAAACTAGGCTATGATGATCCAAACTTGGGTCAAGAACGATTACTATCTTCTGGTGTTACAAAGGCCGTAATGGAAGCGACAAAGGGAATAGATAACCCAAATGTTGTTTTTACAGCACATCATGAACATATTGAGGATTGGAATACGACTATGTATTTGAGTCAGTTATGCCATGTTGAAAATAAAGTAGTGCCAATGTCAGAACTTAGAATTACAAAAGATGCTTTAGTGGATAGGGATGGAGTACAGATTGATATTTTATATCGCCAAACATATCCGATAGAAGATTTAATTGAGGATCAAGATCCTGAAACAGGAGACTTCGTAGGTGTGGAACTGTTGCAACTTGTAAAAGCCGGAAAGCTTTTTATAATAAATCCTTTGTCAGCATTTTTACTTCAGCCAAAATCAATTCAGTGTCTGATTTGGGGGTTAGCAGAAGAAAAGGCCTTTTATACAAATGAGGAACAACAGTGGATTAAAGAATATATGTTACCTACATATTTAGAACGAGATTTATTTTTGGGAAAAGGTTCTTTCGTTCAAAAACCTTCATTTGGTAGAGAAGGAGACACAATTACCGTTCGCGATAAGGACGAAAATATTATGATTCAAAATGCACACCAAACGTATAAAGCGTCACTGCCGATATTTCAAAAGTATACAGAACTTCCAGTCGTATCTTTGGAAACAGAGAAAGGGATGGAGAAACTGTCGTATGTGTTTGGTTCGTTTTTAATTGCTGGAAAAGCGAGTAGTATCGGTATTCGCGCTGGGGAAAAAATTACGGGGAATGAATCGTACTATTTACCGGTAGGTATAAAAAAGGAGGAAAGTATATGATTAATTTTTTATTATATTTAGCAGCAACACTGGGCCTTTTATGCATTGGTCTGTTCCTCATGGAAGTGACAACGAAAGTAAAAGAATTTAAGTTAATGGCCCAAGGGAATAAGGCGGTAAGCTATGTACTTGGAGGACGATTACTTGGGTTAGCTATCGTTTTATATTCGACAGCAGCTAATTCCATTTCACTTCTTGATATGGTTTCGTGGGGAGCCGTTGGGATTTTGGCTCAAATTATCGTCTTTTATTTAGCTGAGTGGCTTACACCACGCTTTAATATAAACAAAAGTCTTGAAGAAGATAATCAAGCAGTCGGTCTTTTTCTTATGTTTTTATCGCTTTCCATTGGGATTGTAATTGCTGGTTGTATAACTTATTAAAACCTTTACGTTTAGACGTAAAGGTTTTTATTTTATATACGTTAGTTCGCCATACCTTTCGAAAAAATTGTAGGCTACTGTTGACATCTATTTTAAATAAGAGTAACATTTTCTATGTAATAAAAATAAGTCTCTGTTAGGTGAGGCTCCTGTATAGAGAAATGCTACTGCCCAAAAATGTCGAGAGACGCCAATGGGTCAACAGGAATGATCGAATTAAGGTTTTTCTTAACGTAGCTGGTAATGTACCTATGCTATACAGTGCTAAAACTCGGTGAGGGAGAGGTCCGTAGATTTCTAATTGTTTAGGAATCGTTTATTTGTGTATGCCATGACCTTTACTCTTTTCGGAGTAAGGGTCTTTTTGTTACAAATCTATGAGTAACTTCATAGTATAAACTATAAAATTAAACGAGGAGGTGAGGAGCATGTCAAATTCTGACTCGGTTCCGTTACCCATATACTTCAAATCAAAAATATATGATGTAGGCAGGAAACGACTTGTTCCTCCCTCTATATTTATCATAATGTAGCGTTTATATGTATGTTTAAGCGCTAAACACTGTTACGGTAAAGTGGATAAATTGAGAAACAAAGCGTTTCTTCCTATGTTGTACAGGAGGAGACGATAATATGTTATATGCAAACAAAACTGTGGGTAACACGTCATATAAATTAAGTAAAAAATCAATGAAAGAACAAACAATGCTTCAAAAAAATAAAGATTTATTAATTGAAATCGCAACGAGAGATGTAAAATCTGTATTTGCGTATTTTAAAACAACAAGAGACGGATTATCTATGAAAGAGGCACAAAAACGCATTCAAGTATACGGCCGAAACGAATTAATTTCAAAAAGAGCGCGTATTGCGGAAGTAATGATGAAGCTAAGTGGAATGATTCCAGGTTTTTCAAAACAATATGTGCGTGATGGATTACAATGTGAGAAAATTACTGTGTCTCGAGTAGAATGTTCTAGTGTAACAGGTTTAAACGGTGAATTAAAAATGATGAATGTGCCAGTACAAGAGCTTGTTCCTGGGGATATGATTTTTCTTTCAGAAGGTGATACAGTACCAGCAGATGTACGTATCATTTACGCGAATGATTTATTAGTAAATGAATCCGTGCTAACAGGAAAAGATGCAAGTATTGAGAAATTTGAAAGTTGCTATCACCTTGAGCGTAAACGATTTATTCCTTTAAAACGAATGAAAGACTATAATCCACTTGAACTTGAAAACGTATGTTTCAAAGGGACTCATATTGTTGGCGGAAATGCAAAGGCTGTAGTTGTTTCGACTGGGAAAAATACGTATACAGGAATTCTTCATACTTGTTGTAGTAGAACGTCTTAATGTGTAAATGATGCTAAATATACAAAAACAATGTATAATAGACAAAGTTGAAAAAACGTAGAATGGTAATCTATTTATATAACCTTACGTGATGACGTGGGGTTATTATTTTTTTGGTAGGAGAGGGATTATGAAAAAAGTATTATTAGTTGATGGTATGGCACTATTATTTCGTGCTTTTTACGCAACAAGTGTCTACGGACAATTTATGAAACGACAAGATGGTACCCCTACAAATGGGATTCATGGTTATATGAAACATTTATTAACAGCTATGCAAGCAATTGAACCGACACATATCGTAACATGCTGGGATATGGGTAGTACGACATTTAGAACAGAATCGTTCTCGAATTATAAAGCGAATCGTGTAGCGCCGCCTGAAGAATTAATTCCGCAATTTGATTTAGTTCAAGAAATGACTGCGAAATTGTCTATTCCAGTTATCGGTATGAAAGGGTATGAAGCGGATGATTGTATTGGTACGCTTGCAAAACAATACTGTAATGAAGCGGAAGTTTATATTTTAACAGGCGATACGGATTTACTTCAGCTTGTTGATAAGAACGTTACAGTTATGCTCTTGCGCAAAGGAATTGGAAATTACGAATATTACACACCAGAGAAAATCATGGAAGAAAAAGGCGTAGAGCCGTGGCAAATCGTGCATGCGAAAGCGTTTATGGGAGATACGAGTGATAATTACCCAGGTGTAAAAGGTATCGGCGAAAAGACAGCGTATAAATTGATTCAAGAGCATGGAACAGTAGCAACCGTACTAGAAAATGTAGCAACATTAACGAAAGCGCAGCGCACAAAGATTGAAAGTGATTTAGAGAACTTAAATATTTCATTACAATTGGCACAAATTCATTGTGAAGTTCCAATTTCATGTTTACTAGAAGAAGGATTACACACAATGGATGAAGAAAAACTTAGATTCGTTTGTGAAGAAATGAATTGGGGAAGACCTGAAATATTAATCAATATGCTATAGATAGTTTTGAAAGAGGGGTGTTATATAAGTCAAACTTTGACTTATATAACACCCCTCTTTTTGTTTTTAAGAACAGTATAGTAGTAAATAAAATTATATCGAACTCAATTTTAAATATATAAATGTTTCGACAAAATATATTGATAGAAGTTGATGACAATAGCAACTTTTATAATGAAATGAAGCAATTTCAAAATGGTTTTAAGATGATCACATTTTTGTATGTTCACAAAGTTGTCAGAAAATAAATGGAATTTTCATATGAAGTTCAAATGGAATTCACAACAATCAATTATTATAAGGGCACACAGATAATTCCTTATCTTTTATATAAACCATCCCCCAAGGAGGACAATGAAAATGAGAAAAAAAGTGAGAAAATCTTTTAAACAATTATTAATTGAAAATAAACAATCACTATTAAATAATAAAGAAAATATGAAAGAAATTGAAGAGAGAATTGAGAAACGACATGTAGCATATAGTGGTGCCAATAATTAAATAAAATAAAAAAGATAGCCTTTAAAGGCTATCTTTTTTATTTTATATTGAAAAACTCTATTCCTCTCTTTAATTTTGTAACTATGCAAGATGTTTTTATAGTGTTTTTCTGTCAATATTATTCATTTTTCGAGGTTGTAATTGGTATATATCAATTTTGAAGATTCACTATCCATAATATTACAAAAAATGTTACAATACATTCAAAATTACGCTATAAAATCATTTTAATATGAAAAATTGGAATGAAAAGAAAGGAGAGGAATATGAATAATGGTGTCGCTTTGAAATGATTATTATCATTTCAGTAGGAGTTGATGTAAAACGATGGATAGGTATGAAGAACTGGATTCTATACGAGGAATTTCTTCATTAATAGTAATGATTGGCCATCATTTAATGATTTTTTCAGTATTTCAAAATTACAGTTATGAAGATAATAAACCATTTGTTATTTATCTATTAAAAGAAACACCTGCTCGTCTAATTTTTAGTAGTGGTAACGAATCTGTTATTATCTTTTTTGTTTTGAGTGGATTTGTTTTGTATAGATCCATTCAAAAAAACTACGATAGCTATGGATCATTCCTTTTAAAGCGTATATGTAGAATCTATATTCCATATATCGTAGCAATAATTATAGCTATTTTATGCCAGACTACAATGAGTAAATATGGTATTTCTAATTTAAGTGAATGGTTTAATCGCTCATGGACGATTGAAAGTTCTTTAAGCTTAATAGCGCAACATATTTTATTAATTGGGAAATATAATACAGATGCATATAACGGCGTAATTTGGTCACTTGTTCATGAAATGCGAATATCGATAATTTTTCCGTTAGTTTTGATGGTTTGTTTACGAAAAACGTTGAGGTATTCATTATTGTCATTGTTTAGTTTTAGTATATGTTCTGTCGTGATTTTATTTTTATTTCACTCAAGTTTAACATTAACTAGTTATGCATTAACTCTGCATTACACAGTGCTGTTTTTACTAGGAGCACTAGTTGCGAAATATAAAAATAATTTAATAGTTTTTTATAGTAATCGTACTAAAAATGAGAAAATTGCATGGTTTTTATTTGCGGTTTTACTTTATATGTATGAAGGGCTTGTTGGAGAAATTAATTTGCTTAATAATTTTATATTTCGAGACTACGTAGTAGCGATAAGTGCATGTTTATTTGTCATATTAAGCTTGTCAGTATCAACTTTGTCATCCTTGCTACGTAATAAATACTTGTTATATTTGGGGAAGATTTCTTACAGTCTTTATTTATACCACATCATATCTTTATTTTCCCTAGTGTATATGCTTCATGAAATATTTCCGTTACCTATTGTTTTAATGTTATCGCTCATTCTTTCGTTTATACTAGCAATAATTTCTTATTTGTTTGTAGAAAAATTTGCATTCAGGATCGGAAAGTATATAACAAAGCAATCGAATTTAGAAAAGAAAAGACTATCTGCAGAAAGTGAGTTGCAGGATGTCATTCAAACAAAGGCGGTGAAATAATTGAAGCAAGAAATTAGTATGAAGGATTTTCAGCAGCTATTGAAAAGAAGAGTAGTAACAATTATTTTGACGATGTGTTGTGTAACAGGTTCTTTAATTCTTATTTCTATGTATATATTAAAGCCTTCGTATCAATATTCAACGCAAATTCTCGTTGGGAATTTAGATGGGTTTAATAAGGAAAATGCAGTGAATAAAACACAGGAAAATAAGCAACTTGTAACGTCGTATGTTGATATATTAAAAAGTCCACTCATTATTTCAACGGTTAAAAAAAATTTAAAATTAGAGCAATCAACTTATGAATTAGCACAAAAAATTTCAGTGGTGAATATGGACAACTCACAAATCGTTACTGTCACAGTAAAAGATTCGGATCCTACAATCGTCAAAGAAATTGTAAAGTCATTGGCAGAACAATCTCAAAAAAGCTTTCAACAGTATACGAATGTACAGGGGATAAAAATATTAACTGACCCTGAGTTACAGGAAAAAGCTGAAAAGTTGTTTCCGAAATTTCAACTTATCATTCCTATCTCTTTAATTGTTAGTTTTTTTGTTGGGATAGGTTTAGCTGTATTTCGAGATTATTTTGATGAGCGTATATACGTGGAACAAGATTTAGAGAAAATAACAACAGTATCTGTTATTGGTCACATAAATATGAAACCGAATAGAAAAAAGAAATCTACAGAAGTTGATGCGCAATCATCTATATATCGAGGTGAACATGTCGATGTTTAAGACAAAGAAAAAGCTGCCATTTAATCCGCATGATGCTTTTATGAAAGAGCAGTTTTATACGGTGTATCACGAGTTGAAAAAATCGGGGAAACAAGTGTTCACAGTTACTTCAACGAAGGATAGAGGTGTTATCGCGTCGCTTATAGTAAATCTAGGGGTAGTGTTTGCAGAGATGAAAAAAAAGGTGTTACTTATCGACGTGAATTTTTCTGATCCTAAACTACATCTACTATTACAAAGCAATTATACGAAAACAGTGAACGATATAATAAACGATTCCCCTTGTAGTTATGAATCTTTTTCTAGTAATTTATCTAAATACTTATATTGTATTCCTGCCCAAAAAACAGTACACACCGGAACGCCTTTAGTTGCTACGGATGAATTTGATCATGTAATGGCGAAGTGGAAAGAAGATTTTGATTATATTTTCTTGTATTCCTCTGAAGTATTTGAGCTTCCTGCTACGCACATGATTGCAGGGAAATGCGATGGAGTGGTCTTAGCAGTCAAAAAGCGAAAAGATTCCCTACGTAAGGTGCAAAAAGTGATAGCAAATATAAAGAGGAAAGAATGTGAATTAATAGGTATAGTTTTATATTCTTGAATGTGGGGGTAACGATCTATGATTCGTGAAACAAATCAAGCCAAGTTGTATACGATTCCGGCTCAAGAAAAGACCAGTATTTTGAATCGAAGTATAAAGCGCTTGTTTGATATTATATTTTCACTCATATTGTTACTATTAACGCTACCAATTATGTTGTTCTTTTGTATTATGATTGCTTTCGAAACAGCAGGAGCTCCAATTTATTTTCAAGAACGTTTAGGGATTAATGGAAGGAAATTTAATGTATTTAAATTAAGATCGATGGTAAAAGATGCTGAAATAAATGGACCACAATGGGCAAATGAAAATGATCCAAGAATTACTAAAGTTGGATCGTTTATAAGGAAAACGAGAATTGATGAGTTACCGCAACTTTTAAATATTTTAAAAGGTGATATGTCTTTTGTCGGACCAAGACCAGAGAGAGAGTATTTTTATAAACAATTTGATACGTATATTCCAGAATTCAAGGATCGTTTAATAGTGAAGCCAGGGTTGACAGGATGGGCACAAATAAATGGAGGATATAATCTTGATCCGAAAGAAAAGTTGAAATTGGATATGGAGTATATTGAATTGAAAACGATTAAGATGGATATTCGGATTTTATGTAAAACTGTTTTAATAGTATTGAACGGTAATGGTGCAAGATAAATATATGTAAGTAGGTTGCTTGCAAAGGAGAGCAGGTATGGGGAGATCTATTTTAAATAATATTATCCATCTATTTTATAGCACAATTTTAGCTAATCTTCTTCAGGCTGTGAGTTTAATTGTTTTAGCAAATTTTTTTAATGCACAAAATTATGGGATGTTTAGTGTTGCCATAGCAGTGACGTTTGTTATGTTATTTTTTACAGATTTAGGACTTACGAATACGTTTCTTCGAGAAGGGGCAAAAGATGGAGTAGACTTAGAGACAATTTTATCGTCGTATATAAAAGTAAGGATGATTCTACTTATTTTTATTTCTATAATCGGCTATATTGCTATTCATTATATGTATGCGGATAGAAATTTGATTTATATGATGATAAACGTAATGTTTTTCATGTTAATAGGATTAACTTGGCAAAATATAGGGATTGCCTACTTTCAGCTGACGGAGCGTATGAAGTATATAGCGCTTATTAAAGTTGTATCAGCGGCAGTTGTCATTATCATTACATGTTTTTGTATTTTCGTAGAGTTACCAGTTTATATAACTGCTCGTTTATATGGATTTGGTTATATGATTGGTGGTGTATTCAGCATATATGTAATGAAAAGAAAGACGAGTATGAATATGAAGGTCGTAATTCATAAAGCGTTATTTTGGCAATTGACACCTTTTATTATTAGTGGTTTTTTAATAATGAGTACGCCACAATTAGCACCTATCTTACTTAACTATACATTGCCATTAAGTATGGTAGGTGTTTTCGCAGTGGCGTATCGGATGCCAGCAGCTTTATATCAAGTGCCAGGGGTGATTGCAGGTGCATTTTATCCAGTACTCTTTAAGCATTATAATCAGAATAATTTAGAAGAGCATACGAAATTAAACTTACTTCAAATAAAATCAATGGCGATTGTGGGAATATGTATGACGATAGGTTTATATCATTTAGCGCCATACTTTATTTCTATATTTTTTCAGGAGGAATGGAGAAATGCAGTAGAACCACTCCAAATATTATCATTTCTCATTGTGCTGCAAAGTTTAAATATTGCTATAGCTGACGGCTTAACAACGAGTGGACGTCAAAATAAAAGAACGGTGGTGCAATGTATAGCATTAGTGATAGGTGGGATTATGCTTTATAGCTTTAGTAGTATTGGTGGAGTGATAGGAGCGGCTTACGCTATGGTTTTATTTGAAATTGTGGCTTTAGTTGGGTATATAGCGGTAAGTGTAGTGAAGAAAAAAATTGTATTCCAAATTGTAATACCGTATACAATTTATTTTGGCGTAACTTTTATTGGAGTGCAATATATATTGCACACATATCATTTCATTGCGCTCGTTCTGAATACGTTAATCGTAGTAGTTGGTATATTCCTATATGATTACGAGCTGAAAAAACTTCTTCTTTCGTTTATAAGAAAAACACGCAAAAAGGATTATATTACGAAACAGGGGATATAGCCTATGGAAAATAATATAAAGATATCGATGAAATGGATTATGCTCTTAATATTATTTGTCATGTTAAGTAAATACAACATATATATTGGATTTTCGCTGAAGATATATATGATTTTTTTAGTTATATATTTTTGTTTAACAATTAAAAACTTTCATATTCAAAAGCTATATTTTCATGAAGTTGTATTTTTACTATTTTATTTCATCTATTGTTTGAGTGGAATTCTTTCTATATATTTAAATGCTAGTATTCGTATGATTCTTGGTGTGCTACTTGTTTTAGGGTGTTATTTTATAATGAGAAATTTATTAGGAAATGTTGAAATAGCAACACTCGAATCATCTATCGTCTATGTAGGATTCGTATTTAATGTTGTAAGCCTAATACTTTATATAGTCGGTTTACAGCACTTTGGATTATACGGTGGAGAAGAGAGAGAAATTTTTGCTGGACTATTAGTTGATAGAGGGTATCCAAGATTAATTGGTTTGCTAGATGATCCTAACATTTTTATTTTTTATAATACAATATTTTTTATGTATTATATGACAAATCTACATAATATGACGAACATTATAGGATTGATTTTATGTGTTACGACAAGTTTATTAACTTTTTCAAGAGGAGGGATATTAGCACTTATGCTTGTCGTTTTTGTATATATATGTACATCTAGTTTTGCAAAAAAAATAAAAATAATGATAAGTTTACTATTATTTGGTGTAGTGATTTTTAGTTTATCAAATAGTGTAATGGGTGGCCAATTGGATGACATATTGAATAAACGAATTTCTGATTTTTCGCACGATAATGGAAGTGGTAGATTTACATTATGGGAAGCTGCTTTTAAATATTATTTATCCAATCCATATATCGGAATCGGTGCGTTTAATTTTTCGAATTATTATGAGTTTCAATTTAATGAAAAGTTATATGTACACAATACATTTTTAGAAATTTTATCTGAATCGGGTACAATTGGTTTTCTTTTATATAGCGCTTTTTTATTCATATTAATGTTCAAGTTAACGCAGTATACTTTGTTTCGTGAAAAACCGTACCTTTTATTGACTATAATTGCATTTTTATTTCAGATGATGTCATTGTCACTTATTATTAACGAAGCGTTCTTTTTATTTTTAGCAATGGTTGTGAAGTACATTTCAATATATGAAGGAAGGGGAAAGGTAGATGGTAAAATGTCTATCAGCACATAATAAGGCGCCTCATGTTTCTGTAATAACACCTTCTTATAATAGTATACGATTTATAGGTGAGACGATTTTATCTGTACAGAATCAATCATATGAAGATTGGGAAATGATTATCGTTGATGACGCTTCAACTGACCAATCTCTTGCAAAAATTAAAGAGATAATAGAAGGAGACTCGCGTATTAGATTATTATCATTAAAAGAAAATGTTGGTGCTGCTAAAGCTCGGAATATAGCGATTGAAGAGGCGAGAGGAAGGTATATTGCCTTTTTAGATAGCGATGATATATGGTTGCCTCATAAATTGAAGACGCAATTGTTATTTATGGAAGAAATGAATGCGGCCTTTTCATATGCATCGTATAGTTTAATCGATGAAAACAGTAATGAACTAAATCGTGAAGTGGATGTACCAAAATTTGTTGACTATCATTGTTTGGCAGGAAATACAATTATCGGTTGTTTAACAGTAATGATTGATCGTGAAAAAATTCCGCATATTGAAATGCCTAGTGTACAGCCGGAAGATACAGCGTTATGGCTGAACTTATTACATGAAGGACATGAAGCGAAAGGGATACAGCAAGTGTTAGCGAAGTATAGAATTGTAGCAAATTCTGTTTCGAGAAATAAAATTAGAGCCGCTTTTCGTTATTGGAAATTATTAAGGGAACAAAAGCGACTTAATGCTGTGCAAATCCTTTACTATTTTAGTAAGTATGCTTATCATGCCTATAGAAAAAATAAAATCAATGTAGTTGGGAAGACGCAATTATGAATATATTGTTGATGACAGATAAATTGATAACTGGAGGAGCCGAGAGTTATTTCTGTAAATTGGAAAGCAATTTGCGTGATGAGAAATTTACGGTTTATACAGCTGCAGGTGATGGAGAACTATATGAGTCTCTTACTAGAAAAGAAAATTTCATGTTACTTAGTCGATGGAATCATTTGAGAAATATTCATTACTTACGAAGTGAGATTTGTAAACGAAAGATAGAACTTATTCATGCAAATAGTTTGCGAATGGTATTATATGCCTTTTTAATTCAAAAGTTCATGAAAAAAAAGATAAAAGTCGTGTATACGAAACATAATGTAACGATATTAGAAAAGAAAATGCCAACTCTTTTTCGTTATTTTATAAATAAATATGTGAATAATATTATTACAGTAAGTGAGTTTGAAAAAAATAATTTAATTTCAATGCATGTAGCAGAAGAGAAAATAAAGACAATTTATAACGGTGTGGATATTGAAAAGTTTTTATTCCAGCAGAAAAAGACAGAATCTATTTATAAAATAGGGATATTAGCAAGACTATCCAAGGAGAAAAACCATCAATTATTTGTAAAAATTGCAAATGTGTTAAAAAAAAGAGATGACTTTTTGTTTTATATTGCTGGTGATGGACCAGAAAAAGAATCTATTATGAAAGAAATAGAAAAGTATGGATTGCAGCAAAGTGTAAAGATGTTAGGGAATATTTCAGAGCCACATAGGTTTATAGGAAATATGAATGCCCTACTTTTATTATCTTTTCGTGAAGTGTTTCCAATGGTGGTAATTGAAGCAATGGCTACAGGAACACCGATTGTTTCAATAGATGTTGGCGGAATAAATGAAGCGGTAATAGATGGAGAATCAGGTGTTTTGGTATCTGAATATTGCGAATTAGGGTTTGCAAGTGAGCTTGAGGAACTACAAGGAAATGAGGAAAAGGTGAATCGTATTAGACTGAAAGCACGAGAGAAAGCAGAGAGATATTTCTCATTAACTAAAATGATAGAAGAAACGAAAAGTATATATGAATTAAACAAATGACCGTGCAAGTCGTTTGTTTTTTTTATTAGAGAAACTTTTAAGAGAAAACTCACATATTATATGAAAAAGGTAATATGAGGAGTGAATTTATTTTGTCAGAATATATTTCTTCCCAAGAAGATTGTGCACCAGAAAATAGTGTCCATATTGATTGTTTTGGTGCAGTTCCGAACTCAGGGAATGATAGCTCATTAGCAATTCAACAAGCTATAAATTATTGTGTAGCGAACCGTATTTCGACGGTTAGAATTACAGGGATAAATACGTACAAAATTGTAAAACCGATTGTTATTAAATCAAATGTAAGATTAGAGCTAGATCCTACTGTTACGTTGCAAATTGATGGAGATTTTAATGCGTTTGAACTGCAACAAAATGCGTCTATTACAGGTGGTACAGTTCAAGTTATAAACCCAGTGTTTCAATCTGCTGTCATTTATGTTTCCGGTTCACAACAAATAGAAGTTCCTAATCACTCTCTTATATCAAATATTAATATAATAAATGCAACGTCGTCATATAAAGGTAAGGCTATACACTTTTATTGTCAAAAAGCATGGGATTATATTAGTTTCTTTCAAGTTAACTTTATTCAAATTAAAAACTTTCAAACTGCAATACATTTGAAGACAGAATATATAGATGATATAAATACACCTTGCTGGATTAACGCAAATGTATTTCAATCTATATTTATTGATGGATGTCAGTATGGGATAGAAGTTGATGGAAACAGTGATTTACCAAATGAAAGTTCAGGAAATACGTTTCAGAATATTCAAGTGCAATGTAGACAGCAAACGAAAAAAGTCATTCGTTGTACGGGTGCCTATAATACATTTGATTGTATGATTTGGGATACGTACCGGATGAGTAGTGAACAGATTGTCATTGAATTTTCTTCTAATTCACATCGTAACTACCTTTTTTCAAATTTACTTTCCACAACTATTGTAGATAAAGGGCAATACAATGTTTGTACGTCTACCTATGAAGAATCTCTTCGAATTCAGTTACCGATTACGTTAAATAAACCACATTTAATAGGGAATCAAGATGATATTTTAGTAAACGCTCAGCAAAAGTATACTGTTAAGCAAGTTAGTGGGAAATTACCTTATGGGGGGAATCTTGCAAATTGCTTCAATTTAATAGATGAACAAAGTGTAAACTATATCGATGTTCCAGATAGTAATCCAGTTGTGATTGAGCTAGATTTTACGAAAAATCCAATCAAAATGTTAAATTGTTTTGGAATGTATTTTGGATGGGGAGAGAGCCCGAAGAAAATTAAAATTGAATATGCATTAAGTGCAACTGGAAATTGGGTTGTTGCATCGGATGTTCCATTAAATGTAGGCGATACAATTATATCGAATATGAAGGCGAGTCAACTATATAAAGTAAGAATTACATTGAGTGGTTATTCTCAAGACCATAAACGTTTTCGGATTAATCGTATGTTTGCAAGGTCTTCGATGGAAAATGGGAATGCTTGGTTAGCGACAACTGGTGGAAGAATGTTTGGAGATATTGAAATAGAAGCAAGTAAAGGTATCATTATGAAGACTGCTAGTGGAGCAAAATGGAAAGTAACGATTAATGAGGCTGGTCAGCTTATTACGACTAAAATAACTTGAGATGATGATTGGTTGTAAATGCTTGGACGAGTTATTAGGTATTACGATAAAGGGAATAAAAAAGAGATTGTAATTTGGTTTCAACCAAACTACAATCTCTTTTTGTTTAAATTAACGCCACCAAATCCAAGTCCAAAAGTAATTTCGTATATTTCGAGGAGTAATGCGTATAAAACGTTCGCCGTCAAAGAAACAATTGAAATTTGGAAGTGTTTCATCAGGATTTTTTGGAATAAAAGTGACGATGTTTTCGTTGCTTGTAACGGTTACTGTAATTGGTGGATCGGTAGGCGAGACTTGAAGTTGTAAAGAAATATCCGCCGTATTTTTAAATTCATTATTAACAGGTGGACTTATCACTTGTACTGTGAATAATACGATAATTGTTTCGTTTGGTTCCAAATTAGTAGCGACTAGGAAACCGATATTCGGATTCGCTAGTGGAGAGCGTTCGCTGTTAATAAAGACAGTACCGTTCATAAATTGTAAACCTGCTGGAATGGTATCTTGTAACGAAACATTTGAAAGTGAAATATCAGAAGTATTCGTAATACGCATCGTATAATCAAAATATTGGTTTAAATAAGCTGAGCTGACGGAAGCATCTTTCACTACTGTTGCAGTTATAAATTGAACTGGTATACGAACGATATTTGAATTGTCAATGAAAGTAATAATTGGGTCCTGTGGTGTCAATTGGAAGGCGGCTGTGACGGAAGCAGAATTGATAATTGTGCTGTTTGAAGGGATAGACGTGACGAGAACTTTAAATGCTATCTTTGCTACGGAGCCAGCTGGTAAAGCACCGATATTCATACCAGTGTCTGGACGGACATTTAGAACAGGAGTGCCGTTAATGGTTACGCTGTTTTCTATAAATGTTGTACCAGTTGGAATGATATCTAAAATAGAAGTACTTATCGTAGGAATCGGGGAATGGTTCAATACCTCTAATGTGAATGTAATCATATCACCTATAACGGCAATAGATGTGTCGGCTGTTTTGTTAATACGAACCATAGGATCAACTACTGTTGTTGTAACGACATTTGTTTGCTTTGTAATTGTAATAGGTGGTTCATTCGGGTCAATGGTAACAGTATAGGAAACAGAAGCATCGTTATTAATTGCTGGTTGAAGAGTTGTAGGAGATATTGTTACTTGGAAAGTAATGATAGTAGATTCATTAGGAGTAAGGCTTCCTAATGTAATACCGTTTTCAGGATTTTCATTAGGCTGATTGATTCCGTTAATCGTAACGCTGCCTGTAACGAAGGTTGTATCTACTGGTGCGGTGTCTATGGCAATAATATCTTCAATCGTTACATTACCACTATTCGTAATCGTAATTGTATACGTTACAGTTTGACTAGGTAAAGCATTCGAAGCATTAACAGACTTTATGGCAACGACATTATCATTTTGGACAGTTGTTGTGACGGTATTTGTTGTAGTCGTGTTTGTAACAGGTAAATTATTTGGATTGACTATATAGTTAAAAGTAGTAATGGCTTGGTTCGTCAATTCATTTGGTGTTGGGATAGAAGTCACGGTTACTTGGAATGAAGCGACAGCGTTTCCGCCGACAGTTATAGTATCAATTGGTATACCACTTACTGGATTAACTTCCGGAAGGGCTTCTCCGTTTACAATGACGCTATTTTCTATAAATGCAGTACCTTGAGGAATCATATCTTGAATGGTTACATTATTCGCTGCAACATTACCAGTTTGATTGAGTGTAATCGTATACGTTAACGTGTCACCGACTGTTGCAAATGCAAGGTCAACAGCTTTATTACTATTTAAATTTGCGTGATGAATTTCTGTTACGGCAGCTGATGAAATGATAGTTTCGGTAATAGGCGGCTGGTTTGGTATGGTGTATTGGTATTCGATTGTACTCGTGTTAGAGATTGGATTTGTTTGCGGAATCGAAGTAACCCGTACTTGAAATAGAATAGTTGCTGTCGTATTAGGCGGAATGTTATCAATTCGTATCCCGTTAAGTGGATTGTCACTTGGACGGGCGTTTCCATTCACAATAACACTATTATCTATAAAGCTCGTATTCGCCGGAATAATATCTGTAACGATAATGTTTTCAACTTGTATATTCCCATTGTTCGTGATGGAAATTGTGTAAGGGATAATCGTTTGTAGGTCAGCGTATTGGATAGGTGTTGTTTTTGTTGCAATTACATGAGCAGAAATAACTTCGGTGATAGTAATATTACTAGTCGATATTTGTTCTTCGTTATTAATTGTATAACGAGAAGTTGATTGATTTTGAATACGACCACTAGCTGGAAGAGCTACCACAGTAACGGAAAATGTGACTGGGATAGAAACGTTAGGAGCAATCGTTCCTACAAGTATACCAGTACTTGGATTCGCGTTAAGCTGAGGAATATTATTTACTAAAACGCTACCTTCTATAAAGGTTGTTCCGTCAGGTATATTGTCTGTAAATACAACAGTAGTAGCATCTGCATTTCCTATATTCGTTAAAGTTGTTGTATAAGTTAAAATGTCACCAATCGTTACAGAAGTTAAATCAACAGTTTTCAGTGAAACGATATCAGCATCATTAATTTGGACGAAAGTAGTATTGGAAGTAGTAGATTTTTGAATTGGTGCAAAGTCAGGATTGAAAATAAAGTCGTAGACGATGTTTGCAGTATTAGGCGTTGGATTTAAAGCTGGCAAATTCGTAACGGAAACTTGTAACGTTATTGTAGTCGCTTGCCCTGACGCAATATTAGGAATGAAAAAGCCGATATTCGGATCTGCTGCAGGAAGTACAGTGTTGTTAACTGTTACACTTCCCGGAATAAATACTGTTCCATCTTCTATAGTATCTGTAAAAAAGATGGAGTTAGTTGTAGTAGATCCGTTATTTTGAATGAATACTGTATATTCAATGGTGTCATCAATATTAGCTAATACTTTATTAGCAGATTTTGTAGCGATAAGAATCACATCAATAAATTGTATATTTGTAGTATTGGAAGAGGTTGTTTCTGAAATTGGTGGTGCGCTTTGTTCTGGTTTATATTCATAGTGTATAACAGCGATATTATTAATAGTATTTTGTGCAGGTATAGAGACTACATTTACTTGGAACGTAACAATAATCGTATTATTTGGAAGGATAATACCAAGATTGATACCGGTAATTGGATTTTCGTTAGGTCTTGGTATGCCGTCTACAAGGATGCTATTTGGAACGAATGTAGTGCCAGCAGCAATTGCGTCAATTAGGATAGTATTTGTAATAGGTACTGTACCAGCGTTTGTAACTGCGACTGTATATGTGATGATTTGACCGATACGTGTAATAGATCTGTTAGCAGATTTAATTGCACTAACATTTGCCGTCCGCACTTCAGTATTTACTGCATTTGATAATGATCTACGCTGAACAATCGGAGAACTAGGGTCAATTTGGTATTCATACGAAGTGTCTGAAATGTTAATGACAGTGTTGCCCTCTGGTATATTTGTAAGTTGTACTTGAAATGAAATAGTGACTGTTTCATTTTGTTGTATCGTGCCGAGAGTTATTCCATTTTGAGGATTTGCACCAGGCTGAATCACATTATTTATTGATAAGCTATCTTCAATGAATATAGTACCTTCTGGAAAGTTGTCAATGAACACCGTATTGTTAGCTGGAACAGTTCCTATATTTTGTATTGTATTTGTGTAGGTAATATTTTGCCCGATGGCTACGAAAGTAACATCCGCCTGTTTAACAGAAATAATGTTTGCATTTTGAAGTGATGTTGTAACGATATTAGAATTTGCAGAGCGATTCACTGGTGGAGCTGTAGGAATACTTACATATTGATAATTTACAGATGATTGATTTACAATTTCGGTTGCAGTTGGTGGATTATTTGTTTGTACTTGAAATAGTATTGTTTTGGAACTGTTTGGTGTAATCGTTCCAATTGGTATTCCGTTTTCTGGATTTACACCTGGCTGAAGTACACCGTTAATTGTGACACTGTCGGGAACGAATGTAGTCCCAGCTGGAATAGAATCTGTAAAAATAATATTTATTGCGTCAACGTTGCCGATATTTTTCACTTCAGAAATATAAAGTATAGTTCCGCCAATATCTACAGTTATTGGATTGGACGTTTTTGTAACTGTCAATTGTGCTTGCACGAAATTTGTAATGACAATATTACTTGTAGATGTTTCGGTAATAGGCGGTTGTCCTGGGTCTGGTTGAATTGTATATGTTGTATTAGATTGATTTGTAATCGATTGTTGCGAGAATGAATCGTTAATAAGAATTTGGAACGAAATAAGGTTTGCTACTAGGTTAGGCAAAGTAACACCTGCATTTGGATTTGCACCAAGTATAGCTGTTCCGTTAAGTGTAAAACTATTTTCTACGAATGTAGTCCCTTCTGGAATCGTATCTGAAAATATGAGATTAGTAGCTGGAATATTTCCGGTATTTTCTAGCGTTATCGTATAGGTCAAAATGTCACCGGTTGTTGCTTGTTGTGCATTGACAGCTTTTAAAGAAAGAACATTCGCATCCGAAATTTGTGTGAAAGCTGGATTAGACGTAATTGTTCGAGAGATGATAGGAGCAGTTGGATCGGCGATAAAAGTATAGTCAATACGGGCTATATTAGAAATTGGATTCACGTTTGGAATGGATTGAACGATAACTTGGAATGTGACGGTGACGATTTCTGAAGGTGCAATGGCGTTTAAGGAGATTCCTACGTTTGGATCAGCACCCGGAGCTGAAACGCCATTTATGGTTACGCTATTTGGAATAAATGCAGTTCCTTCTGGGACCAAATCTGTTAAAGTAACTGTATTTGCAGTTGTATTTCCGTTATTTTGAACGACTACCGTGTAAGTGATTGTACCGTCAGTAGATTGTACGAGAGAATCTGTATTTTTAATTACAGATAGCGATGCATCAACGACAGCTATATTTACCGTATTAGATGAAGATGTTGCTGTAACTGGAGGTTGACTTGGGTCGACAATATAAGTGTAACTTGTAAGTGCTTGATTTATAATCGCTCCTTGTGGTGGAATAGAACTTGCAAGAAATTGGAACGTAATAGTAGCAGAATCACCTGGTGCGATAATACCAACTGGAATACCGAGAGTTGGACTTGCATCTGGAAGTGAAATCCCGTTAAGCGTGACACTATTTGGAACAAATAATGCCCCTTCAGGAACTCCGTTAATGAGTAATACAGAATTTGCAGGGAAGTTTCCAGTATTCGTTAATGTTGCTGTATACGTAATGATATCTAAGGTAGATACGATTGTACGATTTGCTTCTAAAACAGTTGTAACAGTCGCGTTATTAATTTGTGTGGAAGCACTATTAGAATTTATTGTGCCGGTAACAGGAGGAGAGGCCGGATCAACTATAAATTCGTATTGAATAGATGCAACGTTTGTAATTGGATTCGAAGGTGGAGTAGATGTAACTATGACTTGGAAAGTAGCAGTTAAGGAACTACCCGCGTTAACGGTTCCGATATTCACTCCATTATTTGGATTTGCACCTGGAATGGTACTTCCATTTACAGTAAAACTATTTTCAACAAAGGTCGTTCCTGCTGGAATGAGGTCTGAGAAATTTACATTCGTAGCGTTTGTATTGCCGCTATTTTGAATCAAAACTGTATAAGTGATCGTGTCTTCGATATTTGCAAAGGCTGTATTAGCAGTTTTTACGGCTGAAAGTATTGCTGAATTAATAGAAGTAACGAAGACGTTCGTTTCCACATTGCCAGGCTGAGGTTGTAATGCATTTCCTACGTTATATTGGAAGTTCACAAATCCTAAGTTTTGGAGTTCAGGTGTGAACGTTGTTGGGTTGCTTATGATTTGCACTTGGAACATAATTATTACGATTTGATTGGGAGTTATTGTATTTATGCCAACACCGTCAATGATAGAAGCGGATGGTAATGAAGTGCCATCAACAATGACTGATCCTGCAACAAATTGTGTCCATGTCGGTATAGGGTCTGAGAAAACAACATTGTTAGCAGAGATATTTCCTGTATTCGTAATAGTGGTTGTATACGTAATCGTATCACCGATCGTTGCAAAAGCTTTATCTCCTATTTTAATAGTGTTTAAAATAGCACTTTCAATTTTTGTTGTAACGCTATTAGAAGTAATATTTTTTGAAACAGGTGGATTAGCCGGATTAACGATATGCTGGAAGCTAGCGCTAGCTTGATTGGTAATTGGATTTATAGGTGGAATTTCATTGGCATTAATATGAAATGCTACGATGACAGATTCGTTTGGCGCGATATCACCAATTGGAACGCCTGTAATGATATCTGCATTTGGGATGGTAGTTCCGTTAAGTGTAAAACTATTCGGTTCAAAGGAAGTTCCGTCTGGAATTAGGTCGGTAAAAATAACATTCGTCGCACTAACATTGCCGCTATTTGTAATCGTAACTGAGTATACAATATCTTGCCCGATATCTACTGTTTCCGCATTTGAATTTTTTTGTGCAGTAAGGATAGCGCTATTAATTTGTGTTGTCGTTGTATTGGATTGATTGGAAGTTGTAATAGGTGACTGGCTAGGATCAACGACATAATGATATGTGGTAGAAGCAAAATTAGAAATTGGATTAAGTGTTGGAAGTGTAGTAACAGTTGCTTGGAATGTAACGATTGCCGTATTACCACCATTAATTGAACCTATGTTTACACCAGTAGACAAATCAGCGCTTGGAATGGTTTGCCCATTAACTGTGAAACTATTTGGAATGAAACTTAAATTGCTATCAAGAATATCGATAATAGTTACATCAGTAGCAGCAACATTCCCGGTATTAGGAAGGTTAAGTGTAAATGTTATTGTATTACCAACATCTGCAAAAGTAAGATTTGCTGTTTTTGTGCTAATAATATTTGCGTTGTTTATTTGAAGAAGTGTAGTGTTGGAGCTAGCTGTATTCGATACCGGCGGATTACCTGGATCAACACTAAACTCATACGTCGTTGATGCTATATTTGGTGCAGGGTTAATAGGTGGGATGCTGTTAACCGTAACTTGAAATACGATACTATATATTTCATTTGGTGGAAGTGTTGCAAGTAATACACCTGTATTTGGATTCGCGTCAGGTTGTAAAACACCATCAACAGTTAATGTGTTAGGAACAAATGTGAGTCCACTTGGTAATGCATCTGCAAATACAATATTAGTTGCATCTGTATTTCCTATATTCGAAATAGACGTAGTATAAAAAACAGTTTGCCCGATATCTGCAAAGGAGACACTTTCATTTTTCGTCATGGATAATATAGCTTCTTTAATTTGTGTTGAAACAGGATTACTAATTGAAGTTTCTGGATCAGGCGGTGAGACTAATTGGTACGATGTCGATGAGAAGTTTACAATTGTATTTTCAGTTGGTAATGAGTCCACGTTTACTTGGAATGAAACATTTACTGTAGACCCAGCTGTTATAGGCCCAATATTTACACCGTTCGATGGGTCCGCACCACTTTGAGGAACCCCGTTAATAGAAAATGAGTTTACAATAAATGTAGTTCCGCTCGGCATTGTATCTGAGAAAATAACATTTTGTACGGATGAATTTCCATTGTTTGTTAAAGCAACAGTATAGGTGAGTGTGTCTCCAATACGACTAAAGGATTTATCGACTTGTTTTAATGAAAGAATGATAGCTGTGTTAATTGTAGTGAACACTGTGTTTGAAGTAACATTCCTTGAAACAATAGGGGCATTAGGGTCAGTGATAAATGTGTAAGAAGCACTAGCCGAATTGGCAATAGGATTTTGAACAGGAGTAGAAGTAGCGGTAACTTGAAATGCTATTGCTATTGAGCTGTTAGGAGCAATTGATCCAATTGTAATACCTGTATTAGGATTAAGACCAATTTGTGTGATGCCATTTATTGTGACACTATCCAAAACGAACGTTGTACCGTCTGGAATAAGGTCAGTGAACGTAATATTCGTAGCATTTGTATTCCCACTATTCGTTAAAAGTGTCGTATAGGTAATAGTATCACCTAGTGTTACAAGTGTTTGATCAACTGATTTAATCATCGTTATCATAGCATCTAGTACAGGGTTTGTAACGCTGTTCGTTGAAGTAGAAGTAGTAACAGGAGCTGCGCTTGGATCAACGGTATAAGAGTATAAAATTGTATCGTTATCCATAATTGAACTTGAAGGGGGAATAGAAATAACAGTTACTTGGAAAGTAACGGTTACTGTTTCGCCAGGAGCGATATTGGGTATATTGACTCCAAGTGCTGGCCGTGCACCAAGTTGCTGCATACCATTGATTGTGACCGAATTTGGTATAAATGTAGTGTTGGCTGGAATAGCGCTTGTGAAAGTAATATTCGTTGCTGCAGTATTTCCTGTATTTGTAATAGTAGTTGTATACGTAATCGTATCTCCGACAGAAAGAATGGATTTATCAGCACTTTTTGTAGTAGTTAATATAGCACTATTAATAGTTGTCGAAACAGTATTAGATATATTCGTTTGTGATACGGCAGGTTGGCTAGGATCGACCACATGTGAATACTGTACAGAACTAAAATTTGAAATTGGATTTATACTTGGAATGTTTGTTACAAGTACGTTTATCGTAATAGCAATCGTACTGCCAGGATTTATATTTCCAACTTGAATTCCGTTAGCGGGGTTTCCAATTTGCTGAGCACCAGAATCATTTACAAGAGTACCAGATATAAATGTCGATCCATCAGGCAAAATATCCGTGAAAAGTATATTTTGTGAAGTGACATTTCCAGGGTTGCTTAATGAAATTGTATAGGAAAGTGTATCCCCGATCTTTGCAAAAGTTTTATCTACAGATTTAATTGCCAAAATTTCTCCGGAATTTATTTGTGTTGAAACCGGATTAGATGTTGTACTTCGTGAAACGAGTGGTAAATTAGGCCCTGTCATAAATTGATAATTAATAGAAGCTCCGTTTACAACGGGTGAGTTTGGTCCCCCAGGTCCGATTGTAAAAATAGGATTTGGGATGCTAACTACTTGCACACGAAAGGTGACGTTTATAAAATCTCCTGCAATAATATCCCCAATTGGTATCCCGTTCGCCGGATTTACTCCAGGTAATAAAACCCCACCTACTCGAACGCTATCTTCTATAAATACTGTATTATTTGGAATCGGATCTGTAAAAGTGATATTAGTAGCAGTTGTGTTTCCTATATTATCCAATAAAACTGTATAAGTTAAAAATGAATTTCCGGGTGCGATGTCAGAAAATAGACGATCGACACTTTTTGTTGCTTGAATAATTGCTTCGTTAATTTGCACTAAAGTTGGATTACTTGTAGCTGTTTCTGTCACTGGCGGCTGGGTAGGATCCACAATGATAGAATATGTCGTACTGGATTGATTCAACGTAGGATTTGTAGCTGGTATTGAGCCAACGATAGCTTGAAAGCTAATTGTTGTTGTTCCTCCAACTGGAATGGGGTCTAAAGAAATCCCGCTATCTGGTCTAAATCCAAGTTGTGGGATGGTATTAATTTGTAAGCTATCAGGAACGAATGAAAGTTCAGGTGGTAATATATCGATAAAAACAGGTGTGTTTGCGGTAGTATTTCCGCTATTAGTGAGAGTAGTTGTATACGTAATTGTATCTCCAACAGCAGCAAATGTACTGCTTGCAGTTTTTGTTGCAATAACGGAGGCAGTATTTACTTGAGTAAAAGTTTTATTGGATTGAACGGTTCGTGAAACAGGCGGTTCATTTATATCAACAATAAAGCTATATTGAAGCGATGATTTGTTAGGAATTGGATTAGGATTTGGGATTGTTGTAATGTTTACTTGAAAGCTGAGTATAACTGATGCATTTGAATTTATGTTCCCGATATTGATACCGTTTTGTGGATTTGTATTAGGAATAGTTATTCCATTTACTGTAAAACTATTTGGGGTAAATGTCGTACCATCTGGCAGTAAATCTGTAAAAATAACATTGTTTGCGGTAGTGTTCCCGGAATTAATAATGGTAGAAGTGAAAGTGAGTGTATCTCCAATAGTAGCGAATGTTGAATTGACAGTTTTATTTATAGATAGAGTAGCATCAATAATTGGAGTAACCGTCGTATTCGTAATTGTACTACCAACAGCAGGTGATTGGTTTGGATTCACGTTATATTCATAATTTACAAGAGCATTATTTGTTAATGTGCCACTAGGTGGTATCGCTAAAATTTGTGCTTGAAAAGTAATGAATATAGTATCTCCGGGAGGAATATCTGCTAAGTGAATACCAAGTGATGGATCTAATCCTGGCTGTGGAACATTATTAATAGTTACAGAATTCTGGATAAATGAAGCCCCTGCGCCAAGTCCATCCGTTAAAACAGTTGCACTAGCGGGAATATTTCCTGTGTTCGTAACTGCAATCGTATAGGTAACGATATCTCCAATTGCAGCAGTCGGTGTGTTCACTGATTTTGTAGCGATAATCGTAGCATTGTTAATTTGAGTTGTTATTAAGTTACTTAACACATTGGCGGATGCTGGAGGTAAGTTAGGATTTACGACATATTGGTATGTTGTGTTACTTTGGTTCGGAATTGGATTCGGACTAGGGATAGAGTTTATGATTACTTGAAATGAGATTGTTGTATTTGTATTGGGATTTATCGGATCAATTGCTATGCCATTAGCAGGATTTGCATTAGAGAGTGTAGTACCATTTACTGTTACGCTATTTGGAATAAAAGATGTCCCGCTTGGAATGGTATCTGTAAATACTATACTTGATGCAAGTGTGTTCCCGTTATTTGTTAAAGTAGTCGTATACGTAATAATATCATTTACGTTCGCAAACTGTTTATCAGCAGATTTTGCAGAGGTAATCGTAGCGTTATTAATAGTTGTCTGTACAATGTTAGAAGTAACCATCTGCATGATGGCTGGTTTGGATGGATCGTACGTGTATTGGAATGTAGTGCCTGATTGATTCGTAATTGGATTTACAGCAGGAATAGTTGGTACAAAAACTTGGAATGAAACGGTACGTGATGAATTTGCCCCAATCGTACCGATCAAAATGCCGTTAGCAGGATTTGCATTTGCTATAGGGACACCGTTAATCGTTACAGTATTAGGAAGAAAGATGGTACCATCTGGAATGATATCTGTAAACGTTACATTAGTGGCAGGGATATTGCCGTTATTCGTTAAAATTGTTGCATAAGTTATGACATCGCCAACATCAGCGAAATTTGTACTTGTTAGTTTCGTAGCAACAAGATTTGCGGTGTTAATTTGTGTCGTTACGATATTGCTAGTGGCATTTCTAACAACAGCAGGTAAATTTGGATCTGCGATAAAGCTATATTGTAGTGCAGCACTATTTTGAACTGGATTTGGTGAAGGTAAACTATTTGCACTAATTTGAAAAACAATGGTTGTAATTCCACCTGCGGGAATTGTTCCAACTTGAAGACCAACACTTGGATCAGCACCTAGCTGTAAAGCGCCGCCTATAAAAATACTATTTGGTACAAGAGTCGTACCAGGAGGGAGTATGTCGGTAACAACTACATTATTCGCTGGAGTATTCCCAAGGTTCGCTAAGGCAATTGTATATGTGATTGGTTGCCCAACATCAGCAATAGTTAAATCTACCTGTTTGACAATAACTACATTTGCTAAATTAATTTGTGTGCTTACAGTGTTACTTAAAGAGGTTTCTATAGTTGGTGGATCGCCTGGATTTAGAATAAAGCTATACTGTGTACTAGATGAATTTGTTGTTGGATTTTGTGTAGGTAAAGCAGTGACGGTTACTTGATAAGAAACAGTAATTTCACCGTTAGCAGGAATGGAAGGTAACGGAACACCGGCGTTTGGATCAGCGTTATTTTGGAGTACACTATTAATAAGGAAAGTGTTTGGAATAAAGGTAGTACCGTCTGGATTCGTATCAACGAAAGTAGGGCTATCAGCAGTAACACTTCCTGCATTCGTTAAAAGAATAGTATAAGTTAATACATCCCCAACAGTAGCAAATGCCCGATCCACTGTTTTTGCTGAAATGACATTTGCATCGTTTACTTGAATAAATGTAGTGGTTGAAGTAGTGTTCTTACTTACAGGTGAAGCGTTTGGATCCACGATAAAGTTATAGGAAATAGAAGCGCTATTTGAAATAGGATTTGGATTTGGGATGCTAGTTATTAATACTTGGAATGAAGCTGTAATTGTAGTATTTGCATTGATGCTACCAATATTGATGCTAGCTGGTGTAACACCTGGCTGAGCAACATTGTTAATTGTAACACTGTTTGGTACAAAGGCAGTACCATTCGCAATTGAATCGGATAGTACTACATTGTTCGCCGCAACATTTCCATCGTTTGTAAGAGCAAAGGTATAAGTTAATACATCTCCAACTTCCGCAAATGTTTTATCTACAGACTTCGTAGCTTGAAGGTTTGCTAGTCTAATTGTTGATGTAACAGAATTAGAATTTGCTGTTTTTGAAGTTGGTGGCAGACTTGGATTAACAGTATATAGATAAGAAGCGAAAGCATTATTAATGATAGGATTTTGGGCGGTAATATTAATAACTGTTACTTGGAAAGAAAGAGTAAAAGTAGCTCCGCCAGGAATTGTTCCGATAGGTAAAGCGACGAGAGAATTTCCATTTTGCAAAACTCCATTTAGTGTTACAGTACCAGGAGTCAATATCGTTCCATTTGGAAGTGGATCTGTTAGTTGCACGTTAGTTGCGGCTGTATTTCCACTGTTTGTAATGAGGATTGTATAACTTATCGTTTCGCCAATTGTAGCAAATTGTTTGTTTGTTGATTTTGTTAATGTTAAATTCGCGTTGTTAATTTGAGTGGAAACAAGATTAGAAGAGATATTTTTTGTAACGGGTGATTGGCTAGGATTGACGGTATATTGATAAGAAGCGCTTGATCCATTAGAAACGACATTTGACGCGGGTATTGTGTTTACTACTACTTGAAACGAAACATTTTTTGTTGTGCCAGTTGGGATGGATCCTACATTTACACCGTTAGCAGGATTTGCTCCAACTTGTGTCGTTCCATCTATTGTTAAACTGTTGAGAACAAAAGTTGTTCCAGTAGGAATGATATCTGTAAAAATAACGTTATTCGCATTAGTATTACCTGTACCTGTAAAGGAAACAGTGTACGTTAGTGTATCACCAATATCTGCAAAATTTTTATCTACCGCTTTCGTCATTGTGACAGTAGCGTTATTCACTTGAGTAGATACGATATTGGTCGTATCAGTCCCGCTTACTGCTGGCTGATTTGGTACAGGAATGTATTGATATGTTGTTGTGCCACTATTTAATATTGGATTTGTTTGCGGGATAGAAGGAACGAATACTTGAAATGAAACAGTAGTCGTAGAATTAGCAGCAATGGTTCCAATGAATATACCATTAGCGGGATTCGCTCCAGCTTGAGTAACGCCGTTAACAGTTACACTCCCTGGAATGAAAGTTGTCCCGCTAGGAATCGGATCCGTATATATAACGTTCGTTGCCGCGATATTTCCTATATTAGCTAAGGCAATACTGTATGTTAACGTTTCTCCAAAATCAGTAAAAAGTTTGTTAACTGATTTTGTACCATTAATATCTGCAAGATTAATTTGTGTTCCTGCAGAGTTGCTTGTTGCAAGACCGTTAAAAGTTGTTCCACCGGCAATTGGTGTATATTGAAATGTAATATTCGCAGTGTTAGAAATTGGATTCTGATTTGGAAGGGAAACGACAGTTGCTTGGAAAGTTACTGTACGAGAAGCGTTATTATTAATGGTTCCAAGAGATATACCAGCAGCCGGGTTTGCATTTGTTTGTGGTATGCTATCTACTGTTACAGTGCCAGGTATAAAGGAAGTGCCGTTAGGAAGACTGTCTATAAAAATAACGTTATTGGCAGGAAGAAGCCCGGTATTAGGGATAGTAACGGTATAAGTGAGAACATCTCCAATTGCTGCGACGCTTTTATTCACGCTTTTCGTTGCTTGTATGTTAGGCGAGTTTATATTAATTTGTAATCCGACTGTATTTAACATATATGCATCTCCGTTAGTTGTTAAACGGATCGCGGCGGATACTTGGGAATTTGTTAAATAAGGAGAAATATCAATAGAAGTAATGTCCCAGCCTTGCCTTCCTGCGGAGATATTTGTACTTGTAGAAGCACTTTGATTTCGTGTTCCAAATGTCCCAGTTGTATCTAAATTTCCAGCAGCATTATTCACTTGAGAACCGAAGAAATTATTTACAGCATTATTTGGCCCGGATAATGCATTTAATGAACTGAAATTTGGTCCAAATAATGCTTGATCCCCAGTTAAATCAGCATCCCCTTCAGTAGAACTTATAAATAATCTCCCGCTTACAGGTCCTCCGGCAGGTGTTAAAAACCCTGAGACAGATACATCTGCACTACCAGTTTCTACAGAAACACGGTTACCAGCTACGTAAATTGTTAAATTTCTTGCGGGTAAGGAACCGTTTTGATAAGCGACAATGAGCGTCCATCCAGAAGAATTGATAGCTCCGTTAGAAGCATCTAAAGGATCAACAAGTCCAGGGACAGAACCGGTTGTATAAGAGCCAGATCCTCCAGCTTGAACGAGGGATGTTACATCTGCGGAACGTGTATAAAATCCAAATGTGACAGATCCGGAAACGAATGTTTGATTTGAAGCTGTAACAGCTGAAGGGGTAATCGAGTATGTTGAAACAGGTGTTGTAAAAGAAACCGGGTTTCCTAATACACTCGTAATGTTTTGATCACGAGATAAGTAGTTTCCACCCCAAACGAGTTCTGCGTAAAGAATAGTACTACCAGCAGGGATATTTAAAATAGCGGTAGAACTATTTTGTGTATAACTTAATGTTGTACCAGCAGGAAAACTCGGTACTTGTAAAGCGGTATTTATAGTTATAAATGCACCAATTGCCCCGATTGTACCAGCCCGGTTTTGATTACTAATTTTACTTAAGCCTAAAGTATTACCTGTAATCGCGAGTGCGCCGTTAGTGGTGGTAGAAAATCGATTCGTAATGGGCATGTTGTCACCTCATTTATAATATAGTCTTGGTCAAAATAGGATATGTGTGTGACAAATAAAGGGAAACATGTACAAGTTGATTTAATAATAATGATTTAAATGTCTAGAGAAGGGGATGAAGTATGCTTGAATTGGAAATTAAGGTGGAGCGTCTTAGGGACGAACAAATAGGCGATATTGTAGCATTATCTTCTTATATTGGGTGGGATTATAATAAAGAAGAAATTGAGACTATTTTTGATTCAGGTATTATATACGGTGTGTGGAATAAGAGAAAGGAACTTATTGCTAGCGCGGCAATTATATTATATGGGGAGAAATTAGCGTCTATCGGAATGGTCATTGTACATCCGAAATATGAGGGGAATGGGATTGGAAAGGCGATAACGAATTCATGCATTAAGAGCGTATCGGCTCAAACTCCAATTATGCTTATTGCTACGGATGAAGGAAAGCCGTTATATGAAAAACTAGGATTTAGGGCAGTAAGCTATGTTTCTAAATACATATGTAACTCGTACAATGTGAATGATTATTGTGTAGGAAATGAAGATTATATGATGAATTATGAAGAGTGTGATTTAGAAAAAATAATAAAATTAGATGAAAATGCGTTTGGAACAAATAGAAAAGCATTTTTAACGAAAAGAATTATACAAAGTGAACAGTGCATCGTTGTAAAGGACAACAACCAAAATGTATTAGGTTACGGTTTAAGTATACAAACACCAGAAAATAAAATAATAGGTCCAGTCGTTGCGAAAAATGATGCGATGGCAATGAGAATTGTGCATGATTTAGCAAGAGAGCATCATGGTAAATTAAGAATTGATGTATCAGAAGGAAAGAAAGGTTTCATGAAAGAATTAGAGATTACTGGTTTTCAAAAGGTTAATACACCTCCAATTATGATGAGAAATAGTGATCAATTTTTGAAAAGAAATGGGGAACTATACAGTATTGCAGCGCAAATTTTTGGATAAAAAAGAATCCTTCTAAATGAAGGATTCTTTTTTATTAATCACGATATTGGTCGTGAGTTGGTTGGAAGAGGTCTTCCTCGATATCTCTCACCATAGAAAAATGATCCACATTATAATGACCGTGTAGAACTTTAGTATGGTGCTCAATAATTTGTTCTGCAGATAACACGTTAGAATCAGTTGTGGAATGACCGTTTTTAATTAATGTAACATCAAATCCTTGTACAGTAGCTGTTCTAACTGCGGTGTCGATGCAATGTTCTGTTTTACATCCACCGATAACGATATGATTAATTTTTTCTTCTTTTAAAAGTTCAAGTAGAGAAGTGCCATAGAATGCGTTTGTTGCTGCTTTATTAATAAGGATTGCAGACTGAGGTACTTTGATTTCATTATGTACTTCAAATCCTTCTCCGCTACCAGAAGCAACATCGATATCTCTTACGAAAACAATAAGGGCATTTGCATGTATTGCTTTTTGTACGGCTGTATTTAGTGTAGATAATAACTCTTTTTTGCGAAAAACTTCTTTTTCTTGTTCATTCCCATCCATTAATTCTTGCTGCGCATCGATAATTAATAGTGCTTGTTTCATCGTGTCTCCCCTTTAATATGAAATAAGTTCCACTATACATATTCATTCATATTGCAAGGAAATCCTTTATTGTCTATGCAGTAGACGATAGATTTACAAAGTTGTCAAAGAAATTTCATTCTCATAGCGTGTAAAAACATGTATGATAGGAGATGGAGAATTTTTGAGTAGGTGGGAATATCATGCAAACAGTAGAAGATTATCTTTCATTCTTACATACGAAAGGATTTAAACTATCAGAGGAAGCACAAGGGTTTATTATGTTTGGACAAGGATATACTGGTGCATCTGATGGAATTGTGAACGCAGCAATAGAAGCGACAATTAAACATCAATTACAGTTTGATGGGAGTTATTTTGTTGCGTTATTAGAACGTTTGAAAGAAGAAGAAATTACAGATAAAAAAAGCGCTAAGGCTTTTATGCGGAAGTTACAAGCGTAACTTCACGCAGCCTGCGCTTCTTTTTTTGTTTTGGAAGGTAATTCAACAAAAACCATGCCTAGGAAAATACATAGGCATCCGATAATAGCGGAAATAGAAAGTTGTTCGTTTGCAACGAGAACGCCTGTTAATGCAGCAAAAACAGGCTCCATTGCGAAAATAATTGCTACTCTCGTTGGAGACGTATGTTTTTGTGCTGATGTTTGAATAAAAAAAGCAATGGATGTCGCAAATAGGGAAGTTAGAAATAGAGCGAATAAAAAGGAAGAATTCGTCCATAGTGCTACTGAAAATAATTTTTCCCAATCTTCAAACAAAAAGGCGCAAATAGAAGAAAACATACCGACAGCTAATACTTGCGACGTGCTTAATAATAAAGGTGATATTTTCTTAGAGAAGAAGCCGTTAACAAGAATATGGGCAGCGAAAGCAACTGCGCAACCGAGAACGAGTATATCTCCAATGTTTAATTGAAAAGAATCACCAGCAGTTAATAAGTATAAACCTGCTGTTGCTACAGCAATGCCCATTACGATAAAAATGGTAGCTTTTTGTTTTAAAAAGATAAAAGACAAAATTGGTACCATAACGATACTAAGACCTGTTAAGAAACCAGCTTTTGAAGAAGTTGTATAAAGTAAGCCGAATGTTTGTAATACATAGCCAACGCATAAAAAAAATCCAACGATTAATCCAGCGAGACTACTCTGTTTTATATCTTGTTTTGAAGATTTTTTTGAGAAAATCATTTGAACGAATAATAAAATAATTCCAGCGAATAAAAAGCGAATACCATTAAAAGTAAATGGACCAACGAAAGACATAGCATTTTGAACGACAACAAATGTAGCTCCCCAAATAAAAGAGACAAATAATAAAGCAAGAGGAGCAACCCAATCTTTTTTCACACTCATACCCCCGTTAATTTTGTAAGATAGCTTTTCTAGCTAACTCATCAGCAACTTTATTTTGACTACTTGGAATCCACTTAATAAAAAAGAGATCGAAACTTTTTATGTACTGTAATGCTTCTTCTAATAGTGGTGCAAACATTTTATTTTTTGCGTATTCTTTTTCGACAGCTCGCTCGACAAGTTGCGAATCTGTACGAAAAGAGACAATGTTATAATTATGCTCCGTGCAATATTTTAATGCCGCAAGTAAAGCGTGGTATTCTGCTTCATGATTGGACATTGTCCCAAGGGGCAATGATAATTGTACAGCTGGTTGCACCCCTTTAATAAACACTCCAGCACCAGAAGGACCAGGATTTCCTTTTGATGCACCATCAATATATACTTCAATCAAAATGAGAAACCTCCAAATTATAAGATGATCCCCTACTTATATGTTTCTTTGAAGTAGGGGATAGAGTAACTTAGCCGATTGTAATACTATAACGACATGTAAATGTTTCATTCGCTTGTAAAGATTGAATTCCTTTTTTTTCCTTGAAATCTTTTGCTGGATTTACTTCATCAGCAATACCGTACCAAGGTTCAATACATAAGAAAGGTGCGTTCTCACCTGGTGTCCATACGCCAACAAATGGGAAGCCATCAAATTCTACTTTTACAAATTTATTATGTTTATGAGAACGAATAGAGATTTCATCCGTATTCATATTTTCAAAAATAAGCGCATCATTTTTGAATAAATCGTATGTAAGTGGTAATTCATTCGTATTTTCAGCGATTAATTGTTTTTTACTTGAAAGGTAAGGTCCTTCTAATACGCTTGTTTCTAAGCGTTCAGAACCATTAAATGATAAATGATAATCTGTAAATGATTCGCCCTCTAATAAGGGGAAGTTGAAACCAGGATGTGCTCCGATTGAGAAGAACATCTCTTTTGAAGTAGGGTTATTTACTTCATATGTTACATGAACGATTTGTCCGTCTAGCTCATAAGAAACGAGTAATTCGAATTGGTATGGGTATTTTTTTAATGTTTCTTCATTACTAGTTACAATATAAGTGATTTTCGTTTCACTTTGTTCTTGTACAGAGAATGTAAGATCACGAGCAAAGCCGTGTTGTGTTAAAGAATATGGTTTACTATCTACGTAGTATGTATTATCTACTAATCGGCCGACAATTGGGAATAAAATTGGTGCGCGGCGCCCCCAATAAGAAGAATCGCCTTGCCATAAGTATTCAGTGTTATCTTCTTTTAAGCGAACGCTTTGTAATTCTGCACCTTTGTCAGAAATGGAAACGACCACTTTTTCATTTTGAATTGTTGCTGTCATGAAGTGAAACCTCCTAAAACTTTCATATGTTTTATTATACGTTGTCTAAAAGAAAAAAGGTAGTTAATGATAGGAATCTATTGACGAGAGAGTGTGTATTGCGTAGAATGTATTCTTGTTGCTTAAAAAACGAATAACGTGGTTCGAAACCATCCCACGTAAAAAAACTAAGGAGATTTTGTCATGAATATAAGAACATTAGTCGGTAATGGTATTTTAGCGGCATTATATATTGCTGTTTCTATGCTTATTCAGCCATTTGGCTTTACGAGTGTACAGTTTCGTATTTCAGAGATGTTTAATCATCTTGTTGTATTTAATAAGAAAGCAATTTACGGAATTGTATTAGGTGTATTTTTAACAAATCTCTTTTTCTCACCTATGATCGCTTACGATTTAGTATTTGGAGTAGGGCAATCTATTCTTGCATTAGTTGCAACGATTATTTCTATGCGATTTATTAAAGGTGTTTGGGCTCGTATGATTTTTAATACAGTTATTTTTACAATTACAATGTTTATGATTGCAATTGAGCTTCATCTTGCATTTGATTTACCATTTATGTTGACTTGGTTAACATGTGCCATCGGTGAATTTGTTGTCATGGCAATTGGTATGCCTGTAATGTACTGGATTAATAAACGAGTACAATTTGAAAGATTTATGCAATAGATGAAAGAGCTATTCCTATAGGGATAGCTCTTTTTGTATGTAATCATATTGAATATAATGCTGTGACTCTTGATACAATATAATAAAATAAAGTGAGGCTTTCATTAGCTGACTACATATAAGAAGTCTTATATAAGGGGAATCTAGTATGAAATATAAAATTCATTGGTTGTATAAAACAAAGAGCGGATTGCAGACGAAATTAACGACAGATTATATGAACATAGACGATGTATTGCAATTTGCAGAGGATTTCGAGAAAACAGGAAGAGTGAAAGAACTATCATTTTATGATGAAATGGATGCAGAATGGTCATTAAAGGAAATGAAAAAGCTGAGTAAACAAGTGGAGGAAGAGCCCCAAGAAATCCTCGTTTATTTTGATGGCGGTTATGATGTACAGACGAAAGAAGCTGGAGTAGGTATATGTGTATACTATAAAAAAGGAAATACAAAATACCGAATTCGCCGTAATGCATATATAGAAGGTATATATGATAATAATGAAGCGGAATATGCATCATTACTATATGGCATGAATATACTCGAGGAATTCGGAATTAAGTATGAAGCAGTTACACTTCGCGGCGATTCTCAAGTTGTACTGCAGCAATTGGCTGGAGAATGGCCTTGTTATGATGAGCATTTAAATCATTACTTAGATCAAATTGAACAAAAAGCGAAGCAAATGAAATTAAAACTTGTATGTGAGCCGATATCTAGAAAACAAAATAAAGAAGCGCATCAATTAGCTACGCAAGCATTAGAAGGAACAGTCATTGATAGTCATAAAGAAATAACCGAATAGAGAGGTGCAAAGGTGGATAAAAAGCAACTCATTACAGAGGTAAATGACTTATTAGAAACGTATTGTGAAGGATGTTTCTTGCGAGAACATAATCGAAAGACAAATAGTAAGTATTACGCTCATTCATTTTGTATACGACAATGTACAGTTGGAGAAACATTGAAAAAGTATGGGGAACAGTTATCATGAAAAACATCCAGAGAAAATTCTCTGGATGTTTTTTAGTGTCTTGCTTCATTTAATTGATGCTCGCATTTACTTAATTTCTTTTCCTCATTCATTAAAAATGGCTCATCTAAATCTGTCGCAACAGATTTCATAATTTCAAGCTGAGAGCGAGCGGCTTCTACAGCAGTAGTCGCATGCTCTAATGTATCTGGATCCATTGAAATTGTCGCTGACCCTACCATTTTTTGTGCTGTTTCTACACGGAATTTTACTTCTTCAAAATCATTTACTTCTGATCCCATTATTACTTCCTCCTTTGTATATTGCGCATTTCACATAGTTTTTGCTCTGTAAAACGGAAATATACAAAGGAATAACAAAGGAGGTTACCAAGTAAGGTAACCTCCTGTTATATGTTGGATTAAAGTTTTACTACGTTAGCAGCTTGAGGTCCGCGGTTTCCTTCAGTGATATCGAAAGATACTTCTTGACCTTCTTCTAAAGCTTTGTAGCCGTCACCTTGAATAGCAGAGAAATGTACGAATACATCGTCAGCGCCTTCCATTTCGATAAATCCAAAACCTTTTTCGTTGTTAAACCATTTTACTTTTCCTTGCATGTTACAATTCCTCCTAAAAACATTTGCTTTTTTCATTTAGTGAAATTCATTTGAAAGATAATATAAACTAAAAATGCTATAATCTTGAATATTCTGCTAAATGATTAATTTAAATATACACGAATTGGTAGAAATTAGTCAAGTAAGCGGTTTTATTTTTTTGTATTTTTAAATAATTTTTCAGCCGAATTTTAAATAGGTATAGGACAGGCCGAGTATGTAATATTCTTAATTGAATGCTATACATAATGAGGTGAAAGAAAGAATGAACGAGTCTTATTTATTAGATAATGAAGGAATGAGAACGAGAACTGACATACCAAATTGGGTTGCAAAAGAATTTCAAAATTTTTCGAGTGTCGTGCTAGAACCAACTTTCCCATGTTATTTCGGCTTAACAGCTTTGAAAAAGAATGAACTTCGTTATTCATTTCTCTCTCATAATGATTGGAGTCATTTGCCACATACAATGTTATCTTTTTTAGAGTTAATGAAAGAGCGCCCAATTGTAAGAAGAGGATTCTTTCTTTTTGTGGAACCGGAATGTGAGGAACAATCACTGGAATATTATCGTGATTACTTTTGGAAAGTACTACAATATTTACATGAAAACGATGACCAAACATGGCCGAAGCAAATTCCTGAAGACCCAGACCATTACTTATGGGAATTTTCATTTGGTGGTGAACCGATATTCGCATTTGGAAATGCGCCAGCTTATAAACAACGAAAAACTAGGCATTTAGGAAATTCTCTCGTTATTGGATTTCAACCGCGTACCATCTTTGATGGATTAGAAGGGGATCGCCCTAAAGGAGCATATTCAAGACAAACGGTCCGAGATCGAGTTGAAAAGTGGGATCAGCTGCCGAAACACCCTAACATTAGTCATTATGGTGATCCAGATCATCGCGAATGGAAACAATACTTCATAGGAGACGATGTAGAGCCGATAAAAGGAAAATGTCCTTTTCTTCATAAGTTAGAAAAGTAAGAGCCATCATCCAGATGGCTCTTTTGCATATTTTGGATAAAAAAGGGTATTTTAGTAGTAAATATTTTGATGAAAGCTAGTCTATTTTTAATCATTACATCATTACTTAATAGTAAAGGAAGTAGAAAGGATAGAGCGATGTTTGGAGCGATTATACAACAAATTGTATTAGGTATTTCATTAGCTGCGCCAGTAGGTCCGATTAATATTGAAATGTTAAAACGAGGAATTGAACGAGGTTTTTGGCATGCATGGGTTGTTGGAATTGGTGGAATGACTGCAGATATTTTGTTTATGCTTCTCATTTATTTCGGTTTATCTTCTGTGTTTATGTATACATATGTACAAGCTTTTATGTATTGCACAGGGTTTTTCTTATTATTTTATTTAGGATTTCAAAGTGTAAAACAAGGAATTTCCCACTCGAATATGGAATATAAAAAGGAAGAGGTAGGTGGCCTTAAACAATCGTTTATGGCAGGTTTTTTAATTGCGATATCCAATCCATTAAATCTTGTTTTTTGGTTTGGTATATACGGAAGTACACTTAGCTCATTGCTTACGAAGGTAACGAAACAAGAAGCCTTTTTATACAGTCTTTGTATTATCGTTGGCATTATTTTATGGAATTTAAATATTGCTTTTTCTGTCCATTTTGGCAGAACTTTATTAAAGCAAAAAGCACTTGGCTATATAACAGCCGGAGCCGGTATTATTTTAGTAGGATATTCTATCCATTTTGCATACAAAGCTTTACAGTTGTTCACATAAGATTGAAGGGGAGATTTTTATGTATCGAACCACTATTGACGGAAAAGAAATTATTATTACGTTAGCACCCAAAATCCGAAAAGAAATTACTGATAGGAATCCACTATATGAAGCGGTATTTCATAATGCAGCAAGATTACTGCAAACAAAGCAACCAACGTTTGCGCTAAATCATGAAATATTTGGGCTCATTATTGGAGAGGTACAAAGAGGAGAAGTAACAGTGTTTGCGGTGGAACATATTATTCCAAAGCAAAATATATTTGGATCGAACAATTTTTTCTCGACAATAGAGCAGCAGGCAAATTTGTAAAGTGAATAGAATAAAATAAAAAATAAAAGAAATAGTCGTAACGATATGTTGCGGCTGTTTTTTTGGAAAAGGGGGAAGGAAGATGAAGAGAGTGGGGAAAGAGTTCTTTTTACAACATGATATCGTTATTATGTATAGTATTTTATTTATTTTCATCATTATTTTAAAAATGCAATTTTTCACATGGATCGGTATGTTCGCGTGTTTGTTTGGGATTGTTTTTTATACGCTTAACGAATATATGACACATCGGTTTTTATTCCATTTAAAGCCACCTAAAAACGTATTTTTATTAAAAATGTTAAGAAGATTACATTATGATCATCATGTATATCCAGATGATTTAAAACTATTGTTTTTGCCTGTATGGTTTAGTATACCTAGCTTTACTATATATTTACTTATAGCATATGGTATAACAAAAAGTGCTACTATTACACTTTCATTCGGAATTGGAATGATTATCATGCTTCTCGTTTATGAATGGAAACATTATATTGCACATAAGCCGATTCGTCCGTTCACTAAGTTTGGAAGATGGCTAAAAAAACAGCACATATTACACCATTATAAAAATGAAAAGTTTTGGTTTGGTGTTTCAAATCCAGTATTCGATTTCATATTTGGAACGCTTAAAGATGGGAAAGACGTTGAATTAAGTGAAACAGCTCGTAATTTAGAAAAAGAGAAAAAGACAGAAGTAGTGCGATAAGCACTACTTTTTTTATTTGGAAATTTGCCGGGTGGTAAAACTCCCGCCTCAAAATCCGGCAAATATGAGGAAGTTAGATGGAAGATAACTTCCTGTAAAGCTTGACTGGTGAGGAATTGAAGTGCGTAATTTTTATGTTGAAAAAGTATATTAAAAACTTAGGAGAAATTGGCGAAAAATGTCTATCGAAAAATCTTTGCAGGAATGTATGGATTGTCTAAAATAGAAATAAGTTTCTGAATATTTATAAAATTTAGTCTTTAGGTATACAAGGGGGAATTGTATTTTCAGTAAGAGAGGGGAATGGGAATGAAAAGAGATGATACATCAGCACGTAAGTTACAAAATGAAGTGAATTATACAGAGGTTGTACAGTCAGAAGAATTTCAATTGCTATTAAATACGAAAAAGAAGTTTATCGTTCCGATGAGTATTTTCTTTTTAAGCTTTTTTATTGCATTACCTATTTTAACATCGTATTCAAAGGTGCTCAATACACCAGCATTTGGGGATGTTACGTGGGCATGGGTGTTTGCATTTGCGCAATTTATCATGACGTGGTCATTATGTATGATTTATAGCAAAAAAGCAGAATCCTTTGATAAAATCTCGCAAAAAATTCTACAAGATATGCAAAAAGGGAGGGGCTAACTTTGAATGTAACCGCTTTTGCATTATTTTTAATCATCGTTCTTGGTACACTCGTCATAACTTATTTTGCATCGAAGAAAACGAAAAATGCGAGTGAGTTTTATACAGCTGGAGGGGGATTAACTGGTTGGCAAAATGGTCTGGCCATTGCGGGAGATTATATGTCTGCTGCGTCTTTTCTTGGTATAGCCGGAGCCATCGCATTAACTGGTTTTGATGGGTTCTTTTATAGTATCGGTTTCTTAGTTGCTTACTTAGTTGTATTATACTTAGTTGCAGAGCCACTTCGAAATTTAGGGAAGTACACGTTAGCAGATATGATTGCGGCGCGTTTTGATGCGAAAAAAGTTCGCGGCGTTGCAGCGCTTAATACAATGACGATTTCGATTTTTTATATGATTGCACAATTAGTTGGGGCTGGTGCACTTATTAAATTATTATTAGGGATCGAATATACGACATCCGTTTTAATCGTTGGTACATTAATGACAGTGTACGTTATTTTTGGCGGAATGACTGCGACGAGCTGGGTACAAATTGTTAAGGCTGTATTACTTATGGCTGGTACATTTATTATTTCTGTTATCGTTTTCTCAAAATTTAATTTTAGTGTGACTGAAATGTTCGCGCAAATGAAAACAGCTACGCCATTAAAAGATTCATTTTTAAATCCAGGGGTAAAGTATAAGGATGGTCTTGATACACTGTCTTTAAATTTAGGACTAGTTCTTGGTACTGCCGGATTACCACATATTCTTGTTCGCTTTTTTACAGTACGTGATGCAAAAACGGCACGGCAATCTGTTGTGTACGCTACGTGGTTAATTGGCGCATTTTATATTATGACAATCTTCTTAGGATTTGGGGCAGCAGCATTTGTAGGAAATGAGGCAATTATGAAAGCAAACCCTGCTGGTAATATGGCAGCACCTTTATTAGCTAAAGCGTTAGGTGGAGATTTCTTATTTGCTTTCGTATCAGCAATTGCCTTTGCAACTATTTTAGCTGTAGTGGCAGGCCTTGTATTAACAGCAGCATCAGCATTTGCACATGATTTTTATAATGAAATTATTCGCAAGGGGAAATCAACGGAAAAAGAGCAAGTGTCAATGGCTCGCTATGCGTCTATTGGGGTAGCGGTATTATCCATTATACTAGCGTTATTTGCTCAAACGTTGAACGTAGCATTTTTAGTTTCATTAGCATTTGCAGTTGCAGCGAGTGCAAATCTACCAGTTATATTATTCACAATATATTGGAAGCGCTTCAATACAACAGGTGCCATTTCGGGTATGGTCGTTGGTCTTGTATCAGCAATTGTTCTCGTAGCCTTAAGTCCAAATGTTTGGAACCCTGTAGCTGGAAAAGCTATATTTGTTGGGGAAGCGATATTCCCATATACGACACCTGGAATTATTTCAATTCCGCTTGGATTCCTTGCAGCATATTTAGGAACCGTGTTATCTAGTAAGAAAGAAGATGCTGCGAAATTTGATGAGATTCTTGTGAAATCTAATACAGGTCATGGTGTTAGTGATGCATCGTCACATTAAAAAGAGAAGGGCTTTTCGATATATAAGAAAAGCTCTTTTTTTCTTGTAAATATTACTGTATTGTAAGTAGGATTTTGTCTTAATTTTGTGGAATGAAAATAAGCAGGGAGAAAATTAAATCATCATGGCACCAGCACAGCTTTTGTGAAAAATAAGTTGTTATGGAAGGTGGAAGAAATGATGAAAACGAAACAGACTGATGAATTATTAGCAAAAGATGAGCAATATGTTTGGCACGGAATGCGTCCCTTTAGTCCAAATAGTACAATGGTAGGGGCAAAAGCAGAAGGGTGCTGGGTTGAAGATATAGAAGGGAAAAGATATTTAGATGGTATGAGTGGTCTTTGGTGTGTGAATAGTGGATATGGCAGAAAAGAGCTCGCAGAGGCGGCTTATAAGCAATTACAAACATTATCATACTTTCCAATGTCACAATCGCATGAACCGGCTATAAAGCTTGCAGAAAAATTAAATGAGTGGCTTGGAGGAGAGTATGTTATTTTCTTCTCTAATAGTGGCTCGGAAGCGAACGAAACAGCTTTTAAAATAGCAAGACAATACTATGCTCAAAAAGGTGAACCGCATCGTTATAAATTTATGTCACGTTACCGCGGGTATCATGGAAATACAATGGCAACGATGGCAGCGACTGGACAAGCACAGCGTAGATATCAATATGAGCCATTTGCTTCAGGATTTTTACATGTAACGCCGCCAGATTGTTATCGTATGCCTGGAATAGAAAGAGAGAATATTTATGATGTAGAATGTGTAAAAGAAGTAGATCGCGTTATGACATGGGAATTAAGTGAAACGATTGCAGCTTTTATTATGGAACCAATTATTACGGGCGGAGGCATTTTAATGCCGCCACAAGACTATATGAAAGCTGTTCATGAAACGTGTCAAAAACACGGTGCCTTGCTCATTAGTGATGAAGTGATTTGCGGTTTCGGACGTACAGGAAAAGCATTTGGATTTATGAATTATGACGTTCAGCCAGATATTATTACGATGGCAAAAGGGATTACGAGCGCATATTTACCGTTATCAGCGACAGCTGTGAAAAAAGAAATATATGAAGCATTTAAAGGGAAGGGAGAATATGAATTCTTCCGTCATATTAATACATTTGGTGGAAATCCTGCAGCTTGTGCATTAGCGCTTAAAAACTTAGAGATTATGGAAAATGAAAATTTAATTGAGCGATCTGCACAAATGGGCTCGCTTTTATTAGAGCAATTAAAAGAAGAAATTGGAGAGCATCCACTTGTTGGGAATATTAGAGGGAAAGGTCTACTAGTTGGAATCGAACTAGTAAATGATAAAGAGACGAAAGAACCAATTGATAACGACAAAATTGCAAGTGTTGTAAATGCTTGTAAAGAAAAAGGTTTAATTATTGGACGAAACGGCATGACAACAGCAGGATATAATAACGTCTTAACATTAGCACCACCATTTGTTATTTCAAGTGAAGAAATTGCCTTTGTTGTTGGAACGTTGAAGACGGCGATGGAACGTATTTAATGAATCGAGCGAGCTGTAATATACAGCTCGCTTTTGTTTATTATGTGAAATATGATAAATTTTCAAAGGGAGGGAACTTTTATGAAGAAATATGACCCTAGTCAACATTATCACATCGGGTATTATGAAGATGGATACGATTTAGAAGTGACGGCGTACAAAAGAATAAATGAACCAGTTTGGGACGCTTATATTCCGCACTATGAGGTAGACAATTTTTATAAGAAAGTGGAGAAAATGAAGCTAGGTGAATATATAGATGATTACGGCATTATGGTGTATTCATTTAGTAATGATATTGATGATGAAGAAGCACGAATTATTTTTGAAAAATGGTTAAAAACGAATAAAATTGTTTAAAGATAAAACGAAAAAGGAGATTGCTATCTTATAAGATAGCAATCTCCTTTTTTATTAAACTTATTTACTTGCTTTCATTGCTTTATCTTTTGCACCAAAAGTGTATTTTAACATTGGTGGTGTAATCATTGTAGTTAAAATAACGACAATAACGATAGCTGTAAAGTAATCTTGTGCTAGTAGACCTGAAGAAAGTCCTGTTCCTGCGATGATAAGTGCAACTTCACCACGAGAAACCATTCCAGCACCGATAATTGCAGAAGACTTAGCGTCAAATCCAGTCATTCGCGCACCAAATCCACAACCAATTAGTTTCGTTAATACAGCGATTACTGTTAATGCTAGGATGAACCAAATTTGATTGCCAATACCGTCAAATGTAATATTCATACCGATACTAACGAAGAATACTGGAACGAACATAGCGTAAGCGATTGGTTCTACTTTCTTTTCTACTTCATGTTTGTAGTTCGTTTGAGAAATAGCGATACCAGCGGCGAAAGCACCGATAATACCAGCAATTCCTAATAGTTCGCCGAAATATGCGAATGAGAAACAGATGATAAGAGCCGCGCTCACGATAGACTCAGATACGCGTAGTGGTGATAACCAGCGCATAATCGCAGGAACACCTTTCCATCCGATTAAAATAATAGAAGCGAAGAATACAACTTTCTTCAAGATAACCATTGTTAAGTTAACATCGTCTGTACCTAAGAAGCTCATTGCAAATGCTAATAAAATAACAACAAGAATGTCATCAAATACAGCCGCGCCAAGCATAGTTGTACTTTCACGTGTTTTCATCTTTCCTAAATCACGAAGTGTTTGTACGGAAATACTAACACTTGTCGCACATAGAAGTAATCCTAAAAATACAGCATTTCCTTGTTCCATTCCCATAACAAGACCAGAAACGTAACCACCTACGAATGGTAGAATGATACCTCCAAGGGCAACAGCTAAAGAAGAATTACGATTTGCATTTAATTCCTCTAAGTCTGTTTCAAGTCCTGCCATAAACATTAAAAGAATAACACCGACATTACTTAATTGTGTTAGAAGCTCTGAATTTTCAATCCAACCTAATATAGCTGGACCGATAACGATACCGACAATTAATTTACCGAGTACAGAAGGTTGACCTAGTCTAACACTAAGGTCACCAGCAAGCTTTGTACTTAATAAAATAAGTGCAATTTGAAAGAAAAATTCGAAATCCATCGGATCCTCTCCTCATCATTTTTATTTTTATCATACGATTTCTCGGAATTTGCCTAATGAAAATATGTAAAACCCATTAAACAAAGGGTCTGATTACAAGTTCTTTTGAACTCGTAATTTGAACCTGTAATTAATATATAATATATTTTACAAAAAATCAATGAAAAAATGGGAGCTTTTTTGGAGAGAAAAGGTGTTATTAGGGATATACATATAAGAATAGTGTGTGAATTTTTATATGTATGAAATAGTATGAAGCCCTTTTTCATTACAAATAATAAAGCCTAAATACGATTTCAAGAATTATAAATGTGAAAGGGAGGGCTTATCATTTGAAGTCATTAAAAAACAATTTGTCTATCGTTGCTTTAGGTGGAGTAAATGAAATAGGAAAAAATATGTACGCTATTCAATATGAAAATGATATTATCGTTATTGATTGTGGATCTAAATTTCCAGATGAAAGTTTATTAGGAATTGATTTAATAATTCCAGACATCACATACTTACAAGAAAATAAAGAAAAAATTCGCGGGTTAGTCGTGACGCATGGACATGAGGACCATATTGGTGGAATACCATATTTTTTAAAACAACTAAACGTACCAATCTATGCGACGAAGTTAACGTTAGGTTTAATTGAAATTAAATTAAAAGAGCATAATCTTCAAAATGATACGGAATTAATCGTTATTCACGCAGAATCAGAAATCGATCTCGGTTCTATTAAGGCGACATTCTTTAAAACGAATCATAGTATTCCAGACTGTCTCGGTATTGTGTTTCATACACCAGAAGGTACTGTAGTACACACCGGGGATTTTAAATTTGATTTAACACCAGTAAATAACCAACATCCTGATATTCATAAAATGGCTAAAATAGGTAGTGAAGGTGTACTAGCTTTACTATCTGAAAGTACAAATGCAGAACGACCAGGTTTTACTCCATCAGAGAGATCGGTAGGGGAACGGATAGAGGAAATATTTATGAAAGCAAATAGAAAAGTAATTATTTCTACATTTGCTTCTAATGTGAATCGTGTTCAGCAAATAGTTGAAGCTTGCATAAAAACAAATCGAAAACTAGCTCTGCTCGGGAGAAGTATGGTAAATGTAGTAGAAGTTGCTCTAGAGAAAGGGTATTTACATATTCCAGACGACATGTTAATTGAAGCGAGTGAAGTAAATCGTTTAGATCCAAAGCAGGTAGCGATACTTTGTACAGGAAGTCAAGGAGAACCGATGGCAGCTTTAGCGCGTTTAGCGAGTGGAAACTATAGACAAGTTGATGTTTTAGCAGAAGATACGGTTATTATAGCGGCGACTCCGATTCCAGGCAATGAACGTAACGTTTCAAGAATTATAGATAATTTATTTGCTTTAGGAGCAAAAGTAATTTATGGATCAGGTAGTTCTACTGGAGTTCATGTATCTGGTCATGCGTATCAAGAAGAATTGAAATTAATGCTCACTTTAATGAAACCTAAATATTTTATCCCAATTCATGGAGAGTTTAGAATGCTACATCACCATAGCTTGTTAGCAGAATCAATTGGTGTCGAAAAAGAAAATATCTTTATCGTTCGTAATGGAGATGTTGTAGATATAAGTAATGAAGTGGCCATTCAATCTAGAAAAATACAGGCTGGAAATATATATGTAGATGGTTTAGGAATTGGTGATGTTGGAAATGCCTTATTACGTGATCGAAAACAACTTTCAGAAGATGGAATGCTCGTAATAGTTATTACCTTTAATAAAATGGATGGAGAAATTATTTCCGGTCCTGATATTATCTCTCGTGGATTCGTCTATGTTCGTGATTCAGAAGAATTTTTGAAGGAATTAAATAAATTAGCTGTTATTACGATTAATAATTTAAAGAAAGAGAATGTGAATAGCTGGGGTATTTTGAAAAGAGAAGTAAGAGAGGCTTTAGGGAAGTTTATATATACTAACACGAAAAGAAAACCGATGATCCTTCCTATAATAATAGAGGTTTAAGATTTAATAAAAAGAATTCTCTTAGGGGAATTCTTTTTTGTTTTGAAGACAGAATGAACATATAATGAAATAAATAGAAATGGAAGGAAATAAAAGATGTTATTAAATAAACGTTTTACAATTGGAGAAATGGCAAAAATGCATAATATAGCGGAATCTACTTTACGCTATTATGATGAAAAGGGGATTTTTCATCCGTCCATTGTGGACCCGCAAACAAATTATCGCTATTATACGATCGATCAATTTTCACTATTAGATACGATTAAATTTTTACGCCAATTAAATATTCCATTAAAGGAAATTAAGAAATATATTGATGAAAGAAATCCGGCATACGCACTCAATTTACTGGAAAAACAACAAGAAATGATGTTGAAAAAACAAAGAGAAATTGAGTATGCTTTGGCGAAAATGGAACATAAAATTCATTTAATTAAGGAAGCGACAAAAGCAAAAGCTGAACAAATGGTAATTAAAGAGATCCCGCAGCGAAAAATTACAGCAATTGCGGTTGCCCCGAATACGACGGATGATATGTTTGAGTACTATATTCATTCGTTGCAAAAAAATATGAAACAAATGGATGATAGCTTATTTTCTGGAGATATCGGTGTAACAGTTGCGAAAAAAGGATTAATGCAAAATGAGTTTCAAGCATATAGCAGTGTTTTTATTCTTTTGGATTACATGCCTTTTCAAATACATAGTTCAGATGAAATTAAAGAAGGCATGTTTGCCTGTGTATATCATCATGGACCATATGAAGAAACGGATGAAACGTATAAGAAGTTAATGAAATATATTAATCAAGAAGGATACGAAGTAAGTGGAGATGCGATTGAGATTGCATTAATTGATTGGTCTGTAACAGATAATCCAGAGGAGCAAGTAACAGAAATTCAAATTCCTATAATGAAAAAACAAAGCAATAAGTTGTAGGACTCGTATCATTACAAATTGGCATCAAACACGATAATTAAGTTACCTATTTTTTAATTCTCTATTGACCTTCAAGTAACTTGAAGGTTTAAACTGTGAAAAGAGCATTGAAAAAGGAGCATTTATATGATGGAAACAACAGAAAAGTTAAGAGAAAAACCGATAAAAAGTTTATTTATTTCTTATTTAATACCAGCCGTTCTAGGAATGGTGTTAATGTCAGTTAATATTGTGATTGACGCGGTTATGATTAGTAGGGGAGTTGGAGCGAACGGATTAGCAGGAGTAAACGTGGCTATTCCAGCGTTTTCAATTTTCTTCTCTATTTCATTATGGATTGGAATGGGCGGGGCAACGTTATATTCCATTGCACTAGGTGAAAATAAATTAGATAGGGCAAGATCTATTTTTACTCAATCCATGACGGTAGCAGTAATTATCGTAGGTGTGTTAGCAGCGATTTGCTTATGGAGAATAGAAGATTTAGCATACTTATTCGGTGCAAACGAAGTGATTTTACCGTATGCGTTAGACTATTTACACGTGTTATTAACATTTGGAATGATATACGTTTTAGAAAATATTTTAAGTACATTTATACGAAATGACGGAAATCCTAATTTAGCAATGGCAGGTCTAGTTGTAACTGCTGTATTAAATATAGTGTTTGACTATATCTTTATTTTCATCTTTGGATGGGGTGTAACAGGTGCTGCTTCAGCGACTATTCTTTCAGCAGCAATTGGTTTCCTTGTATTATTAACGCATTTCTTTAGAAAAAGTAGCATTTTAAAGTGGACGAAATTCCATTTTGAATGGGATACAGTTAAACAAATTATGATTATAGGTTTTCCTAGTTTTACAGCAGAAAGTACAGTAGCGATTGTTACGATTGGTTTTAATATTGCATTCGTTCAATATGCAGGAGAAGTAGGAGTCGCTTCTTATGCGATGGTGAACAGTATTCATGCGATGACATTACTACTATTCTTCGGTGTTGGAGCAGCGTTACAACCGATCGCTAGTTTCCATTACGGGGCAAATTTACCAGAAAGATTGCGTGAAGGATTAAAGTTCGCTGTAAAAATTGCGGTAGTACTCGGTGGTATTGCAATAGTTATCGGATTATTCTTCGGGAAATATATTATTGGTCTATTTGATGTCCAATCTCCAGAGTTATTGGAGTTAACATTAACGGGTATTAGCTTGTTCTTTATCCAATATGTATTTTTAGGATATAACATTGTGTATGGAGAGTACTTCCAATCAGTGCGACAAACGACAAAATCAGTGCTGATTATAATGAGCCGAGGGTTACTATTTATTATTCCATTATTATGGATTATGCCAAAAGTATTTGGGATAAATGGAATTTGGCTCGTTATGCCAGTAGCTGAAGTATTGACAGCGATTATCGTATTTACGATGAATCGTATGAAACATCCTGTTCCATTAAATATGGCGGGAGAGAAAGAAGCGATTTAATGAAGAAAATCCCCTTGAGCAAGTAAGGGGATTTTTTTACTCTTTTAAACTAATCGCAAAAGATCCATCTGTTTCTTGAACAGACGCGAAAGCAACGCTTTTAATATTAGTGATGCCCTTTTCTTTTAATTCTTTATATAACCATTTTTCGTCTTTATGAATTAACTTTAAGTTATCGTATTGAATTTGCGAATCAACGATAAGGGCAATTGGTAATCCAGCATACGTAACATCTATGTTTAAATCTTTTGGAGTTAATGGTACAAGTTCACGCTTTGGTAAAATGCTAATGGCTCCGTTCGCTTCTAAAATAGCATATTCAATTTCGTGAACACTTGGATATCCTGCGACGCGAAGGTTAGACAGTAGTTCAGCGATTGGATATCTACTTTTTTGTAAGTTTTCAAAAATAATATCACCATGTTTAATTAAAATGATAGGGTGTCCGAGAATAAAACGATTTAGTTTGTTTAGTAAGCTTAATTTTGTAAGAAGCAAATGCAAACATGTAATAACGACCATACCGAGAAAAGCTTGCAAAGCACCAGAGACAGGTATGGCCTGAAAAGCTAAATAAGATAAAAAGATAATAGCACCAAAATCATGAGGAGTTAGTTGTGCTAAAGCTGATTTACCGAGCATTTTAAGTGATAGTAAAAATAAGATGAAAAAGAACGATACGTTACATAAAAAGAGAAGCAATAGAGACACTCCTTCGTGCAAAGTTGTACTTACTGTTCCCGAAAGAAATATAAATATTACTTTCCAGAGGATAAATTAGGCTGAATTGGAATTTGTCTGTATACAAACAAATAAATGGATATTATCATGAAAGAAGCAAAGAACATAGGAGTATATGGATATGAAAAAGAAGAAAATAATTAAGTATATGATAGGCATTATAATCATTTGCACCGTTTATGCAGGATTTTTACAATATAACATTTATAAGCATGGACAGATGAATGCAACCTACGATGCGGATTATATAATTGTATTAGGATCGAAAGTAAATGGAACGAAACCGTCGTACTCATTGCAATATCGTATTGATAAAGCAGCTGAGTATTTACAATCACATGAGAAAACAATTGCTATAGTATCTGGAGGGAAAGGAAAAGGAGAAGATATTTCAGAAGCATTAGCAATGAAAAATGGATTAATGAAACTAAAAATTGCAGAAGACCGCATTATAATGGAAGATAAGTCAACGAGTACAGATGAGAATATTAAATTCTCAAAACCGTTAATTCCAGACAATATGAAAAAAGGAATGATCGTAACAAACGATTTCCATATGTTTAGAGCGAAAAAAATAGCAGCCAAGCAAGGTTTACAATTAGAAGGTCTTCCGGCTGAAACACCGAAGCGAATTGTCATTCCATCGAATATACGAGAGTATTTAGCCATTACGCAATATTGGTTTATGAATCGAATATAGAGAAAAGTAATCCCGTCTGGAAGTCCAGTCGGGATTATTTTTGATGAAAATCTTACAAATATGTCATGTTCATGAAAGGTAAAGCGATAGTTTCTAGAATCGATTCCTGACATAATGAAGATAACAAAAACTATTTAGAGGTGAATCGGATGAAAGGAAATAATATATTATCTTCACTATGTTACTTTAGTATCTTTTTTGCACCATTTTTACTGCCAATTATCGTCTACTTCGTTGCGGAGGATGAAGTGAAATACCACGCGAAAAAAGCATTTTGGTCACATATTTTCCCGTATGCGGTTTTATTTGGTGGATTAGCAGTATCCGGCATATATGGTTTAAGCTTCAATCAATCTGATGGTGCTGGAATTGGAATGATGATCACATATGCAGTATTCATTCTTGTAGGGATTTATTACTTCATTTGGAATATCGTAAAAGGTATTAAAGTTTTGAAAACAACGTAATAAGACAAGAAATAATTTGATGTAAACCTGTCGGTATTTGTTGATAAGTCGATATATTTGAAAAATCGTCGATATAATTTCATTTACCGTACTAATAGACGTTTTAAAAAAGAGCAATTCAAAAAGAATTGCTCTTTTTGTGCTTATAAGTTGTGAATATTGCAAAAGATATGTTAATTTTTCATTATGAAGAGAAAAAAGGAGTGTTTTTCATGAATGAGATCATACATAAAATGGAGCAACACGTTTCAGTTCGTAAATATAAAGAAGAATCAATTCCGAAAGATGTAGTAGAAAGAATGGTGCAAGCTGCGCAGCATGCTGCTTCCTCGCATTTTGTACAGGCGTATTCTGTTATATATGTAACAGATCAAGACCTAAAGGTTAAACTAGCAGAGCTATCCGGAAATCGTCACGTGAAAGACTGCGCAGCATTCTTTGTTTGTTGTGCAGATTTAAAACGACTTGAAATGGCGTGTGAACAGCATGGTACAGAGATTAAGCATGAAGGAGTAGAAGACTTTATCGTTGCGACTGTAGATGCTTCACTGTTCGCGCAAAACGTAGCGTTAGCAGCAGAATCGTTAGGATACGGTATTTGTTATATTGGTGGTATTCGTAATAACCCGAGAGAAGTAAGTGAATTGCTTCATTTACCAGATAAAGTATATCCTATATTCGGAATGACAGTTGGTGTACCAGATGAAAATCATGGAGTGAAACCGCGTTTACCAGTAGCAGCAATTCTTCATGAAAATGGGTATGATGAAAAGAAATATGATGAATTATTAAACGAATACGATGAAACGATGAGCTCGTATTACAAAGAAAGATCAGCAAACAAGAAAAACGTAACATGGACGGAATCAATGAGTTCGTTTATGGCTAAAGAAAAAAGAATGCATATGAAAGAGTTTTTAAGTGAAAAAGGATTTAATAAGAAATGAGTAAAAAGGCAGACCTGCATGCAGGTCTGCCTTTTTTGGAGGAGAAAAATGAAGCAAGCTTTAATCGTTTTATCTTGAAAAACTTACTTATAATAAATGCAAACTTTCAATAAGAAGATACATACCCGTACAACTCAAAAGGATGTACGTAAATATTTTAAAAATCCGTTGATTAAGCCATTTGAAAATAATTTGACCTATATACAAACCTAGAAATACGATTGGAATAGCATATAAACTGGATTCCCAAATTGTTTTGTTTGTCCCAGTGAAGAGTATTTGAGTTAGTAGACTAATGAAATATATAAATAGATAAAAAGCCAATGTAGTTGCTCGTAACTTCTCCTTTTTCGTATCAGTTCCTGTAAAATAAAGTAACAGTGGAGGTCCTGGCATACCGATACTTGTCGTTAAAAGACCAGATAATCCGCCAACTATGAAATCTCTAGATTTTGTTGATTGAATCTTAAAGTTGCATATTAGCATCAACGTTAATAGTAAGAGAAGGATGCTAATTGCTAATTTAAATGTGTTGATGTTAATGGAAGTGAAAATGATAATACCAAAAGGAACACCAATTATACTTCCGAAAATTAATCTTTTCAATAGAATAAAATCAATGTCCATTCTTATTTTCCAGATGAGTGATATGGAAATAATTAATGATAAAATGATATTTATTTGTATAGCTTCTTGTGGTAGAAATAACATGAGTAAGAAAGGTGTTGCCATAATAGAAAAGCCAAAACCTGTACTCGTTTGTAAAATAGAAGCTACTAATATAATACATATGAAAATGAATGTAATTTCCCAAATAGCCCTCCTACGTAATCAGATCCAATACATATTTTAACATAAAGTGAAACTTTAATCAGTGGGGCTTACTGTCCTTTAAAACGGGAAAAAAGCGGCTAAATAGCCGCTTTTTTCTCGCATTTAATATTCCAATGATGACCCTGTAGCCTTAAAATATTTTTCTCGTGAAGGCGTCATTACCCGGATTGCTAATAAACAGGAAAGGAAAAGAATGAGTAACGAGCTACTGATTACAGTAATTTGAACGGAAAGAAATTGTGCGGATGCCCCAATTGCTAAAACGAAAAAGATTTGGATGAAATTTTTTATTGAGTCAAATACGCTATCAATACGTCCTATCATATGAACCGGGATGTTATTTTGATAAAATGTGATAAAGCCAGTACCAGCAAATGATGAAGAAATGCCAAGTAAAATGAAACCGCCTGCCGCGACTATAAATGAATTTGAAAAGGCGAATATTACATAACCTATTGCTGTGAATATCGTACCGAATCCGATACAATGTTGAATCGGTAATCGTTTAGCAAAGAGAGAAACAAGAAATGAACCGAAAATATATGCAGCACCAGTTATACTAACAAGCATGCTATATTCCATGTCGGATAAAAACAGTACTTGTTTTGTGAATACAACTTCTTGTGAATCGAGCGCCATAGAAACAAGCATAGTGGCTTGAAATAAAACGAATATGAGAATGATGTAAGTTTCAGTTCGAGCGAATGAAAAAACTTGTTTCCAATCACTTCGTAATGTTTGTACGAAAGTATTTGCAACTTCTTCGTTTTGCTTTGTTTGTAGTGTAATGTTTGGTAAGAAATAAATGAGAATAGTAGAAAGTAGAAAGGAAAGTGAGTTGCAGTAAATTACAAAGGATGCTGAGTACGTGGTGAGAAGTATTCCGGCAAGGGCTGGACCGATAATAAAAGCCCCGCTTGTACAAAAGTTATTCCAAGCGTTGAATTGAGCGCGTTCTTCAGCTCGTATGAGCATTGTTCTATAAGAAAATGATGCTGGATCGAAAAATGATGTAGCGATGCGAGTTAAAAAGATAAAAATATAAATGGCCCAAATAGAATCAAATAGTGGAATACAGCCAATGAGAGCTGCCCGAATTATATCTGTGATGAGCATAATGGACCGTTTGTTTAATCGATCTACTATGCTACCAGACCATATTTTTGTAACAACGGTCGCAATTGGACCAACAATCCATAATCCTGCTACAGCAGCAGGGGAGTTTGTGCTATTTAACACCATTAAGTTTAGGGCGATGAGATACATAAAATCACCTAAACGAGAAATTCCTGTTCCCGACAATAATAATAATTTATTTTTCATAAGCAGTTGGACCTTTCTTTCATTGTTTTTTAATCCTGCAGGAAATAGCGTATTCCTCTTCGGAGTTTGATTGACGAGCGGTTTTGTTTTCCCAGCGTAATAAAACTTGTGTAACTTCCCAAGTAAGCTGTTGTAATTCCTCTGGAGTTAAAAATAAATGAGATACAATATGACTGCCTGTATTCGTTCCTTCTGTGCCGCTTTCTTCAATATAGAAATGAGCAGATTTTGCCTTGTAATATTTTTCAATAATTCCTCGTTTTTCTTTCGTGTCTACTAATTCAAGTAACCCTCCATCATATAAAATTTGAACGTGATAATGAACGCTACCAGCAGATTTATTTAGTTTAGTAGCTACTTGTTTTGCAGTGAGTGCCTCGTCTTTTAAAAGGTGAAGAATTTGAATGCGAGTTGCATTAGAAATGAGCTTCTGCTGCTCAGCTGAAATAGTAAGTCTATCGTCAAACATTATGATATCTCCTTTCTTATGATCTAAATTTATTGTACATTCTAAAAAATTAGAACGTAAGGAAAATAAATCGCCTTTTTCCTTTATATTTCGACATAAATAAAAATAGCATGTACATAAACATGCTATTAAGTGTTAGTAGATTCTTCACTCAGTTTCCCGCGATAAAACAGGTAAAGCCATATAAAACTAACAAAAATACAGCATAGAGCTAATAGGCTACCAATAATTTGCGGAGAAAGAATTTCTAAAAGCGCTCCTGTAAAAAACATGGATAACTGAATAAGTGATCCGTAAATGGAATAATGGAATGAAAAAACTTTACCCATCATATTTTCATTCGTATAAGTTTGAAGTAATGTCGTATCAAGTGGAACGATAATTCCTCCTGCTATGCGCATACAGAGCAATGTAATGATACCGATAATAAGTTGATCGGACAACATGAATCCGAGAAAGAAAATTCCTTGTAGGAAATAGGCCCAACCGAATACTTTTTTCATTTTTTCTTCATTTTTAGATATATAAAGGTTAACGAGGAGGCTCCCAATCATAAGCCCAGCCCCTTGAATCGTATATAAAATTCCAATGTTGGTGTGGAAAATCTTTTCGGCATAGATTGTTAGAAGTAGCTGATAAGCGCCTCCAATAATACCCCATGAAATGCCGACAAGAATTAACGTTAAAATGATTTTTGTTTGTAATATGTATGTGTAACCATCTTTTATATCAGTAAAAAATGCTTTTTTCTTGTTACAAGTATCATGAGAAGGGACATTCATAGTATAAATAAAATAGGCTGAAATAAAGTATGACAGGCTATTTACTAAAAAAGCGAACTCAATATGTAAAGATTGTGCAATTATCCCGCCCAAAGAAGCACCCATAATAGACATAAAACCATTAATTGTACTAGAAAGAGAGTTAGCAGTTACGAAATGATTTTGGTGTACGATATTTTTTAAGGTTGCTTGTTTAGCTGGTTCAAATAAACAAGAAAGTACGGAAAAACATATGTTAGAAATGAAAATAATCTCAATTTTATATAATGCAAATAAGTAAGTGAGGACGATCATGCCTCGTAAAAAATCGGTAAAAATCAGAATCTTCTTTTTAGAAAAACGATCTACAACTCCGCCTATAAAGGGGCTAAGAAGTAGCTGTGGTAAGCCTTTACTTATAAAAGTGAGTGCAATCATAAATGGCGATTCCGTTAGGCTATAGACGAATGTTACTAAAGCTACAGTATGAAACCAATCTCCAAGTACACTTAATGTTTGACCGTAAAATAGTTTTTTGAAGTTACTATTTGTTTTAAGAAGTGCGGAATAAGAAACTGACATAAAAAGATTAATCCTTATGTAATGATGATGCTTGAACTTGTTTTTTCCACTCGCTTAAATACACTTTCTCCGCTGTAGGAAGTCCAACAGGTAATTGTGCGATCAATTCTAAACTATTTCCGTCAGGATCATTAAAGTATACGGCGGCATGTGCTAATTCTGGAAAAACAATCGGCTCAATTGGTTCCATTCCAAAATCTTTTCTTGCTGAAATTCCTTTTTGGTTTAGCCAGTGTATTGCATTTTCTAAATCATGTAAGCTTACTTGAAAGGCGATGTGTCGTAAAGAAGGGTGATAATTAACTTTGTATTCTGTGCCTTCCCAAAGACCGAGCCAACTTTCGTTTTCTTTAATCCAAAAGAAAGCAATATCATCTCCTCTTTTATATAATTTCAGTCCAAGTGATTCATAAAAAGATATTGATATCTCTAAGTTACTGACAGGTAAGTGTGCTTCGTAAAGACCTTTAATCATTGTAATCCTCCTTAGTAAAACATTTCTTATTTCATAGTAAACGTTTTTTTATTAGTTGAAATCACAAAAAAGAGGGATATCACTTCATACGAAAGTATGAAAAAACAGCTCGAATATGAGCTGTTTTCGTATAGTTTTTCGTTCATTTGTTAAGGATAGGATATATTAGTATCCGTATCCGCCGCCACCCCAGCAGCTACATCCGATGATGATTAGAAGGATGAATAGTACGATAAGCAAAGCAAATCCACCGCCGAAACCAGAGCAACTTCCACCATAGCTCATATGTTTTCCTCCTTTTGAGTAAGTTAATCTATATAATTCATGGACTACTATATACAGTATGTTTTTTGTATGGAAAAGGAGCCAGTCTCTTTTGTAATTAGACAAACGCCTGTATGGTTATTTTGATTGTATATTGTGCTAGGGGTATGTGAAGAAATCATTATATATTTTGCAATTTGTTCATAAAAAAATATAAAAATTGTAAAAAAAACCATTTTTATATTTTTTTATGAGAGGATTTGTACTATAATTTTACAAGTAATATTATGGGAAAAGGGAGTTTTAGTAAAGAGATGGAGATGGGAAAATTACACAATAAAATAGAAAACAAAAAGAAAGAGCTAATCCAACTTGTTGCTAGACACGGATTGGATCATGATAAAGTTTTGTTATTTAGCCGAGATTTAGATATACTTATTAATAAGTTTATGAATGTAAAAGATAAAGTACATAAATAATTTGTAGTGTTTTATATTAAGATATTTTGCGGAAAAGGAGAGAAAAGTATTTGGAACATTTACAAGAAGAGCTATATAAACAAATAAAAGAAGAAAAAGGTATTGTTACAATTTTTTTAAAGAGTGGCGTTAGAATAGTAGGAGAAGTTGTTGCAATAGACAAATTTACCGTTTTAATGTTAGTTGATGGAAAACAACAGCTTATATACAAGCAGGCTATATCAACGATAATAAAATAAGACACTCAAATTGAGTGTCTTTTCATTATCGTTTGCAAGCCTCCACGTCAATGCCAGCAGCTAGTAATTTCTTTTCGCCATCTTGTTCAATCATTTTTTGTAATTTAGATAGGAAAGAATCAAAGTTTGTATGCTTTGCTACTTGGAATGTCATTTTATGCTCAATTGGTAGCCACGTATCAATATCAGCTTCGTTATGCTGAATTTTCACCTCAAGCTTATCAAGTGCGTTAGCTACTTTTGCTTCGTACGTTTCTTTCGCTTCAAACTCCATCCATAAATCATATAATTCCTCACCGAGAGAACCTTTTAATGTTCGTTTAATATTTAAAATGGCTTCTTGCTCATTTATTTGTTTTTGTAATTGTAATTCATGACTATTCATTGTATCAAAAGCAGGAATATCACCAGCTTCAGCTTCGACTAGGTCGTGAATAATAACCATTTTAAGTAATTTTTCAATATTTACTTTTTGATCTAAATAAGGCTCAACTAAAATGGCCATTAGAGACATGCGCCACGTATGTTCAGCAACGCTTTCTTGACGTCCGTTAGAAAGCCAGCTATGTCGCATTTCATATTTTAGTTTTTCTGCTAGTGCAATGACTTGTAAAATGTTATGTTCCATTGTGATCCTCCTCATATTTCCATACTATAATTTTAATATGGAAATGAAATGTGTCAATTTTATGAGTATATTGCGATAAACAGATGATAAGCGTATAATACTTATTATATGTGAAAACGCATTATTAAAATAAAAAAATGTTTTATAAAAATGAAAAGGAAAGGGCAGGAATATGGGAGACGAAAATCAAGGATTTGCTAGACCACAAAGAAGAAAAAGGAAGTTTGACATTTCTAGCCCAGTCGGCATTATAGTAGGTTTTGCTATAGTGATAGCGGCAATTATGATTGGCGGCGGCGGAATAAAAGCTTTTAAAAACTTTTTAGATGTTTCATCTATTTTAATTGTCATAGGGGGAACTACAGCGACAATTGTTGTGGCATATCGATTTGGAGAAATAAAAAAATATACGAAAAGCATTTTTACTGTTTTACATAGAAAAGAAGAAAATTTAGAACAGTTAACGGATTTATTTGTTGATTTTTCAAAAAAGTCTAAAAAACACGGCCTACTTTCTTTAGAAGTTGATGGAGAGCAAGTAGACAATCCTTTTATTCAAAAAGGAATTCGATTAATGTTAAGTGGTTACGATGAAGATGAATTAAAAGAAGTGTTAATGAAAGATGTTGAAACGGAAGTGTATGAGTTAAGAAAAGGGGCAGCATTATTAGATAAAATTGGCGATTTCGCTCCAGCTTGGGGCATGATAGGGACTTTAATCGGTCTTATCATTATGCTTCAAAACTTGCAAGACACATCGCAAATTGGTACAGGGATGGCAGTTGCGATGTTAACGACATTGTATGGGTCAGTACTTGCAAATATGATTGCAATCCCTCTTGCTGAAAAAGTGTATCGTGGTATTGAAGATTTATATACAGAGAAGAAGTTTGTTATTGAAGCGATTTCAGAATTATATCGCGGTCAAATTCCTTCTAAATTAAAGTTGAAACTCGATACATATGTATACGAAACAAAGGTAAAAAAAGTAAAACGAGCAGCCTAATATTTCAAGGAGTGGTATGGTTATGATGAAACGACCGCAAAAGGGATCGCCTCGTTGGATGACGACTTTTACAGATTTAACGATGTTATTATTAACTTTCTTTGTATTACTAGTTGCTACATCAAAGCAGGATGCAGTAAAATTGTCAAAGATGCTTGAAAAGTTTAGTGACGTGGAGCAAGTAGATGCGAAAGTAATGGAAAATACAATACCAGATATTTCACATGAAAAAAATGATGAAAAAATGGTCTCTAAAAAGAGAATGGACGAATTATATAAAAAGTTAAAAGCATATGTAGATAATAACGGTATTAGTCAAGTGAATGTATATCGAGAGGATACGGGAGTAAGCGTCGTTATAGTAGATAATTTAATATTTGATACGGGTGACGCGAACGTTAAACCGGAAGCGAAAGAGATAATAAGTCAATTAGTTGGGTTTTTCCAATCAGTACCAAATCCGATTGTTGTTGAAGGGCATACAGATAGTAGACCGATTCATAATGACAAATTCCCTTCTAACTGGGAGCTGTCTTCAGCAAGAGCAGCAAATATGATTCACCACTTAATCGAAGTGTATAATGTGGATGATAAAAGGCTAGCTGCGGTAGGATATGCAGACACAAAGCCAGTTGTACCAAATGATTCACCGCAAAATTGGGAGAAAAACCGTCGCGTTGTCATTTACATAAAAGAATAGTATATTATCATTTTAATAATAAAATAATGAAAATACGAAAATTCTTTTAAAAAAATATTAAATTTTATCATTTTATTTTGTATAATGAGTGAGAATGATAAGGTGAAATATTAAGATATATTTATACATAGAAGGAGAGAATTAAAAAGAATGGCACATAAAATTTTAGTTGTAGACGATGCGATGTTCATGCGAACGATGATTAAAAACTTATTAAAAAGTAATTCTGAATTTGAAATTATTGGTGAAGCAGAGAATGGAGTAGAAGCAATTCAGAAGTTTAAAGAACTTCAACCGGATATTGTAACATTAGATATTACTATGCCAGAAATGGACGGACTTGAAGCGTTAAAAGAAATTATTAAAATTGATTCAAGTGCAAAAGTTGTTATTTGTTCTGCAATGGGACAACAAGGTATGGTATTAGATGCAATTAAGGGTGGAGCAAAAGACTTTATTGTAAAGCCGTTCCAAGCGGATCGAGTAATTGAAGCTTTAACAAAAGTAGCAAACAGCTAATATAGAAGGGGTGCCACAAGGAATCTAAACATTGATAGCGGATATGCGTGTGGCCCCCTTTTTTCTTGCTTTAAAACACTAAATTGTTATACATAAATGAAATGTTTGTTAGACAGGTAGGGGATGAAAATGCAAACAGATCTATTAAATATATTTTTTGAGGAATCAGAAGAACATTTACAGTCGCTAAATGAAAATGTGCTAATTTTAGAACAGAATCCTGCTGATATGAGTGTAGTAGGAGAAATATTCCGCTCAGCCCATACATTTAAAGGTATGTCAGCGAGTATGGAATTTACGGAAATGGCGGATTTAACGCATAAAATGGAAAACGTTTTAGATGAAATTCGTCATGGGAATATAGTTGTAAATGCAGAGATTATTGATGTGATTTTTGAGTGCATTGATAATTTAGAGAAGATGGTTGCAGATGTGCAACAAGGCGGAATGGGCAATATTGATGTAATTACAACTAAGCAGAAATTAGAAGCATTATTGAATGGCAATGTAGAAACTCCTGCGGAATATATTGAGCAAGAACCTATAAATAATGATAATGCAGTTTCGCATGAAGTGCATATAACTGTTGAGCAACATGCTATTTTAAAAGCAGTACGTGCAATTATGTGTATTGAAGCACTGCAAAATGTAGGTAATGTACAAAAAACAGTTCCAAGTATTGAAGAAATTGAAGCAGATGCTTTCGGTTTTGAGTTCACAGTATTTATGGATACTGATCAAAGTGAAGAAGAATTAAAACAAGTAGTGCTTCATGTTTCTGAAATTGAGAAAGTAGAAGTGAAGCAAGGACATACATTAAAAGAAGTAGTCTCGAAAGAATTGGGTACACAAGAAGCTATGCAGGAAGGTTTACAAGCGGCTACTCATGTGGAATCAACTAAAGAAGTATCGAAGCAATCTGCTAATGCTACACCTGCTAAAAGCGCTGCAAAAACGAAAAATGGTAAAGTGGAAAATCGTTCCATACGTGTTCAGTTAGAAAAAATTGAAAGATTAATGAACATGTTTGAAGAAAGTGTAATTGAGCGTGGTCGTATAGATGAATTGGCACAAGCAATTCAAAACAAGGAATTAATTGAGCATTTAAATCGATTAGGTGATATTTCAAAAGATATTCAAAATGTACTATTAAACATGCGTATGGTACCGATAGAGACTGTTTTCAATCGTTTCCCGCGTATGGTACGTATGTTAGCGAAAGATTTAGGAAAGAAAATCGATTTACAAATTACAGGTGAAGACACCGAAGTTGATAAAATTGTTATTGATGAAATCGGTGATCCACTCGTCCATTTAATTCGTAATGCAATTGATCACGGTGTTGAAACTGTTGAACAACGTCGTGATGCAGGGAAAAATGAGACAGGTACAATTAAATTAGAAGCGTTTCATAGTGGAAATCATGTCGTAATTCAAATTATGGATGATGGAAATGGAATTCATAAAGGGAAAGTACTAGAAAAAGCGATTAAAAATGGTGTTGTAACAGAATCTGAGGCAAATAAATTAACGGATCGTGAAGTATTTGATTTGATCTTCCAACCAGGATTTAGTACAGCTGAAGTTGTATCCGACCTTTCTGGGCGTGGCGTTGGATTAGATGTAGTGAAACATACGATCCATAGTTTAGGTGGACATTTAATTATTGATTCTGAAGAAGGGAAAGGTAGTACATTTAGAATTGAACTGCCATTAACGTTGTCCATTATTCAATCTATGCTTGTTCAAACGAATGATAAACGTTATGCTTTCCCTCTTGGTAATATTGTTGAAGCAATTCGGATTAAGAGAGAAGACATCCAATCCTTACAAGGAAAAGATGTGTTAAATTACCGTAATCAAATTATTGAAGTGAAGCATTTAAGTACTGTATTTGGTGAGAAAACAGTAGATGAGGCGTTTGCGTCATATGATGGTCAAATGGTTCCTGTGTTAATTGTTCGTAATACACATCGCAGCTATGGACTTATTGTAAACACAATTATCGGTCAAAGAGAAATAGTCTTAAAGTCATTAGGTGACTTCTTTGCAGAGAGTTCTAATTATTTCTCTGGTGCGACAATTCTCGGTGATGGACGAGTGGTCCTCATTTTAAACCCAGAAGGTTTATAATAGGAATGAAGGAAAGCTCCCCACTTGTATACAATTGGGGAGCTTTTTGGTTAATCGTTACTAATCTAAAAATGGGAATAAATACATATTAACGTTTTATATAATAAGTTTGTTAAAATAAAATGAGAGTTTATAGCATTTGATAGAAAAACAGAAATGAGGAGGCAGAGAAAATGCCTGAGCAACACACAAAAGGGGATACGAGCACAATTGTGCTAGAAAAAGAAAATGAGCATTTAACGCCTCAAGAATGCGATATTCTTGGCGAAATTGCAAATATATCATTTGGTTCAGCTTCGACTGTATTATCAACAATCTTAAATAGGCAAGTAAGTATTACTGCTCCTCGCATAGAATTGGTAGATTTATATGATTCAAGCGACGTCGAAGTTCCACACGTTGTATTAAACATTCATTTTACAAAAGGATTAGATATGGAAAACCTTCTCGTCCTTAAGCAAGATGTTGCATTATCCATTGCTGATTTAATGATGATGGGAACAGGTGAAGTGGAAGACGGAAAAGAACTTGGTGAATTAGAGCTAAGTGCTGTACAAGAAGCGATGAATCAAATGATGGGGTTCGCAGCTACATCTATGTCAGAATTCTTTCAAGATACAGTAGATATGTCTCCGCCGACAATTAAAGTTGTAAAGTTATCAGAAGAAATGGAGAAAATTTCTGAGATTGATGGTAATCAAACGATTGTTAAAGTATCGTTTGATTTAAAGATAGATAATCTTGTAAACTCTAAACTTGTGCAAATTGTTTCAGTTGAACATGCGAAACGAATGGTAAATAAATTAATGCAATTATCTGGTGGAGTAGAAGAAAAAGATGAGCCAGCAGAAATAGTGGAAACTGAGATTGTAGAAGAACAAGTTGAAAAAGAGCATTTAACACAAGAAGAGAAAGATGTCCTTGGTGAAATTGCAAATATTTCAATTGGTTCAGCTTCAACAGTATTGTCAACACTATTAAATCAGCCAGTTACAATTAGTACGCCCAATGTAGAATCAATCAATGTTCGTCATTATGACGGAGTACCAGTCCCGTTTGTTATTTTAAATGTTGATTTTGTTGAAGGGCTAAAGAATGAGAATGTATTCGTATTTACGAAAGATGTCGCTTTAACAATGGTAGATTTAATGATGATGGGAACAGGAGAAGTTGATCCAGAGAAGGAGCTTAGTGAATTAGAACTGAGTGGTATTAAAGAAATCATGAACCAAATGATGGGGCATGCTGCGACGGCGATGTCAGAAATGTTTCAAGAAAAAATGGACATGACACCACCAAATGTTAAATTCGTAACGTTAAAAGAAGAAATGGAATATTTGGGAGAGTCAATGAAAGTGGACGAACTCGTCCAAATTACGTTCAACCTTGAAATTGGCGACCTGCTTCAATCGAAAATGTATCAAATTTTACCGATTTCAGAAGCGAAAGAAATGGTAAGAAGACTTCTATATCCAATGGTGGAAGAGGAAGAAGAGATTGTTACGGAAGAAATTGAAGAAGAAAAAATTGTAGAACCGGTTGTGCAAACTATTGAATTTAAAGAAGTAAAACAAATGGAACCAGTATACATGGACACATCCATCTTACAAAATGTAGAAATGAATGTAAAATTTGTATTTGGAAGCACAGTGAAAACAATTCAAGATATTTTAAGTTTACAAGAGAATGAAGCGGTTGTACTAGATGAGGATATTGACGAGCCAATTCGTATTTATGTAAATGATGTATTGGTGGCGTATGGTGAACTTGTAAATGTAGATGGATTTTTCGGAGTAAAAGTGACGAAATCGCTATAAGTCGTTGAAATAGGAGTTTGAGCTAGTAGATGAAAAACGTAAAGTTTTTTCTAATGAGCTGGTTATTCATAAATGTGTGTCTGTTCTTCCCTCTGCAAAGTCAGGCGGAAGAACAAATTGAGCCAGATCAAAAACTAAATGAAATGAATGTACAAGAAGAAAACAAAGAAGTTCAAGAGCAGCCAGAGCAAGTGGAAGTGAATCAAGGTAAAGAGGAACAACAAGAAGTAGCAAATGAACAAGAAATCGAAAAAAAGATAGAAACGGATCAAGGGGTTATTACAGTAAATAAGCCAGAATTAAAAGTTGGCGAAGAAGTGCGGGTTATTGTAGAGCCGAAAGAGCAAAATGTTCAAAGTATAAAAGGTATTTTGCGCTTGCCAAAAAACGGCGATCAGTATGAACAAGAAAGAGTGCTATCGTTTAAGTATGTAGAGGAAACGAAGCGATGGATTGCTAACTACAAGGTCGAGACTTTTGATTTGCAAGGTGATTGGAATCTTCAGCTCATTCAAAGTTCTAAAGAAACTGAGAAAGAAGAGCTTATAGAAAATGAAGTGAAAGTCCCATTTATTCGTATAAATAATGACACGCCAACAATAGATAAAGAGCTACCGAAGTTGCGTAAAGTTACTGTTGACGAGGCGAAAGAGAAGCTAATTGAACGGAAACAAGGCGATTCTATACGTGTGCGAGTGAAGGCGACAGACGTAGAATCAGTTGTGAAAGAAGTTCGTGTTACATTAAAAGGGAAAGAAAATAAAGAGATTACATTTTTATTAGATTACAATAAGCGCGACATGGATTGGCAAAAAGTATTTGAAATAACGGATGCGTTGCCAATCGGGACGTACGAAATATTTGTAGAGATAGTGGATGCGGCCGGCAATAAACTGGTTGAAGAAAGTGAGTACATCGTTTCTATTTTAGAGCAAAAACCAGAAGATAATAAAAAGGTAGAAGAACGAGAGAATGAAGATAAATTAGAAGATAAGGAAGAACCAGAGAAAGAACCAGAGAAAGAACCAGAGAAGCAGGAAGAGAAAGTAAACGATCTTATAAAAGAGCCGCTGAAAGAGAAAGAAGAAATTACTTACTTTATAAAAGAGCCGTTGGAAAATCATAAGGAAGTAAGTGATGGAAAGGCTCAAAAAGAGAACAAAAGTAGAAATGACAATGGAGTCGTTTCGAAAAAGAAAGAACAAATAGAAGAACCGCAAAAGAAAAAAGAAGACAGTAGCGAACAAGGAATACAAGCTTCTAATGTATTTGCTATTATATCAGGTTTATTCGTATTGTTTTTAGTTTTAAAAAGTAATAAAGAATGGGGCTAATAATTTCATAGTAGTGGAGGCGCTTAGATGGAGATTAAACGTACGACAATTGAAAATAAGACGCTACAACCATTAAAACAGCCTGCAGCTATTTCGGAACATGAAATCCAGAAAGAACGAAAGCATAGTAATCTAGTGTTTACTGGACAGTCTAAGATTATTTCGAGAAATAATGAAATAGGGATTTTACTTGCGAGTTTAGGTGATGGAAAGGTTATGAAGGAAATGCTTTCTAAAGAGATGGATACAGTATTACAACTCTTTAAAAAGTTACATACGTTATCTGGTGAAGGAAAGCAAACAGAAAAAGTATTTGAACAAGTAATGAGAAGTTTACAAGGGCTTGTTAAACAGGCGCATATAAAAGAACTTCCTTTGTTAGATGGAACGTATGATTTCGCAGAAGTACAACTATCATTTGGTAGAAAGGTACATATTCCGTTATTAGATGTAAGTGCACTCATTTCTAGAGTGGAAAGTGATTCTTCAGAAGGAAATATAAATTTAATGGTAACGGTTATTACTGCTTACATAACGAAATTGTCTAACGAAACTATTTTAATTAGCGTTACAGATCGCACAGCTAAAGAGCGGGATGTAAGTGTATGGAGAGCGCTCGCAGAAATGAATATGACACAATTATCACAGGCCCTGAAACAAACGATGCAAGAACATAAATGGTCTATGACATTTCTTTTTCTCTTTGTATGGATTGTTGCTATTATTTTAATTCGAGTTATATAAAAAGGTCGTCACTTTACATTGTGACGACCTCTTTATATTTTTTCGTAGAAGAATGTATCAAATCTCTGAAGATTATAACGTTCAGGTGTTAAAATTTGTTCGGTACTACCAACAAATAGTACGCCGCCTTTTCGTAAAGAACGACTAAACTTTTCATAAAGTTTTACCCTTGCTTCTTCAGTAAAGTATATCATTACGTTGCGACAAATGATTAAATCGTAATTTGTATCGAACGACTGCATTAACAGGTCGTGTTGTTTGAACGTGACGTTTTGCTTAATATTTTGATGTAATGAATATATATCATTTTCTTTTGTGAAATGACGCTCTTTCAAATCGATAGGTAATTCTTTTAAAGAACGTTCTGTATATTGACCGCGTTTTGCAGTTTCTAAAATGTGAAAATCAAGATCTGTTGCTTGTATTTCAAAACGAAATGGAGCTAGATGCTTCGATAAAATCAAAGAGAGTGTATATGGTTCTTCACCGGCAGCGCAAGCGGCACTCCATACTTTTAATTTTCCGTTATTTTGTTCAAGTAATTTTGGTAGTGCTTTCGTCTCTAACGTTTGCCAACGTTCTTTATTTCTAAAAAATTCTGAAACGTTAATTGTAATATAGTCAATAAAACTTAAAAATAAATTTTGATCGGTACGTAAATTGCTTAGAAAACTAGTGTAGTTCTCAAAGCCCTTTCTCGAAATAAAAGCATCGATTCTACGACGCATTCTATCTTGTTTATATGAAGCGATATCCATATTGAATTGTTGTTTAAAACTCGCGATAAAATGATCATAATCTTGTTCAATTATCATATTTATAATAGGCACAATAACGATATTGTGCCTCCTCCTTTACATCATACGGATTTTTTGTTCAAAGTTTTTTTTCATCTGTTTTTCATGTAAACCTGGTAAATCATAAATAACAGCATCAATTCCTGCTTCTTTTGCAACGTCAACGGGAATGACAGAAGTATGCTTGTCCCCATTATAAAAACAGAGAACTAAATCGGTATCTTCGATTATTTGTTTTACAAAAAACATATAATCTGATCGGTAAATGGAGTCGGAAGGATGATCAAAAGCGACATACTCGGCTCCGTGTTTTTTTAAGTAATCAACGACCTCTTGAAATTCATCTGTTAATGCTTGTAACGGCTGTAGCGTGTAAAGGCATAAATTTTGAGCGAGTCTTTCGTTTTCGATGAAAAAACGAAGAATCTCATTTTCGATAGATTTATAACATAATATGTAAATTTTATGTTTGTGAGCATAGTCAGTTAAAAATTTTTTTATTTCTTCTTGATCTAATGCTGTTAATTGATTTGAACCACAAAGAAAAATATTCATAGATTTGTGCCACCTCATGCTAAATTGTAACATATCTTTTATAAAAAATAACTGCAAAATATTAGTGTTCAGAGTATAATTATAAATAACTGGATTTTACGATTAAGTTTAGGAAGAAATAAAAAAATAAATAGGTGATATATATGCTGCGTTCGATCTCGCATAATCCAATTTTATCGCATATACCGCCTGCTACTCAAATGCCGAAAGAAGCAAATGTCAGGACAGGACTTGCATTTTCGGATAATTTGCATGCAGATCCGAAAAAAGATAAATTGCTAGAACAAATGGAAGCATTTGTCGATAACATTGGAGAAATTAAAGAGAAAATTGAAATGGAATTAACGCTTGATAATGTAATGGAATACAAAAATACAGTAAAATCATTTTTGAATTTTTACGTAGATAATGTATTGCAATATAAAGATGTCATGTCTCGTCATCCGCGTTACGGATATTCACAGAAAATGACGATTGTGAAACAGGCGGAAATGGGATTAAATGAGTTAGAAGATGTTATGAACTTAATTAATACGAAAACAGGACATTTAGAAATGTTAAATCAAATTGGAGAAATCCACGGTTTAATTGTAAATTTAGTCTTGTAAAAGGGAAGGAAGCTATATGTACATACAATTATATGAAAAGCTCGTTATTATTCAAAAAGCATATGAAAACATTCAAATACTTGGAGAACAAATATATGAGAATTTAAAACATAAAAATGTAAATGCAGTTCAAAAGTTACAAGTAGAGCAATTGCAGTACATTGATGGTTTAAAAAAGTTATCAAGTTCATTTGAAGAAATGGTTGCTCAGTTTTGTAAAGAACAGGGAGTGGAAGCATTTCGCGTAAGTGCGTTATTTTCGTATTTTTCTCATGAAGAAATTGAAAAAATGGAAGAATTACAAAAAAACCTAACAGAATTAGAAGAGAATGTAAAAATGATTCTTTTGAAAAATCAATATTACTTAAACGTACTATTAAAAACTACAGAAAGTATTGTGGATTCCGTTTCTGAATATAATTTAGAGCGAAACAATAATTCACAAATCTTTATGAACGAACTATTGTAAAGGGGAAGTGAAACATTATGAGACTATCTGATTATAATACGCCGTTATCGGGTTTGTTAGCGGCACAAATGGGATTACAAACGACGAAACAAAATTTATCAAACATTCATACGCCTGGTTATGTGCGTCAAATGGTGAATTACGGATCGGCTGGAGCAAGTCAGGGCTATTCACCGGAACAAAAAATAGGTTACGGTGTACAAACGTTAGGCATTGACCGTATTACAGATGAAGTGAAGACGAAACAGTTTAACGATCAATTATCTCAACTCTCTTACTATAACTACATGAATTCGACTTTATCACGTGTAGAATCTATGGTTGGAACGACAGGAAAGAATTCATTATCTAGTTTAATGGATGGCTTCTTTAATGCCTTTCGTGAAGTTGCAAAAAATCCAGAACAACCAAATTACTACGATACATTAATTTCTGAAACTGGGAAGTTTACAAGTCAAGTAAATCGTCTAGCGAAAGGCTTAGATACAGCAGAAGCACAAACGACAGAAGATATTGAAGCGCATGTAAATGAATTTAATCGTCTTGCTGGCAGCTTAGCGGAAGCGAATAAAAAAATTGGACAAGCAGGTACACAAGTGCCAAATCAACTTTTGGATGAACGTGATCGTATCATTACAGAAATGTCTAAGTATGCAAATATAGAAGTGTCTTATGAATCTATGAATCCTAATATCGCGAGTGTTAGAATGAATGGTGTTTTAACAGTAAATGGACAAGATACATATCCACTTCAATTAAATAAAGAAAAAGAACCAATGACTGCTGAAATTTACGGTTCGGAAATTCCTTTAACTAGTGGAGCAATCCAATCAGCGATCGATACGAAAGCGAAGATTGCTAGTTATAAGAAAAACCTTGAAGAATTAATGATTTCTGTAAAGAATGAAGTGAACACAGAAATGGGAAAAGAGTTCTTTGTGGAAGATCAAGCGAAAGATATGAAATTAAACCCTGAATTTGCAAAAGATGTTTCGAAAATGAAAATATCTGCTGAAACAGCAAATAACCTAGCAGCAATTACGAATGATGATTATAAAGAAGGACTTACATATAAACAAGCATTAGACCAATTTATAGTTGGTGTAGCATCTGATAAAAGTGCAGTGAATGCTTATCAAAAAATCCATGGGGATTTATTAGAGGGAATTCAGCAAGAAAAGATGGGTGTTGAAGGCGTTAATATGGAAGAGGAAATGGTTAATTTAATGGCCTTCCAAAAATATTTCGTCGCAAACTCTAAAGCTATTACGACGATGAATGAAGTGTTTGATAGCCTATTTTCGATTATTCGATAAGTGATAGTAGTTGATTGGAAATATATAAGGAGGAGATAAAAATGAGAGTATCTACATTTCAAAATGCAAGCTGGGCAAAGAATCAGTTAATGGATTTAAATGTGCAACAACAATACCATCGAAATCAAGTAACTTCAGGGAAGAAAAACCTTCTTATGAGTGAAGATCCACTTGCAGCAAGTAAATCATTTGCGATTCAACATTCATTGGCGAATATTGAACAAATGCAAAAAGATATAGCGGATTCGAAAAATGTGTTAACACAAACTGAAAATACTTTACAAGGTGTTTTGAAATCTTTAACAAGAGCAGATCAATTAACAGTACAAGCATTAAATGGAACAAATAGTGAAAAAGAATTGAAGGCTATTGGTGTAGAAATTGATCAAATTTTAAAACAAGTTGTATATTTAGCGAATACGAAAGAGCAAGGCCGTTATATTTTCGGTGGTGATAGTGCAGAGAAGCCGCCGTTTACAGAAGATGGTACATACCAAGGTGGAAAAAATGATGTGAACTGGCAACTAAATGACGGTTATGAATTCAAAGCGTTTCGTAACGGAGAAGCATTATTATCCCCAGTTATAAAAACGTTAAAACAGATGAGTGAAGCGATGCAAAACGGTGACCCAAAAGCGTTAAAACCGTTATTAGAAGGAAATAAGCAAAACTTAGATGGCATCATTAATCGTACAACTGAAGTTGGTTCGACAATGAACACAATGGAGACGTTTAAAACAATTTTAAGCGAGCAAAATGTAGCACTTCAAGAAAACCGTAAAGAAATTGAGGATGTTGATTTAGCGGTCGCAATTTCTGATTTAGCTTATATAAACGCAACGTACGAAGCAACATTAAAAGCTGTTAGTACGATGAGTAAAACGAGTATTTTAGATTACATGTAAATGATAAGGAGTGAAAAATATGGCAGGGACAATATCTAATTATGGTGACAGACAGCAAATATGGAATTTAGGAAATAACATGATAGATACAAAGAAGTTAGTAGATTTAGAGTTACAAGCATTGGAAATGAAAAAATCACCATATACTACACAAAAACAAACGTTAACAAATGAAAACAAAGTGTATGCGAGCATGAAAAAAGAGTTTGCAAATTTTGTGCAAGTATTCAAAGATTTAAACACATTTAAAGGTGATGAAAAGAAAACAACTCTATCCAAAGATGGTTTTATGACAGCACAGGCGGATGCTGCTGCAATTCCTGGAACATACACAATTACAGTAGAGCGAGTAGCAGAAAGGCATCAAATAACTACAGCTCCACTTACTCCCCCAAAAACTCCTGGAGGTACGGAGCAAAAATTCAGTTTAGATTTAAAGCTTGGAATAGATGATGTATTCCAGATAAATGGAAAAGAAGTTAAAATTTCGGGAGATATGACGTATAAAGATCTTGTCAATAAAATTAATAATGGAAATTATGGTGTATCCGTATACACATTAGGGGATCAACTATTTTTTACATCTACTATTGCAGGAACAGAGGGAGAGCTGAAATTAACGGATGGTGCCAATGGCTTTTTACAAAATATAGGACTGGTTACTTCTGCGAAAAATACGGATGGAACGAATGCCATTGCACATCAAGTGACAGGGGCAGCAAATGCAGAATATACAATAAATGGAATTAAAGGAACTAGTAAAACAAATAAGATTGATACAATTCCAGGATTAACTATTAACTTAGAAAAGGTAACTACAGAGCCAATTAAATTAACTATCGAAGATTCAGATTTAAAAAATTCGATAGATTTAATCAAAAAAATGAAAGATGAGTATAATAACGCTGTTAAAAGCTTAGATTTGTTTTCTGGTGAAAATGGAGTAATGCAAGGGAATAATGTTTCATTTGCTATAAGTAATGCAATGACAAGCATTTTTAGATTTTCCCAAGATGATAAGTATTTATTTTCTTTTGGAATTCAAATTGATAAAACAGGAAATATGACTCTTGATGAAGAGAAATTGAAAATAGCTTTTAAAGAGAATCCAGAATCTACAAAACAATTTTTCTTTGGTTTTAATGGCATTGGTCATGATATAGATAAAAAGCTCGAGGGAATCTTTGGAGATGAAGGGATTATTGGAAAACGCTCTAAAAGTATTGAAAAGCAAGTAACTGATTTAGAGAGAAAAATTCAAGATATTGATACAATTAATAAGAAAAAACAAGAATCAATTATTGATAAATATGCAAAGTTGGAAAGCCAGCTAGCATTGCTTGATAGTCAGCTGCAGACAATCAAAGCAATGACAAAAACAAAAAGTAATGATTAATGAAAGCTGAGGAAGTGATTATATGCAAGCATGGCAACGTTATATGCAAAACGATATTATGACGAGTAATCCGATTAAAAATACAATATTTATTTATGAAAGATGTATCGTAGAGTTTCGTAAATTAGAAGAACTTTTAAATACATTTAAACTTCAAGAAGGAGACGACCTTCTTGAAAAGTTAGAACGTATATTTGAAGAGTTGAAGCTTCAATTAAATCCTGATATTTCGAAAGATTTATATGACAGTCTATTTGGTTTATACGATTGGATTAGCATTCAAATTCAAACGATGAAAGTAACGCGCCAAGCAAAAGACATTGATGCGATTGTACAAGTGTTACAAGATTTAATAGACGGTTACCGTGGAGCGCTCGAAAATGAACAATGATATTTATCGAACGTTTGTCAGTTGTTTTAATGGAATCGGTGAATTGCAGGTTTCAGATGAAGAATTTGCTGAGAAAAGTGAGATGTTAAATCGTTGGATGATGACATTGGATGAAGAAACGCGCACGCAAGTTGCAATGGAAGTTACCCCGTGGATTATTAAGGCAGCGCAGCATATTCGAGATAAGCAAAAGATTTTGGAAGAAATGATTATGGAAAATGATGGGCGAATGAAAGCTAATTCATTTTATGGTAAATATTAATGATAAAGTATGGAAACGGATTCCCCTTTTTAAAAGGGAATCCATTCCTTGTTTAAATAAAGAGTTCCGCTGATTGAGGTTTCACTTTATGCCTGTAATGAGAAAATAATCTAAATAATATAAAAATTGACTTTGATTTGTATTCCATATATCGAAATATTTCATGGATTACTACGTGTATACATTTTTTTGTATTCTTTTTTTATATTTTTGTATTTTTCTAAAGACAACAATGGAAAAATGGAATAAAATATGTAAGGGTACATAATAGTGAATATTTTAATAAACACATATAAGAAAATAAACAATGAAGTGAAACTTCCATCAGTGGATCTATTAAGGTAGAAAAGGAAGGGTGTGGAATATGCCAGATTTAGTGAGTGATGTAAGCCACTATATGAATTATTTAGTGACGAAACGAAATACTGTTTCTAGTAATATTGCAAATGCGAATACGCCTGGCTATAAAGCACAAGATGTAACATTTGCTGAGCAGATGAGTAAGAGTAGTGCGTTATATAAGAACAATGCGGCTGATTTAAAGAGCAATCCAGATTTATATCAAACGAATGAAATGCACTTACCGACAGTAAATATGAAAAATACATATGCAAAGATTCAAACGAAATCAATGCAAACGAATCAAGATGGAAATAGTGTGGATGTAACGACAGAAATGCTAGATTTAATGAAAGCAAATCAGTTATACGGTATTTCAATTAACGCGATTAATACACAATATGCAATTAACCAAGCGGCACGCGGACGTTAAAAGTAGAAGGAGAGACAACGATGTTTCAGGCAATTAATGCAAGTGGCTCAGGGCTAACGACAGCGAGAAAGTGGATGGAAGTTACTTCAAACAATATTGTAAATGCAAATACAACGGCTGCTCCGGGGGCGGATTTATATGAGCGTCGTAGTGTAGTGCTAGAATCAAACAATAGTTTTGCAAATATGTTAGATGGGTCTCCTACTAATGGAGTAAAAATAAAAAGTATTGAAGCAGATAAAACTGAAAACTTAGTGTATGATCCAACACATCCGCATGCAAATGAAGAAGGATATGTACGTTATCCAAATATTGACGTGACTGCTGAAATGACGAATGTAATGGTTGCCCAAAAAATGTACGAAGCAAATACAAGTGTATTAAATGCGAATAAAAAAATGCTTGATAAAGATTTAGAAATTGGCCGAGGATAAGGGGGAATATAGTAATATGAAAATCCAACCAATGTTAAATACGCAGCCATTTGGAGCAATTCAGTCAATTGGTGCACCGAAAACGTCTCAAACATCTGTAGTTGAGGGGAAAAAGTTTATCGATTTATTGGAAGATATGAATCAAACGCAAAACAATGCGCAAACAGCAGTATACGATTTACTAACTAAAGGGGTAGGGGAAACGCATGACGTTTTGATTCAGCAGAAGAAGGCAGAGTCCCAAATGAAAACGGCTGCTCTCGTACGTGATAATCTTATTGAAAATTATAAGTCACTAATTAATATGCAAATTTAGGAAAGTGGACGGGTGTGTTTAAATGGAAAAGATAAAAAATGTTATCCAATCATTAAAAACGTGGCATAAGTTAGTAATCGGTGCTGCGCTTTTAGCGATTGTAACAGGAGCACTTTTATACTTCACCTTGCCAGATAAATATGTTGTTGTATATCAAAATTTAAATGATACAGATAAGCAAGAGATTACAGCAGAATTATCGAAGTTAGGTGTCGATTATCAATTAGCGGCCGATGGTTCGATTCGTGTGCAAAAGAATGATGCTCCATGGGTTCGAAAAGAAATGAATGGAATGGGCTTACCGTTTAATTCTAAAAGCGGTGAGGAAATTTTATTAGAAAGCTCGCTCGGTTCAAGTGAGCAAGATAAAAAAATGAAGCAAATCGTCGGTACGAAAAAGCAATTGGAGCAAGATATCGTAAGAAACTTTGCGACAGTTGAAACGGCGAATGTTCAAATTACATTACCTGAAAAAGAGACAATTTTTGATGAAGAAAAAGCAAAAGGAACAGCGGCAATTACTGTAGGTGTGAAACGTGGCCAATTATTAACTGCAGATCAGGTTGCAGGTATACAGCAAATGATTAGTGCAGCAGTTCCAGGTGTAAAAGCAGAAGAAGTAAGTGTGATTGATAGCAAAAAAGGTATTATCTCAAAAGGAGCAGATGAAGCACATTCTACTAGTTCCTCTTCTTATGAAAAAGAAGTAGAGATGCAGCAACAAATTGAAGGTAAATTAAAGCAAGATATTGATGCAACATTAATGACGATGTTTAAACCGAATGAATATAAAGTGAATACGAAAGTGTCTGTAAACTATGATGAAGTTACACGCCAGTCAGAAAAATATGGTGATAAAGGTGTACTTCGTAGTAAACAAGAGCAAGAGGAAAGCTCTACTGCGCAAGAAGGAGCAGATACGAAGCAAGGTGCTGGTATTACAGCGAACGGTGAAGTGCCAAACTACGGTACGAACAATAATCAAAACGGTAAAGTTGTCTACGATAATAAAAATGGTAACAAAATTGAAAACTATGAAATAGATAAAACAGTTGAAACAATTAAAAAACATCCAGAATTAACGAAAACAAATGTTGTTGTATGGGTAGATAATGATACGTTAGTAAAACGAAAAATAGATATGACTACTTTCAAAGAAGCAATCGGCACAGCTGCTGGGCTTCAAGCTGATCCGAATGGAAACTTTACAAACGGTCAAGTTAACGTTGTAACTGTTCAGTTTGATCAGCCGAAAGAAGAGAAGAAGAAAGAACCAGAAGAAAGCGGCATAAACTGGTGGTTATTCGGTGGGATTCCAGCTGGTTTATTAGCGATTGGTGGTCTAGTATGGTTCTTCTTAGCAAGACGTAAGAGAAAGAAAGAAGAAGAGGAATATGAAGAATACTTAGCAGAAGAGGAAATTGCTGCAAGTAATGAAAGTATCATGGAAATTCCTGAAGAAAAAATAGTACCAGAGCCAAAACCAGAACCAGAAGAACCGAAAGAACCGACGTTAGATGAACAAGTGCATGATGCTACGAAAGAACATGTAGAAGGTACTGCAAAAGTAATTAAAAAATGGTTAAATGGACAGTAAGGGAGGAACAACGATGTTAGATGAAATCTCCTCCAAAGAAAAAGCTGCCATCCTTATTCGTACATTAGAAGAAGGGGTGGCAGCAAAAGTCATTGAATATATGACGGCTGAGGAAAAAGAAGTATTACTTCGTGAAATCGCGAAATTTCGTGTATATAAACCAGAAACGTTAGAAAATGTACTAGGAGAGTTCTTGTATGAATTAAATGTAAAAGAATTGAACCTAGTGACTCCAGATAAAGAATATATTCGTCGCATATTTAAAAATATGCCAGAAGACGAACTGGAAAAATTATTGGAAGATCTTTGGTATAACAAAGATAATCCGTTTGAATTCTTAAATTCACTTGCAGATTTAGAACCACTTCTTACTGTACTTAATGATGAATCGCCACAAACGATTGCGATTATCGCTTCTTATATTAAACCGCAGCTCGCTTCTCAATTAATTGAGAGACTACCAGATCATAAGCGAGTAGAAACGGTAATGGGTATTGCGAAACTAGAACAAGTAGATGGTGAATTAATAAATCAAATTGGTGATTTATTAAAATCAAAATTAAATAATATGGCATTTAATGCAATTAATAAAACAGATGGCTTGAAAACAATAGTAAACATTTTAAATAATGTTTCACGAGGTGTTGAAAAAACAGTCTTTCAAAAGCTGGATGAAATGGATTATGAGCTATCTGAGAAAATTAAAGAAAACATGTTTGTATTTGAAGACTTACTCGGACTTGAAGCTCTTGCACTTCGTCGTGTATTAGAAGAAATTACAGATAACGGTGTTATTGCGAAAGCACTTAAAATTGCAAAAGAAGAGATTAAAGAGAAATTATTTACATGTATGTCTTCAAACCGTAAAGAGATGATTCTAGAAGAATTAGATGGCTTAGGACCGCTTAAGATGACGGATGCTGAGAAAGCACAGCAAACGATTACAGGCACAGTGAAAAAGCTAGAGAAGGAAGGAAGAATTATCGTTCAAAGAGGTGAAGATGATGTCCTTATTTAAAAACAGAATTCCGAAGAATTCTGTTTCTTTTTCTGAAGAAACGTATGAATTACAATTTCCAAAACCAATACCAGTTCAAGTAGAAGAAGAAATACAGGTGGACCATGAAGAGCTTCTTGCACAGCAACAATCATTACATATTGAGCTGAATCAACTAAGGCAAGAACAGCAAATGCTAGAACGAGAGCGTCAACAGCTATTGCAAGATAAAGAGCAATTTCAAACGCATATTCATGAACAAATGGAACAGATGGAAGTAGCGCGTATGCAGTTTCAACAAGAACAACAAGAAACAGCATATGAATGGACAGAGTTATTATGGGATCAATCTTTTCATCTAGCAGAAAAAATCGTGAATCAAGCAGTAGATTCACGATTGCTTGATGTGTTACCCATTTTAACTGGTATCGTTCAAACGTTGCCTACTTCGTTTGAAAAATTAATCATTACCGTACACCCAGAAACATTTGAACGTATTCAAGAAGAGAAGGAAAATACGAAAGAGTATTGGTTACTACAATTAGTAGAATGGAAATATGATTTCTCCCTGCAGTTCGGTGAATTTGTTTTGGAGGAAGAGAAAGAGTTTTTTGAATTTAAGTTTGCACCTATATTTGCGAAACTTCGTCAGAAATGGGAAGAAGAGAAGTTGTTTGAGGAGCAAAATGTATGAACAACAAGCTCATAAATGAACAGAATAAGTGGAATACGTTTATCGAAACACCGTTTTATACGAAAATTGGTAAAGTTCATAGTGTACAAGAACAGTTTTTCGTAGCGAAAGGACCGAAAGCGAAAATTGGCGATGTTTGTTTCGTTGGAGAACATAATGTTTTATGTGAAGTAATTGCGATTGAAAAAGAGAATAATATGTTACTCCCATTTGGACAGACAGAAAAAGTATGTTACGGGGATTCCGTTACATTAATTGCAGAAGATGTTGTTGTACCTCGTGGTGATCATTTACTTGGAAAGGTGTTAAGTGCGAATGGTGAAGTGTTAAATGAGAACGCTGAAAATATTCCACTACAGAAAATAAAATTAGATGCCCCCCCTATCCATGCATTTGAGCGTGAAGAGATTACTGATGTATTTGAAACGGGAATAAAGTCCATTGATTCTATGCTAACAATTGGTATCGGTCAAAAGATTGGTATTTTCGCTGGGTCTGGTGTTGGTAAATCTACTTTACTCGGAATGATTGCGAAAAACGCAAAAGCTGACATTAATGTTATTAGTTTAGTAGGAGAACGTGGCCGAGAAGTAAAAGACTTTATTCGAAAAGAATTAGGTGAAGAAGGAATGCGAAAAAGCGTCGTTGTTGTAGCGACGTCAGATGAAAGTCACCTAATGCAACTTCGTGCAGCGAAACTTGCAACGTCTATTGCTGAATATTTCCGTGATCAAGGTAATAACGTACTACTTATGATGGACTCTGTTACTCGTTTTGCTGACGCGCGTAGAAGTGTTGATATTGCCGTTAAAGAGTTGCCGATCGGTGGTAAAACACTCTTAATGGAAAGCTATATGAAGAAGCTGTTAGAGCGCTCTGGGAAAACACAAAAGGGATCCATAACAGGTATTTATACCGTACTCGTTGATGGAGACGATTTAAACGGCCCTGTACCAGATTTAGCGCGTGGTATTTTAGATGGACATATTGTATTAAAACGTGAGCTTGCAACACTTAGTCATTACCCTGCTATTTCAGTGCTAGACTCAGTGAGTAGGATTATGGAAGAAATCGTTTCGCCAACTCATTGGCAACTTGCAAATGAAATGAGAAAAATCTTATCTGTTTATAAAGAAAATGAATTGTATTTTAAATTAGGAACGATTCAAGAAAATGCAGAAAATGCTTATATTTTTGAATGTAAAAACAAAGTAGAAGGTATAAATACGTTTTTAAAACAAGGTCGATCTGATAGTTTCCAATTTGATGATATTGTTGAAGCGATGCACCATACAGTATAAGACCTCTGCCCAAGAGGTCTTATTTTTTTGTTTTTTAATATTTCACAGATTTTTTTGGAAAAAAACTATATAATAGAAAAAGAGAGCGTTATAATAGGAAGGGGCTATGAAAACAGGTGGATAAGCAGCAGTACGACACGATAAGATTGCAAATAAATCAAGAAAAAGAACAGATTTTGAAAGAAGTGTATGAATTAACAGGTGAAAAAAGAAAAATAGAACAAAAAAAAGAATATGATTTATATGTAGTAAAATCGCGTAGTAAAGTCGTACAAACTGGGCAGCGTATAATGGCCGGTATGCTTTCGTCACATACGTTTTCACCTGAAAGAATAGAAGAATGGAATCGGAAAATTAAAAAAACGGAAGATTTTATTCAAAAAAATGAAAGCCTTTTAGAACAGGTAAAAGAAAAAGAACGTGTCATTGATGAGATGTATCAAGAAGATTGTAGAAAGCTTGCAAAAGTACGAGAAAAGCAGGAAGAAAAAATGCTTCTTGATTTGAAAATGTGTATGAATGGATGAGGTGAATATAGTGATACAGTCTGTATTACCGGTGCAACAAAGTTTACCTCCGCAAAAAGAAAAAGGGCTAGAAGTACAATCAAAAAGTGAAGATTCTTCATTCGATCGTACGATGAGAATGGAAAATAAAAAGCAGCCGAAAACGGAGAAAATGAAACAAGAAGAAGCACCAAAAGAAGAAAAAAAAGAATATATTCTTTCTAAACAATCAGTAACGAAAGAAGAGCCAATTGTAAAGAAAGAAGAAAAAAAAGAGACAGAACAGTTACTATTAGCTGTATCTGAGCAAATGGTTGCAATTGAGCAATTACGTGTGCAACCGGAATTGTTATATCAATACATACAAAAAATACAAGGGCTATATAAAGAATATGGGAATATAAAACTTAACGAATTACCCGCCAATGAATTACAACAGTTGCAAGAGCTTCTTTCAAATATGAATATCAAAAATGCTATATGTTTAGAAGATACAATGCAAATGGCGTTAGATAAAGTGAAGATGCCAGAGCAAACGATGCAAGTATTGAAAGTTGTAGAAACAGAAACTTGTAATATCGCAAAAAAACAAGAAGATTCCAAAGACTTAGATGTAGATCTTCCAAAAGCTGAGGGCGATGATGTAAAGATAGAGTTGCCGGAAGGTGATGTGTTAAACGATTCGAGTTCAACGGGTGCGGAGTTGCTAAATAAAGCAACGGGTACGGATCAAATAGGAAAATCAAATAGTGGCGCTGAGAAAGTTTCATTGCCTGATTTAGGAAAGAAAATGGAAGCGCAAGTAGAAGCATTGCAAAAATTTGTAGTGAAACAAGAGCGTGTTTTATTTCAGTTAAATCCAGAAAAACTTGGTACATTAACAGTGTTTATGAAAAAAAATGGAGATCAAATTGATGTTCACGTAGAAATGGAAAAACATGATGCGAAAAAACGTGTTGAAATCATTTTTGATGAATTGAGATTGAAGTTAAAAGAAAAAGAAATCAATATTCAAATTAGCTATTCAGATAAAGATGAAAATCGAAAAGAACAGCGAGAACAAGAGCAAAGACAAAAACAAAAATTAGCAAGTACGAAACATGAAAAACAACATGCAAAAGAATTTGCGGGATTATTGGAGGAATAAAGTGTGCCAACAGTTGGATTAAATACAACGAGTACAAATCATATTCCGTTACAAGCAGGAGCACAAACAAAAAACGCATCTGTTACTGGTGCACAGTCGACAGCTCAACAAGCAAACGGAGTATCAGCAAGTACTCAAAAAACACCCGGTATTATGGATAAAGATGATTTCCTGAAACTTTTCTTAGCAAGCTTTCAACATCAAGACCCGTTTAATGCGATGGATATGAACCAAATGATGAACCAAACAGCACAGCTATCTCTTATGGAGCAAGTACAGAATATGACGAAAGCAGTAGATAAACTGCAATCAACGATGTATTCGACGGCTCTTGATGGAGGGATGAAGTTTTTAGGAAAGTACGTTAGAGGTGTAAGCAATAATGGAAAGCAAGTGACTGGTCAAGTGGAAACAGTTCGGCTTGCTGAAAATAACGATGTGCAACTTATTGTTGATAATCAAGTTGTCTCACTTCGTTTCATAGAAAGGGTTTCTGATAAACCGATAACAGAAACTAATCCGGAAGATGAGAAGAAAGATGATATAGAAAAAAATGAAGAGGTTAAGCCAGATTAATAAAAGGAGTGTACAAAGGTTATGATTAAAGCGTTATATACAAGTATTACAGGGATGAATGCAGCACAAAATGCATTAAGTGTTACTTCAAATAATATTGCAAATGCACAAACAGTTGGATATAAAAAGCAAAAGGCTATTTTTGATGATTTGCTATATAATAATACGGTTGGTTCACGTGGTGATGGTGCTTATGCTGGCACGAATCCAAAGAGTATTGGTAACGGTGTAAAGTTCAGTGGGACATCTACAGATTTTAGTGATGGTTCTATTACTTTAACTAGTGATAAGATGGAGACAGCGATAGAAGGAAACGGTTTGTTTTTAGTTGGTGATCGTAACGGTGGAAATGTAGAGTATACGAGAAAAGGGTCTTTTGGTGTATCGAAAGATAGCTATGTTACAAATACAGGTGGACAGTATGTGCTAGGTTATGGTGTAAAAACAGGAACACAAGAAGTAGATTTTTCTTCACGACCAAGCCCAATTCATATTCCAATGGGATCAGCTGTTGGTGGGATTCAAACAGATAAAGCGACAATAGGCGGAAACCTTCCTAGAAACCAAAATGCATTATCTCACGAATTCACAGTTTTTGATGCGGAAGGGAACTCGTTAACGTTACGTGTAAATATTAAGCAAAAGACTACAAAAGAGACTGTAGATGGTAAAGAAGTTGAAAAGCCAGTGCCAGGCGAATATACATATACAGTTTCTGTAAGGAATGATTCTAAAAACGAAAAAGAATTTAAGCCTGTCGAAGGCATGACGGGCGAAAAAAATCTTAAATTTGATACGTTAGGAAATTTAAAGGAGACAGATGAACCTGTACAAAAAGATCCAGTAACTGGTGAAATTACTAAAGGTGGATCCATTAAAATTCCTTTTGGCAATGGTCTAACACTTGATTTAAGCGGATTAACAAATTATCCGACAGGGAAAACTATTTCTACAACAGAAGTAACGGGGCGCCCAGCTGCAATTGCAAATGACTACTCTATTTCTGACGGTGGTTTCGTTATGATGAAATATTCGGATGGTAGTATGAAAGTTGTAGGACAACTAGCTATAGCTACATTCCCAAATTCAGGTGGATTAATGAAAACTGGGAATGGAAATTACGTTGCGACACCATCAGCGGGTATTCCGGGGATAGGTGTTGCTGGTGAGAATGGTGCAGGTAATGTACGAGGATCAGCAAAAGAAAGTTCAAACGTAGATTTATCCGTAGAATTTGTTGATTTAATGCTTTATCAACGTGGATTCCAAGGAAATGCGAAAGTAATTAAAGTTTCAGATGAAGTATTAAATGAAGTTGTAAACTTAATTCGATAATATATCATAAAGTAAAATTGTAATGTAGTAGAAAGGGTTTTTTATTCGTATGACGACAAGACAAGAGCGAATTTTACAATTGCCTTTTTTCGAAAATAAACGTGAACTTGCTGAGCAAGTGTTAAAAATGGAACGAGAAGAGCATATATATTTACCTGATCAATTTGAAATTAAGCAAGTACCTCCATATTCATTTGGCGAAAAGCAGTCAATCATTGGCCGTATTCATGAGTTTTATTTCGTAAGTGTTGGTAGCGAAGGAGAATGGAAGTATCAACTGTTTAAGGACGAGATGAAGTGCCGTGAGTTTTTTATTACACTATCAGGGATAACGGATCAGCAGATTGCATTTTGGTTCAATAACATCGAGTTGTTGAAAAGCTCTTAAAAAGATCTAAAAAGACCTTAAAAGCTCTTTTTAGGGTTGAAGAGAGGACCCAGCGTTGTTTTGGAGCGGTTAGTGCCTAATAGGGCCTCGACTGGTGTGTAAGGACAGAGGTATGGAGAGTTACTAGGGTAGTATAAGAAGAGGTAAGCGAAGTTTGGTGTGAATAAACAGTTATGATCCAGACGAGCTGCTAGTTGTAAGAATAGAGCTATGGAGGCGTACTGAGATGGTGGGGATGAGATAATCATTTCATAGTAGGTCAGTGCCTTTTGGATAGTTTATGGTGATAGATTTTAATAAAAGGAGAGGTGAGGAGGATGGCGCAGAATAAGTATCGCGTTACATTCATTTCGCCGAGTGAGGTTGAGCAGCGGACTGTAATGGCGGCGAGTAGTTTGCCGGATTTAATTCGTAAAGTAGAGAGTATTATTGCAGATCCGAACGGTTATTTTGTAAATGATAAAAAAAATAATTGCTATTTTAAAGTGATTAAAGAAAATGTTACATTTATTCAATATGAGTTACTATTTTCGGATAAGGAAATTCATATTGAAAAATTAAAACATATAGCACCATCTATATTGAAACAATTATTTAAAAAAATAAATGATCCAGAATTATATGCGCTTGCGCTACTTGATGTTGATATAGCGACGAAAGAATATGTGCTAGAAGAAATGGATTCGGAGCTAAGAATAAGAGTAGAAACGGAGCTTTCGAAAAAGTGGGAAGCACTGCCGACAGAAATTGTAGGAGCACAAGAAGTATTATTAGAGGCACTTGCTTCTTTTATACAAGATTAAGCGTGTTTTAAAATAAATCGTTCGACTATCTATATTTTTCATATAGGTAGTTGACTTTTTCGGTTTAATAAAGCTTAATAATTAGATATACGGAATTAATGGAAGGGGAGCGACACCTTTATGTCACAAGCACAAAGTATTTTATTAGAAAGTGGAACAAATGAATTAGAGATTGTCACATATACTGTTGGTGAAAACCTATTTAGTATTAATGTAATGAAAGTACGTGAAATCATTAATCCATTCCCTGTTACAACTGTTCCAGAATCTCATCATGCAGTTGAAGGTGTTGTTCAAGTACGTGGTGAAATTTTACCTGTTATTAATTTAGCAACGGCTCTTAATTTAAAATCAACAAAGCCACTTGATCAAACGAAATTTATTATATCTGAATTAAACCAAATGAAAGTTATTTTCCGCGTTGATGAAGTGCATCGTATTCAACGTATTTCGTGGGAACAAATTGATGAGCCAGCTTCATTATCTATGGGACTAGAGGAAACGACATCTGGTATTGTAAAGCTAGATGGAAAAATCATCTTACTATTAGATTACGAGAAAATTGTATGTGAAATTAGCGGTACTGGCTATGACAATAAATCACTTGCAGGTTTAGAGCAAAAAACGGATCGAGCTGAAAAAGTTATTTATATTGCAGAAGATTCAGCAATGCTTCGTCAAATATTAGAAGAAACATTATCATCAGCTGGATATACGAAAATGAATTTCTTCAGCAATGGTGCAGAAGCATTAGCACAAATTGAAAAGCTAGCGAAAGAGCAAGGGGAAAAAATGTTTGAACATATTCACTTGCTAATTACTGATATTGAAATGCCGAAAATGGATGGACATCATTTAACGAAAGTAGTTAAAGATAGTGAAGTAATGAATCGTTTACCAGTCATTATTTTCTCTTCATTAATTACAAATGAATTATTCCATAAAGGCGAAGCTGTAGGAGCAAATGCGCAAGTAAGTAAGCCAGATATTCAAGAGTTAATTGGTTTAGTTGATAAGTTAGTGTTGTAAGAAAAGCGTTTTTTTTTAGCTGGAATAGAGGAACTAGCTAGGTATGGCAGCGGTCAGTGCCTAATAGAGACACGTGCGATGTAAGACTAGTATGGAGCATTTTTAGGTAATTGGGACGAGAGAGCCGCCAAGATAGTTTTAGAAGAAGTGAGACTTCGATTGAGGATTTGAAGTCTCGGTTTATAACTCTATTCTGTTAGAAAGGGGAAGGAATTAGCCATGTGTAGCATTGGCTAGTTCCTTTTTAGTATTATATACTTTAAAGTGGTAGAAAAATGAAAGGTGTCTGGGTTGTTTGTCGCTGTATGTGTGAATAATCTTCATTTAGAGATTTTTGATTTAAAAATATAAGCGAACATATTTTTTGATTACTTTAGTAACATTTTGTGGTAACGCAAATTTTTTCGGTGAAAAAACATCCAAAATACCATATAATATAATTAAATGTAATTAATATGCAATTTTACATATTAATAAAAAACATTTTCCAAATTTTTATACTTTCTATACATTTTTGTATGTTTAATATTTGACAGATAATTTCGAAATGTTATAATATGGATATGTAAAAATTGCTATTTTCTGAGAAGACATGGGAGTCAGATGAGAATTGTGAAAGGATGAGGGGGAGTGACACAGATTATGTATCACCACACAGCAATCAATGTATTAAGTCTTTTACAAAACATGTCAAATAATAAAATGAACGATGTGCAACTAGAAGAGGAATTTAAAAAAATAGAGAAACAATTCCGAGTAGAGTATGAAGAATTAGTTGATTTATATAATAGAATGGTATTATTTCAAATAGATATAGAAAAAAATGGTGGGATGCGAGCATATGAAAAATCTACAATTACATGGCTGAAGTCTGAGCTAGAGTTACTGTATGAAGTGTATCAATTTTCCCAACGTCACGGTTTAAACATTATTAATATTTCAAAATACATTAGTAAAAAAGAACTAAATCTTTTTCCAAAAACAGCAAGTCAATTGCAAAATACGTATTACAAATTAAAAAAATGTGAAATACCGTTTGAAAATATTGAAAAACAAAAACCAGGACGAAAGCGAAAATATACGCCTGTAAAAGAATCAATTGTTGAAATGAAAAAAGAAAACAAACAAGAATTAAGAAATGAAGTTCCAAATACAGAGAACGAAAAAAGCCTTGTAACAGTTATATCTGGTATTGTTGATAATTTTGAAACGATTAGCCAGTGTAGTGAAAGAAAAGAGCATGAACTACATCAGTTCATGGAAGGAATCTATAAGCTTTCTAGCATGGCTGCAGAGCGTTCAAAAGATGAAAAGAATGCTCGTGGTCTCGAAGGCGAATTACATGTATTACGAGCTGAAAATGAAAGGCTAAAACGAGAAAAGGAAGAGCTTGTTCATGATATAAAAGAAATGACGCATCATTTAATTCATTTCATTACGAGCTCTGATATTAATCAAATTCGCACATTACCTTTCTTCGTAAAAGAATGTAAACAAGATTTGCATAAATTAGGGTTATATAACGCACAAGACGGTAAAATGAAAATTATGGTTGATCGTAGTGGGCAGGTTATGACTGTAACGCAGTAATAAAATTTGGGTACAAAATAAAAGGGAGATACATAGTTTATATGTATTTCCCTTTTGTTTTGTGTGGAATCGTTCCAAAAAAGGAAGATGAATGTTTACGATTGTAGTAATATAGAAACCATTTGCGGTATTTGATTAGCCTGTGAAACCATACTGAGCGCAACTTCAGTTAACAATTTAAACTTTAAAAAATCGCTCATTTCCTGCGCCATATCCGCGTCTTCAATTCGAGAAGAAGCATCTGTTAGGGCCATACTTTGACTATTTAAATTTTCAATATTAAACTGTAAACGATTCATCATAGCCCCAAGATCAGCACGATGAAGTGATACATTTTGCAAGGCCTCTTCAATTTTACGAACCGCCGCTCTTGCTTCTTGTTCTGTTGAAATCTTGATGTCATGTTGTGTAGGGGAAGGGGGAATATGTTTCGTCATATGTACTGTATGACCAATATCATCTAACGTAATAGGGCGGATTTGTCCATTGAATACGGATAAATCATTAAACTCAGTTGTCTCACCAATATAGCCAATTTGTTCTGTTAAAGATTGAAACTCTTTATTCAGTGAATCACGGTTTTTATTTGAATTTGTACCGTTCGCAGATTGAACAGCTAAATCACGCATACGCTGTAAAATATTCGTCACAGTTTGAAGGGCAGCTTCTGCCATGCGAAGCATCGATATCGTATCTTCATTATTACGAATTGCAGCGCGCATACCACTTGCTCTCGCATGCATACGAGTCACAATTGCAATATTAGCGGGATTATCAGAAGCATTATTTAATTTCTTACCAGTTGCCAAATGCTCCATCGCAACATTCATACGTTTCTCATTCTCATACAACGACTGCCTAGCATTCATACTCAAAACATTCGTACCAATACGCATAATAGACACTCCTTATAGATTGATATAGTCGGTATCTTTTAATCTAATAAACAGTTATGGAAGGATAGAGGGGCTTATGCTTATTTACTGTTTGTGTTTTAACATAAGAGGGGGTCAAGATAAGCACTGACCGCTTCTAAGCATCGGGGATACTCTCTTCCACATAAAAAAGAAAGTTTTATAAATAATCTATCTATATAGAAAAAATAAACCTCTCCGCAAGCAGAGAGGTTTATTCAGGAAACTAACTCAAATGGCTTATTGTAATAATTTAGAAACCATTTGAGGAGTTTGGTTAGCTTGAGAAAGCATGCTGATACCAGCTTCGTTCAAGATTTTGAACTTAGTCATTTCAGACATTTCTTTCGCCATGTCAGCGTCTTCGATTTGAGAAGCAGCAGAAGCCATGTTAGTAGCTTGGCTAGTTACGTTGTTTAAGTTATGGTCTAAACGGTTTAATTGAGAACCGAAAGTTGCTCTCGCATCAGCAACTGCTTGGATGGCAGTATCAATTTTAACCATTTCATCTTTTGCAGTAGTTACATCTGTTAAAGTACCCAACTTATCACTTGTAATATCCTTTGTATTGATAGCTGTGATATCAAGTGTATCATTTGCAGCATCAGAAAGTTGAATTTTAATATCTTTACCGCCACTGGCTGTGTCTAGGAATGCATTGCCGTTAAAGTTTGTTTTTTCAGCGATATGGCCAATTTCACCTTTTAATTGCTCATACTCTTTGTTTAAAGAAGCTGTATCTTTTGTGTTATTTGTACCACTAGCAGCTTGCGTAGCAAGATCACGCATACGAAGTAAGATGTTAGAAATTGAGCCTAATGCTGAGTCACCAGTACGTAAAGCAGACATAGCGTCTTGTGTGTTACGTGCTCCAACGTTTAATCCGCCTTCTTTTGCACGCA
>NZ_JASHJA010000070.1:0-6734 GCF_030733445.1 Bacillus sp. MMSF_3353
AATCTACCAAATATAGTGAATCTGAATTAGGGATATGAAGCCTATACATCTTCTTTAATTTCTAAAATTACTAATTCAGAAAATTTATAAGTAACTTACTATTTATTAATGTGTAGCATAACAATTGCCCTCGAATCTTCAAGTAACCCATCAAAATTAATTTGTCTTTCAATAATTTCCTTTAGGTGTTCACCTACTTTTTCAAAAAGCTTCTTTATCTTGAATAAATCCTTTTTACGTTCAAATAAATATTTTGTTCAAACTTGTGCGTGCACTAAAAAATACAAGTGATTTTATTGGAGTCACCTTGAATTTCTTGCAGACCTAGTGAAAAGAATCCGTTTTTTACTAACGGGTTCTTTTCTTTATTCGTCATACTTTAACTAGATTGTTACATTTTTTCACAGCTCACCTTTACTTGAATAAATATTCCGTTCTTATAAATCCGTAAATCCTCTTTCCTTTAATACTTTTATGTTATTTGAGTCTATTCATGTAAATGCATTATTTCTCCCTTATTCAATCGCCTTTGAACCTGTGGATATAAGGTTTCTCTAGAAATATAGTCTAGGACACATAGGATTTTTGTGCACGAAAGAAAGTATCGTAATTTCAACCAAAAACCATTTATTTACCTATTTTAAGTTTCTAAATTTGTATTGATAATTCTTGGCTTCAGAAGTATCCTATACATATTCAAACATTTGAAGATGTATAGGATACTTCTGAAATGTTAAATGTAAATAAATACTAGAGGTGTTTTAATGGGAACTGAAATGCAACAATTTAAAGCAGATTTCTTTAAAGCTTTATCGCATCCTTTACGAATAGGGATTTTGGAAGTTCTATCAGAAGGTGAAAAAAGTGTAAATGAAATTCAAAGCATTCTTAAAAAAGAAGGTTCTGCAGTTTCTCAACAATTAAGTGTATTACGCGCGAAAAATATTGTTGTTGGCACTAAAGATGGAAAACGAGTATTATACTCCCTTCGAGATCCTATGATTATGAATTTATTGGTGGTTGCGCGGAAAATTTTTAACAATCATTTAATTGATACAATTTCTATGTTAGAAGAGCTAGATGAAGCAGAAAGTGAAATGATAAAGGAGGAATAAATTGAGCATTGAGGCTAAAAAAGAAGATATCATCCAACATGGAATTGAGATATTTCACTCTATAGGAGCTCATCATGTTTGTAATGTTTGCATTAAAAGTGGGTATTCTTGTTGCGTTTCATGTCAACATTTACAAGATGGTATTGGATGTCAAAAAAGGAACACAGCTTGTACAGCATGGTTATGCGGCATTCAGAACTTTTTGTTTGATCAAATAGGATTATTAGAAGAATGGAATAGTTTTTGGACTGAAATTCCAGGACAGATGTTTCGTAGAGATATTACTCCAGATAAAGTAAAAGTCACAACGTTTATTGATACGAAGAAGCTAGATAGTCGGGCTGGAGAACTTCTAGCGGAAAAATTACAATTCCATGTACAACAAGGTGGAGATATAGGGAAATTAGAACGCCATTTAAGCAAAATTTATAGTAAATATTAGGATGTCGTTCTCTATTATGAAAATAAAAATCTCCTGTATAAGCGAATGCGAAACACATTTTTAATCCGCATTTATAAAAAAAGAAAAGAAGGGTTTGTAATGAGAGGTTTATTTACGGGAAGGTTTGAAGGATATTCATTAGGGCATTTTCAAAAAGATCTTCTTTCAGGAATGATTGTTGGCGTTGTTGCGATTCCTCTTGCTATGTCTTTTGCTATAGCTTCTGGTGTAAAACCAGAGTATGGAATTTATACAACATGTATTGCGGGAATACTCATTTCTCTATTTGGTGGTTCAAGGTATCAAATTGGAGGGCCTACAGGTGCTTTTGTTCCAATTCTTTTAGGAATTGTCATTACCTATGGGTATGAAGATTTACTACTTGCTGGTTTAATAGCTGGAATTATCTTATGCCTTATGGGAATTTTTAAATTAGGTTCGTTAATTAAGTTCATCCCACGTCCTGTAACAATTGGTTTTACGTCAGGTATTGCTGTTATTATATTCACTGGACAAATTGCTAGTTTTTTAGGTTTAACAGATATTAAAAAACACGAGGAATTTATAGCAAACCTGAAAGAAATCTTTACTCATATCGGTACCACTAATTTTTATAGTGTAGTAACTGCTTTAATTTGCTTTTTCGTTATACTCGTAACACCAAAAATTTCGCCAAAAGTACCCGGTTCATTAGTAGGTGTTGTGATTTCAACTATAATTGTAACTTTATTTTTCTCAGGTCATGTGCCTACTATTGGTACAGCATATGGTACGATTCCAAATACATTGCCTCAGTTTAACGTACCAGAGATCACAATAGAGCGTATCCAACATTTAATTGGCCCTGCGTTTGTCATTGCTATGTTAGGTGGTATTGAGTCTCTTTTATCTGCTGTCGTCGCGGATGGGATGACAAATAGTAAACATAACAGTAATAAAGAACTTATTGGTCAAGGAATTGCTAATATTGTTACCCCATTATTTGGAGGAGTTCCGGCGACTGGAGCAATTGCTCGAACAGCAACGAATATTAAAAATGGCGCTGTTTCACCCATGTCCGGTGTGATTCACGGAGTATTTGTGCTATTTACGCTTCTACTGCTAGCTCCATACGCCTCGCACATCCCACTTGCTAGTATGGCTCCAATTTTAATGGTTGTAGCGTGGAATATGAGTGAGCAACAGCATTTTGTTCATATACTTAAAATGAAGACCGGAGATTCTCTTGTGTTACTAGTAACATTTTCCCTTACTGTATTTACAAGTTTGACAACGGCTGTGGAAATCGGTCTTATTTTAGCTATTATTTTGTTTACAAAACGTATGAGTAATATGCTTGTGATGTCAAAAGTGCTTCCTGATCATACAACAAAGAATGAAAAATTATTACCGCATGTGGTAAATAATGCTCATGATTGCCCTCAAATTAGTATTTACACAATAGAAGGTCCATTATTTTTTGGAGCTGCACAAACATTTGAACAAAATATTTTAGCGACAATTCATTATAGACCCAAAATTCTAATCTTACGTATGGGCAAGGTTCCTTTTATTGATACAACAGGCGAAGCCTACTTTAGGAATATTGTCCAACATTTTAAAAACCAAGGTGGCGTACTTCTCATTTCAGGGGCTCAATCAGAGTTGAAAACAACTCTAATTAAAAATGGATTATACGCTGAGATTGGAAAAGAGAACTTTTTTGATCATACAGGAGAAGCAATTAACTGTGCTTTAAGACATTTGAATAAAGCGAAATGTGTAGGGTGTAAACATTTTGCTTTTCATGAATGTGCCCAGCTATCCCAACAATGCCAGGATATTAATACAATAAAAAATAAATCAAAAGCATTAGAATTTTAAAAAATATATTTCCTATACAAAGTTTACTTGTTTTGATTTACTCTTTTAAATATTTTGCTAAAAAGCAGAAAAGGAGAATGTTTAATTTGGCGAATGCGAAGAAGATTTTTATAAAGTTTCAACAAGAAGGATTTTCATACATTCAAAAAATGATCATTACACAGCAAGAAGAGAATATATTCCTTACATTTCAATGCAAAAAAAATTGTACAAATAGTGCCCTTTCAATAGATGATAAAAAGAATTACGAAAAAAGTATATCGTTTTTTTCTCATGCTTCTGGTGGTGTAATTATATGGGGAATAGCTTCAAATAAAAATAATAATGGTGTTCACATAGCTAAAAAAATTCAACCTATCTCTAATGGAAAAGAATTTTTTAGTAATCTAAATGATTTATTATTTAAAAATCCCAACACTACAAACCAGGATGTTAAAAATATATAAATTCCTTTTCCTAAAGAAGTAAACCATGGATTTGTAATCACCTATGTCCCCAGGAAAGACTATCTTTTAAAACTTAATGACTACTATACAAAAACCAGGGATAACTTTGCATTGATGATGGGACAGATTCTATTAAATGATATGTTAGAAAATAGAAAATTATTAAGGGAATCACTATAAATCATGCATATAAAGGAACCCTCTTGCTTTTACAAGAGGGTCTCACTTTACATTATTTTATTTCGGTATAAAGATAAATAAAAAACTGTCATTTGAATAAAGAAAACACTAAATACAATGTATAAGGGATATCCTGGAATATATATATTAAAAATAGGAGAAAGCACTAAAAATCCAATTGCGATGATTAACACATACCACAGTGAAACAAATGCTGTACGACAAGCTCTTTCAGTAATTAACTTTTCACGTTCGTCTTCTAGGGGAAACAATAGTGGATACATCAGATATGAAAGGGCGTTATATTTCTTCTTCTGTATTTTATAAAAAATTGTTATTACAATACCTATAACTAATAAAAATAAGACTGGTGTAATATTTAATGATACTTCAAAAGTTACTTTCTTAGCGTCAATAATATTGGCAAGTTCTATAATGCCGTAATAAAGTTCAATGAATACCCAACATGCTAATGCCATAATAAGTACATTAATCATATAAGAAATCATCAATCTATTCATCCTCTTCTTCCTCCTTATTTAATACAAACACTTCTTCCATCTTCAAATCAAACACATCACAAATTGACAATGCTAGTAATAATGAAGGGACGTAATCCCCTTTTTCAATTGCTGCGATCGTTTGCCTGGTCACTCCAACTTTTTCAGCTAATACACTTTGTGTGAAATTAAAACGCGCTCTAATTTCCTTTACTTTGTTAAAAATAGTCAAGTTCACCACCTCTTCCCTTCAATGTATACCATAATTAACAAAATGTAAAATGAACTTAACATTTATTCCGCTAAAAATCCAATTTTATAAAAAGCGGTACCACCACACATCCATTAATTTAAAAATTGTATAGTGCTCCTGAAACAAAACGCAGATTGCGTGCTCTAAGGCTGAATTATTTGATATAGCAGTAAACTTCAAATACTCCCCACCTTCCAATAGAATCAATTAATAATGTGGAAAAATCAAGTGAACTCTTGCTGTTCGAGTCGTTTAGGTACCCAAAGCTCACAAGAAAAAGAAGGAACCATATTTAAGTCATAGGAAAGAGATAAACATTAGAAAAACTGTCATTAAAAATTCAAGTAAACTCTCTAAAAAGTTTTACAATTAAAGCAGAGAGACTTTGAAACAGGAGGCGTCAATTTATGAATCGAATTAAACGTGAAGAGAAAACAATTAGCATTATGATTGATATGTATTGTAAAAACGAACATAAACAAAATACTCTATGTGAAGAATGTCAAAAATTAAAAGATTATGCTTATTTTCGTTTATCAAAATGTCCATTTCAAGAAAAGAAACCAGCATGTCAAAATTGCAAAACTCATTGTTATAAACCAGATATGAAAGGTTTAGTTAAGGAAGTTATGAAAAAGAGCGGACCAAAAATGATTTTAAAACATCCATATTTCACGCTCATGCATGCTTTTGACACAATGAAGAAGTTTCCTGACTTACCAAAAAGAAAAAAGTGTAAAAAGAAAAAGTGGTTTGCCTAATAAACTAGTTTTTTTTATTCCTTTTCGACTAAAGAATTATATGTGAGTTTTAAATACTAATCGCTTAACAATATTTTCAGCTGTGCATTGCTTCTGAGTCATTTTTAAAATAAAAGTATTTCGAAAATGTTATGCAGAAATCCCTTTCCTCAAATTTGCCCGCTTTATCTCCAAACTAATCATTTTTTTGAATAGAGATTTCCGTTAGAAATCTTGATACATCTTCATCATAACTCCAAAGATAGGTTTCGAACCTAAAGTGGCAAAAAACAAAGAGTGAACTATTGCTGTGATATCTTGGGTCACTAGTTCAGGAATAGATAATATATAGTTCTAAAAATGCAAATGTTTCATTCGTAAAGCAACAAGCTCATTTAGAGATAATCCGTAGTCTATATGATAGATGTTTTTTAGGAGGGTTATCCTATAGTAGTAGATTAGCTTTTATTTGCTACTTCCTCCTCGACAACTTTATCGATAAGATCATCAATAACTTCCGTGCATCTTATAATAAAATCTGCATCCTCACGAGTAGTATCACTATTGCTAATACGTTCAATCACTTCTGTTCCATATTCCCTGTCTTCATCTGTTTTTGCTAAATATCTATTGTAAGCCCTTACAACTAGTATTGCTTCTTTTTGACCCATATCAATTTGGCGTAGCTCATCATCAAAGTCTTCCAATGAAATCCCTCCTGTTTATAAATAACGAAGTCTATTTAATTATATTACAATATAAAAATTTATTGTTGTATTATTTTTGTGAACTTGTGTAAAAGTGTAAATGTCCACGTTTACACTTTTACACATTAAGAACGAAATTACATGGAAAAATATGAAGTTGGATATGAAAAGCGATATTCATTTGACTCTAGTGAAGAAGGATTTATAAAAGGTGAATATAACAGAGGCTTTTAGATTAAACAATATTTATTATATATCGAGTCGATACTATAACTCGATGTTGCTGAAAACGGGATATAGTATTTAAATCCAAGGAGTGGGGAAATGAGTACACAATATAAATAAGGGAACTAAAATATCTAATGGATCTCACAAATAGTATAGGTACTGTATATAAAAAGATCACTTGTCTTGGAAACAAGTGATCTTTTTATTAGATAAATTGCTACTTGCCAACAACAGGTAGTTGTTATCCTATTCATATGTTC
>NZ_JASHJA010000071.1:0-6723 GCF_030733445.1 Bacillus sp. MMSF_3353
GGGTTCTTCTCTTTTTATTTATAATTTAAACTACTAGTCAAAATGATTATTATAATCATTTACTACTTTTTAAAAAGTTTATAAAACCTCAGTTATTTCAAATTCTCCAATATCCATTTTCAAGTATTAAAACATTTAGCTAGTGTGTATCTTAAGTAAGTGTATCTCTGATAAACGAAACTATAGAATTAATAAGGCTATTAACACAGCTGTTTAATTTCTTATAGAAAAGCCGACGGAAATTCTAAAGAAATGAGAAAGAGTTAGCCTTTATATTTTAGGCGCTGTGTAAAATTTTTCTATGTTTTACAATCGTATAGCATAATTTTAAAAATTGAAACCAGGTAGAGTTCATTTGGTATGCAAACCTTTGAAAAACTTAAATTGGATCTATAGAGAGTTGATTTGGGTAGTATTCAAGTAGAAAGTGAAAATATATAAATAATTGAAGATACTATGGTTGGTTATATCCATGTTTGGTAGTTAAGACTGAGGGATTTGCTAGCTTATTAAAGCTGTATCTTATTAAAGACTTGAATGATTTTGAAATAAATGGGGATGTTGATGGAAATTTAGGTGTATAAAAAACGAAACAAAACTGTTATTTCATAGCAAGTAGGAAGAACAAGCATATAAGCATAATCCTAAAAGAGGTAGATTTCCATGGGTGTAAAGTCTTTATACAATAAAATATGTTGATCTAGTTAAAAAAATATTTTATTAGTGAGAAAATTAAGAAGGACCTGATGTATTAAAACAGGTCCTTAAACTAAAGCACTAGAAACAAACTGTCTCCATAATAATACCAATAAAGAAAATTTAATTCAATATATTAAATGTTGAGAAATAAATGATAATAATTCCATTTTATCGTAAATAAAAGAGCACTTGCTTCTTGTAACAAATAATACTGTCACCATCACATAAATTATCTAATCACAATTTATAAAGGAATAGCGCCAGAGTGTTATCAAGCTAAGTTTATGTAAAATCAACTTCGGGTGAGAAGATATCTATTTTTAAAAGACTAATTGTATATTATTTAATGAATTGCATACGAAATAAACCCTATTGGGTTTTGATTTTTTAAATTTAAGCTGCATGATTATGAGACATGGTACAATTGTAAAAGACACCTAATATATCAAAGACTGTTTTCTTCTCGTACCTATGGGATTTTCGCCCGTTTTGCTGTAGGAGGTTGAACAGGCGAATTAGAATCTTTGATAGCTCTTGGGTGTCTTTCTGTATAGCTTGGAAAAGAAGAAGAAAGTAATCTTTAATCATATATATGGCCTTATATTCACTCAGTTCTCGTTTCTTTTTCATAAGAAGTAATTGCCGCATTTGAAACATGGTAGAAGAACAGAGGAGAATGGCAATCAGTTGCCCATAAAAATGACATTCCAAACGTTCTCGTTTTATCTTTTTACAATGATGAATATGAAAGAATGATTTCCACGTTTTAAATAAAATCTCGATTTGCCAACGTAACGAATACCAATCATGTACTTGTCCCATTGGGACAATATCTGTAGGGGTGTTTGTCATATACACATTGATACCACTGAGTCGCTTACTACGAGGAGAATACTTCATTCCTTTCTTTTTTTCTCTTACAGTTTGATCGCGTAATCGTTTTTGTTGTTGTTCATTTGTTAGTCGATGAACAATCACACGAGTAGGGACTTTATCAGTCATTCCTACATAAGCTTTGGATATTTCGCATGTTTGTCCTGGCTGAAGTGAGTTCATTAAAAACTCTATATCTATCTGGATATACTCCGTACCTTTTTTGATTCTGCCATCTTGAAAATAATCGGGTTTAGGATTTTTTTGATAAATACGTGTATTCGATTTGATACGTGAAATATAGTAAGCCTTTTTATTTTGTATATGTTGAAGATCTTTCAAATGAAAATAGCCTAAATCTCGGATACATAAATCATTCGCTGTTATAGTTGGGACACACAGGGAACCGTAGGTTCGATCATGTTGTTTACCTGGACCTGTATGAATATGAAGGAATTGTCCACTTAATAAATCATACTCAAGCTGAATCTTCACTCCCGCTGTATGGTTGCATCCTCCTGCATCCGGATAAACAAATGAAAAGGAATCTGGGAGTTGAAATGCAGTTGAATCTAAAATACGGATACGCTTGAAAACAGAAGTATATGGAGAAGAAATGAGCATAGATGAGGCCAATTTTTGGTTTAGTAGTTCAGCTAGTATGTGTTGTAAGAATTGGACAGCCGCTTTATTAAATCGTTGATTCAGTCCCTCAGGACGGATGAGTACTTTTGTTGATACTTCTACACAGCTAGATAACTGAGTTAAAGAAGTCGCAGCGATATTTTGACTCATCCATACACATAAAGCGACTAAATCTTTCACTTGATACTTACTAGTTCGTTGTACAAAACCAACATCTCTAGCTAGATCCTGTAAGGTATTTTGGGATAAGAGGCTCTGAATCTCCTGTGCGAATAGTTGTAGTTCGTCAGACGCAGAAATAGACATACAAAAAACGCTATCCTTTCTTATGATTCTACAGAAAGAATAACGTATTTTTTATTTTAGGGGAATTTTGTTTTATTTACTTGATAGCGATATGGTGCGCCCACTTTGTGTTTATATTCTTCTAATTAAACAACCCTATTCATCCAGTAATACTTTTTATCTTCCTTACCTCAGGTGAGTCCTCAATGTCATAGCATAACCAATCCCAAATTTTAAGGTAATTTACTTTGTGCTTTATTGTACCTCTTTAAAATGCCACTGTTTTGCGGAAATATCGTTTTTCAGGATAAGAAGATTGTAGCAGTTCAATCATGTATTATCTTACCAAATACTTAATCATTATTATGCAAATCAAAATAAAACTTTAAAAATTTATGTAGTATTTCAGATTGATTATCTTTTAGCCATGCAAATGACGCTTCAATTGTTATATCTATATCTTCAACTTCTCTTTGTACGATACCACTTAATGGATGAATTGTTGAGGGCAACAAGGCAATTCCCATACCATTTGCGACTAATGATGAAACAGTTTGAAGATCATTAGCTTGCATGATGATCTTTGGTGAGAATCCCACGTTTTTGAATAGGTTCATAAAAGTATCATAATAAAATGGGGCTGTTGATTTAGTTGTTATAATAAAGGGTTCGTTCACCAAATCACCAATAAAAATTGCTTGTTTAGAAACAAGAGGGTGTTTTTCGGGAATTATAGCCTTTAAGCATGCCTTTTGGATTGGTTTTACATGAATTTTATTGCTATTTACCGGGGCAGCTACTATACCTATATCAATTCTTTTTTCATGTAAAGCTTTAACTTGGAGGGGGGTACTTAATTGTTGTAATACGATTCCAATCGCAGGGTATTGTTCACGGAATTCTTGAATGGTGTGAATAAGGTCTTGCACTGAGCCACTGAACCCCATTACAAGTTCACCTTCAAATCCAGTAGAAGTTAATCTGGTGCTAATACACGCTTGTTCAACTTGATCAAGGATTTGATAAGCTTTATTTAGAAACACCTTTCCAGCACTTGTTAACTCAACATGACGCTTTGTCCGATTAAATAATTTCGCCCCAAGTTCCTCCTCTAATTCCCTTATTTGCTTACTCAGAGGTGGTTGGGCAATGTGTAGTTTTTCCGCAGCTCTACTAAAATTAAGTTCCTCTGCCAGAGCTAAAAAATATCGGATGTGTCTCAGTTCCATTTCCTTTCCTTCCTTCCAATTAGTTATACCTAAAAGGTATTAATAAGATACTTTTTAAGTATTTCTCATAATTATCAATATTATTTAATATTAAGTCAAGGCGAAGAGGCTGCTATTAATTACATTTTGGTGAAGGAAGGTGAAGATATGTATCGATTACTTGGAGTGATTTTTGGCTCTGTCATTACAGCACTTTCTTTTAATCTTTTCCTAGTTCCACATGAAATTTTAAGTAGTGGAATTAGTGGAGTTGCAATTATCATTGGAATCTTAACACCTTTTAATATTGGGGTGGTAAACTTTTTATTAAATTTACCAATACTGATTGTGGGATATGTTAGCTTAGGGAAACGATTTATCAGTTACACAATTGTCTCAGTTATCACATTTTCCGCAGCATTATACGCTATTCCTATACATGCAGTGACAAGCGATGTACTACTTTCTTCATTATTTGGTGGTGTAGTTGCTGGGGTTGGTATTGGTGTAGTTTTTAATTGCAATGGTTCAACAGGTGGATTTGATATTATCGGTATGTTGCTTTCACGAAAAAAAGATATTCAGCTTGGCAAATTTTTAATCGTGCTCAACACGATTATAGTTGTTATTTCTGGATTGTTTTTTGATTGGGATATTGCTTTAAATAGCTTATTATCCATTTATGTTACAGGAAAAGTAATTGATGCAATTCATACAAAACATCGAAAAATTACTTTGATGATTGTAACAAGTCATTTAGAAAAAATGAAAGAAACACTTCTTTCTAGTTTTGTACGAGGTATAACCTTGCTGAATGGAGAAGGCGCATACTCAAATGAGAAAAAGCATGTATTAATGACTGTAATCTCTCGAGAAGAGCTATCTGGAATTAAAGCTATAATTTCTGAAGTTGATCCACAAGCTTTTGTAAATATTACAGAATCAGCAGAAGTATTAGGTTTATTTAGAAAAGGATAAAATACCTCTAAATAGAACAATTTAAAGGGGGAAATTTCAAAAAATTTAATATATGAGTTTGTGGTCAACTACTACTGGTATTTTTCTTTCAGTTAGCGTTTAAATTCTGAAATTTAATAGTAATATATATTAGTTCAATTCACACCTTATTTATTAATGGATTCACATATAGGAATTTGATTTATCAATTTTGGAAGAATAAAGAGAAATTCTTATAAAAAATAAGGTTTATTAGGAGAGGATATAAAAAGAATATAGTTAAAATCTTGTTAATTTATCAAAATTATTAATTTACTTTTCAGGCGAGGATGATAATTATATGAAGAAGAAAACAGCGTTGATGAATTGTACAGTTATAAATGGTGATTTGAATCGAGAAATAGAAAAAAACATGGTTATTCTCATTAATAACGAAGGTTTCATGGAAAAGGTCGGAAATTCAGAAAGTGTAATTGTTCCCAGTGACTACGAAAAAATTGATATTAAACATCAATTTGTTATGCCAGGACTTATAAATGCACATGCGCATTTATTTTCTGATGGAACCCCTACAGGACTATCTTTTAGTGAAGATGTACTGAATTTTGGAATTAAGTTATTGGATACAAGATTCGGAAAGAAGTTTATTTATAATAGAATGAAGAAAAATGCTTTAGTTGCATTGAAGTCTGGCGTAACCACAATGCGCTCTGTTGGGGAATTTTTTTATCAAGATGTGAAACTACGCGATGATATACAAACTGAAAAAGTTATTGGTCCAGATTTACTTGTCTCAGGTTTCTTTATTAGTGCTACAGGTGGTCATGGTGCACCATATTTAGCGCTAGAAACTGACGGTCCTTGGGACGGTGTGAAGAATGTACGTAAAAATGTACGCCAAGGTGTGGATTTGATTAAAATTTGTGTAACTGGTGGCGTTACTGATGCAAAAACGATTGGCGAAGCAGGGAGAATTCAATTAACTGAAGAAGAAGTCTTTGCTATTTGTAAAGAAGCACATAAAATTGGAATGATGGTTGCAGCTCATGTAGAAAGCACTGAAGGAGTTAGGATTGCTTTAAAGGGCGGTGTAGATACGATTGAACATGGTGCTCAAATGGATGATGAAATCATCTCTCTTTATAAACAGAATCCAAATGCTTTACGAGGATATACATCACTTATCCCAACGTTTCAAGCTGCTTATCCCTATGCATTACTGGATAGAAGTAAAACAAACATTAATGATGTACTTTTTGAAAATGCAAAAATTGTTTATGAAGACATGTTAATTAGTTTTCAACAAGCCATTGAGAATGAAATTAGTGTAGGGGCAGGAAACGATGCAGCAATGGCCTATGTATCACACTATGATTTATGGCGAGAATTAGATCATATCATTCGTTTTGGGGGTATTACTGAAGAAAAAGCAATACATTTGGTGACTAAAAGTAACTCGGAGATTTTAGGAATTGATAAACAAGTTGGTACAATAGATGAAGGGAAGAGGGCAAATTTATTGATACTACCAAGTAATCCTATGGAAAATATTAAAAATTTATCAAAACCAAGTATGGTAATTAAAAATGGCGTTTTATTTGAAGACCTAGGTATTAAAAAGAACGAAAAAATGGATTTTGTATTAGATTTAATTTGAGAACTTTCTTATCAACCTCTATAAATAGTTACTTGTTTTAACAAATACTTGTTTAATGCCTATTAAATTACGAGTTTTATTACGCTCCAAAATAATAAAATGTGAATTTTTTATTTTATGTTATTATATTTCTTCGCTTAATGGCGAGGGAGTGTGTACCTTGTTATTGGTGGTATTTAGGATTGTTATTAGATAGAGGACATTGTTCTAATTAGAACAATGTCCTCTATTAGGGGTACGCCACATCGCTATCAAGCTAAGTTTATACAATGTCAATTATAGTAGGGGTTGTTTCTTTTTTCTAAAGACTACGTATAGGGAATTTAAAGCTTTGCATACGAAATAAACCCTAACGGGTTTCATTTTTTTTACTTTAAGCGACTTGATTATCAGACAGGG
>NZ_JASHJA010000072.1:0-5766 GCF_030733445.1 Bacillus sp. MMSF_3353
GTCGGGCCTGTTACTCCCGGTGATCCCGTTAAACCGGTCGGGCCTGTTACTCCCGGTGATCCCGTTAAACCGGTCGGGCCTGTTACTCCCGGTGATCCCGTTAAACCAGTTGGACCCGTCGGACCGGTCATTCCCGTTGGGCCCGTTGGAATATAAATTGGGGGAAGAACTGGAAACGTAGGTCCAATGTTTTCAGGTTCTATCATAGCTTTATTTATTGATAATTTATTTTCTCGCTTCACTTTAATACCTCGTTCCACATTTTTGTTTACTACTTAACAAAATAATACATCTATCATTTTAGAAGAATTTCATAACTACTTTTTTCATTCTCAAATGATTTTTACATATAGTAAACTTTTTACCGTTGCTATAACTAGTAGTATTAATATAATAAAATGATAGTTCCATTTCAAAATACTAAATCGGTTACATTCTAATTTAAAAATGAGGTGATTTATATTCAAGATAAGAATGAAAAAATGAAAAAAGAACTATTATCACTGGCTCTTGAAATTATTCTTCCATACAGACTGACAGGTCCTACTGGGCCCACAGGTAATACCGGTCCTACAGGCATTACTGGACCCATTATTACAATAAACTCTATGTTCGCTAATAATACATTAGGTGGTCCCATCTCAGTCATATTAGGTGGAACTAATATTCCACTTTCTAATAACCAAAGTCTCGGTAATTTTACAGTGAACGCTACAAATGATATATATACAATTCCTGTTACTGGAAGATATTATTTAACCTATCAAATTAATACAACAACTTCTCTACTTGCTGGTACAAGGCTACTATTAAACTCTTCGACTCCACTTCCCGGATCTATTTTTTCACCCGCAATATCAACTTCAAACTATAATAATAATTTAATAACCAATTTAATTGCTGGTAATACAATTTCCCTTCAAATATTCGGCGTATTATCCATAGTTAATTTAGTTGGAGGTGGTTCAACAGGTGCCTCTTTAACAATTATACGAATCGATTAATAAATGATTCATTCTTTTTTATAATAAACATTCTTAGCTGCTAAAGTAGTAACTATTACGTCATTCCTAAAGCTAATAATATTTCAATAATTTCACGACAGTGATTAAGCAATAAAAACAATTTGTACTATACTCATAGTAATAACCATCTATACTAAATTTTCCGTATATACATTATCAATTTACACTTCTCCCTGCCAATGTTACATTGAATAAGAAGACAGTTTCCCAAAATGCGAACCATCTCAAAACGTATTTGAGAAACATACTCCAATCCTATACGCGAGAGCAATACTATGTCGACACTCAAACGAGTGTCTTTTTTTATGAATTTAAAAAAATAAAACCATCTCTTATAGATGGTTTATCAACACACATTTCTTTATATTCTTGATGCAATTGTAAGTTTATGCAGCTGGATAATAAATGGTCATACTTAACCGAGTTAGCGTACTTCCGGAATTATGATAAGAGTGCGGTCTATCCGCCTTAAAGCAAATTGCATCTCCGCTATTTAATGTATATTGACAATCATTTATTTCAATTATCAATTCCCCTTCAAACACCGTTATAAATTCTTCGGTCCCTTCTTTATGGCCTTCCGAACTTAATTTTCCTTCTGTTTCAATTTCAACCGTATAGATTTCAAAGTTCCTATCATCTTGAAAAGGAAAAGAAGGATACACTTTATATCTCCCATTGTCTTCTGATAATACTTGAACATCATTTCGTAAAACAACTTTCGTATCTGGTTGCGGATTATTGATTAAAGAAGTAAAAGACACTTTCAAACCATTAGCAATTTTCCATATCGTTGTTAATGTTGGACTTGACTCCCCTCGTTCAATTTGTCCAATCATCGTTTTACTCACACCTGTTAATTGCGAGACCTTTTCCAAACTCATTTTTTCTTTCTCTCGTATTGTTTTTAAATTTTTCGCCAAAATAAGTTGAATTTCTTCCATAAGAAACACCCCTACATTATATACAATATAACGACCGTTATGTATAATAAAGAGCACACGTTATATTGTTCTTTTCGGTCATTATAACACACACAAATAATTAGGGGGTTTTGAAATGCCTATATTTTCTTTTTTGTTATTTGTTTTTATAAGTAGCTTCACACCCGGTCCTAACAATTTTTTAGCTATGACATACGCTAATCAACATGGTTTAAAAAGGAGTATGCAATTTTGTTTTGGAGTAGCTTTCGGTTTTTTCATCCTCACCTCCTTATGTAGCTTCTTTAATATTGTACTAATTAATATCCTACCCATAATCGAATTCCCTTTAAAAATTTTAGGTGTAGCATATATGCTATATTTAGCTTTTAAAATACTCACTAGTAAAACTAGTACAGATTCCGATGAAAAACATAATAAAAACTTATTTACAGTGGGGATTTTTCTTCAGTTTGTTAACCCTAAAGGGATACTATTCGGCCTGACTGTAGTGTCAACTTTTATTCTCCCTTACTATAATTCATATTCAAGTTTTCTACTCTTCTCATTATTTCTAAGTGTAGTCGGGTTAATGAGTACATTTAGTTGGAGCTTATTTGGTTCCATGTTCCAAAAACTTTTATTAAAACATACTAAATCTTTTAACATCATTATGGCCGTTTTATTAGTTTTTAGTGCTTTTTCAATTGTAATCAATTAAATTCAAACTCTAAATTTTATTTCTGTTTAAAAGTATGATTTACAAATATAGCTGATATACCAAATGAACCTCCCGCTTACATGCATTACTTATTTAGTTTTAAGGCGGTAATCTTCTATATCTACTCTTATTCATACGAGATAAAATAAAAAGAGGATTACTCATTATAAGTAATCCTCTTTTTTGACTATTGATTTTTAAATATTCTGTTCCACTAAACTAAAATCTTTACTTAACTTCATACCACCAGCCTTTACGATCAAGGTAATCCGTCATTCCTTTAAGTTGCGCATCTGAAGTTGGTTCAGAGATAAAATATGTTAGACCATCCGATTGTAAGATGAAGTTAGCTGTCATTTTTAGTGACGTTAATGCTCCCATTACATCGGGGGTTTCATGCGGTGAAAAAGCTCCTGATTGAATGATATTTTTTTTCGATGGCGGAGTTGTCCCGCCAGATTGCCCCGTTAACGCATAAACAATTGAATTTGCAATCTTATCTGGATTCCATTTTGACATATCTGCTTCATTATCGATAAATCCAAGTTCAATTAAGATTGCAGGTGCTTTCGTATTCGCTAATACATAAAGGTCTTTTCGCTCCTTCGCGCCACGAGTTGACCAGCCAATATCTTTTGAAAGTTGCGCTGCTATCTTTGCTGATAAAGCTTGTTGGTCATAATACAGTACTTCAACACCATTAGCATTCGTATCATATGAGTTTAAATGAAATGAAACTACTAAGTCTACATCATGTGAGTTTGTTTTAGATACAATGTTATTTAAATTTTGCGCTTGTGTTGTCCCTACTTCATCAGTATCATCATAAACTGTATGCCCTACTGCTCTTAATTTAGCAACAACTGCATCCTTAACTTGTCGATCCATAATATGTTCTTTCCGATTCCCATAATTTGCACCCTGTACAATACTATTGTGACCTCCATGTAAACTATATCTAGCCATTGTTCAACATCCCCTTTTTTATTAATATATTCAAAGCTCGTCTTATTGTCCGGTCAAATATCCAGTAAAGCTCCAGCAAACAATAATAAGGGCACTAATCTATTTTTTAATTTTTAATTCTAGATTATCTATTTTCTAAAGCAAAGGACTCATAAATAAAAACCACAACTAATATTTTTCAGTTGTGGTTTTTACGCATTTAAACTGTTTATTTTGAAATCTTTTTATTATAATACATAAAAATACGTTATAATATAAGCTACTGTTCTTTAGGAGGGGTTTAATGGCTGATAAATATAAATTTTTGATTCTCTTTGTTACAGCATTTGTTTCTTTCTTTTCCTTAATAAAAGATTTCCGTAACATTTCAAAAAGTTTCTTTTGGGGGAGCTTTGCAATCCTAACAAGCTTTATATTATTATTAACTCACGCTTTAGAATTAACTCCAATACTTCTCTATTCAGCTCAGATGGCTCTTGAGATTATTACAATACCACGTAAATTATTTCTTCCACCTGTCACTGAAGTTGCTAGTTTTTGCTAACAATTCGTATATATATAAGTTTCAACTCTACATTTCTAATTATCTTTACAAATATAATAGTGCGGTTTCTCCTTTCTAGAGAAACCGCACTATATTAAATTTTAAACTGACTAGTATAAAAATCTCATACATCGCTGTTTTTTTCATTGAGTTCGTTTGTTTTGTGTAAAAGAAAAAGCACCCAACTGGTTGCTTTTTACAGAATCATCTTTTTCTTCCGCTTCTTTTTACTTCCTTTATTTCTCCTTGCTTAACTAGTTTTTCAATATATAAATGTACTAACTTATAAACACATTCTCTTCGCTAATTTTCCTGATCTTCTTGATTTTTCATCCAGACGCACAATGCTTTGTAGTTTTTCAGCTCCTTCACCACAAGTCTTCGCATTTCCTTTTCATCGATGTCCTCAAAAAATGACAATTGATTCATACGATACGGTCCCCCTCCGTTCGATTTACTCTATTGAACTTTTACTTCATTTCCTTTTTACATTCTTCAAGAAAATCGATATCCTCTTGAAGCCGTTCTTTTGTTGAAAGTAATTCCATCACATTACCTTCTGTGCTATAAATACGTATCGTTCTTTCCTTAAACTCCATACCCAATATCCCATCATCATTTAAAAGCTTTACATTACCTCCCATTCTTTTAACCTCGCTTTCTATTCAAAGGATTATTTTATTGGTTTTTCACTTAAACTTCATTTCAAAATTCTCCGTTTTATATGAACCACTAGACACATACACCATATACTAATTTAAATACTTCCTAGGAAAGAAGGTGAAAGTTATGCCATCTATTGTCGGAAATATGGTTGTACAAAATAGTAACGGTTCTTTCAACTTAGGTGATTTTTATAATGTTTCTCCAAAAGAAAATACAAAAGCTTATAATGGTTCGGGTGCATCTAATGTTGCTTTTGTGCTTAATACATTTAACGGTGTTAGTGCAACCAACACATTTGATTCTGATGTTGCCGACCAAAGCCAAGTTGGAACCGCCTAAACTTATTTATTTCTTCTACTTCCGAATAAAAGCCAATATCCCGTTAATAATGTATATATAGTTTCTGTTTCCCCTTCATACCCGAAGGCTTATCAGTTAGCTTTTGCTAGCTGTCCTTTTTAAATACGGGCTGCACACGTATTCAGCTTATAAATTAGGCCTTGTGAGCTGCCACCTTTTAAAGGAGCACATTTAAATATATGCTCCTTTTATTCAATGTTATTTTCACGATCATGCAGAATAAAACATAAGGTATATGGTAATTCAGTGCTCATAAAACCTATTTTTTCTAAGAGTTTATCCATTTGTAAGCTCTTTTTTTCTTTTCAAATAACTCTTTTATTTTTAAATTTGTATTATTTTAAATTATCTATTCTACTTCTCTTTTCTTGTTCATATGCCAAGTTTTTTATTCATAAACTAAAAGTACTTGACATAACTGAATGGAGGCTAATAATGTCTTTTTCAAATATTATTAAATACGGACGCGTTCCCCTCTTTAATTCTAACTTCCCTTTGATTTTATTTTGGAGTCAAAAAAGTGGCTGTACCTCTCTTGCACATTGGTTTTTTTATCAAATA
>NZ_JASHJA010000073.1:0-5096 GCF_030733445.1 Bacillus sp. MMSF_3353
AAAAATTGACGTTTCACGTTGTTTGTTTCGTTCAGTTTTCAAAGAACTACTCGGTCGCTCATTTGCGACTCCCTTATGTTAACATCTTCATGTTTCAATGTCAACTAAGTTTTTCATTTCGTTTGCCGCGTTCTGCGTTATTACATCGGCGACTTGTCCTATATTACACCTCTAAGGTGAAATCGTCAACACCTTTTTATAAAGATATTCAATTTAATATTTTTATGCTCTTTTAGCTAGATATGCCTCTACAAAGAGCCATTACTAGAAACCACCTTCTGCTTCTCTTTAATTTATTCTTCCAAAACATATTCGATTTCATTTGAACTCTAGACTTAATTCTTGTAGACATGTCCCTCCAACAAAACTAGCAACCTTATTTTAACAAATACTAGTATATAATTAGAGAGTTGTTGTACTAGCAATAAAACTCTATTAGAAGCAGGTGAAAATATGAAAGATATACGTATCCTTATAGCAGACGATGATAAAGAAATCCGAAATTTATTAAAAATATATTTAGAACGAGAATTATATATGGTAGATACTGCGGTTAATGGTGAAGAAGCCTTGCAATTATTTAATCAAAACAACTATAACCTCGTTATATTAGATCTTATGATGCCGAAAGTAGATGGTATCGAAGTATGTAGAAAACTTAGAGATAAAACTAACGTACCTATATTAATGCTAACCGCTAAAGATCACGAAATTGATAAAATTTTAGGTTTAAGCATTGGCGCTGATGATTACATTACGAAACCTTTCAGTATTCACGAAGTAGTTGCACGAGTAAAGGCTCTTATGCGGCGTTTTTTAGTTCTTGGAAGTAACACTACTGCACAAGAGAAAACAATTTTAGCTTTCAAAGGACTAACTATCGATTTAAATACATACACAGTTCATACAAATAAAGAAGAAATCAGCTTAACCGGAAAAGAACTGGAACTGTTGAAATTCTTTACTTCAAACCCAGGACAAGTATTTACAAAAACACAGCTCTTTCGAAATGTATGGGACGATAATTATATAGAAGACGATAATACCGTTATGGTACATATTCGAAAACTTAGAAAGAAAATAGAAATCAATCCTTCTAATCCAAAATTCATTCAAACTGTATGGGGAATTGGTTATAAGTTTGTAGGTGAAAAACTTGAAGACTGATAAAACCCTATTCCTTATTTCATTACAACTTATCATTTGCGGGCTTTTAAATATACAAATGGGCCCAAAAGGAAAGATGTCTTTATTTATTACCCTTATTTTAATTACAATGTATCTCTTCTTTTCAAGAATACAATTCATTCAACATCGCAAATCAGTGGACACAAAATTAGGTCGTGTACTAAAAGGAAATTTACAAACGAGATTATTCACAAGCAATGACCCCTCATTACATAGTATCGTTTTTTCAATAAACGAACTAATAGCTGAATTAGAAAAGGTTCGGATCGAAGCAAAAAGATCCGAGGAATCTAGAAAACAACTTTTGTCTAGTATCTCGCACGATATCCGAACACCACTCACCTCTATTATTGGATATATCGACGCTTTAAAAGATGGGGTTGCTGTTTCTGAAATAGAAAAGAAAGAATATCTTAAAATACTTTATATGAAATCAAATAACTTAAAACATCTAGTTAATGAAATATTCAATATGGCAAAGCTAGACGCCAATGAATTTCCACTAAAAGAAGAGGAACTCGACTTTTCTGAAGTTACTAGAGAAGTTTTGATTGAATTTTTACCTGAACTCTCAAAACATAATCTCGAACTACAGGTTCTCATACCAGAATCTACTTGTCCTATCATTGCAGACCACCTTAGCCTTATGCGAATTATGAGTAATTTAATAAAAAATGCCATTTATTACGGAAAAGATGGGAAAACATTAGGGATCGAACTACTAGAAACTGATACAGACTATGAACTCCTTATTTGGGATAAAGGCCCTGGTATTCCAAAACATGATTTACAAAACGTATTTGAACGAATGTACCGAAGCGAACAATCGAGAAACTCCTCTTCTGGCGGTAGCGGTCTCGGGCTTTCAATTTCTAAAGCACTCGTTGAGAGAAATGGTGGGCATATATGGGTTGAAAGTACTCCATGGAAACGAACTACTTTTGGCTTTTCAATTCCAAAATACATTTCTTTTAAGAAATAGTTAAGAAATGATTAATATGCAGTTAAGTCTTCCTTCTTATCATGTAATTAAGAACTTATAGAAAGTAGGTGTTTCCTATAAATACAATTATAAAAACGACTAACCTTACTAAAGTGTATGGCACACAAAAATCAGTAGATAATCTAAATATTAATGTTCAACAAGGCGAGATTTATGGATTCATAGGACGAAACGGTGCGGGCAAAACAACAACCATTCGTATGCTACTCAGTCTTATAAAACCTACAAGTGGAAATATTGAAATATTCGGAGAGGACTTATTTCAAAATCAAAAAGATATTTTAAGAAGAATTGGTTCTATCGTTGAGGTTCCAGGGTTTTATGAAAACTTAACTGCAAAAGAAAACTTATTAATTAATACAAAGATAATTGGGATTCACAAAAAGAATGCTATTGAAGAAGCATTAGAAATAGTAGGATTGCAGCATGAAACAAAAAAATTAGTTGGGAAGTATTCTTTAGGAATGAAGCAGCGCCTAGGTATTGCACGTGCCCTTCTCCATTATCCCGAATTACTCATACTAGATGAACCAACTAACGGGCTCGATCCCATTGGTATTAAAGAAATGCGAAAACTTATTAAATCTTTAGCTCAGGAAAGAAATATAACGATACTTATTTCCAGTCACATATTAGCTGAGGTAGAACAATTAGTTGATCGTATGGGAATTATTCATGAAGGAAGGTTACTAGAAGAAGTTTCTCTTAATACGCTACGTAAAGCGAACCGTAAGTACATAGAATTTCAAGTGAATAATGAAAACAAAGCCGCAATGCTATTAGAAAATCAGCTTCAAATCTTTGATTATGAAGTACATGATGAAGGGAATATTCGTATTTATTCTCATTTTGGACAACAAGGATACATCAACAGAACGTTCGTTCTAAATGGTGTAGAAGTATTAAAAATGATGATAAGTGAAGATAGATTAGAAGATTATTTCACTAAATTAGTTGGAGGTGGAACAATTGGTTAATCTACTCTATACAGAACTACTAAAACTAAAACGCTCTAATATGTTTTTAATTAGCATTATTGGGGCTGGTGTCGCACCTTTCTTAGTCGTAGTAGCTTCTTATATACATATAAAAACCAAACAGCCCACTCCGACTATTTGGTTCCATCAATTATTTACTGATGTTAACTTATATACTACTTTAGTGATAGGATTCCCCTTATATGGAGTAGTAATTGCTTATCTGTTTACCCGTGAATATGCAGAAGACACACTAAAGAATTTACTAACTATCCCCGTATCGCGTATTAGCTTTATTATAAGTAAGTTCATCACTCTTTTTCTTTGGATCATGATGCTAACTTTAGTCGCTTGGGCACTTACTTTAATATTAGGGCTATTGGGGAACTTCCCTGGTTTTAACACTGCTTTATTTTTAGGTTCTTTTCTAAAATTTTTAATCTGTGGTGGACTTCTCTTTCTATTGTCTTCACCTATTGTGCTACTAACTCTTGTAATGAAGAGCTATGTACCACCTATTATATTAACAGTCATTATTACAATGACTAATCTTATGCTCGTAAACTCCAAACATAAAGATTTATTTCCGTGGACCGCTACTCTTGATATCGCAAATAATGAATTACAACCCACATATCCACCGGAATATTCTTATATCATCATTGCAGCAACAGCGGTTTCAGGATTTTTTGCAACACTATTCTATTTCAAAAGAGTAGACATTCATTAATTTATAGGAGTGAAACGATGAGCGATATCATTATTGCCTTCATACTCGGTATCGTAGAGGGTTTAGCCGAATTTTTACCTATCTCTTCTACTGGTCACCTTATATTAGTCGGGCATTTATTAGATTTTGAAGGAGAAAGAGCGAAAACGTTTGAAATTGTTATACAGCTAGGGGCAATTTTAGCTATTGCAATTTTATATCATAAACGCCTCGTTTCTTTATGTAATATTAAACCTCTTCTGCGGAAAGAGAAGAAATTCAACGCATTCCACGTATTTCTTGGCGTATTTCCAGCAGTAGTTGCTGGTTTACTACTACATGGTGTTATTAAAACTTACTTATTTCAGCCCTATACTGTCGTAATTGGACTTGTAGCAGGGGCAATTCTTATGCTCTTTGCAGAAGTAAAGAAGAAAGAGGCAACCTCCTATTCACTGGATGATTTAACATACCGGCAAGCATTAACAATTGGATTATTTCAATGCTTAGCAGTATACCCCGGCTTCTCTAGAGCTGGCTCTACTATTTCTGGAGGTCTATTAGCAAAAGTAAATTATAAAACTGCATCTGAGTTCTCTTTTCTCATTGCTCTTCCTGTAATGGTAGGCGCTACAGGCTTAGACTTGTTAAAAAGCTGGAAGTATTTAAGTGTCAATGATATCCCTATGTTTGTGGTAGGATTCATTACCTCTTTTATAGTAGCAATGTTAGCAGTAGTAACATTCCTAAAGCTTTTAGAAAAGATAGGCTTAAAACCTTTCGCATACTATCGTATTTTGTTAGCTATCTTATTTACGCTTTTCGTATTGCTATAAATTCATATAAGTCACAGATAAAAAACCGATATTCAAGTTAGAATATCGGTTTTTTATCCATTTCACATCAAGTACTACATACTCCAATATGGCATAGCGGGAGTAAATCATCATTAATAATCCAAATGTTCTTCAAGCAATTTTAATCTTTACCGTACGACACAGCTCAAAAATTAAACACCCCTTGGACAGAGACCGACTGTGTATACAAACTATATCCATTCCGCATATATCATATTTCTTAATTCTCAATACACCGATACAAGTTCTAAATGTGTACAAAATGCTCATGCTTTATTAAACACGAAAAAACACAAGTCAAAAGACTTGTGTTTTTAGTTGCTTGGCGACGTCCTACTCTCACAGGGACAAGGTCCCAACTA
>NZ_JASHJA010000074.1:0-4904 GCF_030733445.1 Bacillus sp. MMSF_3353
AGTATAGATTTAAAAGTAAACATACCTAATCCCCCTATACAAAACTGTAAGAGTATCGTCAACCTTTTAATATTATATTTATATAAAATTTACCCTTTCTTGAAAACATACTATACTATAAAATTAAATTAACAAATATTATTTAATGGAGGTTCATAATGAATAAAACCGAACTAATTAACCAAGTATCCGAGAAAACATCACTTACTAAAAAAGATGCTACCGCATCTGTACAAGCTATCCTAGATCAAATTACACAATCTCTTCAAAAAGAGGAATCCGTACAGTTAATTGGATTTGGTACATTTGAAGTACGTGAGCGTTCTGCACGTACTGGGCGCAATCCCCAAACGGGCGAAGAAATGCATATCCCAGGAGGAAAAGTACCTGCATTTAAAACTGGTAAAGCTTTAAAAGAGGCTGTTAAATAAGGATTAAATTATCTATCTAAAAAGGAATGGAGATTTTTATCTCCATTCCTTTTTAGATTAATCATATATTTTTTCGGAAAATAATTAACTAGTTTTTTATCATTTTCACGATTTCCATACCCTGCAAACTCTTCTAATCATAGAATTTGTTTTTTAGATGCTAGACGCATCTTTTACTGCTAATTTTTTCTTACTTAAATAAACAGCCCGATCTGATTTTTTTGCAACTTTCTGTGAATGCGTCACAACAATTACACATTTATTCTCTTGATGGGCGAGCTCCTGGAACAACTCAATAATTTCATTTGCTGTTTCTCCATCAAGGTTTCCAGTTGGTTCATCGGCAATCAGTAAATCTACATTGCAAGATAGTGCTCGAGCAATTGCTACACGTTGTTGTTGCCCGCCACTTAGTTGCAAGACATTTCGTTTCGCCTCTACTTCTGTAAGTCCTACCTTCTCTAATAATTCTAATGCTCTTGCTTTTTTATTCTGTACCTTCACACCTGTAATTTCCATGGCTGTTAGTACATTTTGAAGAGCAGTCATATAGGTAATTAAGTTATATGCTTGGAAAATCACGGATACATATTGATTACGGTATCGATCCAAACCAATTTTTCGAATGTCCTTGCCTTTATACAGTACATGACCATTTTTAGGTATATCTAGCCCACAACCTAAGCTAAGCGTTGTGGTTTTACCAGATCCAGATGGCCCTAAAATCGTGTAAAAGTGCCCTTTTTGAAAAGAAAAATTAACATTATCTAGTATCGTTACTTTTTTTCCGTTACTTTCATAATAATAATTTAAGTTTTTAAATTGTAAAATCGTCTCCATATTGGGCCTCCTTATTCATCTTTTAAAAGAATTTGTTTTGGATTTAAACGTAGAATAGATAATGCAGGAAGAAGCGTTGCTAATATTGCAATAGCTAGTCCAATTCCCCCCATTTTTCCTAAATCCTCTCCTGTTACACTTACATCAATTTTATCAATTGGATCTTCTTTTTCATTTGGCATCTTACCATTAGCTTCAATTATCATTGATACCCCATTTTTTGAATCATCTTTTTCTTCGCTTGCTGTAGCAATTTCATTAGAGAGTAAATTATTTCCTATTAACTGAGACACTTTAGATCCTGTTGTGACAGATAATCCAAACGCTAATACAGCAACACATACTACTTCTACTACTAACTGGGCCATTAGTTTCCATTTTTTCTCCCCAATGGACAATAAGATACCCATTTCCTTACGACGCCCTTTAATTGATAACATAATGATTAATCCTAAGATAATAGCACCCGCAATAGATACAATATAGATAATCATTTGTGAAGTAGAGGCGATGTTTTCAATTGGGCCAACCATTTGTTTATATACTTCGTCATGTGCATCTAACTTGAATACTTCAAAATCAAGACCTGATTTCTTTGCTTCTTCTTTAAATGCATCAATAAATAATGGGTCTTTTAAAGAATATACCGCTTGAAGTGAAGTAGCATCAGGACTACCTGCTTTTGCCTTCTCGTTCTTTCCCCCCGCGTTCTTTTGAGCGGCTTTATAGGTAGTATATATGTTGTTAGCTGGTTCTAACATAGCGTCACCCAAATTAGCTAAAATCCCTTCCAATTTTCGACTTGTTTCATAAATCCCAATAATCTCGTATTCCAGTGTAGTTTTGGAATCACTTCCTTTTACTTTAATTTTATCTCCGACTTTTAGGTTGTTTTCAGCGGCTAATCTTTTTTCAATAACAGCAACATCTTTATCGACTACATCCTTTGTAATTGGTTTGCCATCCACGATTTTACTTTCTCCACTTTTAAATGTGTCCAGTAAACTCATTTCTCTAACACCATATATACTTAGGGTCGGAATGTCTCCTTCTCCTGCCATCTTAGTAAATGAAGAATTGTTCTCTTTATTAGCTGGTTCAATATGTTTAAATCCATCGGGAGTACCATTACTTGTGAACAAGTAATTATAATTTTTAACATACTTTGATTTTGCTAATTTACCGGCTAATTGGTCAGTAAGAGGAGTAAATTTATCTCCCTGCCCACTCTCTAGTAGCTTCATTACATCAGGAGCTAGATCAACCTCTGCCCCCAATTTTTTTCTTGCAGCATCCGCTGCTTTTTGAGTTGCGTTTTGGACTGTGAAGCCTGCTAATACTAAATTGACAACAATTAAGAAAACTGCCATCAAAATAAATGTTGTTCCTTTTCGTTGTTTCATACTGAGAATTGCTCGTTTTATAAAATTCATTATTTCTACCTCCTTGATACCTTGTATTCTATATAGGCTATCTAGAGTTTATATGAAGATATTCAGTAGTTTATCTAAAGATATCAGGGGGTTATCTGGAGTTTATTTGGAGTTATTCATTGACCTGTTCAACAAAAGTTGGAACACAAGTTAGCATATGCAATCGATTTTGAATATTGGTAAGGAGTCAGTCCATTTAATGTGGAATGAGGACGAACGGAATGATAGTACATATAAATAAATTCAGCCACCAAATGATTAACTTGAGGATGGGAAACAAATATGGGATAAGTTTTTTTATATAATATATGGCCCATACTGTACAGGATGAGAAACTGTAGCTGGAAAATGAGCTTCTTGCATGGAAAAACAATGTGGGCATTCTTTTTGCTTCATCACATGTACCACCTCTGATATATCTAGTACTCACACAAAAAGCACATATTAAAACTAGTAAAATAGAAAAAACCACCGAAAGGTGGCTGTATTTTTAAGCGGTACGTGTTTGATCCGTTAATTTCACGTTTTTTGTTAGTTTTTCACCATTTCGATAAACGGTTACTTTAATTGTATCCCCCAATTTTTTCTTTTCATATAAATATTTACGGAATTGAACGACATTTTCTATTTTTTGTTCATCCAATGCAATCACAACATCATACTGTTGTAATCCGCCTTTTTCTGCTGGTGATTGACTTGAGATATTCCCCAACATGGCACCACTTGTTATCTCTTTTGGTAATTTTAATTGATTACGTGCAGAATCTGTTATTTTCTCAATATCCAATAACTGTACACCCATCATTGGGCGTTTAACTGTTCCCTCTTTTTCAAGAGACTCTAGGGTTGTTTTGGCTATATGAATCGGGATTGCAAATCCAATTCCTTCCACTGCTTGTTGTGCGATTTTACTCGAATTAATTCCAATGACTTCACCCTGTTCATTAAACAAAGCTCCTCCACTATTCCCAGGATTAATAGCTGCATCTGTTTGAATGACCTGTGCTTGCCAATCCACTTGTTGATTTACAAGGGTACTAACAGGTATTTCTCGTTCCTTGCTACTAATAATCCCCTTTGTTACACTCCCTTCAAGCCCTAATGGATTTCCAATGGCTATCACAGTTTCCCCTGTACGAATTTTTTCTGAGTCTCCAAGTGTTGCGACTCTATTTACATCTGTACCGTCAATTTCTAATACAGCTAAATCTAATAAGGAATCTGTTCCTACTACTTTAGCGGTCACCTTTTTACCGTTATTCAATTTCACTTCTATTTTATTCGCACCGTCTATCACATGATTATTTGTAACAATCAAAGCCTTATTACCTGTTTTTTTATATATGACTCCTGACCCTGAACCAGCTTCTTCTGATTGTGCTTGCATATTAAATGGATCTGTATTTTTTTTATAGTTAATGACACCTACTACAACTTCTTTTGCAGATTCAATCATATTTTGAGGATTGCTCACATCTTCTGGTTTATAAGAGATCGGCGTAGCCTGATTTACTTCGTTATGCTTAGGAGATTGACCTGCACTTCCTTTAATTTCATTTATATAAGGGGTGGCCAATCCAATGGTAATTGCACCAATCACTGCACCAATTATTCCTGTGAAAAAATACCCTGTTTTTTTATTGGCTTTATTCCTATTGCTTTCTGTTTGATTTGTATCATAGTGTCCCATTGTGAACATCCCTTTCTCCTTTAATTTACAATTGAATATTTTTGTCTTCATATTTGAAATACGATGTATGAATGTAATATATAGGAATCACCATTTCAAAAAAAGAAAATTTTACCTTTAGGCATGGTTTAGACATAAATCAACTGTTTTTTCGTAGGGGTAACATTACATTTGAATTATTCTACAAATATATATAACGATATCCACACCTACTCCGGGCTTCTCTCTAAAAAAAGAGCCTATTCGGCTCTCAACAAATAGAGTATTCAATGTACATAGTAGCATGCATGTTTATACAGGTGTTTTGCAAAAAGTGGAAACAAGGGACAATAAACATCCATTAGCTTATTTATTCTTTTGTTATAACCTTAGAGCCTAGCATTCTCGTGAGAATGGATGGTAATAGGTTTGTGTGTAAATAAGAAGGAAGGGGTAAAATTTGATAGATTGTGTAAGTCGTCAACATCATGTATCATTCCTTTCTATTTGGTACATGTATCATACAAACTT
>NZ_JASHJA010000075.1:0-4738 GCF_030733445.1 Bacillus sp. MMSF_3353
TAGGGGAGTTTTTTTATTATTTAGATATTAGAATGTTAATAAAAAATTGTACACTCCTATAGACCAGTGCCCCTGTATTTCGTTTTTTTTGATTTCTTTACTAGGAATATGGCCTATACTTTGCTTTTGGCTGCCATACCCCATCGTCAGCAGGTTAACTAAAATGAGATACCCGTACTAAGAAGTTATTAAAGATTGGAATTGTTTAAAGTACGTTTATGTGATAAGTGAAAATGAAAGTTTAGACAAGCAAAGGATTTTTATAAAAAACAAAGAATTCGGTTTTAAATAGGTCTGGAAATAAAAGTAAGTCTATGACCTGTTTCTACACGTATCTCAGCTGTACCCCATTATTGATTTGTGTATTTCTGATTTTCCATAAATCTTCGCTGCCCATGAAGGGTTTAGCAATAAACAAATTAGAAAGATTTACAACTGGAATTTATAAGCTATATAAATAACAAGATTAATTATTGGAGGAATGAAAATTGGTGTATCTGAGTGGAAAGCATTGAAAAAAGAGACAAAGTTAAAGCTATTGCGCTATGCGATGCTGGAAAGTGAGTATAAGTATGCAAAATAAAAGCTCTTCATTTGCAAAAGCAAACAAAGAGAAAAGTCATGAGTGACCGTCTGGGAAAGAAATTGGCAGGTTTCTTTCCTCTATATTTTAACATATAAAAAGTTGTAGAGAAAAGGGGCATGTAGAATGGAAGAAGGTCGTATTTCCTTTCAGCAAGGGTTTAAAGAGCTTTTTATTATGATTGTCTGTTTTTGGTTCATTATGTTTCTCCTGTATGGTGAAAGCCTGTTACAATAGTAAAGAATAACTTGGGTACAAATTGATAATGAAATGGGGAAATATGCTGGATGAAAGCAACCGGAGTAACAAGAAAAGTGGATGAATTAGGGCGTATAGTAATTCCAAAGGAACTTAGAAATACGCTTGGTATTAAAGAAAAATCACCATTAGAGATTTTTGTAGAAGGGGAAGATATTGTTTTACAGAAGTATCAACCTGGTGGTGTTTGTGCATTAACAGAAGAATTGTCAAATCGTAACATAGCATTAATAAATGGTAAGATAGCATTAAGTCCAGAAGGTGCAGAATTATTAATGAAAGAAATAGAACAATACCTTGTAAAATAAAAGGCTCCTTTTAAGGGGCTTTTTTATAATTAATATTATAATTTCACGTACCGTAATATTTAATAAAAAACAAAATACAAAATACAAACTCAATAGTATACATTAAATTAATCCGCTTAATTCATACTGTACCGTCTGGAATGTTGCAGAATCCTTAGACTAAAGATTCTTTTTTATTATATTTAAGCAAAAATATTTTTGTTCCCAAACCTGAAGTTGTAAAAATATCCCTGGAATTAAAGTGCCAGAAGAGAAATTTCAGAAGTATGTGGTGTTATGGGGATACTTAATCCCATGCGGAGTTTTCAATCAACCGAATAAATGGGTAAATACGTATACGATAAATCCATTGGATACATATGTCTTAGTACCAGAATTCAAGCCTGAAGAGTATGAATATGGGGTCTGTGTAGCAATGGAACCAAAACTTAGGTTAAGTATTAGCGGACATAAAATGGGTATTTCTAATGATTAGATGTTCGCTAACATTAATTATAGAATTATCCTGCTCCATTGCTACACATACCCATATATATATAGCTTGTTTAGAAAAAATAACGTTTTTTTACACTTGGGGGGGAGTCGGATTTCTTAAGTTGATGGATGTGTGGCGGTACCCCTTTTTGTAAAATCGGATCTTGGTTCATGGCAATGTCCTCCAATGTTTGTGTGAGATACTCATCTTCATTCGCTGGTAATAATAATAACCAACGAACAAACGAATCTTCCCACGGATTAACTTTCTCTTCGCGCCATTGCTGTAGTAACTTTGGAATCTCTACAATATGAACTTCTATATCGTCACTTAATAACTTTTGTTGTTGTTGATTCCAAAGGATTCCTATTGTATGAAACGCTTCATATTCTGGAAACATCACAAAGTTTAACAAGTTTATGGTAATTGTTTTGTGAAGTGAGCTATAAGGCATTCCTTTTTGCAATTGAGAGGTGTATAACCTTCCCCAATAATACAAGCTGCGTTTGATCATATCGTGATTATTATTCAATTGTATTTCTACATTTACCTTTGTTCCTGTATTTAATGTAGCCGAAATATCTAAAATCGATAATTTATCTTCTTCATATTCTCGATGCAAATGTGGATCTTCTAATTGTAGGGAAACAATAGGTGATTCTAAAGAATCTTTTAATATGGCATTTAAAAAGGCAACTAAAATATCTTCATTCCCATTTGTGCAAAATAACTGCTTAAATGCAAAATCGATACGTAAATTTACTAATGAATTGGACATGGTTTTCCTCTTCCTGTTTCAGACTATATATTTACCTTTATTGTACATAAAACTAAAGTCCATCAATCCCCTATGATTTATATAGGGATATAAGTCTTTCTCTTAAAGGAAAGGTTCTTTTTTACAATGTGAAACTGTTTGTTAAGAAAATCTTAAGAAGCTCCCCCACTTTTTATTAAGAAATGCTCTTTATACTTGGAAATGTGTTAAAGGTCATTCTTATTTAGACGTGAACTACTCGCCACTTAGCAAAGCTTGAAATGGGAGCTTCTCAGTTCCACGACGAAAGTAACCTTTCGTCTCCCTGAGCGTTACTTAGGGGTGTTCCACCCCTAGATGTCCAACGCTTGGACGCTCTTTTGGTACGGTTGATATTTTACACAGGAACCGAATGGCTTGGTTTTCGCACTCTATTTTCTTCCTGCAACCTCATATATCAAGTTATCAAAGAACTTGATATAGCTAGTTTATCAAAAGCTTTTGGCGATGCCAAACCGATATTCACCTCCCACCTACCGTTGGGCTACGCCCTTCACACGCTTGAGGAAGGAGAATTCTTTCGGGGAATTCGTTAAAAAATGAATAAAATCACACTTAATCATATAAGAAAAAGAAAGGTGGAAATGAAAGATGAAAAAAGCATTGATTGCAGTTTCAGGATTAGTTGTTGTAGGAGGTGGATTATTAACTTATGCAGGAGGAGATATAGTAGATAGATTTAATCCGTTAGTGAAAGAAAAAGATGTGTATGTCCTTACAAAAGGGGAAGCACAACCACATGGAGCGTAGCTAAATGTCACAATGAAAAGGGAAAGGAAAACATAATATTCATAACCAGCTAGCACTACAGGTTAATTATATTTGTTATTTTACACCTTTGCATTTTTATATATTTTATTTTTTAATTAAATTCAAACATATATTGTTATTGTATGGAGGTATTATATGAATTTTATCAATTCTACATTAGGAAGTTTAAGTATTATTAGTATAATAATAATTTTATTGGTTCCTATTTTGTTGAATTTAGGTTATTTTGTTTTGTATAAACGAATATATAAAGGGAAATATTCATTTGAAAAAAAACAAATTGTTTTGATTACACTATTGATAGGATATTACCTTATTGTATTAGCTGGAACTTTATTTGGTCGTGAAAATATTATTCGGCCTGAAGGGATAATTAATTTTGATATTTTGCGTGGATATAGAGTTGCTTGGAATAATTTTTCACTTGTTTCTTTTCAAGATATTATTATAAATATTGCTTTACTTTTTCCAGTAGGATTTTTGTTACCCTTAATTAGTAATTTCTTTAAAAAAGCAGGGGCAGTATTATCAGTCGTATTTAGTACAAGTTTTTTTATTGAAATAATTCAATTTGTAACAGATATTGGACGTATAGATATATCCGATGTATTACATAACACCTTAGGAGGTATGCTTGGATATTGTATAAGTAATTTATTGATTGTTTTTTTAGATAAACAATCCGTACCATTTAAACAAATTGTTAAATATATATCTTTACCAGTGATAGTTTGTTTATTAACATTGGGAATTATTATTCCTTACAAAATGCAAGAATTTGGTAATCTACCTATTAACCCAGAAACTAAAATGGATATGTCTGATATTTCTATGAAAACAACTATATCATTAGATGCAGATTCTAAAAAAATGCCTGTTTATAAATTCAAGAAAAATTCTTCAGAACAAATAAAGATTAAAGATATAGAAATTATTTCTTCAAAAGAAGCATTCCAAAAATTAAAACGTGGAGAATTTTTACCTCTAGAATCTTTAAAAAAAGGAGATATAATAACTATTACAAAATGTACATTATCATCTTATTCAGATACAAAAGATTTCCAACAGCCTGTATATCAATTTGAAGGAATAATAAATGGTAAACAAGAGGCTTTATACTATATTGCTGCAAAAAAATAAAAGTGTAAATTATTCTAATACAAAAAAGAGTATTCCTATCTAAAAAAGTAGGGATACTTTTTTTGTAGAACTTTTCCATAGATTTTTTATATAAGGTTAAGTTTAAAAAAAGAAGGATCCAAATTTAACATCTATATCAATATTGAGAAATTTATTACAAAATTAGCTATAAATGATTCAAAATCCGAAAGTAAACTTTTACCCAAAAGTTTACTTTGTAGTTTTAAGTCTACGGAAAAGGCGTAATCCCTTTGTTAGACCTTAATCCGGCTATTAGCTTATACTTAAAAGTAGGGTGAAAACCTTTGTTTTTAGTGAATCTATATTACATTTTCAATTAAAATAAACAAAATCTATTTCTTATAAAAATTTTGTTTTATTAAGGA
>NZ_JASHJA010000076.1:0-4317 GCF_030733445.1 Bacillus sp. MMSF_3353
TTGATAATCATGGGAAAAGTTAAAGTTAAAGTTAACATTAAAGCTGAAGAATTAACATCTTCACTTGGCGAGCCACGTGCTTAATCCAAGTGTGGAAATTATGACAACATAATTTTTAAAAACAAGAAAAGGAGTTGATAATCATGGAAAAAGTTAAAGTTAAAGTTAACATTAAGGCTGAAGAATTAACATCTTCACTTGGCGAGCCACGCGCTTAATCCAAGTGTGGAAATTATGACAACATAATTTTTTTAAAAACAAGAAAAGGAGTTGATAATCATGGAAAAAGTTAAAGTTAAAGTTAACATTAAAGCTGAAGAATTAACATCTTCACTTGGCGAGCCACGCGCTTAATTTAAAATAGTAATTGGGCCTATTTACATTAGGCCCCTTTACTAATTTTTTGATTCAAAATATGAATAATATTTAGTTTATATATTATATAGATTTTCAATACTTTATTTTAGAGAGGTTACTATAATGAAAAAACAAATTGAATTTCCTATAGTATCATCGTCAATTGAGCCTATAAAACTGTCGAATGGAGATATATTTCTAAACAGTCATATGGGGCGTCATATGAGAATTGAAAAAGCAGAATCTATACTTGAATGTTTACTTGAAAAGTGTGATGGCACTAAAAATATAAAGCAAATTGTTAATGAATTAAGATTGGAAAATTATGATATAACAGAAGTAGAAATTGAGGAAATATTAGAGACATTTTCTGAAAATGGAATTGTAGTTGAATGTAATAAAAGAAAGGTTCCAGAATGGCTTTCTAATGAACAATATGATCGGTATTTTACTTTAATTGATTTGTTTGAAAATTTTCCGAATTTAAAAAATAATCCCTGGGAAGCTTTTGAAAAAATTAGAAATGCCAAAGTTGGGATTATAGGCATGGGAGGAACAGGTAGCTTATTAGCAATGATGCTTGGAGCTACTGGTGTTGGTTATCTTAAATTAATGGATGGAGATAAAATTGAATCCTCGAATTTAGTTAGGCAAATTTTTTATGATGAAAATCAAATTGGTGAATTTAAAGCCGAAATTATTAAAAAGAGAATAAATTCATTTAATAGAGATGTTAATGTGGAATGTATTAATAGTTATGTTGAAAATTTAGAAAATGTTTATTCGTTTGCTGATGGTCTTGATTTTATTTTTGTAGAAGCTGATGAACCAAGATTTATATTGAATAGGTGGGTAAATGAAGCGTGTATAAAGTTAAAAATTCCTTATATAGGAAGCTTTGCTCAACAGATTGGTCCATTATTTATACCAGAAGAAACAGCTTGTTTTACATGCTATGAAGAATATATAAGACAAAATTTAGACAAAAGTGATTATGAGGATTTAATTATTGGGATGCAAAAGAAACGAGGAAGAAAGTATCCTTCTGTTGTTTCAGGAATTACATTATCATCACATTATCAGTTTTTAGAATGGTTTTCTTGGTTAACAGGTACATATGAGCCTTTAACTAAAAATAAAGTTTTAACTTTTAAAACAGGTGATATTGTAAGAACAGAGGATGTGTTGAAAAATGAATTATGTGAATCGTGTTCTATATAATTTATTAATCTAATATTTGATAGGAGATGTTTAATTAATGGAAAGAATAGAAGACATATTTACTATTACTCTAGAGGAATCTAAGTTGAAATATGAAGCAAATGAATTTTTATTAGCCCTTTTAGATACATATAAAGAATTATTAAGTAAGTATGAAATAGATTTTTCAGATGAGTTAAAATACCATCCAGCTATGGCTTGGTCAATTTATCGTGATCCTGAAAATGTTGAGCTTTTAAAGGAAAATCTTGCTATCTCAGAACAAGATAAGTCATGGTTTAATTCTATAAATGATAATGATTGGGTTAGTCGTTCACTTGATATTTTATCTGAAAGTAATTCAAAAGATTTAAATAGAGAAATTGTGTTGAAAATGAATGTTCCAACTACAGAAGAATGTGAATTAATTAATAGAGCTTTAAGTATTATTGAAAAGGCTTGGCCAGAAGCTTATAAACAAATAAAATTATTATCAAAAAAGATTGTTGTGATTGATTCTAATGGTGATAATTTTACTTCGGCTACTGGAGCATATTCATTTGGGGCAATATTTTTGAAAAATAAACCAGGTTGGAATGCTATGAATTTTGTTGATGTTTTAATACATGAAAGTGGACATCAAGCATTAATGGTTAAACAAACATTTGGAAGAATGATTGAAAATTTAACTAAAAAAGCAGATTCTCCTTTAAGAGAAGATAAACGTTGGTTAAATGGTACGTTACATGCTACATATGTGTTATGGAGAGTTTTAAAAGTATTTTCTAAAATAAAAGAATCTGAAGTTGTTTTATCTGAAGAGGAAAAAATAACAATGGATAACTTAGAAAAAGAATTTATTTTGAGATTGGAAAAAGGTGTGGAGATTTTAGAAAACGAAGCTGAGTTTTCTAATTTAGGGAAAATCTTTTTTGATGAAATTAAACAAGAATTGAGCGAGTTTTTATTAATTTATTCTTAAGGAGAGTTTATGAACTTATTTAAGTATTTGAAGCAAACGTTTCATTTTCCCGGTTTTCAAAGTTTTTTATATTCCGGTTTCTTAACAAGTATTGCGAATTGGAATTATGTAGTTGCAATGACCGCTTTGATTTATCAGCAATTTGGAACTACAGGAGTTGCGATATTTGGTCTTACAAGACAAATTCCATATATACTTTTTTCACCCATATCTGGTTATATAATTGATAGATTTCCGAGGAAAAAAATAATTATTTTTATAAATCTTTTAAATGTACTATCTATGACAATGCTTATTATATTTTCTTTCTTAAAAATTAATTCTTTATATGTGTTTCTTCTAGTTTCCTTACTTCAGGTGTTTGTAGGAACTATAGATTACCCTATTAGATTGACAATTGGTAAAAAATTAGTTGATAAGGATTCATTATTAGCAATGAATACACTTACGACTTCATTAGGTACAATTTCTCTTATGATAGCTCCTATTATTGGAGGCGTATTGGTTGGTTTAAACGATTTATTTTGGGCGTTTTTAATTAATGTTCTAGTATATTTAATTTGTTTAGTTTTAGTGTGTTTTATACCAAAATCTATCAATCAAAATTTTGATGGATTGTTGCAAACTGAACAAAAGGTTAAAATTTCAGATTCTCTAAATAATATTGTAGAGGGATTTAAATTTATTCTATTTAATAAAAAGATTTTTTCTGTCTCTATTATTTTATGCTTTATTCATATAGTTGTTGGATCAGTCTTTGTTTTTGTTCCATATCTTGCTGATATAACTGGACAAGAAGGTTCAGGTACGGGATATTATTTAGCGATTAATGGATTAGGTTGTGTTATCGGAACTTTATTAGGTGGACACTTTGGTAAGAAAAATCTTACTTTTATAATTTGGATAAGCGTATTAGGTTCTTTTATTGCTTGTATTATTTGTGGTGGAATAAATCATGTTTTCGTGGCATATTTAGCAGTTTTATTTATAGGTATTTTTACTATGTTGCCGGAAGCACCTATTATGACTATTATTCAGGAAGAAACTCCTGACAATGCTTCGGGAAGAGTATTTGCAGCTATTGATGTTTTAATTATAGGTGGTATGGGAATAGGTTCATTTTTAGTTGGTTGGTTATTTGCTAATACAACATTTATGTTTACTTTGTTTGTTATTGGTATTTTGCCAGTTATTGTTTCACTACTTATGAATAAATTTTTATATGTTAAAAACGATCAAGTAAATAATAGCTCTATTACAGAAGCATGATTTTGTAAGTAATAATATTTTTTATATTTAAGTGTATACCCTAAAAAATTAATGATTGCTATGGGTAATAAAATTAATAGTGAACATAAAAACCTTTAGGATTTTCTAAAAGTTTTTATGTTCATTAATTTTTTAAATGCGATATAAAAATTTTGATTAGTCGGTGAAATAAACCGTATTAAGGGTGGATAAAATTAACCCTAATGTTTAGAAATATAACAATTACCCGTTTAATGAAGATAATAAATTAAATAATCAAATTTTCGGAACCTAATCCTGTTTTATATATCTATTGATAATATTCTAGATTTTAAGAAAGAGTAAATCAAGATATATGAGTACTATGATTACTGCTAAATATGATATTAAAGGAGCGATATAATGAATATTAACCTTAAATTTACTGATAAATCAGAACATAATGTTCAAAAATTATTTGAACAGCAAGTGATTCAGAATCCGAATTCTGTTGCGTTGGTATATAAAGAACAACAGTTAACTTATAAGGA
>NZ_JASHJA010000077.1:0-3952 GCF_030733445.1 Bacillus sp. MMSF_3353
TTATAAAAACAATTTCAACTAAATGAAGTAAAAATATAACTTATTAAATTCTTTAAACAGAGATCAACTTGCAAGAAGCAAAGCATAATCTTCCAAGGGCATATTTCAAGAAATCCCCTAATTTTAGCTGTTTTATAGATGTTCATGAGAATTTCATTCTTATAACACACATTATGATAAAGGTATTAACACAAGTTTAAATCATAAGAACGAAGTGTTTTATTTATAAAGTGTATGAATTACGAGAATAGCCACCTAACAAATAAGAAATGGAGTGTTTTTTTATTTAGTAATCTTGCGCCTCAAACAGCCTGTAAGGATGTTTGAGGCGCAAGATGTTTAATACAGTAGGAATAAAAAAATGAACGCTTTCGAAACGTTAGTTTAACGATTTGTAAAACGTGAACGCTGTGCGTTCACAAGGGATTCGGTTCATTAATATGATATGTCTAGATATATTTATATCTAAAAGTATAATGTGGATTTAGGATAGATATGTTTTATTTAACAGTGTTCATAACGCTATAAATTAGTAATAATGAACGCTGCGATGGTATGGTGCTGTTTTATTATTACTAATCTTAAGATAACAAATATATTAAAGTGGTTTGGAAATATATAGGTCATCCCAGGGTCCATAAGAAAGGACAAAGAGATATGTAGTTGACGTTATGCTAAAATCGTCTTTAAGTTAAGTGATTTTTAATGTGAACGCTACCCGTTTTTTTAGCGTTTATCTCTTTAATGTCAATACTCTGGGTTGTTTAAAGAACATAATTTATGCTAAATCAATATATAAAATTTGATTACGGGTGTATCAATTAATAGCCACATAATAAAGTTGTATGTGGCTATATTGTACTAATTAATGAACGTTATAATAACGAAACTGACTAAATGAAGCATAGAGATTGATAATGTTATCAAGTATTTAAAGCAAAGTGGCATGACAAAAAAAGTAGCTGTTAAATTAAAAACAGTTTATGTTAGTTGACTATTTTCAAAGTTTGATTACGGATATATAGACATTAATGGGCGTGTTCTTTTTGTGGTACATATCTTATTAGCAATAAGAGCGATACGAATCGTCTAAAAGGCCTAGGAACTATGTGATAGCGGCCTAACAAATTAAAGAATGGAAAATTTTTGTGTTTAGTGTTTTGAACTTGAAACGATCTGTAAGGATATTAGATGGCCAGTATTTTAATACAATAAGAAAAAACACTATGAGCGCTTACAAAACGTTAATTTAACGTTTTGTAAATAATGAACGCTATGCGTTCATTATAGATTCAGTGCATAAATATAGTACTTTTCCTTTAGGGCCATAATGTAACTTTAGAAGTAAAGATATTACCTTTAATAATAGCGTTTATAACGCATAGGATTTAGTAATAATGAATGCTGTGATTGATGACATTTATATGAAAAAATCTAATCTGGCAAAATGAATTAGAGAAGACTAGAAAAAGCATGGAGTTTCCTATACAGGCTTATTATGTGGTTAAGAAATTAGAGGATTAGTCAATTTTTCCTAAAAATTGGCGAAGAAAACACTTAACTAATTTTAGGAAATAGGATTAACATGTTTCTATTAGCAATATAGAGTTTTTGGAATCCATAAGAAGGGTCCAATAAGATATGTTAAGTAATATACTTTGGAAAACTGAGCACTTAGTATCCTTGTGATAATGGATACCTAAGTACAGGAGCCTAACGGTCTCTAATTCAGTAGGCTATCCCGATAGTTCCTACGGTTAGCTTCATTTCTAAGATTGAGCGCTGTGTTACGATCTCCATCATATTGTGTGCCACAATAAGGACAATCCTACTCACGAATGATTAGATTTTTAGCATCTATGTTTTTATAGTTGCAATTGGAACATAATTGACTAGAAGCAAATGTTTTAGAGATTACAACTAATTGTTTACTACACCACTTTACTTTATATTTCAATATTGTTTGAAATTGTGACCAAGATATGTCAGTAATCGCTTTTACAAGCTTTCTATTTTGAGCATACCTCTGAATTATAAGTATTCTCTACCATTGACATGACGCTTTTTGATGGTTTGAGTAGAAAGTTTATGTAATTAAAACACAAGCTGTAAAAAACTACACTCTTCGAAATTAAACGAGAAAAAAACAAATCATAGAAATTTTTTACAAAACTACGTATTCGCGTTGTAAGGATGAGTAAAAAAAAAAGCGGTAGCTACCGCTTTTTTTTGCTCAATTAGATATATTTGATAAAAAACGTATATCTGATTTAATTTAGATTAAATAAACGTTGAATGAACGTTTTTTTGGTGTTATCTTGCTGTTCTTGGCGATCTTCATTTAATAATTCAATTGCTTTATCCAGTTTTTCTTGTAATAACTGAATCTGTAGATCTTTGTCTTCTTTTTCTGAGCGTTCCTGTAATAACAATTTAATGATATCTTGGTTCTGTTGTACAATTTTATCTTGTTGCTCAAGCATGTGAGAAAATTTTTCTTGAATCATCAAAATATCAGTTTCTGAACGTTTTCTGAGCGTTACTTGAACTTCATTTTCCTCGTGAACGCTATCCGTTTTCTGAGCGTTCTCTTCAGTATTTTCCATACTTTCCATGCTTCTTGTTGCAGCTTCTTCTAGTTTCCAGTTTTGATTTAAGTATTCTTTCATTTGCTTTAAGATATCTATATCATTCTCATAGTAAATTCGTTGATTACGCTCATTTCTTTCAAATATATATTCCATTTTTTCTAGTTCAATTGACCATCTGCGAAGTGTATTGGTGTTTATATCTAGTTGTTTTGCTACTTCTTGTGCAAAATATCCATATTCCAAACTTCACACCTCCATTATTTGTATGTTAGATATTGATTCGTTCTTGAAAAGATCTTTCCTTTAAGAGTAGAAATTTTTATAGGCAGCCATCTAATCATTTGTACTCATATCAGTTTGTTTGTATACATACTTATATATTAAGTCAGTCTATACATCTAGCGTTAATGTTTTTTCAACAATGAACGCTATTCGTTCTAATAGCGTTCATTGTTGGAAGTGAACAAGTATTTATACAACATTAATGTACGTAGGAAACTATTTTAAAACTAACTATTAATATTAGAAGTTTGTTGCTGATATAAGAATTTTACTAGATATTTGCAATAGAATCAAAGCTTTCATTAATAGAATTAGCAATTAAGTACGGTTTTTATAGTACATATGCCTAAAAAGCAAATAAAAAGCTTTATTTGTATGTGAACGCTATGCGTTAAAGTAGCGTTTTAATGTTGTATGAAAGCTTGTATAGATGTTGTTTGAATTTTAGGAAAATACTGATATTATTTGTTGGGTTTTGAATCTCGAACAGGGTTATTTTTATAAGTGAAAAGTAATGAGGATATTGGGAAGTGAAATGTATTAATTGAATATTAAATAATTATAGCTAAAAAAACTTAATTTGAGGTTTCATTTGTATTAGTATGGACCAGATTTCTGAATAATATACATCATAAATTTGATATGAAATGTAGATGTGTATAGGAAGATGAAAAGGGGGGCAATAGATCTAGACGTTTATTAATTTTACTAGTAATTAGGGTGAAGGATTTCAAGAGTCGTTAAAAGTAATAGAACAGATGTTAGAACAAAATATAGATTGTACAATAGTTGAAAAGGGGGACGAAGATTTTAAAGAACATAGATAATTTAGAAAAAATTAATTCAATATTATTGAACAATTTTGTTGAATAGCAAAGGTCACTGTAGTCATATAACTGATTGAATCATATTTTAATCGATTGTTTAAAATATGATTTATGCCAAATTATATAAAAAATTAGGGAATCTTTTAGAAAATATGCTAAGCCTCCCTAAAAAGTTACAAATAGATGCAAAGTAATATATTTAATAAATCTTGTTTTAGAAATTAAAATAAATAAAAACATTAGAATTAATAT